>JBBQBP010000001.1:0-284903 GCA_038317635.1 Propionibacteriales bacterium
TCCCGTACGTGACGCACTCGACGAGGATGTCGGCGTCGCTGTAGCCCTCGGCGATGAGGTGGCTGATGACGTCGCCCCGGGGAGCCCGGCGCCGGGCCCGGACCGCCGGACGCACGTCGGCGAACCACAGCCGCACGATCGGCACCAGCCCGTTCACGGCGGCGCTGGCCCACTGCCGCGGCGTCCGACCGAGGTCCGCGCGGGTGAGGTCGAAGGGCGGCTGGTTGAAGAAGCTGACGAGCCGCTTGGCCATCTTCGGGACGGGCGCCGCCGTCAGGCCGACCACGTCGGCGGTCACCTCGACCGTGTACAGCAGGGCGAGCTCGTCCAGCCGGAACGTCCCTGCGGCTTCCGCCTCTGCGAGGAGCCTGTCAGCGCAGGACTCCATCAGGTCGGTGTAGCGCTCGGCCACCACGGCGGGCGCGAAGAAGCGCGCGACCTTGCTGCGTTGCTCGTCGTGCGCCGGGCCGTCCGAGATGAGGATCGGGTGCTTGGTGAAGAAGCCCATGGGGATCTTCTCGGCGGTGAAACCGGCCTGGGTCGTCTGCTCGCGGGCACGCAGCACCTGACGGGCGGCGGACAGGGATCGGATCCGCCACACGGTCCCGTGGTGCTCGATCCGCGGGCCCGCTGGTTCACCCACCTTGATGGCTCGTCGCCGGTTGTGCTCGTCGGCCATGCGGGGCCCTTCGTACGGACGTCGTGGACAAGCACATTGTCGTGGCTGCCCCAGTCCCCTAAAGTCTATACAAACATTAGACAGGAGTGTCATGGCTGACGCATTGCCCTGGGCGCCCCAGCGGAGCCGCTGATGGACGACCGCTGGCAGTACCTGGCCCTGATGATGGCGTGCCTGATCGTGACGCTCCCGCTCGAGTTCGTGCTCCGCGCCCGCGTCTACCGCCGTCCGCTCCGCCTGCTCCTCGCGCTCCTCCCGACGGTCGTGATCTTCTCGATCTGGGACGTCGTCGGGATCCTGCGCCACCACTGGACGTACAGCCCACTCTTCACGACAGGCTTCCGGCTAGGGGTGATGCCGATCGAGGAGCTGGTGTTCTTCGTCGTCGTCCCGATCTGCGGGCTCCTCACGTACGAGGCCGTGGGCGATGTCCTTCGCCGTGCACGGAAGGACACGCGTGCCTGAGTACCCGCTCCTCACGGTGATCTCAGTGGTGCTCGTCGTCATCGCCGAGTTCGCCTGGTTCCGCACCGGCATCTTCCGGTCGGCGCAGTACTGGATCACGATCGGGATCACGTGGGTGTTTCAGAGCCTCGTCGACGGCTGGCTCACCAAGCTCTCCGCTCCGATCGTGATCTACAGCCCTGCGCAGCAGTCGGGCCTGCGGTTCCCCTGGGACATCCCCGTCGAGGACTTCGGCTTCGGCTGGGCCATGGTGACCCTGACAATTCTCGTGTGGATCAGACTCGGCCGTACGGAGCGCGCGTGACGACAGCCGCAGCATTCGACCGCGGAGCCTCGCGCTACGACCTGCTCGTCGGCCTCAACCCCGGCTACCACCGGGAGCTTCGCGTCGCTGCCGAGGCGCTGCTCGACCGGGTCGGCCATCGCCCGGGGCTGCGGCTCATCGATCTCGCGTGCGGCACGGGCGCTTCGACGAGGGCGTTGCACCGGGCGGCGCCAGTCGGTACGGAGGTGCTCGGGCTGGATGCGTCCCACGGGATGCTCGCTCAGGCTGGCCGCGCCAGGTGGCCCAGGTCCGTACGGTTCGGCCATGCCGTGGCGGGGGAGCTCGACCTCTGTGCGCTCGGCCCCGGTAGTCACCACGGCATCATGACGGCCTACCTGTTCCGGAACGTGCCCGTCGACGCGCGCGACAGGGCCGTCTCCGAGGTGTACGAGCTGCTGGCGCCGGGAGGGTGGCTGGTCGTCCAGGAGTACTCCGTGGCCGGGAACACGCGCGCCCGCATCGTCTGGGACGCCGTCTGCCGCAGCGTCATCATCCCCCTCGGCGTGCTGCTCGACGGCAACCACGACCTGTACCACTATCTATGGCAGAGCGTCGTCCAGTTCGACTCCGTGACCCGGTTCGCAGACCGCCTCGTCGGCGGCGGATTCGAGGACGTCGCCCACTGCACCGCAACCGGCTGGCAGCACGGGATCCTCCACACGTTCGTCGCCCGGAAACCGAGGGAGAAGCCATGAGTACGTCCCTACCAGGTCGGGACCGCCGAGCGGTACGTCACCCGGGCCCCGCCGGAGCCGAGCGGCTTGAGACGCCCCACCACGTCGCCGTGATCGGTGGCGGCATCGCCGGGATCGCTGCCGCCACCGTTCTCGCCGAACACGGCGCGTCGGTCACGCTCTTCGAGTCCTCGGACCGTCTCGGAGGACGCGTCGCCGCGTGGCCCCTGCCCGGGCACCGCACGATGAGTCGCGGCTTCCACGCCTTCTTCCGCCAGTACTACAACCTCCGAGCGTTGCTGAAGCGTGCGGACCCGACCCTGCGCCACCTCGTACCGGTCTCCGACTACCCGCTGCAGCGGCCGGACGGGCTGCGCGACTCGTTCACCAACCTCCCCCGTACGCCGCCGTGGTCGGTCATGGCGTTCGTACGGCAGAGCGACTCCTTCACCTTGCGATCGTTGGCGAAGGTGAACGTCAAAGCTGCCCTCGAGCTGATGCGGGTGCACTTCCCCGGGACGTACGACGACTATGACGGCGAGTCGGCCGCAGAGTTCCTCGACCGGCTTCGGTTCCCGCCGGACGCACGCGCCCTCGCCCTCGAGGTGTTCGCGAGGTCGTTCTTCGCCGATCCTCGCAACTTCGCCGCCGGCGAGCTCGTCGCGATGTTCCACACGTACTTCATGGGCTCTGCCGAGGGCCTGCTGTTCGACGTGCCGGACGACGACTACGACACGAGCCTCTGGGCTCCGCTCGGGGACCACCTGGCAGAGCTCGGGGTGCAGGTCCACTTCGGCACCCCGGTCAACGGCGTCAGCGTCGACGACGACGGGGTACGCATCACAACGGCTCGCGAGTCCTTCGCCGTCGATGCCCTCGTGCTGGCCGCCGATCCCCGCGCGGCCCGCGAGCTGATCGCGGAGATGACGCTGACGCCCGACATGGGCGCCTGGCAGCAGCAGGTCGCCGCCACGTACAACGCACCGCCGTTCATCGTGACGCGCCTGTGGCTGGGTGGCCACGTCCGCGGCGACCGGCCGGCGTTCCTCGGGACAACCGGGTACGGACCGCTCGACAACGTGTCCGTACTCGAGCGCTTCGAGGAGGGTGCGGCGACCTGGTCGCGGACCCATCTCGGATCCGTCGTCGAGCTGCACGCGTATGCCTGCTCGCCCGACGTGGCGACCGATCCCGACGCCGCGGCCGCCATCGTGACGCAGCTGGAGGAGGAGCTCCACCGCGTGTACCCGGAGACCGCCGCGTTGCCAGTGGTGGAACGAGAGGTGCTCGTACGGGACGACTGCACGCTGATCGGTCCCGAGGCCTGGCACGAACGTCCGGGAGTGACGACGCCGAGTCGGCGCCTCGTGCTCGCCGGCGACTGGGTGCGATGCGACTACCCGGTGGCGCTCATGGAGCGGGCCGCCACGACGGGCTTCATGGCAGCCAACGAGCTGCTCAGCAACTGGGGCGTGTCCGGCGAGGACGTCTGGACCGTGCCGGTACGGGGCTTGCTGCGCCGCTGAGCCCCGCCCCGTCCCGTCCCGCCCTCGTCCATCCTGTCCCGGGTCCCCGACCCCAACACTCCGACTGAGCACCCCTCACGTGACCGAGCACCGTGCGTGCGGGGTCCTCAGTGATGATGGTGGTGCTCAGTCGGGCTGGATCTAGCGCCCCCGGGCTCGGGCCATGGACGTTCTCAGGCGAGGGACGGGCTCAGACGCTTGAGTTCCGTACGGGCGGGCCGGCCGGCCACGACGGTACGGAGCGCGACCATCAGCTTCTGCCAGCCGGGGACCCTCTGGCGTGCGGTGAACACGTCGTAGTCGGCGGCCTCGATGCGGTCGAGGATCCGGCTGTACAGCACCAGGGCTGTGGCGACGCAGCGGCGCGAGGCGGGCGGGAGCTGCTCCAACCCGGGCACCGCGTCCGCGTAGAGCGCCCTGTTCCGGGCGATCTGCTCAGCCATGAACGCTCGCCACTCCGGCGTCACGCGCCGGAGCCACGGGTCCGCGCCGTGCTTCGCGAGGTCGTCCTGCGGCAGGTACACGCGGCCCCGGTCGAGATCCTCGCCCACGTCGCGCAGGAAGTTCGTCAGCTGGAACGCGTTGCCGAGCGCCCGAGCCGGCGCCGTCGCGGCTGATGAGTACGGCTCGAGGACCGGCAGCATCATCTCGCCGATCACGGCTGCCGAGCCCTCCATGTAGCCGTCACGGAGCTCGTCCCAGGTCTCCCAGGTCGTACGTGTCAGGTCGAGGGCCATCGCGTCGAAGAACCGCTCGAAGCAGTCGGGGTCTGTACCACGGCGCTTGATGCTGCTGACCACGGCGGCCATGACGGGCTCGTCGCTCGTACCGTGCCGCAGCGCCTCGAAGAACAGCTCCCGGAACGCGCCCAGCCGCTCGGCCTCGGTGCCCGTGGTCGGGACGGAGAGGTCGTGGACCTTGTCGGGCTCGTCGACGATGTCGTCGGCCAGCCGGCAGAGCGCGTACACCGCGTACACGTCACGCCGTTGGCGTTTCGGCAACAGGAGCGCGCCCCAGTAGTAGGTGGTGCCGTACTCGCGGGTGAGCCCGGCGCACCGCCGATAGCCCGTCTCGAGAAGCGTGGTCATCGGAGCATTCCTTTCACGCGGTCCGCCGCAAGCTTGCCGGACACGAGAACCATGGGGATCCCGACTCCGGGGGTGGTCCCCGAGCCGGCGAAGACGAGACCGGGCACGCGCCGATCCACGTTGCGCGGCCGGAACGGGCCGGTCTGGGCGAACGTGTGGGCCAACGAGAACGGTGTACCCGCGGCCATTCCCTGCGCCTGCCAGTCGGTCGGCGTCACGAGCTTCTCCGTGACGATCTCGCCCTGGTACCCGGCGTTCCCGAGGAACGTGTGGAGCCGATCCCGGAACGCGGGCTTCTCGGTCTCCCAGTCGATCCGGCCGATGTGGAGGTTCGGCACGGGCTCGAGCACGTAGATGCTGCTGTGCCCAGAGGGTGCCGCTGCCTTGTCATGGATCGAGGGCACCGCGACGTACCGCGATGGATCCGTCATCGCGCGTCCCCGGTCGAGGAGGTCGACGAACGCGTCGTCCCAGGCCTGCCCGAAGTGAATGTTGTGGTGACCAGCTCCGTACGGCACCGTGGCGCCCTTCATCCCGACGTGCCAGACGACCGCCGAGGGGGAGTAGCGACCCTTCCTCGCGACGCGCGGAGCCTTCACGCCCGGGAGCAGGCGGTCGTAGGCAACCGGCAGGTCGGCGGTCACGACGACCGCGTCGGCCGTCAGGCGCTCGCCGTCGGCGAGTACGACTCCGGTAGCCCGCCCGTCAGCGGCCCGATCCACCCGCTCGACAGCGGTCCCGTACCGGATCTCCACGCCGGCGTCGCATGCCGCCCGCGCCATGGCCATCGGTACGGCGTGCATGCCGCCCTCCGGGAAGTACACGCCTTCGATCGAGTCCATGTAGGTGATCACCGCGTACAGGGACAGCGCCCTGGTGGGCGACAACCCCGCGTACATGGCCTGGAAGCTGAAGACCCTCCGGAGCCGGTCGTCGTCGAAGCGGCCGGCGATCTCCGGCCCGAGCCGGCCGAACGCGCGGAGACGCAAGAGCTCGAGGCCCGCGGCCGGTGACCTCAACAGCCCAAGTGGCGAGTCGAAGTTCGCGTCGATGAAGTGAGGCAGCTCGACGTCGTTGAGACGCTTGAGCCAGACAACGAAGCGGTCGAACGCTGCCGCGTCCTTGGAGCCGCACTCGGACAGGATCTCGTCGCGCATCTTCTCGTGACCGGGACGTACGAGCAGACGGGAGCCGTCGGCGAAGAACGCGTGGTACGCGGGGTCGAGCTGAGTCATGGTCACGTAGTCGGAGACGCGGGCGCCGATCGCGGCGAACGCCTGTTCGAGCAGGTTGACCATCGTGAAGACCACGGGCCCGGTGTCGAACCGGAAGCCGTCCTGTTCGAGGCTGCCGTTGCGACCGCCGGGGATGTCCTGGGCCTCGACGAGCGTGACCCGGTACCCGGCGCCGGCACAGTGCATCGCGGCGCTGAGTCCGGAGAGTCCGGCGCCGACGACCACGACGGTGCGGGCGCCAGGGGCAGGCTGTCTCATGCGTCTCGCCAGGCGATCGCCTTCGCGGCGTCACGGATGCCGGCGACGCCCACCTGGCTCAGCATCGAGTCCTCGAGGCAGTTGATCGCCGCCTCGTACTCTCCGGCGATCATCTCCTCGAGCGCGGTGTCGACGCCCTCCTCGCGCATCGAGGCGGCGAGTACGGGGATGTCGTCGAGCGTGATGTCGGGCGTCCCGAGACGTGCGAGGAGGTACCCGGCGTGGCCGGTGAGCCTCGCCCTCGCCAGTGTCAGCAGTACGGTGGCCTTGGCCTCGAGGAGGTCGTCACCCGCCGGCTTGCCCGTGCGCTCCGGGTCACCCCAGACCCCGAGGTAGTCGTCGCGCAGCGCGAAGGCCCGGCCGATGTGCTCGCCGCACCGCAGCAGCGTGTCGACGACCTCCGGCATCGCGCCGGCCGCCAGGGCACCCAGCTCGAGGGGCCGCTCGATCGAGTAGCGCCCTGACTTGAGCCTCGCCACGTGCTGGGCGTGGGCGATGTCGCGGCGTCCGGCTGCCGCACCGGTGAGGTCAGCGCGCTGGCCGGCGACCAGCTCGACGCACAGCGCGTACCAGACCTTCCGCAGCGGCCTCGGCAGACCGTCGGCGATCCGGTCGGCCACGGTGTGCGCGAGATCGCCCAGCAGGATGGCGATGTTGGTGCCGAACAGCGTGGCATCGCCGACGCCCCCTGAGGCGGCGTGCCAGCGGGTGGCCTCGACGTGGGCTGACGGGCGACCACGGCGCGAGGCGGACTCGTCCATGACGTCGTCGTGGACCAGCGCGAACAGGTGGAGGGCCTCGAGTGCCGCGGCGGCGCGGATGAGGTGGCGGTAGTCCGCGGATCCGTGCGTACCGCCGGCGGCGAGGAACCCCCAGTAGCTCATCGCCACGCGCAGCCGCTTGCCCCGCCCGACGAGCAGATCCCCTAGCCAGGCAGGGAGATCGACGGCCAAGACGTCGACGCCGTTGCCGGCTGAGTAGCCGTCCCACTCGGCGACCAGCGCCGTGATCTCCGCGGTGAGCAGGGCGTCGACGTCTCGGTACACAACCTCGACATCGGGCACGTGCGCCGTCGCCGGGGAGACAGCGGGATCCTTGGTGACGAGCAGCGGCACCTGCAGCGCCGCCCACGGGCTGTACACGTGAGGGGTGGCGGTGATGGCGGCGGCGAACTTGTCCCATGCCACCCACGCCCACTCCGAGACCTCGTCGGGGTCGGGACGTGGATCGGCATCGGTGACGTACCCGGCGTAGACCGGGCAGATCTCGTTCTCGACGATGCCGGAGGCATCGACTGCGCGGTAGCGGAACTCGGGGAGGAGCGGGACCAGCGGGCCAACGGTGAGGCCCAGCTCCTCCCGGATCCGCCGCCGCGCCGCGTCCTCGACGGACTCTGTCGGGCGCGGGTGACCGCAGCAGGAGTTCGTCCAGACGCCGGGCCACGTCTTCTTGCCCAGCGCCCGGCGGGTGAGCAGCACCTCACCGCGGGCGTTGAACAGGTACGTCGAGAAGGCGAGGTGCAGTGGTGTGGTGGTGGTATGGACCTCCGTGCGAGGCGCCGTACCAAGCGGGGTTCCGGCGTCATCCACGAGGACGACGTCGTCGGAGCCGAGGTCATCGGAGTGAAGTTGTCGAGTCTTGTGCTGCAAGGCCATGACGTCCGTCCAATGTTTGTATAAGGTTTGTCCAAAGGTAGGTGGCGAACACCCACCCCGTCAAGGCCTTGTCGAACCTTTGTCCAACCTTTTGGTAACATTCGGTGGTCCACCAGGAAGCAGGCGACGTGTACGCGGTCAAGCAGGTCTCAGCGCTGACAGGTGTGGCGGAGGCGACCCTGCGCGTCTGGGAACGCCGGTACGCGGTGGTCGTGCCAGCGCGGTCACCGGCCGGCTACCGGCTGTACGACGACGACCAGGTCGCTGTACTGCGCGCCATGGCGGCACTGGTCCACAACGGGGTGCCTGCCTCTCTGGCTGCGCAGACGGTCCTCGGGACGACGACGCCACGACACACCGGGACCAGCGACCTCAGCCAGGAGTCGCTCGATCTGGTGACCGCTGCGGCCGAGCTGAACCCTGGACTGATGCACTCCCTCTTGAGCGAGGCGTTCGCCGCGACGAGCTTCGACGACGTCGTCGACTGCTGGCTCCCGTACGAGCTGGAACGTCTCGGCGAGGCGTGGCAGAGCGGGCGGCTCAGCGTCGCACAGGAGCACTTCGCGAGCGCCGCGGTCGCACGACATCTGTCGGCGCACTTCGACGACGCGGAGCCACGGGGAGGCGTACCGGTGCTCGTGGGCCTGCCCCAGGGAGGGCGTCACGAGCTGATGCTGATGGCGTTCGCCGCGTGTCTGCGACGGGCGGGGGTCAACACGATCTATCTCGGGGCCGACGTGCCGCTCGACGACTGGAAGACCGTGGCGAGCGAGGTCGGGGCGCGCGCGGCTGTACTGGGTGTGCATCTCGAGGAGGATGTCGAGGCCGCGCAGTCAGTCGTCAACCAGCTCTCTGCGGTCCGGCCACCGGTTGCTGTACGCGTGGGCGGCAAGAGTCGGCACAAGATCACCGGTGCCCGGCTGCTCGAGGACCGCGTGTCCCAGGCGGCTGCCGCGATGGCGCGAGACCTGCGCGCCGGCGCCGCCTGACGCGCACAACCCGTGTGGCGCGAAAACCCGGTCAGACGGGTTGTGCGGAAGCTCGAAGGGTTGTGCGCGTGGCTAGGCCTCGATGCGTACGAGGTTCCCGGACGGGTCGCGTACGGCACCGTCCCGGGCACCCCACGGTTGGGTCGTGGGCTCCGAGACGATCTCGGCGCCGGCCTCGGCGAGCTTGGCGAACACCCCGTCCAGGTCGTCGGTGTGGAAGTGGAAGGCATTAAGAGCGCCCTTGGCGACGAGGCCGGCCATGTACGACTGGTCATCCGGCGAGCCCTGGATGTAGTTGCTGAGCACGATCGCTACGCCGGGCTGGGACTTCGAGCCCACTGTGATCCAGCGGAACTCCCCGTTGGGTACGTCCATGACGACGTCGAGGCCGAGGACGTCGCGGTAGAACGCGAGCGCCTTGTCGGGGTCGGTGACGGTGATGAATGCGCGAGAGAGAGTGAGATCCATGTGAGACACGCTAGCCAGCGGGCCGATCCATGGCTTCTCGGATCCTGCTCGGTCCGCCGCGTCTGGACGGTCACAGCCCCCTGACAGCGTGCCCCGGACGGGAGTAGCGTCCAAACCATGGGGACACGATCGGGTACACGTGGAGGACTAGCAGCAATGCTCACCCTCCTCGCAACAGCCGCGGCGCTCACCGGGTGCACGCCCAGTACGTCCTCGGGCGGATCCACCACGACCTCCGCACCCGGTGGCGCCACCACGGCGCCGACAAGCGCCTCCGCAGCCGCTTCGACCACGACGGCTCCGACCTCCTCCGCGCCGACGTCTGCAGCCGCCACGACGACCGCTCCGGCGCCCGCCACGTCCACCGGTGTGGGCATGTGCCTCGCCAGCCAGCTGACGGCGACGCTCGGCGCCGGTGGCGGAGCGGGAGCAGGACACCTGTACCCGGTCCTCGTACTCACCAACAACGGCAGCACCGCATGCTGGGTCAGGGGCTATCCGGGCGTGTCCTTCGTGGGCTTGGGCAACGGGACCCAGCTCGGCGCGGCTGCAACCCGCGAGGCTTCGGGCGTCCCGGTCACCACGGTGACGCTGGCGCCGGGACAGTCGGCACATTCACAGCTGAACATCACGGTGGCTGGGAACTACGACGCCACGACGTGCAACCCGAAGGTCGCCGACGGCCTGCGTGTCTACCCACCCGACGAGACGCACGCGCTCTTCGTCGCGTCGACGGCGTACACGGCCTGTCAGAACGCGTCCGTCGCGCTGCTCATCGTTCGCCCGCTGCAGGCGGGTGCCGCCTGACGCGCACAACCTTTGTGGCGCGAAAACCTGGTCAGACGGGTTGTGCGGAGGCCCGAAGGGTTGTGCGCGTCGGGGTGGCGGGGCGCGTCAGATCCTTCGTCACGCACGCGGGTACGGTCTTCAGCGCGTCGTGGTCGCCGGCCCTGTACGAGGTCGGCGTCTGCCCGACCAGCTCCGTGAAGCGGGCGCTGAACGAACCCAGCGAGCTACAGCCGACGGCCATGCAGACGTCCGTCACGGACTTGTCCCCGTGGCGCAGCAACGCTTTCGCCCGTTCGATGCGCCGGGTCATGAGGTAGGAGTACGGCGTCTCCCCGTATGCACGGCGGAACTGGCGCGAGAAGTGCGCGGGCGACATGTACGAGGCGCGTGCGATCTGTGCCACGTCGAGCGACGACGCGTACTCGCGATCCATGAGATCGCGGGCACGTCGCAGGTACGCGAGGGTGTCCAGTTCCTGCCACGTCACGCCGCCAGAGTACCGAGGAGCGCCACACCGCCCCTCCCAGCTGCCGATGTGTCGAGCGGTTGGGGGCGACCACCACGAACTAGAGTCCTTGCCATGGGACTCAGGGCGCGCCGATGATGACGGTACGGACGGATCTGCTGTTGGCGGTGCTGCGGGACACGCTGGCCGCCACCGTCAACTTCATCATGCTGAGCACGGCCAACCAGGAGGTGTACGACCCGGCGGAGCTTCATCTCGGGGACTCGGCGCTGGTTGTCGACCGAGCCGCCCACCGGATCTTCCAGGCGAACCTGCTCGCGCACCCGGGCACGGCGAAGCTCGACATCGTGACGACTGTCGTGGGCGAGGAGCACCCGTACCTCCCGGACGACATCCACGATGGCCAGCTGCTCGTACTGCTCGACCCGGCCGACGGCTCGAACCAGTGGCGCTGCCAGCGTGCCGGCTGGTGCACGGCCGGCATCGTCGTACAGCGCACTGGCGCCGGCTGGCGCTTCGTCACGGCGTTCTGCGCCGCACCCGACGGCCGCCTGTTCCTGCTCCGCGACGACGGTGCCGTGCTCATCGGCTCGACGCACAACGCGATCATGACGCCGTTCCGCGGCCCGACCCCGCCGAACCCGACGAAGGAGCACATCGTCGCGGCGAACGCGTACAAGCACCAGTCGCGCCACGTCACGGCACCGGTGTTCGACGCGCTGGGCGACGACTGGTTCTGCCTCACGTTCGCGGGCAACCCGGCGGTCATGAACATGCTCACGTACGACACGGACGTGGTCTTCAACCCGAACCCGTCGAGCGTGTGGGACACGGCGGCCGTCATGATCGCCGCGCACACCTCGGCGGTCGTGGGCAGCATCGACGGAAAGCTCTGGAGCCCTGCGGAGCTCGACGAGCTCTTCGGCAGCCGTGTCGATCTCGACCCGGCGACCTGCCAGTTCGTCCCCCCGTACGTGACGGCGAAGAACGAGCAGCTCTACCGAGAGGTCGTGGCAGCGATCGAGGCCGGGCTCGCCTCAGCCTCCTGAGCTGGACCGATCTCGAGCTCCTCGTACTCCGCACCGTCGATCGACTGGTCCATCGTGAGCGCGGGGAACGACTCGGGCGGGAAGCTGACGACCTTCGCGGGCACACCGGCGACGGTCGTGTGCGGCGGCACATCCTTGAGTACGACGCTGCCGGCGCCGATCTTCGCGCCCTCGCCCACGTGGATGTTGCCCAGCACCTTGGCGCCGGCTCCGATCATCACACCGCGGCCGATCTTCGGGTGACGGTCGCCGCCTGCACGTCCCGTACCGCCCAGAGTCACCTCGTGCAGCATCGAGAAGTCGTCCTCGACCACAGCGGTGGCCCCGATCACGACGCTCGTCGCGTGGTCGAACATGATGCCCTTGCCCAGACGCGCGCCCGGGTGGATGTCGACGGCGAAGACCTCCGAGATCTGGCTCTGCAGGTACAGCGCGAGCGGCTCGTGGTTGTGGGTCCAGTAGTAGTGACCGATCCGGTACGCCTGGATCGCATGGAAGCCCTTGAAGTACAGCAGCGGCTGCGAGTAGCCCCTGCAGGCCGGGTCGCGTGAGAGCACCGCCTGCAGGTCGGCGACGACGGCAGCTCCGATCCCGGGGTCGCTGTCGAACGCCTCGTCAGCCAGGTCTCGCAGCGAAAGCGACGACAACCCGTGGCCGTCGAGCTTGCCGGCGATGAGCGTGCCGAGCGCAGACTCGAGCGACGTGTGCCGCAGAATCGCCTCGTGCAGGAAACCGGCGAGCGCCGGCTCGAGCGCGGCGTCCCGCGCAGCCTCCCTGCGGATCTCGTCCCAGACCTGGTTATCGGCAACAGGGTCAGTCATGACTCGTCGCCTCCCTTCATCGTCGGCTCAACGCGGCAACGTCGGGTAAAGATTCCCCTCAGTCCTCGGCGAGGGTGATCTCAAGACCCCCGAGCATCGTGGCCGAGAGGTTGTAGAGGAACGAGAACACCGTCGCGAGGGCGGTGAAGATCACGACGTCGATCGCCCCGATGAGCGCCGCAAGACCTGTCGCCCGCTTGGTGTTGATGTAGGTCGTGATGTCGAACGCCGCCGTGTCCGACGGCGAGGCGAGAACGTCCTTGACCATCGTGTTGATCGCATCGAACAGGCCGGTCGCCTCTATGACACTCATCAGCACGTAGGTGGCGACGACGAAGATGATCCCGCCCGCGATGCCGAACAGCAGCGACGTCTTCATCACCGACCACGGGTCGACGCGGGAGATGCGCAGGCGAGCACGACGTGTACGGCGGGGACGCCTGATGGCACGCGGCGCCATCTCGGCATCCGGAACAGAGGGAACTCCCGGGGCCAGGGTGGGCGCACTGACCTGGGCCACCTTCTCCTTCGCCACGGCTGCCACAGCTACGACGCCGGCGCGGGCACGTTCGAAGACGGAGGGCGTCGTCGCGGGTGCCTGCTCAGGGTCAGCGCCCGTGTCCCGCAAGGATGGGGAGGACGGTTCGGACGAGTCGGCCCGAGTCGGCGCGAACGGCGACTTGGGCGAGTCGGGGGTAGTCGCCTTCGGCAGGTGGTCGAGTCCAGCGGAGAAGGGGGATCCACTGGTCACGCGAGTGTCGTCTCCGGCAGCGGTCGGAGTGGCTCTGTCGCCAGACGGATCGGATGTCGTGGGCGGTCCGGGCGTTGGCGAGACCTTGTGCGGAGCCGCGCCCGCCGGCCGCGGCGCACGGGGTGCGCCCGTACGGTGCTTCGTGGTCCTGGGCCGACGCACGGCTGTCGCCTCAGGGTCGGTCGGCTCGGACGACCCGGTCATCGGAGCCGGCGGGGCGTCAGTCGTTGGCGCGGCAGGGTCTTGCGACCACCGATCCCTGTCGGGATTCGCTTCACTCACCGTCGGACACCTCCGGACCACTTGCAGGCTGCAACCGAGCCAACGGTACCGGAGGTGACACCCCGGTCAGAAACGTCTCCACAGTCGCTCGAGTCTTCGTACCGCCGACGCTGCGCTGGTGCTCGCGCATCGGGCCCGAATCATCACGTCTCCTTCACAGTTCCTTCACGCGCGCCCGTGATGCTGACAACACCAGACGATGGGAGTGACGTGTCGGACACAGGGGTACGTACGGAGAAGGAACCGCGCAAGAAGTCGAGTCGCGCGCAGCTTCGGCTGCGGGGGATGAAGCGGCTGAAGGGCTCGCGACGGATCGTGCAGCTGGTGTTCGCGGTGTGGATCATCGTCGCTGCCGTACGGCATCAGCTGCCGAGCGCACAGGGGGAGGCGGCATCCGTCGACGCACTCTGCCCGTTCGGTGCGGTGGAGACGCTGATCACGTGGATCACCACGGGTCACTTCATCAGCAAGATCCACCAGTCGAACCTGATCCTGGGCCTGGCCGTCCTCGTCGCGGTCATCCTCGTCGGCAACGTGTTCTGCGGCTGGATCTGCCCGTTCGGCGCCGTCCAGGACGCACTGACGTGGGTCCGGAAGAAGGCGAAGCTGCCGCAGCTGAACGTACCGGCCGTCTGGGACCGGGCCCTCCGCTGGGGACGTTTCGTGGTCCTCGCCGTGGTCATCTACTTCAGCGTCTCGACAGCGAAGCTGTGGTTCGCCGACTACGACCCCTACGTGACGCTCTTCGGCCTGCAGTGGCTCTTCGAGTTCAACGCGTCGACGATGTGGATCTCGCTGACCCTGCTCGCGGTGATCCTCGGCGGATCGCTGGTCATCGACCGCTTCTGGTGCCGCTACCTGTGCCCGTTGGGCGGGGTGTTCGCGATCGTCAGCCGGTTCAGCCTGGTGAGGATCCGCCGCTCGAAGCAGACCTGCACCGACTGCTCGGTGTGCGACAAGGCGTGCCCCGTGGGCATCGAGCCCAGCAAGGCGAAGCCGTTCGTCAGCCCGGACTGCATCGGTTGCATGGACTGCGTAGCTGCCTGTCCCGTCAAGGGTGCCCTCAAGGTCGAGGCGCCCGTGCTTCTCGGCTTCCCAGTGCTCAAGGAGGCCGAACGCACGTCCGGTCGTCCGCGTGAGCGCGTCGGCGCCGGCACGAAGGGGGACCTGTCATGAGTCGGCTCACCTGGATCGCGCCCATCGTGTTCATCGCCGTCATGCTCGGAGGTGTCGGCGTCGCCCAGGCCACCGGCGCGTGGATCACGTCCGGGAAGCAGGTCATCGCGGTCGGCCAGCTCAGCCCCGACGACATCAAGGGGTCCATGACGTTGCAGCAGGCCGCGGACGGGCTGGACATGCCGTTCTCCGAGCTGGTGACCATCATCAACCCCCCTGACCCGAGCGCCCTCACGCCGTCCACGCTCTTCAAGGACCTCGAAGCATCTGTGCCCGGGTTCGAGCTGTCGACCTTCCGGGAGACCTTGCTGACATACCTCGCCGCCCGGAACGGCACACCGATCCCCACGCCCACGGCCCCTGCCGCGTCCGCTACCACGAGCCAGCAGGTCGCCACGGCGACCCCGACCGCCACCACGACCCACACCGCCACGGCGACGGGGACCGGTGAGGTTTCGGTCAAGGGATCGATGACGCTCCGGCAGGTCGCGGACGCGAACCATCTGGCAGTCGCCGCGCTGGCGGCGGAGTGCGGTCTGCCGAACGACGTCAACCCCGACCTCAGCCTGCGCGAGATCGTCGACGCGAACCCCGGATTCGAGATCCAGTCGGTCAAGGACGCCATCGCACGGCTCAGCTGACCGGCCGTTGACAACACAGTTGGCGCCGCCGCCGGACGCAGGGCGCGAGGGAGGCGACAATACGGACATGGTGCGGGTACTGGTGGTCGATGACGAGGCTTCGATCCGCGTCGTGCTTCGGGCATACCTGGAGCGTGAGGGCTATGCGGTCGAGGAGGCGGCGACCGGCAAGGGGGCCCTCGAGCTGGCTCAGTCGTTCCAGCCCGATCTCATCCTTCTCGACGTCGGCCTTCCGGACCTGGACGGCCTCGAGGTACTGCGGCAGATCCGGATGACCTCGGAGGTGTACGTGGTGATGGTGACGGCCCGCGCGGAAGAGGTCGACCTGCTCGTCGGCCTCAGCGTCGGGGCCGACGACTACGTCACCAAGCCGTTCAGCCCCCGCGAGGTCGTCGCCCGGGTGAAGACCGTGCTGCGCCGTGGACGGAACGTCCCGGAGGTCGTTGCTGCGACGCCGGCGCCGGTGGCCGCCGCCTGGCAGTTCGCGGGGCTGACGATCGACCCGGAGCGCCGCGAGGTCCGTTCGGGCGAGGGCCCGGTGGACCTTTCCGCTCTGGAGTTCGACCTGCTGGCGGCGCTGGCCTCCTCACCAGGGCGAGTCTTCTCGCGGGCCCAGCTCCTGGAACGCGTGTGGGGCTACGCGTTCTTCGGTGACGAGCGGGTCGTCGACGTACACGTCCGCAACCTGCGCCGAGCACTCGGCGACGACGCAGCCGCGCCGGCCATCATCGGCACCGTTCGCGGGGTCGGCTACAAGTTCCTCAAGGAGCCCGCATGAGACGCCTCGTCGTCAGGTTCACTCTGTCGCACCTGATCGTCGCGGTTGTCGGAGGGCTCGTGACGTTCGTCGTGGTGTGGTGGCTGGCCCCAGCACTGTTCGACCAGGAGATGGGCCTGGGCCCGGGGGCTACAGGTCGCGGGACAGGTCAGGGGTACGGCCAGGCGCTGCGCACTTCCTTCGCGTTCGCGGTGACCAACTCTCTGGTGATCGGCACGCTCACCGGCGCCGTGGTCGCCGCTGTGTCCGGCCTCCTGCTGGCGCGGCAGCTGCTGCGCCCCCTGGCTCGGGTCGGTACGGCCGTCGGGGAGCTGGCACGGGGCAACTACACGCACCAGGTCCCCGTACCGCGGGAGACGGAGCTGGCATCGCTGGTCACTGATGTGAACGCCCTGGGGGCCGAGCTGCAGGCGACGGAGGAGCGCCGGCTGCATCTGCTCAGCGAGGTCGCTCACGAGATGCGTACGCCGCTGACCGTCATCGACGGCTACGTGGAGGCAATGATCGACGGCGTCCTGCCTGCCGAGCCTGAGCGCCTCGGGCAGGTGAGCACCGAGGTACGGCGCTTGCGGCGGCTCAGTGACGACCTGTCCGCGCTCTCACGGGCCGAGGAGGGGCGCCTGAACCTTGCGATCGGGCCGGTCGACCTCGACACTCTCACCGCGGGAGTGGTCGAACGTCTGCGGTCACAGGCCGAGGATGCCGAGCTGACGCTCACCGCTGTCGCCGGCGCGGGAACCGCACAGGCCGATGCGGACCGTACGGTCCAGGTGTTCACCAACCTCGTCGGCAACGCGATCCGGGCCACCCCGCCAGGAGGGAGTATCACGCTCACGGGATCGCGGGTGGGCAGCGGAGCTGCTGTGACCGTCACCGACACCGGCCAGGGTCTCGTTGCTGCCGATCTCGACAAGATCTTCGAGCGCTTCTACCGGGTGCCGGGTTCGGCAGCGGTGTCGAGCGGCTCCGGCATCGGCCTCACGGTGTCCCGCTCGTACATGCGGGCTCAGGGGGGCGACCTCACCGTCGAGTCGGCCGGCCCCGGCCAGGGAGCCACCTTCACGGCCACCTTCGCCTGAGTTCGGACCGCCGGGGTTCGAGCCTAGTCTGCGATACTGCCTGGGCGCCGCCGACACCGCGCGCGCCCGGACGAGATGCGCCGTACCCGGCTTGCAAGACGACGCTCTACCGAGAGGCGTGACATGAGTCAGTTCATTCAGATCATCGGGTCGTTGATGGTTCTCGCAGGCTTCGCGCTGTTGCAGCGAGGAGTCGTGACCCAGAAGTCCTTGAGCTACCTGAGCGTGAATCTCGGCGGCTCAGGTGTCCTGGCCGTCGAGGCCATCATCGAGCAGCAGTGGGGGTTCCTTCTCCTCGAAGGTGTCTGGGCGATCGTCTCAGCGATCAGCCTGGTAGCCGTACTGCGAGCCAGGACGCCAACCAGCCCGGCGACCTGAGCCGCAAAGATCCGGACGGGACGTCCGATCAACCGGGGTCCGAGACCATCCGGCGCCGACGACACCGATGGGGCCGAGAGCAAACTCTCGGCCCCATCGTGCGGTACGACGATTCGTACTCGCGGTCACTCAGTGATGCAGATCCCGGTGCCGTCGCCAGGGCCATTGCCCCGGGTGCCGTCGCCGAGGCCGGTGCCCCGGGTACCGTTCGCGCCGTATCCACCCTGCGCGCCGTAGCCAACGCCTGTTCCGGCTCCCACTGCGGTGCCGTTCGCGGCCCGTGCGGCGTTGGTGCGGTTCATGTTGCCCTGGGTGCCGTCAGCGACGTGCGTCGAGACCAAGCCGTTGGTCGCGTCGGTGAACGACTGCAGGTGCATCGTGGAGCCGCTCAGCAGGTTGGCGTAGACACGGTCGATGTCAGCCTGCGTGGCGGTGTTCATCGCGCCCTTGAGGTCGGCGATGTCACGGGTCTCGACGGCGACACCCACCTTGTAGGCCTCGGTGAGCGAGATCTTCGACTGAGCGAGCAGTGAGTCGTACAGCTTCTGGAGGTCGGCGTTGGCGTACACGCCTGCCGTCTTGCCGGCCGCTGGGTCGTCGATCCCGTAGCGGGTCAGCAGCACTCCGACGGCGTCGTAATGACGCTGCTCGCTGGTGGTGATGTTGCTGAACGGGATGGCGTTGTCGTACTGCGCAGCGATCGTCGCGTACAGGTCTCGGGCCATCCGCTCCTCGTCGCGCATGTACTGCAGGTCGGTCTGCACCGCGGTGGAGATCGTTGTCGTGTCACTGGGCAGGGACGGGGCGGCTGCTACTGCCGTCCACGCTCCTGCCGCAACGGCGAGTCCGCCCATGCTGATGGCGACCGTACGCAGAATGTTCTTGGTGATGTTTGCAGTCATGTTCAGTTTCCTTCCTAGGTGTTGATAGCGACTAGTCAACCGACCCCGTGTGAAGGCCTTCGCGTGCCGATCGTGAAGGTTCTGTGTCGTTCGCGCCTTCTCGGTCTTGTTGGTCGGCGCGCCATACTGGCTCGCGTGACTCCCCTCGTCCTGACGTACCCCCACCTGAACCCTGTAGCCCTGCGGCTCGGGCCGCTCGAGATCCACTGGTACGGGATCATGTATGGGTTGGCGTTCCTCATCGGGTACGCGCTGTTGCGGCGCCGCGTGAAGTCCGAGCCGTACTCCCGCGAACCCGCGTGGACGGTCGACGACGTCAGCTCCCTGATCTTCTACGCCGTCGGCGGTGTACTGCTGGGTGGCCGCCTGGGTTACGTCCTGATCTACAAGCCGACGTACTACTTCACGCACCCGCTGGACATCGTGAAGATCTGGGACGGCGGCATGAGCTTTCACGGTGGGGCCATCGGCGTGATGGTGGCGCTCTGGTTCTTCGCCCGACGTGAGCACCGGCAGTTCCTGCAGGTCTCCGACCTGCTCGTCCCCGTCGTGCCCGTCGGGCTCGGGCTCGGCCGGATCGGCAACTTCATCAACGGCGAGCTGTGGGGCCGCCCCGCCCCCGCATCGCTGCCATGGGCGATGGTGTTCCCACAGGTGGACAACACGCCGCGACACCCGTCGCAGCTGTACGAGTTCCTCCTCGAGGGAGTCCTGCTGTTCGTGCTGCTTGCGCTGTACGACAGGCGGCACCCCGCGACCGGAGTCCTGAGCGGCGCGTTCCTGCTGGGCTACGGGGTGTTCCGCTTCACGGCCGAGCATTTCCGCGAGCCCGATTCGTTCCTCGGCTTCCTCGACCTCGGCCTCACCATGGGCCAGTGGCTCTGCATCCCGATGGTCCTTGCCGGCTCCTCGCTCATGTGGTGGAGCTACCGGCGAGCCCGCGTGCGGGACCGTGTGCCAGCTTCCGTGTGAAGGCGCTCAGGTCCGGGTGCTCAACCGAGCGCGACGGCGGGCTTTTCGGGGTTATGGGAGGGTGTCAGACCCGCTGTGGGCCTCACACCGAAGTTCTCGGGCATACGGAAGCATCTGAGACCCTCATAACCCCGAGAACTTCGGTTGCGTGATGATCGGGGGTCTTCCGGTCTTCATAACCCCGAAAAGTTCGGTCTCCCGCGATGGATCCGTGTGGCCCGTCCGTGAGTTCGATCTCGCACCTCCCCGAAACTGGGATTGCCAGGACTCGCCGCGACCTCGGCGAGGATGGCCGCCATGAACCTGTTGTTCTCGTACGGAACGCTCCGGCTGCCGTCCGTTCAGCACGCCGTTTTCGGCAGACCCATGCCGGGCGAGCCGGATGCGATCGCCGGGCACATGCTCAGTGAGGTACGGATCACCGATCCCGGGGTCATCGCCGCCAGCGGCACGAGTGTCCACCCCGTGCTCGTCCCTTCGGCTGACCCAGCGGCGGCGGTGGAGGGCACGGTGTTCGACCTCACAGACAGCGAGCTCGCGGCAGCCGACGCGTACGAGGTCGACGCGTACGCGCGGAGGGCCTACCCGCTCCGGTCAGGACGCACGGCCTGGGTGTACGTGCTCGCGGAGGGACCATCGACCGCAAGCTGACCGCGGTCCGCGGTCGGTTGTGAAGCTAGCATCGGCACATGCCCGACCCGACGCCGTACATCCATTTCCCCGGGACAGCCCGCGCTGCGCTGACGTTCTACCGGGAGGTGTTCGGGGGTGAGGTGGAGATGTTCACGCTCAGCGACTTCAATCGGACCGACGGCCCTCCGGAGGCGATCGCACACGGGTCCCTCACCGGTGGACCCGTCGCGCTCTTCGGCGCCGACGCCGTGGAGGAGCCGCCGTTCCACAGCGAAGGCCTGATGCTCGCGCTGCTCGGGACGGCCGACCCAGCCACGCTCCGGCACTGGTTCGCGCGGCTCAGCGAGGGAGGGCAGGTGGTGGAGCAGCTCCAGGCACGGTCCTGGGGTGCGAACGACGGACAGGTGGTCGACCAGTACGGGCTCCGCTGGCTGATCGGCTACGAGGGCGACGACTGATCGGCACCCCGAACATTCCGTGGCAGCCACGCATACACCGGGGCCCTGCGCCGACGCTTGGCACATCACCGCAGAGACTCAAGGAAGAGACTCCAGGAGAAGTGAGACGTCATGACCCGCAGCTCGTTCAACGACGGTTGGTCGTACCGCCAACCCCAAGGCCCGTTCGCGGCGATCCAGGGAGCGAGCGTCCAGGCCACGCCCGTCCGGCTCCCGCACGATGCGATGCGTGACGCGGAGCGCCGTGCGGACGTTCCCTCCAAGGGCGCCTCGGCGTACTACCCGCCGGTCGACGTCACGTACCTCAAGACGTTCGACGCGCCCGATGCCTGGGCCGACAAGCTCGTCTCGCTCGAGATCCAGGGAGCGTACGCGCACGCGATGGTCTTCGTGAACGACGACTTCGCCGGCAACCGGGCGAGCGGCTACGCGCGCTTCTTCATGGACCTGACCCCCTACCTGCGCCTGGGTCAGCCCAACGAGCTGCGCATCGAGATGCGGTCGGGGCAGGACTCCCGCTGGTACTCCGGTGCCGGCCTGTACCGCCCTGTCCTTCTCCACGTGCACGACCTCGTCGACATCGTCCCCGACGGCGTACGGGTCACGACGATCCGCATCGAGGACGACCAGACCGTCATCGAGGTGGCCACCGAGGTACACAACGCGCTGCACACCACGGCAACTCGGACCGTCACCACGCTCATCAAGGACGCCGCCGGAGCTGTCGTCGAGGGCGACACCACGGCTGTGACGCTTCCCCCGGGACAGAGCTGCACGGTACGGCAGCGGCTCTACGTCGCCAGCCCTGCCCTGTGGTCACCCGATCATCCGAACCTGTACACCGCTCAGGTCGATGCCGGAGCAGAGCCTGTGGTCGAGCAGTTCGGCGTCCGTACCATCACCGTCGATCCCCGCAAGGGTCTGCGGATCAACGGCGTGCCCGTCCTGATGCGCGGCGCGTGCATCCACCACGACAACGGGCCGCTCGGATCGGCAGCGATCGACCGCGCCGAGGAGCGGCGCGTCGAGCTGCTCAAGGCCGCGGGCTTCAACGCCATCCGCAGTGCGCACAACCCGGTCTCGGTCGCGATGCTCGACGCGTGCGACCGGCTCGGCATGCTGGTCATGGACGAGGCGACCGACATGTGGGTGCGTGGCAAGACGGTCCACGACTACGCGCTCGACTTCCCGCAGTGGTGGGCCGAGGACCTCGCCGCCCTAGTCGCCAAGGACTACAACCACCCGAGTGTCGTCATGTACTCGCTGGGCAACGAGATCGCCGAGGTCGGTACGCCCCATGGCGCCGTACTGGCGCGCGCGATGGCCGAGACGGTCCGGTCGCACGACGCGACAAGACTCGTCACCAACGGCGTGAACGTGGCGCTGGCGGTGATGGACGAGATCGCCGCCGCGGCCAGTGCGAACCCCTCCGGACTCAACGAGACCCTCGCCACGGACATGGGGCAGGCGATGAACCTCATGGCGATGGGCGAGTCCGCCACCCGTCGCACCGCCGAGTCGCACTCCGTCCTCGACGTCGTCGGACTGAACTATGCCGAGGGCCGGTACGAGCTCGACCGAGAGCTCTTCCCGCATCGCGTGCTCGTGGGGTCCGAGACGTTCGGGTCGCAGATCGGACGGCTGTGGCCGATGGTGGTAGCCAGCCCGAACGTCATCGGAGACTTCACGTGGACCGGCTGGGACTACCTGGGCGAGGTCGGCATCGGTGCGACCGCGTACGCGGAGGACCCCGATGCAGCGCCGGGCCTGGAACGCGAGTTCCCGTACCTCACCGCCTGGTGCGCCGACCTCGACATCACCGGCTTCCGGCGCCCGATCTCGTACTATCGGGAGATCGTGTTCGGGCTCCGCGACGAGCCGTACATGGCCGTGCGCCGTCCCGAGCACCACGACCACACCATCACCATGCAGTCCCCCTGGGGCTGGAGCGACTCGGTGTCCTCGTGGACATGGCCAGGGCTCGAGGGCATGCCGGTCACCGTCGAGGTGTACGCCGACGCCGATTCCGTGGCGCTGCTGCTCGACGGTTCCGAGGTGGCAAGGGCGGCTGTCGGCGTCACGAAGCCGCAGCTGGCCGTCCTCGAGACGGCCTACAGGCCTGGTGATTTCACTGCGGTGTCGTACCGTGGCGGCGTCGAGACCGGACGCACCACGCTGCGTACGGTCTCGACCGACGCCCTCCTCCTGACCGCGACCCCCGACCGCGTGGTGCTGCGGAACGACGACACCGACCTGTCGTACATCGCCATCGAGCTGGTCGCCGACGGGGTGCTGGTGACAGCCGAGGCCCGGACCGTCTCCGTCGAGGTCACCGGACCCGGTGTCCTGACCGGCATGTGCAGCGCGAACCCCAAGACCACCGAACGGTTCGCCGACCCAGCATGGCGGACGTTCGACGGACGGGTGCTCGCGATCGTGCGCCCCGACGGTGTCGGCGCCATCACTGTCACCTGTACGGCAGAAGGGCTCGCCCCAGCGATCGTCGAGCTGCAGGTCGTGCCTGCCTGACGCCAGCTGCTGCCGGCGCCCGTGCCGGCCGACGCCGGTGCCTACGCCGGACCGTGCTGTCGGACCGTACGATCCGGGTCTGGTTCGAGCTCCACCTGCGGCTCCTCATGGCGGATCTGACCGCGGATCCGACCTTGTTGGGACGTTAGCCAGGACTTTACCTGAGAAATTCTCAGGTACTGTCAGGATGTCCGCATGGACACTCTCCTCCTCGACGCTCGTCGAAGTCTGCCCAGTTCGTTGGACGAGGCTGGGACGCCTCTCGAGCCGATGACAAAGCTGCCATCAAGGCGCTCAGAGATGGCGAGAATCCCTAGCCTCGTTGACGTGTCAACCACCACACGATCCTTCGGTGCGCCCCGACGGGCCGTGAGGTCGCCTCTCGACGTCACGCCTCAGGTGAGTGTGCCGATGCGCTCGGTGCAGCGGCTCCACCGCCTGCAGACCTCGATCAGGAACATTCACCGCGACCTGCTGACCGTGCTCGCATGGGGGTCCGTTGCGGCGGCCCTCGGGCTGTGGGTTGCCGACGGAGGCCTACAGACCGTGACCTCCGGCGGAAAGCTCCTCATCGCGGGTGGAATCGTCACGGGCCTCGTGGCCACGGACCTCATGGTGATCATGCTGATCCTCGCCGGACGGATCCCGTACGTCGACCGCACGATCGGGCACGACCGGGCGATCGGGCTGCACAACAAGCTCGGCAAGTGGGTCCTCATCGGGCTGCTCTTCCACGCGATCTTCCTGATCTGCGGCTACGCGGCGCAGGACTCGATCGGCGTGGTGTCGGAGCTGGCGTCGCTGCTCGGCATCTCCGACCTGCTCCTGAGCCTGATCGGGCTCGTCACGTTGAGCGTGGTCGCGATCACATCGATCATGGCGGTGAAGCGCAAGCTGCCGTACGAGGTGTGGCACGTGATCCACCTCATGACGTACGCGGCCATCGGACTGTCACTCCCGCATCAGTTCTCGGTGTCGGGGGTCTTCGCGCCGGGGACGTGGCAGCGCTGGTACTGGCTGGGGTTGTTCACGGTGGTCGCACTCGGGCTGCTCTCGTTCCGCTTCATCCTTCCTCTGATCACGTCCTGGGAGCACCACCTCGTGGTGAGCCGGGTCGTGCTGGAGGACGCCGACGTCGTCTCCATCGAGATGCGCGGGCGTGGCCTCGACCGGCTCGGAGCCGAGGCCGGCCAGTTCATGTCGTGGCGCTTCCTGGGTCGAGGGCTCTGGTGGCATCAGCACCCGTTCTCCCTGTCCGCGGCGCCGACAGACGACACGCTGCGGATCACGATCAGGGCGCTCGGTCGCGGCACGGCCAAGCTCCTGTCGGTACGTCCCGGCACCCGAGTGGCCGTCGAAGGACCGTACGGCATCTTCACCGACTCGTCGCGATCGCAGCTCGGCGTCACGCTGGTCGGGATCGGGATCGGCATCGCCCCGATCAGGTCTCTGCTCGAGGCGACGTCCGTCGTCCCGGGCATGGCGGCGGTGATCCTGCGGGCGCACTCGCCCGAGCAGCTCTACCTCATCGATGAGATCGACGAGCTGTGCCGCGCCAAGGGTGCACGGCTGTTTGCCCTTGTCGGACCCCGAAACGACAACCCCTACGACCCCACCTGGCTGCCCGAGCAGTACGGGTCGATGAGGCTCCATCACCTTGTTCCCAACATCGCCCAGAGCGACCTGTACGTGTGCGGCCCGCAGTCGGTCGCGGATCTTGTCATCGACGATGCACTGGCGGCCGGTACGCCGTCCAGCGCCATCCATAACGAGAGGTTCTCCTGGTGAGCGCACGAGGCAAGGCGGCTGCTGTCGCCACATCCGCAGGCATCCTGGCGGCGGCATGGTCCGCGGCGACGTTGGGTGGCCAGACCACTTTGGCCGGCGTACCCGCCAACGCGACCGACTCGACGTCCTTGGCGTCTACCGACGCGTCCGGTGCGGCGGCGTCTGACGCTTCCCAGACGCCCGGTACGGATCCGCTGACGACGGCGTCGGCGTCCGCGTCGGACTCTGCCTCGGTCGCGGGCGCGACGTCGAGTGCAGCGGCCAACGCGGCCGCGGCTGGCACGACGGCGGCCGGGACGACCGCAGCCGGGACGACCGCGGCTGGGACGACCGCGGCCGCAACGAAGGCTGGAACCACGGCCGCCCCCGCCACGACTGCTGCCAAGGCGACAACCGCGGCCACGACGGCGAAGGCAACGACGGCTGCACCAGCGAGCGGGTTCAAGAACGGGACGTTCGCGGGTCCCACCGTCACACACCAGTACGGGACGGTGACCGTCTCGATCACGGTCTCCGGCGGCAAGATCACCAGCGTGACCGCGACCACGACCAGCACCTCCTCGACGTCGACATCAATCACCAACTCAGCCGTCCCGACCCTCAAGTCCCGCGTCATCGCAGCCCAGTCGGGCAGCATCTCGACCGTGAGCGGCGCCACCTACACCAGCAAGGCCTTCATCACGAGCGTTCAGTCGGCTGTCACCAAGGCGAAAGCGTGATCCTGCGGTTGCACGCATCACACGGACGTCCCGTCCTAGGGTGAGCCTCATGCCAGCCCCCTTGGTCTTCGAAAGCATGGGAACGGTCGTCACACTGGTGACGACCGTTCCGCTCGATGCACCCACGAGCGACGAGGTCCAGGACGCCTTCCGGAAGCTGGACGAGCGGTTCTCGCTGTACAAGCCGGAGTCCGAGGCGTCTGTGGTCGGCCACGGACGCACGGGCCTGAAGTCGGCGAGCCCTGAGTACCAGGAGGTGTACTGGGCGGCCATCGCTTGGTCCGAGGCCACTGATCGCGCGTTCACGCCTCACCGACCGGACGGGGTCATCGACCTGTCCGGCGTCGTCAAGGCCCGCGGCATCCAGGCGGCCGGCGACGTTCTCGTACAGCACGGTCACACCGACTGGTGCCTCAACGCGGGCGGGGACGTACTGGTGGCCGGGGTCCAGGAGAGCGGGGAACCCTGGATCGTCGGAATCGTCGACCCCGACGACCGCACGCAGCTGTGGACCCAGTTCGCGACCCGCCCCGGTCGACTCGCCGTCGCGACGTCAGGCATCCAGGAACGCGGCGAGCACGTCTGGCGCATGGCAGCCGACGCCACGTTCACACAGGTCACCGTCGCCGCTGCCGAGATCGAGACCGCCGACGTCCTAGCCACCGCGATCCTCGCCGGCGGCGTCACGACGCTCCAGCTGGCGCAGACGAAGTACGACATCGACGTCCTCGCCTGCGCCCACAACGGCCGGATCTGGGCCTCCCCGGTCTTCACGTCCGAATAGGTCCTGCGTCGGTTGCTCCCGGGGATAGCGACGCTTCCCAACCCGTGGTGCCGCTCCACACGGCATCGATGGCTTGGGAAGCGGCCGGTGGGTTGGGGAGCGGGGCGACGGGGGCTGGGACGCTCGGGTCGCGTCGGCTGTCAGCAGCCCAGGTCGGTCATGACTCCCGCGAGGCCGGCGAACGTCGCGATCTTGGCGTCGCCGACGCCCTGGTCGGCGGCGTCGCCCATCGCCACTCCGTACATCCCGGCTGCGTGTGCCGCCTCGATTCCGGCGACCGCGTCCTCGATGACGACGCACTTGGCCGGGTCGACGCCGAGGTACTCGGCGGCCTTGAGGAAGACCTCGGGGTCGGGCTTGGAGCGGCTGATGTTCGTGCCGTCGGAGATCGCGTCGAAGTAGTCGCCGAGGCCGATCCTCTCGAGGATGTACTTGGCGTTCTTGCTCGAGGAACCGATGGCGAGCTTGAGGCCACGCCCTCGGAGGTCGTCGAGCGTGGTCCGTACCGACCCCTCGAGATCGGCCGGAGACAGCTCGCCGAGCATCTCCCGGTACCGGTCGTTCTTGATCGCCGCCAGCTCCAGCTTGCGCTCGTCTGAGAGCGGCTCCCCCTCGTACGGCTCGAGGATGATCTTGAGGCTCTCCATGCGGCTGACGCCACGCAGCCGGTTGTTGACCGTCTCGTCGAACGGGATGCCGAGCTCGTCGGCGACGCTCTTCCAGCCGCGGTAGTGGTAGACGTCGGTGAAGCAGATGACCCCGTCGAGGTCGAAGACGATCGCGTCGTACGGACGCGTGCTCACAGCCGTGTGTCCCACTTGCCGCAGAACGCGTCGACCGGGCTGGTGGCCTTGAACGTCGAGCGTCCCAGAAGCTTCTCCACGACCGCGTCGAGCACGTTGTCGCTCGAGTTGTACGTGTTGATGAACGTCTTGACGCGCGGGATATCGATGAGGTGGTAGGGGTTCTCGATCGACACGAAGACCGTCGGGATGCTGGCGAGGTAGTGCGGGCAGTTCGCGCCCATGGGCTGCGCCCACTCGATACGTACGGAGGTCTGGTTGCTCTTCGTCGAGAGGTTCGCCACGTACACGATCAGGTCGTACACGCCGATGAAGTCGCTCGTCTTGTCGACCTCGCCCTCGAAGGAGTTCTTGGCCTTGAAGGTGTCCACCTCGAAGCCCTCGTCGACGAGCTTGGTACGGATGATCTCGCACGCCCCGGCTCGGACGCTGTACGCGACACCCTGTTCGGCCTCGATCGGCACGAACAGGACCTTCTTGTACCTGTCCGGCGTCAGCGGCAGGACGCCCTTCTCCTCCTTGACGAGGGTGATCGCCTTGTCGGCGCACTCCCTCGACCACGCCTGGTGCTCCTCGGATCCGACAACAGCGCGCGCGGCCTCGAGGGTCGGGGCGGGACGCTCGTGGAGCTTGAGGGCGGCCTTGAGGCCGAGGACGCGGGCAACCGCGGCGTCGAGTCGCTCCGACGAGATCGTGCCGTCGGCGACGCCGTCCATCATGAAACCGAAGTCCTCTTCGAGGTTCCGGGTGAACAGGAACACGTCCGCGCCGGCGGCGATGGAGGTCGGTACGGCCTTCGACCGGGGCATCGGGATCGTGAAGCCCGCCATCGTAGAGGCGTCGGTGACGACCAGACCGTTGAAGCCGAGCTTGCCGCGCAGGAGGTCACCCATGAGCTCGGGCGCAAGCGTGGCCGGCAGCATGTCCTCATCGGCGAGCTCAGGGCGGAGCGCCCGCGAGTACGCCGGCTGCATGATGTGGCCGACCATGACGGTCATGGCCCCGGCGTCGATGGATGCCTGGTAGGCGGCGCCGTACGTCGCATCCCATTCCTCGACCGACTTGTCGTTGATGCTCGTGACGAGGTGCTGGTCGCGCTCGTCGCAGCCGTCACCGGGGAAGTGCTTGATGGATGCCGCCACGCCGTGGGACTGGACAGCCTCCACATACGCGACGCCCATGTCCCGTACGCGCTCGGGGTCGGAGCCGAACGTACGGATGTTGGTGATCGGGTTGCGGAAGTTGTAGTCGATGTCGATGATCGGGGCGAAGGCCCAGTTCGCCCCGACCGCGGCGCCCTCGCTCCCGCACACCTCGCCGAGCTTGCCGGCCATCTCCACCTCGTCGGTAGCAGCGACCGCCAGGGGCGACCCGAGGAACGTGCCCTCGTGGACGATCCCGCTGGCGCCCTTCTCGAGGTTAGCCGCGATGAGCATGGGGATCGCGACCTTCTCACGGAGCAGGTTGGTGTAGGTGACAGCTTCCTCGGTCGTGCACGGTCGGTACATGACGCCACCTGGCGTACAGATGCTCAGCGTCGCGTCGAGCGCCTCCACAGAGAAGTTCTTGGCGATGCCGCAGAAGAGCTGACCGACCTTGTCGTGAGTGGAGAGGCCGGCGAGCGTGGACTCGACCCACTCGATCGCACTGTCGTCGAGGTTGAAGGGCGCTCGCCGCATCGAGGCGAGGACGGACTCTTGAAGATCAACGCTCATGGGGCTCATCTCTCTGTGTCAACGGTTTCGTCACTGAAGCCTCGTAGGCATCATGACATAAAAACCTTGAGGCATCAACATATTCGTGTACTCTTCCGCTAGCCTTCGACATATGACACGTGGGCCCTACGCGAAGACCGCAGAGCGGCGTCGGACGATCCTCGCCACGGCGCTCGAGGTGTTCGCCGAGTCGGGGTTCAGGGGTGCGTCGATCCGCGAGATCGCCAGCCGGGTGGGCATGACCGACACCGGTGTCCTGCACCACTTCGGCGGCAAGGGCAAGCTCCTGCTCGAGGTGGTCAAACAGAAGGAGGACGAGGACTCCGAGGCGCTCAAGGACCCGTACCTGCGTGACCTCGTCGCGAAGAACAGCACCCGCGGCGGTACCGTTCGCCTGTTCACGAGACTCAGTGCCGAGGCCACCGACCCTGAGCATCCTGCGCACGTTCACTTCGTGGACAGGTACGCCCGAGTCCGCGCCTCGATCAGCGAACGCCTGGCGCGCGACGCGGCCGAAGGCAAGATCCCGTCCACCGTTGACCCCGAGCTAGCCGCCCGCATCATGATGGCGGTGATGGACGGCCTCCAGATCCAGTGGCTCCTCGACCCGGCCATGGAGATGGACGTCGCGTACAACGACTTCATCGACCGCTACTTCGCCGACAAGGTCCCGCCCCCTCCACCCCCGATCGCCCAGACAAACTCGACTGAGCACCACAAATCCCTCTGAGCACCGTGCGTGAGGGGTGCTCAGTGACGACAGGGGTGCTCAGTGACGACAGGGGTGCTCAGTCGGGGTGAGCGCACCGCTGAACATCCTTACGCGAAGAGTCCCTAGGCACCCGAAAGACGCGACCGTGCGGGTGTCGTCACACCCGCACGGTCGCGTCTCGGAGAGTCCTACTCCGTGTCGGTGTCCTCCGGGGTCTCCGGCGAGGTCCCGTCGGGCGACTCGACATCCACCGGCGACTCGATACCGACCGGCGGCTCGGCGGCGTCCTCAGCGGCCTCGTCCTCGCCGCTCTCGGGGTAGCGCGCGATGGCGGCGACGGAGTCGTCACCCTTCACGAGGACGAACTTCACGCCCATCGTGTCGCGCCCCTTGACGGGCACCTCGGTGACCTTCGACCGCGTGATCTGGCCCGAGGTCTTCATGGCGATGACCTCGTCGCCGTCGGCGACGACCAGACCGCCCACGAGTGACCCACGGTCCTCGTTGAGCTTCATGGCCTTGATTCCGAGCCCACCGCGGTTCTGCTCGCGGTACTCCGAGACCCGCGTCCGCTTCGCGAAGCCGCCGTCGGTGACCGTGAACACGAACCTGTCGTCCTCGGGCATCTCAGCGTCGATGACGGTCATGCTGAGCAGCGCGTCATCCGCACGGAACTTCATGCCGGTCACGCCGGACGTCGCGCGCCCCATCGGCCGGAGCTGCGCGTCGGTCGCCGCGAACCTGATCGCCTGCCCCTTGCGCGAGACGAGCAACACATCGTCTCCAGGGTTGCACAGCGAGGCACCGATGAGCTCGTCGTTCTCCTCACGGAAGCTGACGGCGATGACGCCGGCTTGGCGCGGGGTGTCGAACGCGGTGAGCTGCGTCTTCTTGACCAGGCCATTCCGGGTAGCTAGCAGCAGATACTGCGCATCCTCGTACGACCTGATCGCCAGTACCTGCGCGATCCGCTCGTCCGGCTGGAAGCTGAGCAGGCCGGCCACGTGACCGCCCTTGGCGTCGCGGCTGCCCTCGGGCAGCTGCCACACCTTGGTCCGGTACACGCGACCCTTCGTCGTGAAGAACAGGATCCAGTGGTGCGAGGTGGTCGCGAACAGGTGCTCGACCTCGTCGTCCGCACGGAGCGATGCACCACGTACACCGCGGCCTCCGCGACGCTGGATCCGGTACTGGTCCGCCTTGGTGCGCTTCGCGTACCCGCCGTGCGTGATCGTGACGACCACGTCCTCGTCGACGATGAAGTCCTCGTCGCTCAGGTCGCCATCGGCCGCGATGATCTTGGTGCGCCGCTCGTCGCCGTACTTGTCGACGATCTCGGAGAGCTCGGTCGAGATGATCTCGCGCTGCCGCTCCGGCTTCGCGAGCACGTCCTCGAGGTCTTCGATCTGGCGCTGGAGGTCGGCGAGCCGGTCGATCGTCTTCTGCCGCTCCATCGCCGCGAGGCGACGCAGCTGCGTGTCGAGGATGTACGTGGCCTGGACCTCGTCGATGTCGAGCAGCGCCATCAACCCGGAGCGCGCCTCTTCGGCGTCCTGAGAGGCGCGGATGAGCGTGATGACCTCGTCGAGCATGTCGAGCGCCTTGACCAGCCCGCGCAGGATGTGTGCCTGCTCCTGGGCGCGCCGCAGGCGGAACCGCGTACGGCGCACGATGACCTCGACCTGGTGCTTGATCCAGTACGAGATGAACTGGTCCAGGCGCAGCGTCCGCGGCACGTCGTCGACGAGCGCGAGCATGTTGCACCCGAACGAGTCCTGCAGGCCGGTGTGCTTGTACAGGTTGTTCATCACCACGCGCGGCTGCGCGTCGCGCTTGAGGACGAACACCAGCCGCTGACCTGTACGGGCGGACGTGTCGTCGCGGATGTCCGCGATCCCGTTGAGCTTGCCCGCGTTCACGAGGTCGGCGATCTTCATCGCGAGGTTGTCCGGGTTGCACATGTACGGCAGCTCGGTGACGACCAGCAGGGTGCGCCCGCGGTTGTCCTCCTCGATGTTGATGACTGCTCGCATGACGACCGAACCGCGACCCGTGCGGTACGCGTCGTCGATGCCCTTGCGGCCCACGATGAGTCCGCCGCTCGGGAAGTCGGGGCCCTTGACGCGGGCCATGGCCTCTTCGAGCAGCTCCGGTGCGCTGGCCTCGGGGTTCTCGAGCGACCACTGCACGGCCGACGCGACCTCGCGGAGGTTGTGCGTGGGGATGTTGGTGGCCATGCCGACTGCGATGCCCGTGGAGCCGTTGACGAGCAGGTTCGGGAAACGGGCCGGCAGGACGACCGGCTCCTGTTCGCGGTTGTCGTAGTTCGGCCGGAAGTCGACGGTGTCCTCGTCGATGTCGCGGACCATCTCCATGGCCAGCGGAGCCATCTTGCACTCGGTGTACCGCATGGCGGCGGCCGAGTCGTTGCCCGGCGAGCCGAAGTTGCCCTGGCCGGTGACGAGCGGCGCCCGCATCACCCACGGCTGCGCGAGGCGTACGAGGGTGTCGTAGATCGCCGAGTCGCCGTGCGGGTGGTAGAGACCCATGACCTCGCCGACGACGCGCGAGCACTTGTTCCAGCCGCGGTCGGGGCGGTAGCCACCGTCGTACATCGCGTACAGCACGCGGCGGTGTACGGGCTTGAGCCCGTCTCGTACGTCCGGCAGTGCGCGCCCCACGATGACGCTCATCGCGTAGTCGAGGTAGCTGCGCTGGATCTCGACCTGCAGGTCGATCGGCTCCGTACGGCCGCCGGACGCAGGCGTCACCAGCTCGTGGTTGTCCGCGCCCTCGACGGGGGCTGGGGCCTCGCCTGGGCCCATCGGGTCAGAAGGACCGTCGCTCATCGCTTGTCTCCCTTATGCCGCTCCTCAGATGTCGAGGAAGCGGACGTCCTTCGCGTTGCGCTGGATGAAGTGGCGGCGCTGCTCCACGTCCTCGCCCATGAGGATGGAGAACATCTGGTCGGCGCGCGCCGCGTCGTCGAGGGTCACCTGGAGCAGGACCCGGCCCTCGGGGTCCATCGTCGTCTCCCACAGGTCGGAGGCGTCCATCTCGCCGAGACCCTTGTACCGCTGGATCGGGTTGACCTGCGGCAGCTTCTTGCCGTGGGCGATGCCGTCGTCGCGGAGCCCGTCGCGCTCGGCGTCGTTGTAGGCGAGCTCGTGCGGCGAGTTGGTCCACCGGAGCCGGAACAGCGGCGGCTGCGCGAGGTACACGTGGCCCGCATCGATGACCGGCTTCATGAACCGGAACAACAGCGTCAGCAGCAGCACCCGGATGTGCGAGCCGTCGACGTCGGCGTCGGCCATGAGCACGATCTTGTGGTAGCGCAGCTTGTCGATGTCGAAGTCCTCGTGGACGCCGGTGCCGAGAGCGTTGATGATCGCCTCGACCTCCTTGTTCGCGAGAATCCGGTCGAGGCGCGCCTTCTCGACGTTGAGGATCTTCCCGCGGATCGGGAGGATCGCCTGGGTCCGGGGATCCCGGCCGCCCTTCGCGGAGCCACCGGCGGAGTCGCCCTCGACGATGAACACCTCGCACTCGGTCGGGTCGTTCGACTGGCAGTCGGCCAGCTTGCCGGGCAGGCTGCCTCCGCCGAGAAGCCCCTTGCGGCTACGGGCGATGTCACGGGCCTTGCGTGCGGCGATGCGCGCGGTCGCCGCCGCCTGCGCCTTCCGTACGATGTCCTTGCCTTCAGCCGGGTTCTTCTCGAACCAGTCGCCGAGCTTGTCGTTGACCACGCGCTGTACGAACGACTTCGCCTCTGTGTTGCCGAGCTTGGTCTTCGTCTGGCCCTCGAACTGAGGCTCGGCCAGCTTCACCGAGATGATCGCTGTCAGGCCCTCGCGGATGTCGTCGCCGGAGACCCGGTCCTCGCGCTTCTTGATCAGGCCCCACGTCTCGCCCCAGCGGTTCACCGTGTTGGTGAGCGCGGCGCGGAAGCCCTCTTCGTGCGTGCCGCCCTCATGGGTGTTGATCGTGTTGGCGAACGTGTGCACGCTCTCCGCGTACGAGGTGTTCCACTGCATCGCGACCTCGAGGCCCATGTGCTGGGCCGGCGCGTTCGCCTCGACCGCGATCACGGACGGGTGGATCGAGTCCTTGCTGCCCATGAGGTACGTCACGAAGTCGATCAGGCCCTGGTCGTACCGGAACGTGTCGGTGAAGGGCGAGCCGTCCTCCTCGACGTGGTCAGGACGTTCGTCGGTGATCACGATCGTCAGGCCCTTGTTCAGGAAGGCGTACTCCCGGAAGCGCGCCGACAGTGTCTCGTAGCTGTAGTTCGTGGTCTCGAAGATCTCCGGAGACGCGTAGAACTCGACGGTCGTGCCGGTGCGATCGGTCTCCTCGAGCTCCTGCAGCTCGCCGTCGGGGTCGCCGAGCGAGAACGACTGGCGGTAGTGATGGTCGTCGCGGTACACGTCGACGGTGAGGTGGGCTGACAGAGCGTTCACGACGGAGACGCCCACGCCGTGGAGGCCGCCGGACACCTTGTAGCCGCCGTTGCCGAACTTGCCACCGGCGTGGAGCACGGTGAGGGCCAGCGTGACCGCAGGGATGCCCTCGGTCGGGTGCATCTTCACGGGGATGCCACGGCCGTTGTCGACGACGCGCACGCCACCGTTGGGCAGCAGTCGGATGTCGATGGTGTCGCAGTAACCGGCCAGCGCTTCGTCGACGGAGTTGTCGACGACCTCGTACACGAGGTGGTGGAGGCCGCGCTCACCGGTCGACCCGATGTACATGCCGGGCCTCTTGCGTACGGCCTCGAGACCTTCCAGAACGGTGATCGAGCTCGAGTCGTACGACCCGGCATCGACCTTCGAAGCCATCCGCGAATCCTCGGTCAGGATGTCGTCCTCGTCAACCTCCAGCTCCCCCTGAGGGACGCCCTCGAGATCCTCGGCCGAAAACTCCTCATCGCTGGGCGCACCCTGCTTGGCCACTGGCAACCTTGTCCTTTCCGGCACGAGCGGCCGGTGTCCGAGCCATCGCCCGCGACTCGCGCATACGTCATGCGGTCACCGGCGCTTATGAACGTCCCTACTCTACCTGGCACGAGACGCCCACACGACTCGCCACACGTATCCTGGCCCCCAAGATCAGAGCCGGGCCGACGCTCAACCGCCTCTGCGCCGCGCGGTACGGCCGATTCGACGCGCTCGTGGCCAGCTCTCCGAGTCCCCTACGCGCCGAGGGCGCTCCGGAGCCCTGTGGCGGAGTGCGGGTGGGTGCTCCCGCTGCCGTGGGCCGACTGTCACACTCGGGCCTTCTCGGCGGTGCCCGCCGATAGCATTGCCCCACAGTTCGGGGGGTCTTCACCATGTCCGACGAGGTTGTACGAGTCAGCGCGCGCGGCGGCGCAGGGCGATGACCAGCTCACCGTCCCGTCCGCCGGTTCGTCGTGGGGCTCGTCGGCTGGGGTTGCCGCTCCTGGTCGCGCTGCTGGCGGCCCTCGGCTCGTGCGGGCTGGCCGGGCCCGGCGCCACCGGCCAGGGACGCGGCGACAACACGTCCACTGCCGTCACGACGCCGACAGCCTCCTCGTCCCGTCCGGGCTCCGCGGCTGCCACAGCGAATCCCATGGGATGCGGAGAGTCCGCCACCGCCCCGGTCGGCAAGGACGGACTGGCGGACGCCGTCATGAGGGTTGAGGAGAGCGGGGTACGCGTCGCCGTCGCGTACGTGGCCGACGGTGACGTCGTCCATCTGGGGACGCTCGGCCGGACGGCAGCCTGGTCGACCTCCAAGGTCCCCCTCGCGATCGCGGTGGTCCAGTCCGGCCTCGGGAGTGAGCAGGCATCCAACCTGTCGGCCGCGCTGCGGCTGTCGGACAACGACGCGGCCGCGGCGCTGTGGCGCGCTCTCGGCTCCGACGCGACGGCGTCCCAGAAGGTCACCGCTGTCCTGCGGCAGGCCGGCGACACCACGACGACGGTTCCCTTGACGCAGACGTACGCTCCGTACAGCATCGTTGGCCAGACGACGTGGTCCGTCGACGCCCAGGCGCGTTTCCTGCTGGCGGCCACGTGCCTCGAGGGCGGCGTGAACGTACTGTCCGAGCTGTCGGCGGTCGACGCGTCCCAGCGGTGGGGGATCGGCGGTCTTCCTGGGGCTGTGTTCAAGGGGGGCTGGGGTCCGCCGAAGGGCGGCGGGTTCGAGGTCAGACAGCTCGGGTGGTACGAGTCGCCGGGCGGGCGTGTGTACGTCGCGCTCGCCGCGCAGGCGTCGACTTTCACTGTTGCCACGAATGCGTTGGACACTCTCGCCCTCGCCATGCAGAGATAGTTTTCTTTTCCACTTCTTTCGGCGCGGAACAGACGCGGATGAAGCCCTCATGTGGACCACGCCACAGTACGTGGCGGCGTAGTGTCACCGGCATCAACCGTTCCCTGGCAGGAGTGGACAAATGCCTCTTGGATTCTGTCCCCGATGTGGATCGATGCTGCCGGAGAGGTCGACGTTCTGCGGCGTCTGCGGTCAGCAGCTGTTCGCGACGGCGCAGCCGATGGGACCCATGGCCACGGCCGCGCAGCTGCCGAGCCTTGCGCTCACCATCATCATCACCTTCTTCTTCGGATTGTTCGGCCTTATTCCGGCGGCCGTGCATTCCGGACGCGCCAAACAGATGGGCGCCTCGGGCGGGCGGTATTGGGGAGCATTCTTCATCACGCTGATCAGCGCAACAATCATCGGGACGATCACGGCAGTGCTGTTCTACGGTGCCATTTTCGCGGCGATGTTCACCACGGACACGAGCTACTCCGATCCGTACATCTCCTCGCCGTACGGATCGGTGCAGGATGCCGAGGAGCCGGTCCCCCAGGAGAACCAGCCGCCGATGACATCGGGCGACATCCCGGCGGACGCCACCTGGTGCACCGACTATCTCGCCGTCAACGCGGCCGCCTCCTGCGAGTTCGCGGACAACGTCAACTACGCATACATCGAGTCCTCGGGTGGCGACGTCACACTCCGTGGCGTGTACAGCCCGGTGACAGCCAAGTACTACGACATGCGCTGTGTGGTGACGAGCATCGTCACCTGCACGGGGGGCAACAACGCCGTCGTCTACATGATGTGACCTAGCCGTACGTGTCGCGAGGCCCCTGGCCCTTGACACGCAACCGGCCGTGACGCCAGGTGGGCGAGTCGGGACCCTGGACCTCGACGCGGGTGACGGACCCGTCGCCGACGGCCTCGTTCAGCTTCGCGACGATCTGGGGCGCGATCGTGCGGAGCTGGGTCGCCCAGGCGGTGGAGTCGGTACGGACCACGACCACGCCCTGGTCGTACGTCTCCGGTGTCGAGTGCGCGGCCACCGACTCGCCGACGACGTCGGCCCACTTGTCGAGCAGCGTGTGGATCGAGACGCTGACCTCCCAGCCGCGGTCGGAGATGTACGAGTCGAGAACTCGGCCGGCACGTTTCGGGTCTCGCGGGTCGTCTCCGGCGCCGGACATCTTCGGGGGAGCGGACGAGCGGGTCGTACGAGTGGGAGCCGGGCCTGTCGCACGGGCGGAGCGGGCGATGCGGCGCGCGTAGTCGGTACCGGTCGGGTCGTGCTCGCCCACCGGGTCGGTCTCGGGCGTCTCAGTCATCGCCCTCATCCTCCGGCGTGACCGTGCCGCTGTCGACCCTGAACCGGCGCCCGCCCAGCTCAACGGGTACGTCATCGGCGACCGCCGCTGTGATGAGCACCTGCTCGGCATCGGCGATCCCCATCGCGAGACGCTGCCGGCGGGTGTGGTCGAGCTCGGCGAAGACATCGTCGAGGATGAGCACCGGTTCGATGCCGTCAGCACGCAGCAACCGGAACGAGGCCAGCCTCAGCGCGCATGCCAAGGACCACGACTCGCCGTGGCTCGCGTACCCCTTGGCCGGCAGCTCCCCGATCTTCAGCGCGATGTCGTCGCGGTGCGGACCGACCAGCGAAACACCTCGGGCGACCTCCTCGGGACGGCGGTCGGTCATCCGTCTCCGCAGGACCTCCGCGATCTCGTCGCGGCTCAGTGGAACCTCGGCCACGACGGGACTGCTCGACACGTACGTGGCTCCCGCGTCGTTGTTGATCGGCGCGATCGACCGGTACTCGTCCGCGACATGCTCAGCCAGATCGGTCAGCGTGGCCATCCGAGCGACGACGAGCTCGGCACCGAGCTGGGAGAGGTGCTCGTCCCACGTGGCGAGGGTGGCGGCGACATCAGGTCCTGCAACCCGTCCCGCACGTCCCGACAAGGACTTGAGCAGCGCGTTGCGTTGCTTGAGCACCCGGTCGTAGTCGGCCCGGATCCCGGCGAACCGCGGCCAGCGGGCGACCAGCAGGTCGTCGAGGAACCGGCGCCTTTCGCTCGGGTCGCCCTTGACGATCGACAGGTCCTCGGGAGAGAACAGCACCACGACGAGTGCCCCGACCAGGTCCCGAGCCCGCTTCAGCGGCGCGCGGTTCAGCTTCGCCCGGTTCGCGCGACCCGGCACGATGTCGAGCTCGAGCAGCAGTGAGCGGGTGTCGTCGATGCCGGCCTGGACCCGAGCCCGTACGGTCGCTCGCTCCGCCCCGGCGCGTACCAACGGTGCATCGGCGGCGACGCGGTGGGAGCTCAACGTGGCCAGATACTCCACAGCCTCGACGAGGTTCGTCTTGCCCTGCCCGTTCGATCCGACGAACACGCACACGCCGGGCTGGAGCGGGATCTGGATCTCCGCATACGACCGGTAGTCGACGAGGTGAAGGTGCGTGACATGCATGAGGCGGGCCGAGCTCGGCCGCGGGTCAGTTCGGCAAGCGCATCAACATGATGACGTGCCGGTAGTCGGTAGCCGGCTCGCCATCGATCTCGGAAAGGCCCGTGACGAGGCAGGGCTTGCCGGGAGCGGTGAATGCGAAGTGCACGTACGGGGTGTCGAGTGCGGTGAGCGCATCGGACAGGTAGTGGGGGTTGAATCCCGCCGCGGTGACCGGCTGCTCGCCGCCACCGATGGTCTCGACGACCGCCTCGATCGCCTCCGACGCCTGCGCCTGGTCTCCCGTCGCAGCCTCAAGGGTGATCGCACCGTCCTCGATGAGCATCCGAAGGCTGGTGTTGCGCTCGGCGACGAGGCCGACGCGCTTCACAGAGGCGAGCAGGTCGGCGGTGTTCGTCCGGACGGTCAGCGCCGGGTTCACGCTCATCAGGTGCCGTACCTTCGGGAACTCGCCGTCGAGCAGGCGGGTGGTGATCTGACGCGAACCGCCGGCACCCTCACCCTCGAGACCGATGAGGCCTTCACCAGTGCTGGCGGTGGAGATGCTCAGCGTCACGCTCTCGCCCGACGTCATGGACCGGGCGGCGTCAGCGAGCACCTTGGCCGGCACGAGCGCGGCTGCTGAGGCCTGCGTCGAGGCCGGAGTCCAGCCGAGCTCCTTGAGCGCCATGCGGTAGCGGTCGGTGGCGAGGAGGTCGACCTGGTCGCCCTCGATCTCGACACGGACGCCGGTGAACACCGGCAGCAGCTCGTCGCGGCCGGCGGCGACGACCACCTGGGAGACGGCGCGTGCGAAGTCCTCGCTCGGGACCGTACCGCTCGCCTCCGGCATCTCCGGCAGCTCCGGGTAGTCGTTGACCGGCAGCAGCTGGAGCGTGAAGCGTGCGGATCCGCAGACGAGCTCGAGGCTCGACGCGGACGCGGTCATCGAGACCGGCTTGTTCGGCAGCGAGCGGGAGATATCAGCCAGAAGACGCCCGGAGATCAGCGCGACACCCGGTTCGGTGACCTCAGCCGGCACGGTGATGCGTGCGGACGTCTCGTAGTCGAAGCTCGAGAAGACGACCGTACGCCCCTCGGCCTTGACCAGAAGGCCCGCCAGGATCGGGACGCTCGGACGCGTCGGCAGACTCCTTGCAGCCCACTGCACGGCCTCGGCCAGGACGTCCTTGTCGAGTCGGATCTTCACCGGTACCCCTCTCGTTGCCTGCGCATCTTATCGTGGCCGGGCCCGCCGATGTGGCGTCCTGGTGAGTACGGCGAGTGGTCGAAGCCATCGGGACAGGTTGTCCCCACCCTGGCCCTCCGCCTACTTCAAGTCCTTTGAATATAGAGAGATAACTACTGGTAGTAGTAGGTGCTGTGGACTCTGTGGACCAGTGGTGTTGGAGCAGGTCGCATCTGAATCCCACTCTTGTCGTTCCTGTGGACGGCGACAGAACTACACGGGGAGGATCTGGGGACGCTTGGGTGAACGGCGAGCAACCTCAGGACAACGGCTCGGTGTGACACATGTTGTCCACACCCGGCTGTGGACAGTGTGGATAGTTCGATGTCGACCAAAATCGAGGAGATCCGGACGTGGCAGGGCCGCAGAGCCGGCGTGGCGGCCGTCCGTACCGTCAACGAACGACCTCGTAGGTGAGGGCGACCATCCCGCTCGGGTACTGATGGGTGGAGAGCAGGGCCAGCTGGGCCTGGGGGGCTCGGGGGGAGAGGAGTGGTGTTCCGCCGCCCAACAGGACAGGGACGATCGTCACCTCGACCCGGTCGACCTGGCCGCCTGCCAGGAGAGTCCTGAACAGGTCGCCGCCGCCGAACAGCCAGATCTCACCGTCGCCGGGCTCCTCCCGCAGCGCCCGTGCGCGCGCGACCGGATGATCGGCGACGATGGTGACGTCGGGGTGGTTCTCGGGGCGCAGCGTGCGGGAGAAGACGAAGACACGGGTCTCCGGAGACCAGGGGCGTTCGCCCATGGTCAGGGCGACCTCGTACGACTTCCGGCCGAGGAGGACCGTGTCGACCCGCCCGAAGATGCTCGCGAAGTCGACCGTGGGGTCGTCGGGGATCCAGTCGAAGCTGCCGTGGGGCCCCGCGACGTACCCGTCGAGGCTGGCGGCGACGTTGTACCGAACCGGACGCATGTGACCTCCTGACTCGACCACCATGCGTGAGCCCGAGGAAAGGGTCAGCGGCGCTGGGCGGACTGCTTGATGCGGTTCGTGAGCTCGGTGACCTTGGTGTACACGTCGCGGTCGCGGCTCATGAGGTCTTTGATCTTGCGGTTGGCGTGCATGACCGTGGTGTGGTCGCGGCCTCCGAACTGCTGGCCGATCTTCGGCAGGCTGGCGTCGGTGAGGTCGCGGCAGAGGTACATGGCCATCTGACGCGCCGTCGCCACGCTCTGTGCACGACCGGGGCCGGTGAGCTCGTCAAGAGACAGGTCGAAGTACGAGGCGGTCTCGGTCATGATCATCGAGATCGTGATCGGGTGCTCGGCGCCCTCGGGGATGAGGTCCTTGAGTACTGCGGCTGCCAGCTCCAGGTCGACGGTCTGCTTGTTGAGAGACGCGTACGCGGTGACCCGGATCAGCGCGCCCTCGAGCTCGCGGATGTTGCTCTGGATCTTCGTCGCGATGAACTCCAGCACCTCCGGTGGGACCGTGAGGCCCTCGTGGAGCGCCTTCTTGAGCAGGATCGCGATGCGGGTCTCCGGATCCGGCGGCTGGACGTCGGTGATGAGGCCCCACTCGAACCGGCTCCGCAGCCGCGGCTCGAGAGCCTCCAGCAGCTTCGGCGGTCGGTCGGAGGTCATGACGATCTGCTTGCTCGCGTTGTGGAGCGTGTTGAACGTGTGGAAGAACTCCTCCTGCGTACCGATCTTGCGCTCCAGGAACTGGATGTCGTCGATCAGCAGCACGTCGACGTCACGGTAGGCGCGTCGGAACTGGGCCTGTCTGTTGTCGGAGATCGCGTTGATGAACTCGTTGGTCATCTCCTCAGTGGAGACGTACTTCACGCGCAAGTGCTGGTGGTACGTCTGCACGTAGTGACCGAGCGCGTGCAGCAGGTGGGTCTTGCCGAGGCCGGACGCCCCGTAGATGAGGAGGGGGTTGTAGGACTTGCCGGGCGCCTCTGCGACAGCGACAGCCGCAGCGTGCGCGAACCGGTTGGACGGTCCGATGACGAACGTCTCGAGGGTGTACTTCGGGTTCAGCCGTGCGTGGTCGTGCTTGGCACGCGGGGAAGGGCTGGGCTCGAGCTCCTCGAAGTCGTCAGCCGCGTCGTACCCCTCGACCCGGGTGTCTCCGGAGTGGAGGGACTGGTCGATCGTCACGCCGATGTGTGCCGGCTCGCCGAGCGCATCGCTCAGGGCGGCTTCGATGCGTCCACGGAGACGGTTCTCCAGGCGGTCACGAGTGAATTCGTTGGGCGCCGCGATCATCAGCGTCGACTCGTGCATGGTCAGCGGGACGCAGCTGGACACGATGGCGCGGCTCGGACCGTCCAGCTCGGCGATGACATGTGTCCACAACCGTGAGACGTCCCTATCGAGGCCGCTGGAAGGACCGTCTGTCATGTCCCTCCCTAGCCAGAGCACGAATGTGTGCGTCATCCCATCGCTCGAGGGGACACTCAGGACCTAGTTGTCCACAAGACACTACTCTGCTTGTGGACGGTGTTGGCTGCCTCGGGGGTCCGTCAGATGCGTGATCGTTGAGAAACCTAACGGCGCGTTGCGGGTCGCGCAACCTGATGCAGCATGATTCCACCCGTCACCGGCGTGTCGCCTGGAGTTCACCTAGCGTTGGCACTAGTGGCCGCACAAGATCGCAGTTTCACAAGGCGTCCATCTGCTGGTCACAGGGACCACCTGACGGCCCGGCCGGGTCCTCTCGGTAGGCCGATCTGGACACGGTTTGCTCGCCGCTGGGCTGCCGCGTAAAGTAGACGGGTCGCTGACATAAGCGGCCGTTCCCGTGCGCCTGAGGGCGTGCGACGACACAGAGCACCGGGAGAGTCCCATGAGCAAGCGCACGTTCCAGCCGAGCAACCGGCGTCGCAGTCGCACGCACGGCTTCCGTACCCGCATGCGGACCCGCGCCGGTCGAGCCATCCTTTCCGCGCGGCGCCGTAAGGGCCGCGTCGAGCTGTCGGCCTGACACAGGCCATGCTGCCGGCACCTGCTCGGCTTCGATCGTCCGACGATTTCAGGACGACGGTACGGCGTGGTCGGCGCGTCGGTCACCCGACGCTCGTTCTGCATGTCGTCCCCCGCCCGGACACCATCTGCCGGGCGGGTTTTGTCGTCTCCAAAGCGGTGGGTGGCGCGGTGACGAGGAACCGGGTCAAGCGTCGTCTCCGGCACCTGGTCGCGGCACGGCTGGCTGATCAGACCAAGGGCGTCGACGTGGTCGTGCGCGCCTTGCCCGCGGCAGCGACCGAACCGAAGCGCCTCGCCGGTGACTTCGCCAAGGCCTGGCAGGCGGCCGTCGCATGAAGTACCTACTCATCGGATTCGTGAAGCTCTGGCGCCGGATCATCTCGCCGCTGTATGGCGACGTGTGCAAGTACCACCCGACCTGCTCGGCGTACGGGCTGCGCGCCCTCGAGGTCCATGGCGCCATCCGCGGCAGCTGGCTGACGATCCGGCGGATCGGACGCTGTCACCCATGGTCAATGGGTGGCGTCGACTACGTACCGGGCAGTCCCGAAGCCCGGCTCTGGCTCGTGCAGCAAGGCGGCACAGGATCTACGAAGGGGCCGGTCGGCTCCGCAGCGTCAGGGGATAACGAATGACCGCACTGCTCGTACCACTGGCCTTCTGGGACTTCCTGAATGCCATCATGACACCGCTCTATGCCGCGGTGTCGGGCATCCTCGTCGCCGCGCATGCGGTGTGGGCCCCCGTCTTCGGCACCGGCTCGGGCATCACGTGGGTCATGTCGATCGTCAGTCTGACGGTGGTGATCCGAACGCTGCTGATCCCGCTGTTCGTGAAGCAGATCAACTCCGCCCGGAACATGCAGCTCATCCAGCCGAAGATCAAGGTGCTGCAGGACAAGTACGGCGCCGACCGCGAGAAGCTCGGCCAGGAAACGATGAAGCTCTACAAGGAGGAGAACGTCAACCCCGCCGCCTCCTGCCTGCCGTTGCTGCTGCAGATGCCGATCTTCATCGCGTTGTACAACGTGCTCAACGGGGTTGCCCGTAACGGCCAGGCGGTGGGCTACTTCTTCGAGAAGAGCCCTGACCTCGTGACATCCCTTAAGGCGTCGGACGTGCTGGGTGCAAAGCTCGCCGGCACGTTCTTCCCGATGAACGACGGCTTTGGGCCGACGCAGATCACGGCGCTCGTACTCATGGTCGGGATGACCGGCGTGCTGTTCATGACGCAGCTACAGCTCATGAGCAAGAACATGCCGCCGGAGGCATTGACCGGCCCGTTCGCCCAGCAGCAGAAGATGATGCTCTACATCTTCCCGGTCATGTACCTCTTCATGGGCGTCTCGATCCCCATCGGCGTGCTCGTGTACTGGCTGACGTCGAACCTCTGGACACTGGGTCAGCAGTACCTCCTGATACACAACAACCCGACGCCGAACACTCCCGCCTACATCGAATGGGAGGAGCGGATGATCCACAGGGGCAAGGATCCGAAGATGATCCAGGCGCAGCGGATGGCGAAGCGCATGAAGCAGCCTGCAACAACGGCGGCGCCGGTGAGCGTGGCGACGACCGATGGCGACACGGGTGACGGCACGCCGAGGGGCGGCAAGCCGACCGTGCAGCGCCAGCAGGTGCAGCGGCAGCAGATCGCCAGGCAGCAGCCGCGCTCCGCCCCGCGCTCGACGCGCAAGAAGACCCCTGGGACTCAGGGCCAGGCCGATACCAGCGCCGAAGCCTGATACCCGTAGCTCTCCCGCAATTGGAGGAACGATGACTGACCAAACCGTGTCCGAAGAGGTCACGACCGAGGTCCCCGACGACGCCGACGTCGCCGAGACCGACGTCGCTGAGACCGAGAGCGAGACTGAGGACAAGCCTGCGTCCGGTGCCGACACGCTCGAGAACGAGGGCGAGATCGCCGCGGACTACCTCGAGGAGCTGCTGGACATAGCCGACCTCGATGGTGACATCGACACCTACGTCGAGGGTGGCCGCGCGCACGTCTCCATTGTCACCGAGGGCGACCTGCTCGTCGGGTCGGACGGCGCGGTGCTCGAGGCGCTGCAGGAGCTCGCCCGGCTCGCGGTGATGACCGAGACGGGTCGCCGCAGCCGTCTCATGCTCGACATCGCCGGCCACCGCGACCGTCGCCGCAAGGAGCTCGAGGTGCTTGCCAAGGACGCGATCGCCGACGTGAAGGAGTCCGGCGAGCCCGTCCGCCTCGCAGCCATGAACCCGTTCGAGCGCAAGATCGTCCACGACGTCGTCGCCGCAGGTGGCCTCGTCAGTGAGTCCGAGGGCGAGGAGCCGCGGCGCTGCGTCGTGGTACGCCCCGCCTGATGAGCGACGAGGGGACGGCGACGTCCCCGACCCCGGCAGCGGTCCGTGAGCTGTACGGGGACGCGACCAGCACGATCGAGTCCTACGTGTCCGTGCTGGCGACACGTGGCGTCGAGTGGGGCGTCATCGGCCCGCGTGAGGTGCCGCGCCTGTGGGAGCGTCATGTGCTCAACAGCGCGGCGATCGTCGGACTGATCCCGGATGGGGCGACGGTCGTCGACGTCGGCTCTGGGGCCGGTCTGCCCGGTATCCCCTTGGCGGTGCTGCGTCCGGACCTCGACGTCGTTCTACTCGAGCCGCTCCTGCGTCGCGCCGATTTCCTCACGCACACCGTCGACGAGCTCGACCTCGGTGATCGGGTACGTGTCGTACGGGGTCGTGCTGAGGAGCACAAGCAGTCGTACGACGTCGTCACGTGTCGCGCGGTGGCGAAGCTGGGGCAGCTGCTGGGCTGGACGTCTCGACTGTTCCTCCCGGACGGCGTGCTCCTCGCGATGAAGGGCGCGTCAGCTCCGGACGAGGTGCTGGCATCACGGGGCGAGCTGGTCAGGGCCGGGGCTGAGGCGAGCGTCCTCACAGTGCGAGCGCACGAGGACGCCGAGCCGACCTACGTGGTGCGGGTGCGCCGGGCGGGGTGACCGACGAGGTCAGGCGACGCGCCCGGTCAAGCTGAGGCTGACCAGGCCGGGGCGGCGGGCGCCATGGGATGCCGGGAGCGAGCAGCCGTCGGATGACGGGCAGGTGCCGCAGCCTCCCGTGGGGCAGCCGAGTGAGAGCTCAGTGCTCGTGAGGCGGCCGGCCCGTACGAGGTGATCGATCGCGGCGTGTACGACGTCGTCTGTCAGACCGGTGCGGCGGACGATCTCGGCGAGCGTGGGCGTGCCGGCAGTGATCTCCGCGAGGACACGGTGCAACGGGCCGCTCACCAGAACAACCTCCCGATCTGGAAGACCGCGACCGCTAGCAGCCAGGCCGTGGCGAGCTGCATGGCGACGCCGAACAGAGTCCAACGCAGTCCGACTTCTCGTCGTTGCGCGGCGAGCGTGGCCACGCACGGGGTGTACGCGAGCAGGAAGATCATGAACGCGAGTACGGCCGGGAGCGGATGACCCCCTGACGACTGCTCGAAGGCCGCCCGGATGTGCTCGCCGAGCAGCCCCGTCTGTCCGGGAGCCGGCTGCTCCGTGGCATACGTCTGCGCCCACGAGCTGATGACAGCTTCCTTGGCGACGAAGCCGACGATGAGCGCGGACGCGGTCTGCCACTGGTCGAAGCCGGCAGGGGCGAACACGGGCGAGATTGCGCGGGCGACCACCCCGTACGCGGAGTCCTCGACGGGCACCTGACCGAAGGCCTGACCACCGGTGGTCGGGATCGACTGCAGCAGCCACACCCCGCAGACGGTGGCGACGATGATGCCGGACGCGGTCTTGAGGAATCCGCGGAGACGCTGCCACACGACGGCTGCGGTCAGACGGAGTGTCGGCAGGTGGTACGCGGGAAGGTCGATGATGAGCGGCTCGGCGCCCATCGTCCGCCACAGGGTTCGCCGGAGGAGGAGCCCGACCAACACGACAAGTGCGACGGACGCGACGTACATGGCGAAGACTGCCGTGCCGGCGTTGCTGCCGAAGAAGACCGTGCCGAGCATGACGAAGACCGTGAGCCGGGCCGAGCAGGACGTGAACGGGACGAGCAGCACCGTGAGCAGCCGCTGTCGCGCGTCCGGAAGGATGCGGGTCGCGGAGATCGCCGGCACGTTGCAGCCGAAGCCGACGACGAGCGGGAGGAAGGCTCGTCCGGGAAGGCCCATCGTGCGCATGAGACGGTCGGTGACGACCGCCGCGCGCGCGAGGTAGCCGGAGTCTTCGAGGAGCGCGAGAAGGACGAACATCAGCGCCATCAGCGGGACGAAAGTCAGCAGCATGCCGACGCCGGCGATGAGGCCGTTGACCAGGAGGCCCTCGACCCAGGTGCCGTTGAGGTGGGCCAGCGTAAGGAGCGCGATGACGCCATGGCTGAAGGGCCCGGAGAAGAAGCCGTCGAGTGCGTCCTGGAGCGGCGCCGCCACTGCGGTGGTGATCTGGAAGACGGCCCACATGACCGCGAGGAAGATCAGGGGCCCGACGACGGGTGCGGTGACCCAGCGATCGACCATGTCCGACAGGGTGAGGCGATCGTGGCCCTGCGAGACGGTGGCCTTCCCGGCGGCGTCGGAGAGCCAGGTGAAGCGGTCGTCGTCGAGGAGGAGGGCGTCGTCGGTGTCAGGAACGGGACGAGGTGGGGGCACGGGTGCGACCAGGGCTGTACGGACGGCGGTGGCGAGGGCGACCAGCCCTGTACGGCGTCGGGGGTCGGTGGTCACCACGGGGCAGCCGAGCGCCTGAGCCAGCGCCGCGGTGTCGATAGACACCTCACGCTGAGCGGCGATGTCGGACATGGTGACTGCGACGACCACGCGCAGCGAGACTTCGCGGATCTGGGAGACCAAGTAGAGCCCGTGGGCCAGCCGGGAGGCGTCGATGGTGACGACGCAGAGGTCTGGACGTTCTTCGAGAGGGCCGTCCTTCAGGAGGCCCCGTGTCAGTTGCTCGTCTGGCGAGTGCGCGTCGAGGCTGTGCGCGCCGGGGAGGTCCAGCAGCGTGATCGCCAGCCGTGAGTCGTCGTTCACGCCGATGCAGTTCTCGCAGTCGCAGGTGGGTGACTCGAGGGTCGTGGGCCACACGCCGCGAGAGACCTCGACGGTGGTGCCGGGCCAGTTCCCGGTTACGACGCGCGAGCCGGTCAAGGCGTTGAAGAGCGTCGACTTCCCGGTGTTGGGGGCCCCGACAAGGGCCACGACCGGGGCGTCGGTCCCAGCGGTGACCTGAGGAGTGGAGTGGCAGCCGGCCTTCGCGGAGGGCGGGGGCGTGGTGGCGGACGCCCGGGGAAGACGGACGCGGGTGGACTCGCTCATCAGGCGGCTTCGGCGCGCAGCTGTCGTACGAGCTCGCGGCTGAGCGCGATGCGGGAGCCAGCCACGAGCACGATCCGTCCGCCGCCGATGGTGCGCGTGAGGAGACGGAACGAGGCGCCTTCGCGGAGGCCGAGCGTGGCCAGCCGGCGGCGGTTCTTGCTGGCGCCTTCGATACGGATGAGGGTCAGCGGGGTGCCGAGTGGGGCGCTCATCAGCTCGATGCCGGTGGTCATATTGGTAAGGCTATCCTTCCCGAATTGGCGCGTGCAGGCGGGGTCGCTGTTTCGCTTGGAATGCTGAGATAGCGAGAAAGCGAGAAGACGATAAATGGAGAAAGAGACCAAGAGACATGGGGCCTGAGGGCGTGCGCCCAACGTGGTTGGCTGGTCTCAAGTGGTGCTGAAGGCCGGTAAAGTCTCTCGCTGTCACTGGAGGGCGTATCGAGAGGCCACCGCATGAGCGAGGTACCCGGCGAGGCGACCGGCGGCACCGTTTCACGTGAAACATTGCCCCAGCCTTCGGGCACCCGAGTCATGGTCGTTGTCAACCAGAAGGGCGGGGTGGGAAAGACCACCACCGCGGTGAACCTGGCGGCTTCGCTCGCCAACGGGGGTTTGAGCGTGCTTCTCGTCGACATGGATCCCCAGGGCAACGCCTCCACGGCGCTTGGAGTGGACCACCGACAAGGTGTGCGCGGCACATACGAGGTGCTCATCGAGCAGGACGAGATGGCGTGGCACGTCGTGAACAGTCCCGAGGCACCACGACTGTCCGTTCTGCCGGCAACCATCGACCTCGCCGCGGCGGAGATCGAGCTCGTCAGTATCGTCGGGCGAGAGCACCGACTGCTCGACGCGTTGACCACCTACCTCAGCGGCAACGCGCATGACTACGTCATTCTCGACTGCCCGCCGTCGCTCGGGCTCCTCACGCTCAACGCCTTGGTTGCTGCGAAAGAGATCCTCATCCCGATCCAGTGCGAGTACTACGCCCTGGAAGGTGTGTCGCAGCTCGTCCGTACGATCAACCTCGTCAAGGGAAACCTCAACGATCGCCTGCAGGTATCGACGGTGGTCCTGACCATGTACGACGGACGGACGAAGCTGTCTGCCCAGGTGGCCGACGAGGTGCGCCGTCACTTCCCGACCCAGACGCTCGACGCTGCGATCCCGCGATCCGTTCGGGTATCCGAGGCGCCCAGCTACGGCCAGACCGTGATGTCATACTCGCCCGGCTCCCCGGGCGCCGAAGCCTACGCCGCTGCCGCCCATGAGATCGCCCATCGTGAAGGAGCCCAGTGATGGTGACCCGCACCAAGCCGGCAGGACTCGGCCGAGGCCTCGGCGAGCTCTTCCAGAACACGGACACGGACCACTCCGCGAATCCGAATGCCGCTCCCCTCGCCATGCCCGAGGGCGCGAGCTTCGCGGAGATCCCCGTCGCGTCCATCTCGCCGAATCCACGTCAGCCCCGGAACGCCTTCGACGAGGACCAGCTCGCCGAGCTGGCGGCGTCCATCAAAGACGTCGGCCTGCTGCAGCCAGTGGTCGTGCGCCCCGTGGGCGAGGGCCAGTACGAGCTCGTCATGGGCGAGCGACGCTTCCGAGCGACCAAGGAAGCCGGCCTCGACACCATCCCCGCGATCATCCGTCCCACGGAGGAGGCCGACCTCCTGAGGGACGCGCTACTCGAGAACCTCCACCGTGCACAGCTCAACCCCTTGGAAGAGGCGGCCGCCTACCAGCAGCTGCTCGACGACTTCGGCTGCAGCCAGGAAGAGCTCTCCCAGCGGATTCATCGCTCGAGACCGCAGATCAGCAACACCATCCGCCTTCTGCGGCTCCCCTCCGGCGTTCAGCGTCGCGTCGCCGCCGGGGTCCTCTCCGCGGGCCATGCGCGTGCCCTGCTCGCGCTGGACACCCCGGAGTCGATGGAGAAGCTCGCGACCCGCATCGTCGCCGAAGGGCTCTCCGTCCGTGCCACGGAAGAGGCCGTGACCCTGACGGAACCCGCGCGTCCGACCCGGACCCCCAAGCCGCCCGAGCCCGTGAACCCCCGCGCCACCGAAGTGGCTTCCGACCTGAGCGAGCACTTCGACACCCGGGTCACCGTCGCCATGAGCCGGAACCACGGCAAGATCAGCATCGAGTTCGCCGGCCAGGAGGACCTCGACCGAATCCTCGCAATCATCGGCGGCGGCACCGTGGCGCAGTGAGCGACGAATCACCAAAGCATCAAATCGATAAACTGCTTTACCGCTAAGTCGTCACTCCAGCACTGTCGGGGTGGAACTGGCAATTCGCTTGTACACGTCCTTGCGCGCGAAGTGCTCAGCCACGAAAGACAGGAACGGGATCGTGCCGGCGATGGCGATACCGATGACGTTGAGGATGCTCCACTTCACCCGTCGCCCGAGGTCGATCGCGGTGAGGATCAGCAACATGTACAGCCAGCCGTGCGGTACGCCGAACCACGTCACCCAGCGGTCGTCGTTGCCGATGTACTTCATGGGGACGGCGAAGAGCATCAACAGCACCAGCAGCACGCCGACCGTGTACGCCATCACGCGATAGCGGATCAGCGCCGCGCGCACCTTCGGGATCTCCTCCGCAGGGATGATCGGTGCCGCAGAAGGCACGAGCTCAGCCCCCTCGGCGCACTCGCCCACGGTCTCCTCGGTGCTCTCGCTCACGCTGGTTCCTCCCTCTACGTACGTGGCCCACAGACTAGTCGTCGTCGCTGAGCAGCATTCCGCGACGACGATAGTTGCGCGCGATGACGATGCTCATGACCAGGGCGAATGCCGCGAACGCCCACCATTGCAGCGCGTACCCGGCGTTCCGGAACTGTCCGTCGAGCGTCGGCAGCACCACCACAGCCGCGCTGAGGCCCTGAGCCTTCGCCTCGTCCGCGGAGAGCGTGATGTAGCCCGAGACCACCGGCTGCGGCCAGACCTGGGCGAGAGCCTGGAGACGTACGGATCCATAGGTGCCACTCGGGGCGGCAGATGCTGCCTGCTGCTCGGTCGGCAGGAACACACCGGTCTGGGTCAGCTCGCCCGTCGGGGGCACCTCGCTGCCGCTCCCGACTCCCCGCGCGATGGCCACGACCCGGCCGTCGGTGAGCAGGAATGCCGTCACGACCCGCCCCGTGCCGTCCTGTCCCACCACCAGCACCTGCTGGGCAGGGAGGTAGCGCCCCGTGACCGACACCGTATGACCCCACAGCCCTCCCACGGCGTCCCCGGTCACGGACGCATCGAGCGGTTCTACCGGCTCACCGGTGATGGCCGCCGCCGCCGACTTACCCTGGTTGGCGAACACCTGCGCCTGCCACAGCCCTAGCCAGCCCATGATCAGCGCCAGGATGACACCGACCACGACGATCAGCCGCGGCACCCAGGGGGACCGCACGGGTGCCTCGCCCATCCGCTACGCCTCTGCTCCACGCTGCCGCGCGAGCGAAATCAGCTCGGACAGTACGCACCCAAGGTCCAACCCGGCCGCCTCCGTCGCCAACGGCATCGTCGACGTCTCCGTCATCCCCGGCGCAACGTTCGCCTCGAGGAAGACCGGCGTACCGTCCGCCTCGACGATGAGGTCGGTACGGGACAGGTCGCGGAGGCCCAAGGCCTGGTGCGCACCGATCGCGAGCTGAGCGCACCGCTCCGCGGCCGCGTCGTCCAGCTCTGCAGGCGCCAGGAACCTGGTCGCGCCGGCCGTGTAGCGCGCTGTGTAGTCGTACACACCAGAATCCGGCCGGATCTCGACCGCCGGCAGTGCGACAGGCCCGTTCCCCGTGTCGATCACCGGAACGGCCACCTCGATCCCCGTCACGAACCGCTCGACAACCGCAACGCCCCCGTAGGCGTACGCCTGCACCATCGCTGAGGGAAGGTCCTCGATCCGCTCGACCTTCGCACAGCCCAGCGCCGACCCGCTGCGGGCCGGCTTGACCATCATCGGGAAGCCGAGGTGGCGGGCGAGCGCGGCGACGAGCGCCGGCGCACCCAGCTCCCGGAACATGTCGTCCGGCAGCGCGACCTGAGCCGGCGTCACCCACCCGGCCGACGCCACCAGCGGCGTCGCGATCGCCTTGTCGAACGCCACCCGGCAGGCGCGAGAGGTGGACCCCACGAACGGCACGTCGGCGAGCTCGAGCGCCTGCCGCAGCGCTCCGTCCTCCCCCGCGCCCCCGTGGAGGAGCGGCAGGACGACGGGCTTGCCCAGCTCCTCGAGCCGGCCGAGCAGCGAGCTCGACACATCGAGCTCGACGACCTCGTGTCCCACGTCCCGCAGCGCCTGCGCGGCACGTCGCCCGGACCGCAGCGACACCTCTCGCTCGTGCGACAGCCCTCCGGCGAGGACGACGACCAGATCAGAAGTCATAGTCATGTTGCTCCTAGGAGACGTCGGGACCTGGGCCCGAGGCGAAATCGTGGGGGTGGGGGGTCATCGCGTCGATGCCGAACATCGTGTGGATCTCGAGCTCGGCGTCGAGAACCTCTCCCAACCGGCGTGTGCCCTCGAGGATGCGTTCGGGCGTCGGGAAGCAGTACGACAGCCGCATGTTCCGGCTGCCGAGCCCGTCGGCGTAGAAGGCCGTGCCGGGAACGTACGCCACCCTGTTCGTCACCGCACGGGGCAGGAGGGCCTGCGAGTCGAGGCCCTCGGGCAGCGTCACCCAGACGAAGAATCCGCCCTTCGGTCGCGTCCAGGTCGTACCTTCGGGCATGTGCACCTCGAGCCCGTCCAGCATGGCGTCTCGGCGTGCCCGGTACATGTCCTTGAACACCGTGATCTGCGACTTCCAGTCCCAGTTGGCCAGGTAGGTCGAGATCGCGAACTGGCTGAACACGGGCGGGCACAAGGTCGCCGACTCCTGCGCGATCACGAGCTTCTCTCGGACGGCGTGCGGCGCGAGGGCCCAGCCGACGCGGAAGCCCGGTGCGAACGTCTTCGAGAACGACCCCAGGTAGACGACGTTGTCGGCATCGGAGGCCCGGATCGCCGGGATGGGGTCGGCATCGAGGCTCAGGAGACCGTAGGGGTTGTCTTCGACGACCAGCACGCCCTCCTCGCGGCAGATGCGTGCGACCTCGGTCCTGCGCTCGAGCGAGGTGAGAATGCCCGAGGGGTTGTTGAAGTTGGGAATCGTGTAGAGGAACTTCACGCGCTTGCCCTGAGACCGCAGCGACCGGATCGCGCCGAGCAGGGCCTCCGGCTGGATCCCGTCGGAGTCCATGGAGATGTGGACGACCCTCGCCTGGTACGACGCGAACGTGCCCAGCGCCCCCACGTACGACGGCGCCTCGGCGAGGACGACGTCGCCCGGGTCGATGAATGTCCGTGTGACAAGGTCCAGCGCCTGCTGGGAGCCGGTGGTGATCGTCACGTCGTCGGGGTGGCCCATGATCCCTTCGAGCGACATCACCTCACAGATCTGCTCGCGGATCATCTCCTCGCCCTGCCCCGAGCCGTACTGCATCGCTTGCGTGCCGCGCGCGGCGATCAGCTCGCCGATCTTGGCGCCGATGATGTCGAGCGGCAGGTCCGAGATGTTGGGCATGCCACCGGCCAGCGAGACGACCTCGGGACGGTTGGCGACGGAGAACAGAGCTCGGACAGCGGACACCTTGAGGCCGTGCGTGCGCTCGGCGTAGGTCTCGACGTAACGGTCGAGCCGGGTATCGCGTCTGGGCTGTTCAAGACTCACCCTTCCTAGTCTGCCGTAGGCGAGGGAGGGTCGGTACGCTTCGAAGCAGGGCAAGCCGCAGCCAACTCACAACCGAGGTGTCGATGAATCGTCCGGCGTGGCCGATCAACGGCCGACGCTTCCGGCCCCTGCATGCCTCCGATCTCGACTCGCTGCCGTTGTGCGGGACCTGCAAGGAGATGGAGAAGCTCCTCAAGGACCGCGCCTGGGCCCACGCCGGCGACGACGAGTGGGGCTTCTGCGGCGTCGGCGTGTACACGTCGGGCAAGCCCGAGGCGTACGTCCTCGTCACCCCTGCTCTGTACGTGCCTCGCCGTCACCCGCTGGCCACCGGCGCGAACGCGGATGCGGCCGCGCTGCTCGCGCTGTACGTGGAGGGCGCCCATCCACAGCAGGGCCTCGGCAAGCAGGCGGTGCAGCGGCTCGCGGCCAAGCTGGTCGACCAGCGCAACATCAACGCGATCGACGCGGCCTCCTCTGAGCGCGGCACCTGCCAGCGGCCGAGCCGCGGCTGGCTCGCTGCGAACGGCTTCAGGCCTCTCGACGACGGCGTGCGGCATCGGCTCGACCTGCGGGGTACCAGGGTCTGGTTGCCGAGCCCTCAGGAGATGGTGCGCCAGGTCGCCGACATCGTCAGGCCGGCCCCCCCGCCAAGTCCCGCTGGGCGCGCGGAGCCGCTCCTCAACGCGACGCACCGGGAGCTGGTCGGTACCAGGTAAGAGACACCCGCCGAGGCGTCAGTTCTTCCCGATCCCCGCGGCGACCGACTGGGCGGCCGAGATGAGCTCGTCCGGCGACTGGTCGACGAGCGTCATCAGCAGCACGGCCGTCGCGCCGGAGATGACCACACAGGCGAGACGGTTCTGATCGTTGGTCCGTCCGCACGCGCCGCCATTGACCGGGGCGATGCTGCGAGCCTGGATCTCCTCGAGGGCGGCGGTCGGGTCGGTCTGCGGTCGGTACGCGATCGCGACGAACTCCTGCACGCCGTTGACGCTGTACGTGGCGGAGACGGTCTGGATCTTGCTCATGGGATTCGCGGACGGGGTCGATCCCTGTGACGGATCGCGCCGGTAGTCGCCAGCCGAGAGCGGCAGAGTGAGCTTGCCCTCGTTGATGCCCGCCACCGTCGGGTTGTAGCGGGACAGCAGGTAGCCGCCGACACCCACCACGAGGAGCAGCGCCAGCACGATCGAGCTGATTGTGAGGAGCCGCTTGTGGTCGCGCCACGCGACGTGGACCCGACGGGCGGACCTGGCGCGGCTCGGCTTCGTGCGCGTGGTGATGCTGGGCCTCGGTGTCGACCTGGCCATCGGCTTGGTGCCCTTGCGGATGTCGTACTCGGGGTCGTCGATGACGATCGGCGTGAGGTCGACCTCCGTCTCGGGCTCGCCGGGGGCCGGCCGTCGGTACAGAGAGTGGTCGGCATCCTTGAACGACGTGCCGAACAGCCACGTGGCCGTGTCGTCTCCGAGCGAGGACGGGTCGTTGTCGCCCAAGGGCGCGCCCTCGCTGACCATGTCCTGCTCCTCGGCGAGCAGCTCCTGCTTCTCGGTGACGGCGTCCGGCAGCTCCGCGAGGTCGGGCAAGGCCAAGTCCTCCACGGCAACGGCCGCTGCGGCCATGGTGGCCTCCGGCACGGTGACCGACTCACCGGTCATCGGCTCACCAGCCTCCCCGTCAAGGGTCTCCGGCAGAAGCTCCGTGTTGGCGAACTCGGCTTCGATCGCTCCGGAGGGGAAAGGGTCGGGGAGCGTGGCCTGTACGGACGGGGAGAACGGGCTGACCGCGTTCACGACCGGAGACGGGAGCTCGTCCGGCGAGATCGCCTCGATCGGCGACTCCGGCGACTCCGGAGTCGGCCCGAGATCGGGCAGCGCGGGCTGGATCGCCCGTGCTGCGGTCGCGTACTCGCTCGAGTAGCGCGGCAAGGGGAGACGCAGGGTCTCCTCATACCCGTCGTCCGGGTCGTCGTTGCCCTCGTCGACCCATCCGGATCGCCGGGGGGCAGCCTCGTCCGCGGGCTTGGTGGGGGTGAAGGCGGATCGCCGGGGGGCAGCCTCGTCCGCGGGCTGGGTGGGGGTGAAGGCGGATCGCCGGGGGGCAGGCTCGTCCGCGGGCTTGGTGGGGGTGAAGGCGGATCGCCGGGGAGCGGCGGCCCGTGGTTCGTCGGAGGGCAGCGGGCTCAATGCCGAGCGACGCGGGACGACGGCAGCGAGGTCGTCCTCGTCGTCCAGCGGGGTCATGGCAGAACGCCGCGGCGTGGAGGAGGGATCGTCGTCCTCAGGCAGAGGAGTGAGGGCCGATCGACGTGCGGGCGGGGCGTTCGAGACACGCGTCGCACCGGCCCAGGTGTCTCCGGGAACCCAGCGCCGAGGCGTCGGACCCCAGGCCGGGGGCGCGACCGCACGTTCCGGATCGGGAAGGCCCGACCCGGGCGGCGTCTGGTCGCCCCCGGTCATGGTGTCGCCTACGCCACCTCGTCGAGCGCCTTGCGCAGCTGAAGCTTCGGCACCGCCCCCATGAACTGCTTGACGATCTCACCGCCCGAGAAGACCAGGACAGTGGGCAGACGGAGCACGCCGTACTGGGCGGGCACCGCCATGTTCTCGTTGGTGTCGAGCTTCACGAAGTCGATCTTGCCGTCGTACGTCGCGGCCAGCTCATCGAGGATCGGCGACAGCTGCTTGCACGGCGCACACCAGTCGGCCCAGAAGTCGACGACCACAGGTCGCGGGGACTTGAGCACCTTGGCGGCGAAGTCGGCGTCGGTGACGTCGATGGCGTGTGACATGCGTCTCTCCTTCGGAAGTCAGTGTGACAGGTCAGCTCGCGGCTGTGGCGAGTACCTCCGAGTCGGCGAGCTCCTGCAGGAACCGCTCGGCGTCCAGCGCGGCCGCGCAGCCGCTGCCTGCAGCGGTGATGGCCTGACGATACGTGTGGTCGACCAGGTCACCGCACGCGAACACGCCGGAAAGGTTGGTACGGGTGGAGCGGTCGATCACCTTGACGTAGCCGGCGGGGTCGACGCCGACCTGGTCACGGACCAGCTCGGAGCGCGGCTCGTGGCCGATTGCGATGAAGACGCCCTCAGCCGGGATCGTACGAAGCTCACCGGTGATCGTGTCCTTCAGCGTCACCGACTCGACCTTGGCGTCGCCGTTGATGGCGGTGATCTGGGAGTTCCACGCGAAGTCGATCTTCGGGTCGGCCTCGGCGCGGGCGACCATGATCTTCGAGGCGCGCAGCTCGTCGCGGCGGTGGACGATCGTCACCGACGTGCCGAAGCGGGAGAGGAACGTGGCCTCCTCGACGGCCGAGTCGCCGCCGCCGGCGACGACGATGGGCTTGTTCTTGAAGAAGAAGCCGTCGCACGTCGCGCACCACGAGACGCCGCGACCGGACAGGCGGTCCTCGTCGGCGAGACCGAGGCGCTTGTAGCCGGAGCCCATGGCGAGGATGACGGCCTTGGCCTTGTACTCGACGCCCTCGGAGTCCACGACAACCTTGATCGGCCCTTCGAGGCGTAGCTCGATGGCGTCGTCGGTGATGAGCTCGGCGCCGAACTTCTCCGCCTGGGCGCGCATCTGGTCCATGAGGTCAGGACCCATGACGCCTTCGGAGAAGCCGGGGAAGTTCTCGACCTCGGTGGTGTTCATGAGCGCGCCGCCGGCGGTGATCGACCCCTCGAACATCAGCGGCTTCAGCTCTGCGCGCGCGGCGTAGATCGCGGCCGTGTAACCGGCTGGCCCCGACCCGACGATGATGATCTCCCGGACCTCGTCAGACATGCGATACGACTCCCTCACGTTGGTGATGGCAACCCTACAGACCGCCACTGTCAGCGGACGCCAGGTGAACGCTGCGGAGGTCACCGACATTCCCCTGGGGGGTATGTGTAGCGTAGCGGTGGCCGCTTCTGGATCGTCACTCCGGTACCGCAGTAGCGCTCAACTGGCCTGTGTTGGGAGTGGGGGCCGACGACGGTACCGATCTGACGGGTTGAAGCTCCGCCAACCCGTCGACGGGTCAACAGAGTTCGACCTCACGTGAGGTGGAGGAAAAGATCTGCCCGGGTACGAAAACGGCGACTCGACGTCGAGATGGAGCGAGTCCCCTAGTCAGGGCGCGGTCTCTGGACGGGCGGCGCAACTGGCCGCCCGGACCGCGTTTGTTCTCCTTCCACGTTATGCACAGAAGGGCTTGCCATGGGCGCCCGTAGCGCATTAGGAATGCCCCAACGCACCGCCCACCCCAGCGAGGCCAGCATGCCGCATCCATCCCGGTTCGCACCTTCTCGTGAACCTCTCCGGCGTTCATCGTCCACTCGCCCGCGTCGGCACGTAGGGTGAAGGGTCGCCCGATGACGAGCACGGACACGCAGGGCTGGGCAGTCGCGAACTCGGCGCCCACGGCTGCACTCGACCCGCCGCCACGGCTTCGCCGGCGGCCTTCGCTCGTCGTGGCGTCCGTACTGCTCGTCATCCTCGGCGCCCTCGCCTCCGCCTGGGCGTACACGAGCCTGGGCAACGCGCAGGAGGTGGTCGCCGTCCGCGCGGACATGGCGCGCGGCCAGCTGATCACGCCCGAGAGCCTGCAGGTCGTACGGATCGGGTTCGATCCCGCGCTGCAGACGGTCCCCGCCGGCCAGGTGAGCACTCTGATCGGCAAGCGCGCGGCCGTCGACCTCAAGGCCGGTCAGCTGCTCGTGCCGGGCGCTGTCACCACTCAGGTGGTTCCCGGGGAGGGCAAGTCCGCGGTCGGCCTGTCACTGACTGCGGCGCAGATGCCGAGCGAGCCGCTGATGGTCGGGGACAGGGTCAGGATCGTCTCCACCCCGGGATCCCAGGGCGACGTCGGCGCCACCGCCCCGATCGTGTTCACGGGCGAGGTCATCACCGTCTCGGACCGCGGGGCTGACGGGACGACGGCGGTGACCGTCCAGGTGGACGCCGCCAAGGCGCCGGAGCTTGCCGCACGGTCAGCCTCCGGGAAGGTCGCGCTGGTCCTCGACTCGAGGGTGCGCTGATGGCTCTGATCGTGCTCGCGTCCGCCTCGGGATCCCCCGGGGTGACGACGACTGCGCTCGGCGTCGCATTGGTCTGGCATCGACCTGTCGTGCTCGTCGACGCCGACCCGGTCGGCGGTTCCGCGCTACTGGCCGGCTACTTCCAGGGCACGGTGTCCGACGACGACGCGATGGTCAACCTCGTACTGGCACGCCGCGACGGGCGCCTCGCTGAGGTGCTGCCGCGCACGATGATCAGCATCCCCGGCACGCACGTCTCCCTCGTCCCTGGACCGAAGTCCCACGCGCAGGCGGGTAGCCTCTCAGAGCTGTGGGGCGCCCTCGCGTACGAGCTTCGCGCGCTCGAGCAGACGGGCCAGGACGTCATCGTCGACGCCGGCCGTCTCGGGATGGTCCACTCGCCGCACGGGCTGATCCGGGCAGCCGATCTCGGCCTGCTCGTCTCCCGTACAGACCTTCCAGCCCTTGCCGCCGCCCGGCAGTGGGCCGCGGAGTGGACCGAAGCAACGCAGGACGGGACCGGTGCGGCCAGCGTCGCAGCTCTCCTCGTCGGTCCCGGCCGACCGTACGACCCGGCCGAGGTCGCCAAGGTCCTCGCCCTGCCCGCCCTCGAGAGCGTCGCCTGGGATCCACGATCGGCGCGGGTCTTCAGCGAGGGGCAGAAGCCGTCGGGCAGCGCCTGGAGCCAGCGCGACCAGCTCGTCCGCAGCTACCGGGCCGCGGCAGCCGCCATCAACCAGCGGGTGACGGCCGAGAGACTCGCGACGACGCAGCGAGGTGTCCGGTGACGAAGGAGCCTCCCCGGGTGACCGTCGTCACCGATCCGTCGCAGTTGCCACTGTTCACCCGTACAGCCCCGGCATGGTCCAGGAGCGCACCGTCTTCCGAGGCCTCGCAGCGCTACGTACCGCGCGCGTCCTCGCAGCCCACGCCGTCCCAGCATCCCGACTGGGCGGATGAGGCGCTGACCCGGGTCGTTGCGACCAGCGCCCAGCACGCGGCCCAGTCCTCCGTCGACTGGGTCCTCATCGCCGCGCTCCGGTCGGCAGCGTCCCAGCGGCTGATGCAAGCCATGGAGATCAACCAGCACATGGAGTCCTCCGAGCAGCAGACCGTGGGTCGACGGATCATCGCCGAGCTGCTCGACGAGGAGGCCAAGCAGTCGGCCTCAGCGGGACGAGGCGCATTCGACCGGCACCACCAGTCCGCCCTCGCACAGGCCGTTTTCGACGCGCTGTTCCGGCTCGGACGGCTGCAGCCACTCGTCGACGACCCGGGCGTGGAGAACGTGACGATCCTGGGTCACGACGACGTGTGGCTCGAGTACTCCGATGGCCGGCTCGTACGGGGTCCTGCCGTGGCCGATACGGATGGCGAGCTCATCGACTTCCTCGTCTTTCTCGCCTCGCGGTCCGAAGTCAACGCACGCCAGTTCTCCGAGGCCGAGCCACGGCTCCACCTGCGCCTCGACGGCGGCGCCCGGCTGGCGGCCACCGCTTGGGTGACGCCCCGGCCGTCCGTGGTGATCCGCCGCCACCGGATGCGTCAGGCGACCCTGGCACAGCTCGTCCGTCGCGAGTCCCTGAGCCCGGTGGCCGCGTCGTTCCTCGCCGCTGCGGTTAGGGCGCGGAAGTCGATCGTCGTCGCAGGTCCGCAGGGGGCGGGGAAGACGACGATGTTGCGTGCGTTGTGCGCGGAGATCGGCCCGATGGAGGCGATCGGGACGTTCGAGACCGAGTACGAGCTCCACCTGCACGAGCTCAAGGACCGGCACCCGATCGTCCACGCGTGGGAGGCGCGGCCGGGCGGCGAGATGCAGCCGAACGGCCGCCGTGCGGGCGAGTTCACCGTCGACGACGCGCTCTACGACTCGTTCCGCTTCAACCTCAGCCGCCAGATCGTGGGCGAGGTCCGGGGCAGGGAGGTGCTTGCGATGCTCGAGGCGATGCAGACCGGTACAGGATCGCTGTCGACCACCCACGCCGAGTCGGCCGAGAGCGCCGTGAGCCGCCTGGTGACCTGTGCGATGAAGGCGGGCGCGCACGTGACGTACGAGTACGCCGTCCGGGCGATCTCGTCGGCGTTGAACATCATCGTGCACGTCGACGTACGGACGGAGCTGCAGCCCGACGGCACGTTCCTCAAGCGCCGGTGGACCTCCGAGATCGCGATCCTCGCGCCGGGGGAACGCGAACGCGGGTACGCGATGTCGAGCCTGTTCAAGTGCCCGCCGGGCTCGACGCGCCTGCTAGCGGTCGGCGGTCTCCCCGACGAGTACCGCGAGCTGTCGCGCTGGGGCTTCGACCTCGCCGGGTATGTACTCCAGAGCCAGGAGGGCGCGGCATGACCGCGCTGGTTCCGGCCCTCGGCGGGGCGCTGATCGTCGCGGGAATCATCGGCGTGATCCTCGGACTGGTCCCCTCGACAGAGCGCCCGGCCGCACCTCGCCGACGCTCCCCGCTCGTGCGCCACCGACTGTCGCGGCTATCACGGCTGCTTCTGGTCGGCGGCGTGGTCGTGGGTGTGATCGTCGCCCTCGTGACCGGCTGGCTGCTCGCGATCGTCCTCATGCCCCTGGCCGCGCTGGGACTGCCCATCCTCCTGTCCGCCGCCGACGAGCAGGACAGGATCACTCGGCTCGAGGCGATGGAGGAGTGGATCCGGTCGCTGTCCGGGGTCCTGACAGCCGGCGTGGGGCTGGAGCAGGCGCTGATCGCAACGCTCCGATCCACCCCCACCCAGATCCGGCCCGAGGTCGGGAGGCTCGTGGCCCGGCTCCGTGCCAGGTGGTCGACCGAAGCCGCGCTGCGTGCGCTCGCCGACGACCTGGACGACTCGACCGGCGACCTCATCGCGGCGAACCTCATCCTGGGCGCGCGGCGCCGCGGCTCGGGGCTGGCGGCCGTGCTCGAGAGCCTGGCCGAGTCGGTCGCGGCGGACGTACGGGCCCGTCGCGCGATCGAGGCCGACCGGGCGAAGCCGCGGACGACGGCCCGCTGGGTGACGCTGATCACCGTCGGTGTCCTGGTCGTCCTGGGGCTCACCGGCGACTACGTTGCCCCGTACCGCAGCGGGCTCGGCCAGCTCGCACTCGCGTCGATGCTGGCTGCGTACGGCGGCGTGCTGATCTGGATGCGGCGGATGGCGGCTGGCCGGCCACTCCCGCGCTTCATCGGAGAGAAGGCGCTGGAAGAGGTGGCTCGATGACCATCACCGGGCTGCAGCTGGCGCTCTTCGGCGGCGTCCTGTTCGGGGCCGGAGTGGCGCTGCTGGTGTGGAGGCTGCTGCCGGCGAGACCGGACCTCGGTGACGTCCTCAGCCGACTCTCCCCTGACAAGGGAGGACACACGGCGCGCGGGCCGGGCGCCGGCGACGGCTCCACGGCTGACCGTCTCGGCCGTTGGGGCTTACGGAGGTTGCCCGGGTCGATCTGGGGGAAGCCGCTCGACCAGCAGCTGGCGCTGCTGCGCATCCCGCGGATCCGGTTCTACGGCGAGAAGCTGCTGTTCGCGCTGCTCGGTACGGTCGCCGCTCCGCTCCTGTCGCTGCTTCTTGTGGTGCTCGGCTGGCAGCTCCCCGTGCTGCTTCCCGTCGGCGGCACGCTGGTTCTGGCCGTGGGGCTCTTCTTCCTACCCGACTACAACGTGCGCGACGACGCGAAGCGAGCGCGTACGGAGTTCGCCCGGGCCCTCGGCGCGTACACCGACCTCGTCGCCCTCGAACGCAACTCGGGTTCCGGGCCGCGTCAGGCCATGGAGGTCGCCGCGGCCGTCGGCGACAGCTGGGTGTTCCGACGGCTGCGCGAGGAGCTGGCCTACTCGAGCTGGAGTGGTGAGCAGCCGTGGGACGCGCTGCGCCGCCTGTCGCACGACCTCGGCGTGACCGAGCTCGCCGATCTGGCCGACATCATGCGGCTGAGCGGCGAGGAGGGGGCGCAGATCTACGGGCAGCTGCGCGCGCGATCGGCGGCGATGCGGACCGCCATGCTCAACGACGAGGTCGCCCTGTCCAACGCCGTCGGAGAAAAGATGTCGATTCCCATGAGCCTTCTGGGCGTGATCTTCCTCGTCATCCTCGTCACCCCCGCCCTGCTGAGAGTGATGGTGCCCTAGCGATGAGACCGGACGAACCCTGGCCGTACCTGACAAGGAGAAACACCATGCGTACCCTCGCGCACTGCCATTCCCTCGCGCTCCGGTTCGAGGACTACCTCGCCGCCCAGTGGCGGATCGTCGCCGGGGCGGTCAAGGGCGACCCCGAACGCGGGTCGGTCACGATCGAGCAGGTGATCTGGGCGGTCGCGATCATCGGGATCGTGGCGATCGTCGTCACTGCGATCACCAACTACGTGACGTCCCAGGCGGGCAAGATCAAGTGAGGCGATCTCGTCGACCGGGATCGGTAGCCGCGCGCCGGCGCCGGATGTCCGACCGCGCCTCGACGAGCATCGAGATGGTCATCCTGCTCCCGGCGCTGTTCGCGCTCATGTTCCTCGGCATGCAGGCCGCGCTCGTGTACCAAGGGCGCGCCGTCGCGCTCGCAGCCTCACAGGAGGGTGCGCGAGAGGCGGCGTCTGAATTGGGTACGGCCGTCAGCGGGATCCGTACGGCCGAGAGCTTCGTCGCCGCGTCGACCACCGGGCTCACCAACATCTCCGTCGTGGGCCAGCGGACCGCCACCGAGGCGACGATCACGGTGTCCGCCACGTCGCTCAGCGTGATCCCGGGGTGGAAGCCGACGATCACCCAGTCGGCGTCGATGCCGGTCGAGCGGGTGACGTGATGCACGTCAAGGACCGCGGCTCGGCTGCGATCGAGACCGCCATCGGCGTGCCGGCGTTCCTGCTCTTCGTCGCGCTGATCATCGGGGCGGGGCGGGTCGCGATCGCACGGCAATCAGTGGCGGCGGCCGCGACGGAAGGCGCGCGATCGGCATCGATCGCACGGACGCAGTCAACCGCCGATCACGACGCCACGATGGCGGTTGCCGCCACGCTCGCCAACCAGCAGCTCCAGTGCGTGAGCACGTCGGTTGTCGTCGACACGTCGGGGTTCGCGCGGCCGGTGGGCACACCCGCAACAGTGAGCGTGACCGTCACGTGCATCGTGAACCTGTCAGATGTGGCGATCCCCGGCCTACCCGGCGCGCTGCCGATCACCGGGACGATGACGAGCCCGCTCGATACGTACCGGGGGCGTTGATGCATCCCTCTCCGTCACGCCGCGACCGTGGCTCGGTCACGATCTGGCTCGCGTTGGCGTCCTTCGTGATGATCGTGCTGGTCGGCGTGGCGGTGGATCTGTCCGGTCAGGTGTATGCCCAGCAGCACGCGCGCGACATCGCGGCGCAGGTCGCCCGTACCGCTGGGCAGCAGATCGACGCCGTGCGGGGCGTCCGGGGATTGGGCGCCCAGACCAACACCACGCAGGCGGTCGCCGCCGCCAAGGCGTACCTCGCCGCAGCCGGGATCGCGGGCGAGGCGACGGTCACGGGCGGTGGCACCGCGATCACGGTGACTGTCGTCGACGCGTACGAGACGAAGTTCCTCACCATCGTCGGCCTGCAGTCGCTCCGTGTGACGGGCAGCGCCGAGACGCGGGTCGTGCGGGTCGTGGGGGGTGTGGAACGGTGAGCGGGGTTCTCGCCGCGAGAAGCACCACGTAGGGCATCTCGCGTCCTGTACGGAGCCGGCGGTGTCCCATAGGAGGGTCATCGCCACCGGATCACGCCTGCCCGGACGGGTTATCCACAGGGTCCCTTGCGCGGGACCACCGCCGCAGGTTAGGAATGGCGCAGACAGGCACCACCCCCCTCACCCCACGAGGTCACCATGTCGCAGGCCACGACACCCTCTCCTGAGCGTCCCTGGACGGGCGCCATGCCCAGGATGAAGCAGTTGCTGTCCGGTATCGGCGCAGCCGCCGGTGTCCTCGCGCTGCTCGTGGCAGCGCCGTGGGCCCTGTACGCGTGGGGCAAGGCCAGCCTGCTGACCGGCATCGACTGGGCCCACGCGTTCACCGTGCCGGATGACGGCCGCCTGATGCTCGGCTTCCTGTCCCTCGTCGGGTGGGTGGTGTGGCTGGTTCTGGCCGTCTCGATCGTCGTCGAGATCGTGGAGGTGCTCGACAGGATCCGGGCGGAACGTACGGCGCGTCCCCACCGGCCGCTGGCACTTCCAGGGCTGGACCTGCCGCGACTGGTCGTGCGCGGGTTGGTCCTGAGCGCCGTGACCGCCGCACTGGGTCTCGGGCTTCCCCGGAGCGTTCCGCCTGCGGTGGCGCAAGGAGTCGAGATGTCGGTGCCGCGCGACCGTACGGTGCCGGCCGGGAGCGATCGCGCCCCGGCGGTCGGGGCACCGGCGCTGCAACCGACGTCGCCGATCGCCAGGGAGTCGATGCCGGTCGCAACCCTGCACGTCGTCCAGACCCAGGAGGACGTGTGGAGCCTGGCGACCCGCTACTACGGCGACGCCAGGCAGTGGCAGCGCATCGTGGATGCCAACCCTGATCTGATCGACCAACCGGACGATCTGCAGATCGGGTGGCGCCTCGTCATCCCGGGCGTCGCCTCGTCCGACGGCACCAGCGTCATCATCGTGGCTCGCGGCGACTCGCTGTCGAAGATTTCTGCCCGCTACCTCGGAGACGGGGATCGCTGGCCCGAGATCTTCGCGCTCAACCAGGACGTCATCGAGAACCCGAACCTCATCTACCGGAGCTGGCGACTGAGGATTCCCGGAGCTGGTCCGGTGTCACGTGCAGCGGCACAGCCAGCGGTGCCGACGGAGGCGACCACGCCACCTGTCGTCCATCCGATGGTGCCCGGTGCCGGATCGGAGGAGGTCCCTGCGCCTTCGGCGACGGCTGCACCCACGGAGGGTCCCAGCGAGACGTCTCCGGCCGAGTCCGTACCGAGCGACGTCGTGGACGAGTCTCCCGAGCAGAGCCTCTCCGCATCGCAGGCGCTGGCGCTCGGCGTGATCGGTACGGTCGGGGCCGGTCTTGCTGCTGCCGTCGTCCGTACGATCCGGCGGCGTCGCGATGTACAGCTGGCGCTGCGACCCGTTGGCCGCCGGATCCTCTTCCCGCCCGCCCCCACAATGCTCGTCGAATCGGCGCTCGCCGTCGTCGGTCTCCCGGCCAAGCCGACCCCGGAACACGATCCAGCCGCGGATTCCGACACGGCGTCGCCGGCTCCGTACCGCCCGCGGCACGCGGTCATCGACACCGCGTGGGCGACGGTGACGGCGGGGTTCACGCCCGAGGGGCCATTTCCGCTGGATCTCGAGACCCACCGGTTGGTCACGCTCGACCTGGGTGACGACGAGACGACGTGGGGTACGGCGTGTGCGTGGGCGTTGGAGCTCGCCTGTGCGTCCGACGTGGCAAGGGGTGATGCCGCGAGTCGGGCCACGATCGTCGCGGCCGGTCCCATCGGGGATGCTCTGGCGGCCGCGTCGCTGGACTCGATCACGTGGATCCCCACGACCTGGTCCGCGATCGACGACCTTGTCGCGACGGTCGGGCAACAACGAGCCCAGCTGGAAGCATCCGGATGGGGCCTGCGCGACGCCCGGCTCGACGCGGACGCTCAGGACGCATGGGGGCCACGGGTGTACGTGTTCGGCGCCATCGACGACGAGTCGATGCGGCGCCTCGAGTGGGCATTGGGCGGGGCGAACCAGACCGCGGTCTCCGTGATCCTCCTGCACGGCGAGTCCGACGGCGGAGCCGTGACGAGCCACGGCGCCCACGTGACCGGTACAGCCGACCGGGCGCTGCTGGAGCCCGCCGACGTGACCGTACGGCCCGTATCCCTTTCCGCGGTCGGTACGGCCGGCGTGGTCGAGCTCCTCCGTACGTCGAGGAGCGATCACACGGTGCCCGCGCCGTGGTACGACATCGCGGACGAGCCCGACAGCGTCCTCTCGCTTCTCCCCCGCCTCGCTGGATCGATGAAGGAGGTCGTCGACGTGGGTGACGACAGTCCGGGAGTCACTGACTTCTCCCACCCGACGCTCATGCTCCTCGGCCCGATCCAGCTGCTCGGTGCAGCGGGTCCGCCTCCGGCCCGAGCCGAGCGATCGTGCATCGAGTACTGCGCGTGGATGGTCGAGCACCCCGGTGCGACGGCCAGCCAGATGGCGGCCGCGCTCCTCGTCGCAGAAGGCACGCGCCGGTCGAACGTCAGCCGGCTGCGGGGGTGGCTGGGTACGGCCGGGGACGCGACCCAGTACCTGCCCGAGGCGTACACCGGTCGCCTGTACCTGGATCCGCTCGTCAGCTCCGACTGGCAGAGGCTCGGTTCGCTCATCAGCCCCGGCATCAACCGCGTACCGATTCAGACGCTGGTCTCCGCGCTCAAGCTCGTCCGGGGAGCGCCCCTGGCTGATGCCGCGCCGGGACAGTGGCACTGGGCCGAGGAGTTGCGCGCGGAGATGGTCAGCACGATCCGCGACATCGGCGCGCGGGTCGGCAACGCTGCCCTCGCCGACGGGGACATCGACCTCGCCCGCTGGGCGGCCGGCAGGGCCCTCCTTGCGGCACCGGGCGACGAGATCCTGATGCGGCTCAGGCTCCGTACCGAGCATCGAGCCGGCAACCGGCCCGACGTGGAGCGGATCGTGCTCCAGCTCACGCGGCATGCTCGGATCCTCGGCATCGACCTCGACGACGAGACCGTACTCGCCATCCAAGAGGCCATCGAAGGTCAGCCCCGAGCCAGGGCCTGAGACCCCGCGACCGCCACGGACAGCCGAGCTCACGCCGCTGCTACTGCTTCGCCGGCTGCCCTCGCTCAGTGTTCGCTTGTCTCGGAGTGGGGATTTGCCAGAACCGGGCCCCGAAGTCGAGGCTGGACCGGTCAGCCTGGGCGAGCGCCCACGGCGGCTAGCGGGCTAGGGGAGCGGCGTGTGAGCAGCGGTGACTTGTTCTGGATCAAGGTGGCCTTTGCCGTCGCGGTGGCGCTGGTCGGGCTCTCAGGGACCTTCTTGCCGTGGATCCTCGGGAAGCGAGGATCCAGTGAACTCGTGCTCGCCTTGAGCGACACCTTCGCTGCGGGGGTACTCGGCGGAGCAGGCATCATCCACCTCCTGAGCGCCGGCATCGACAAGTTCCACGCCGCACTCCCGAGCCTCGCCTATCCGTTCGCCCTCCTCCTGGCCGGTGTGGGGTTCCTCCTCATCCTGCTCATCGAGGGCGTGATCGTCCCTGGTCACCCCGGGCACGACGCCTCGCCTCCCCACCTCGGCCCGGCAGCTGTCCAGCACGAGATGGACTGGCACCCCGAGGGCTCACGGTCCGTGCTGTACCCAGCGATCCTGCTCGTCGTGCTCTCGGTCCACTCGGTCATCCTCGGACTGGCGTTGGGTGCGCAGAGCGGGCTGGCCAGCGCGCTGATCGTCTTTCTGGCCATCGTGGCCCACAAGGGGGCTGCGGGGATCGCCCTCGGCGTCGGCTACCAGCGGGCCGGCCGCAGCCACCGCCAGGCCATGCCCCAGCTGACGTTCTTCTCGGCCATGACCCCGCTCGGGATCCTGGCGGGTGCGGGTCTCGGCTTGACGCTGACCGGGCCGTCCAACGCGATCTTCGAGGCAGTCTTCGACTCCCTCGGCGCGGGGACCTTCCTCTACATCGCCGCGCTCGACATCATCAAGATGGAGTTCGACAGCCCGAAGTACCACGCACAGAAGTGGCTGGCGGCCGCCGCCGGGTTCGGATTCATGGCGCTCCTGGCGATCTGGCTCTGAGCCGCCCGCGGCACGGGGGACTCCGATCCAGCTGTGCGCCGGAGCTCCGTCCTCAGAGGTACGAGTTCTCTCGCCGAGCGGTACAGGTGCTCTCGCCGAGGTGGGTTCGTCAGGTGGCTGGGGGGTCGCCTAGGTGGGTGTCGGCTGCCCGTTCGTACACGCGCAGCAGAGCGCTGTGATCTTCGGCCTCGTGACCGGAGGCCTTGAGCTGGGTCATCAGCTCGAAGACCGCGGCGGTGAGCGGCATCGGCGCGGCGACCTGGTGGCTGGCGGCCAGCACGTTGGTGAGGTCCTTGAGGTGCAGCGCGACGCGGAAGCCGGGGTCGAACCGGTGGTCGAGCATCATCGGCGCCTTCGCGTTCATGACGTTCGAGCCCGCGAGCCCGCCCTGGATCGCCTGTACGACCGCGCCCGGATCGACGCCGAGCTTCTGTGCCAGCACGAGGGCCTCCGCGACAACGGCGATGTTCACCGCGACGATCGCCTGGTTCGCGAGCTTGGCGATGTTGCCGGCGCCCACGTCGCCGACGCGGACGACGGAGGAGCCCATCGCCCGGAGCACCGGCTCGTACGTGCGGAACGCCTCCTCAGGCCCGCCGACCATGAACGACAAAGTGCCCGCGATGGCGCCCGGCTCTCCGCCCGACACCGGCGCGTCGAGCATCACCATGCCCCAATCGGCAAGGGCTGCGGCGATCTCTCGGGTGACCAGAGGGTCGATCGAGCTGGCGTCGATGAGGACCAGGCCCTCGCGGGCGACTGACGCGATGCCGTTCTCGCCGAGCGCGACCGCGCGGACCTCGGGCGAGTTGGGGAGCATCGTGATGACCAGGTCCGCCTGTTCGGCCGCCTCGCCCGGAGTCGCAGCCGAGGTTGCCCCCAGGCCCTCGAACTCCGCCCGTACCCCGTCCCTCCTCGCGACGACCACGAGCTCGTGGCCGGCGGAGAGCAGGTTCTTGGCCATGGGCCTGCCCATGATCCCCAACCCGATGAATGCGATCTTCACGGCGTTCCTCCTTGTCAGGCGAGCACGTCAGCGACGACGCGGGCCAGCTCGAGACGGTGCTCCTCGGAGAGATCGCGCGCCGGCGCGAAGCACCAGCCCGCCTCCACCCCCGCGGCCCGCAGGCCCTCCTTGAGCACGACGGGGAACGTCGCCTTGTCCACGAGCCTCCGCAGGGGCGTCAACCGCCGCTGCAGCTCGAGGGCGCGGGCGAGGTCGCCGGCGCGGTACGCGTCGTAGATGCCGGCCACCAACGCAGGCGCGATGTTGCCCGTGGAGGCGATCGCCCCGTCGGCGCCGTGGCAGAGGCCCGCGTAGATGAGGGCGTCAGAGCCGACCAGCACGGAGAAGTCGTCGGGCGTCTCGTCGATGAAGCCCGAGGTGAGGGCCAGGCTGCCGCTGGTGTCCTTGATGCCGACGATGGTGTCGACGCCGGCGAGGGCGACGACAGTGGGCACCGTCAGGTTCACGTGGGTCTTTCCCGGGTTGTTGTAGAGGATCACGGGAAGGTCGGTGGCCGCTGCGATGGCCCGGTAGTGCTCGATCAGCTCCGGCTGGGTGGGCGTCATGAAGTAGGGGGTCAGGACCGACAACGCCGACACTCCGCCGACGTCGGCGACCATGCGGGCGGTACGGATGCAGTCGCGGGTCGTGATCTCGCTGGCTCCGGCGTAGACCGGAACGCGCCCGGCGACGTGCTCCACGGTGATCTCGACGACCCGTCGCTTCTGGTCGTCGTGGAGCCCGTAGATCTCGCCCGAGCTGCCGAGCACGAACACGCCATGGACGCCGCCGGCGATGACATGGTCCAGCACCTGACGCAGGCTCTGCTCGAGCAGCTCCCCCTCACGATCCAAGGGGGTGACCATCGCCGGGATGACCCCGTACGGCCGAAACATGGCTGTCCTTCCCGAGCCCGGATCGTCCCGGGCCACTTGTCCGACAAGTATAGGCAGTCGTACGATGAGTGGGAAGAGCGAGGGAGCCGTATGTCCGACACGATCCGTCACATCTCGTTGAGCTCGGTGGTGCTGCCGCTGAAGACCGAGATCTCAGACGCCAAGGTGTTCACCGGCCGCCAGAAGCCGATGACCGAGGTCTGGTTCCTGGTCACCGAGATCACGACGGCGGACGGCTTCGAGGGCGTCGGCTTCTCGTACAGCAAGCGCGCCGGCGGTCCCGCCCAGTTCGCGCACGCCAAGCAGGTCGCCGACAACCTTCTCGGGGAGGACCCGAACGACATCGGGCGACTGTACGTCAAGCTGCTCTGGGCCGGAGCCTCCGTCGGTCGTTCCGGTGTCGCCGTCCAAGCACTTGCCGCGATCGACGTGGCGCTGTGGGATCTCAAGGCCAAGCGGGCCGGGCTGCCGCTCGCGAAGCTCATCGGCGCGCACCGCGACTCCGTCCGTACGTACAACACGTCCGGCGGGTTCCTCAACGCCCCGCTCGAGCAGGTCCTCGAGAACGCGACAGCCGCGCGCCAGGCCGGCATCGGCGGCATCAAGATCAAGGTCGGCCACCCCGACCACCGGGTGGACATGAGTCGCGTCGACGCGATGCGCACCCACCTCGGCGAGGACTTCCCGCTCATGGTCGACGCGAACCAGCAGTGGGACCGCCCGACCGCGCTGCGGATGTGCCGCGCGATGGAGCCGTACAACCTGACCTGGATCGAGGAGCCGCTCGACGCGTACGACTACGTGGGTCACGCCGATCTGGCCCGCGCCATCGACACCCCGATCGCCACCGGAGAGATGCTCGCGTCGGTCGCCGAGCACGTGAGGCTCATCGAGCAGGGCTCGTGCGACGTCATCCAGCCCGATGCCCCGCGCGTCGGCGGCATCACCGAGTTCCTCAAGCTGACCACCCTGGCCGCGCAGGCCGGGCTCACGCTCGCGCCCCACTTCGCGATGGAGATCCACTGCCATCTGGCCGCGACCTACCCCACCGAACCCTGGGTGGAGCACTTCGACTGGCTCGACCCGCTCTTCAACGAGCGGATGGCGATCGCCGACGGCCGGATGATCGTGTCCGACCGGCCCGGCCTCGGGATCACGCTGTCGGACCAGCTGAGGGCCTGGACGGTCGACACGCACGAGGTCGGCGCACGGTAGGGATGTGGCCGTGACCTCCCGTACGGAACCGTCGTTGGACCGCTCTGACCCCCGCGGCTTGGTCGACGCGCTCGCCGCGGCGCTCAAGACGCGGATCTTCGCGCGTGAGCTGCCGCCCGGGTCGAAGCTGCCGTCCGAGTCGGAGCTGGCAGCCGACTACGACGTGAGCCGTACGGTCGTGCGCGAGGCCGTGTCCCGGCTGCGCGCCGCAGGGTTGGTCGACACGATGCAGGGGCGTGGATCGTACGTGCTCACGGTCACCCAGCCCGACGAGGCCGACGACCCGTTCCCGATCCGAGGCTGGGCCGACCTCGTACACCTCATGGAGCTGCGCGTGGCGATCGAGTCGGAGGCCGCCGGGTTGGCGGCTGAACGCCGTACGAGCGCACAGCTCGCAGCCATCAGCCGCGCGTTGGAGGGGTTCTCACGCGTTTCCGGCCACCCGGAACGCCTTGTCGAGGCTGACTTCGCGTACCACGCGGCCATCGCTGACGCGTCCGGCAACCCCTTCCTCGCCGGCCTTGTCGACGCCATCGGCCCGCGCGCGTTCATGCTGCACCGGACGCAGCTGGCGGCCGGTTCGGACGCGGCAGACGCCGTCCACCTGCAGCTGTTGAGCTACGAGCACGGCGCTGTCCGGGACGCGATCGCCCGGGGCGATGCTCAGTCAGCGCGGGCGGCGATGTCGGTGCACCTCCGCCGATCTCTGGCCGCGCTCGGCAAGGGACCGAGAGGCTAGGGGTTCTCCTGGAGCTCAGCGCTTCTGGGAGAGGACCCGGTCGAGGAACTCGCTGAGGTCGCCGGTCTCGCCGTCACGACCGCCGCGGCCGACGACGAGCGGGGGAGGGGTGGCGGCGAGCTTCACGCCGCGGAGCCGCTCCAGGAACCCAGAACCGCCGGGGACGGTGAGCTGGTAGTAGCCACCGTCCGTACCGACGGCGATGGAATGGTTCTTGCGGATGTACCAGCCGAGCTTGTCGGTCTTGACCTCCGCGCCGCCGAAGGTATGTGCCCGCAACGGCTCCGGATCGATCCCGAGCCCCATGGCCTTGACGATGAACCCGTCGATCAGAACCTGTGCTCGCTCCGACTCGTAACGTGCCGACCCGGCAGCCAGTTCGGCCCGCACGCGGGCATCCTCCGCACGACCGTTGGACGCGCTGCTCACCACGTGACCTCCCGTAACCGGTCGTCATCGACCCCAAACCTTCCCGAACCGTACCGCCGAGTCGCCGCCCCTGCCAGGTACGCTGCTGCGGTCGCTTGCAAACAGGCGTCGAACAGGAGCGCAGGTTGCGAGTCTTCTCAAGCGTCGCCCAGCTGTGGCGTCACGGGGCGTTCCGCAGACTCCTGCTGTTGCGCATCGTCACCCAGACGTCGGACGGCTGTGTCCAGGTGGGGTTGGCCTCGTACGTCCTGTTCTCCCCGTACCAGCAGCCCAGCAGCGCGGCGATCGCCGCAGTCCTCGCCATCACCCTGCTCCCGTTCAGCATCCTGGGCCCCTTCGTGTCGACCATCCTGGACCGGTGGTCCCGCCGGCAGATCCTCGTCATCACCGACTCGATGCGTGTCGTGTTCGCCCTGGCCATCGGCGCGATCGTCGGGAGCGGCAATCGTTCCGCGCCGATGCAGTACACCCTCGCCGGCGTCGCCCTGCTTGCGCTGAGTGCCAACCGGTTCCTGCTCGCGGCGATCTCGGCCGCGATGGCGCACACGGTCAACCCTGACGAGTATCTGTCCGCCAACACCGTCATGCCCCTCGTCGGACCGGTCGGCGCCGTGATCGGCGGCGGCGTCGTGTTCGGCTCGCGCTTCATCCTGGGCAGATGGATTCCCACCTACGAGGCCGACGCGTTCGCGTTTCTGCTCGCGGGGATCGGGTTCGCGACGTCCGCATTCCTTGCGAGCCGCTTCTCTCGGACAGCACTCGGCCCCGACCATCGTCATCACCACACCGCCGCCGACGTGCTGCGCGGGATCAAGGCGGCAATGGGACACCTCGCCCACCACCGCCCCGCGGCCATCGGCCTGTGGATGATCGGGATCCAGCGGGTGCTGTGGGGCGTCGCCATGGTGGGCACGATCCTCACGTACCGAAACCACTTCCATACGGTCACGGACGTCAACGCGGCGATGGCCGACCTCAGCATCTGGGCACTCGCGACCGGCGTCGGCTTCTTCGCGGCCTCAGCGGTGACGCCTCCTATGGCGTCCCGCTTCGGCGTGCGCCGCTGGATGATCGTGCTGACTCTTCTGTCGGCGGTCTTCCAGGCCTATCCCGGATCGGTGTTCCAGCGGGGGACCCTCGTCGCCGCCTCGTTCCTCCTGGGGCTGGCGTCCCAGTCGTTCAAGATCTGTGTGGACACGCTCGTGCAGGCCCACATCGAGGACAGCTACAAGGGTCGGGTCTTCGTCGTGTACGACATGATCTTCAACGCCGCACTCGTACTGGCCGCTGTGGTCGCAGCGTTCGTGCTCCCGCCGGACGGCGTCTCGGTGGCGATCTTCCTCAGCCTCGCCGTCGCCTACCTCGTCCTGGCCGTCGGCTTCACGCTCATCACCCGGCGCATGGGCGCGGCGACGTTCGACCGGGGCACGGAATCGACCAGGGGCCCGGCGGTGGAGCCCGTCTCCTGATCGGGACGAGGAGGGCGGATGACACACGCCCAGCGAACGGAACTGCCCTAGAAAAGCACCAAGGGGCTGCGGGACTATCCCCAGCAACCCCCCAGGCTATGGACCACTGTGTGGTACTACCAGGATGCCAGACATCTCAGCGGCCGGACGCACGGGCCACATCACGATCCGGTCTCGATCCGGCAAGCGCTTGGTGAACCCCTCCCGACGTGGGTTTGCGAGCGTCACGATACGGTAACGAAGCGCAAACCACCGGCGTTGCGTCGAGCCAGTGCGTGTGAAGGTGCTCATAGCCCTTTACATAGCCTTAGGTGTTGCTGCTAGCCTCTGCCCCAGATCAGTGCAACCTGGGGGGGAGGCACGGGCCAGGTTCGTCGTGCTGGCTCGGACGTTTATGGTGACACGAAAGTTGCGTCCATGGCGCGACAAAGGAGCGGCAGCGGTCGAGTTCGCGATCGTGGTACCCCTCCTCGTCGTCTTGATCTTCGGATCCATCGAGTTCGGAATGGCAGTCAACGCGCGCACCATGGTCGGCAACGCCGCCCGCGAGGGCGTACGGGTGGCCAGCCTCGAAGGCAGCCAAGCAATAGGCCCAGCCGACATTCAGGTGGCCTCTGAGCACGCCGTCAGCGGGATCCCGGGTACCCCGACCGTCACCGTCACGTGCGTGAGCAAGACCGGTGGGTCGTGCACCATCGGCACCGAGGGAGCCGGTGGAGGCGTCGCCACCGTGAAGGTGAGCGTGGAGTACACCGGCGTCACGGGCATGTTCCCGTTCCTCACCGACCAGATCTCCGCTTCAAGCTCCATGCGAATCGAGTGACATGAACCTTACCTTGAAGAACGCATTCGAGGCCCTTGGCCTGCGCTGGACTCGGAGGAAAGAACGCGGGGCCACGGCTGTCGTGATCGCGCTGACGCTGGTGCTCGTCATGGGCGCTGCGGCCTTCTCGTTCGACACCGCGAACCTGGCATTGCAGCGCCAGACGCTGCGCAACGTGAATGACGCAGCTGCCCAAGCGGGCGCCGTCTACCTTCGCTACCATCCGGGCGATATCGCCGGGGCCAAGACCGCGGTTCTCGACTATTGGAAGACCTACGACACGACGTTCGTTCCGAGCGTCACGCTGTGGTGCATCGTCCCCTCGACGGGCGCCGGCATGCAGCCCATCGCGGGTGCTTCATCGATCTGCAACGCGGGAACCTGGGTCGGCACCTGTAACACGAGCTGGTGCGTATACGAGTGCCCGCCGAGCGGCGCGTGCAACGCCAACGCCGTCAAGGTCAGCAGCTCGAAGGACGTGCCGTTCTACTTCGCGCCGGCGATCGGCATCGACAACGGCAACACCGGGGCAGTGGACTCCGTCTCATGTGTCAGGTCGTGCGGCACTGAGGGAGATCCCAACCCCATGGATGTGGCATTCGTGGTCGACCGCACCACGTCACTCAACTCCACGATCTTCAAATCCATGATCGCGGGCATCAAGGACACCTTGACGACGATGACACCGGAGTACCAGTTCGCGACGGTCGGCGCGATCCACAAGAGCACCACCAAGGAAGCCACCTCCAAGAAGCCCGCCTGCTTGACTTATCTACCCTCCTACAGCAAGAACCCCACGGGCAACAATGACGCACGAGACGGCTCCTGGATGCCGCTCCCCTTCTCGAACGACTACCTCACCGGCTCTCTCGGAGACGCAGCGAGGAGCCTCAACACGTCGAGCGAGCTCTACACGAACCTCGACTGCATGAACCAGAGCGACCAGCCCTGGGGCACGCACCTGGCGGCGCCGCTCAAGTCCGCAGCCCGCAAGCTGCTCGGTTACGACACCAGCAACTTGAGCGCGCTCGATGCAGCACGTCAAAAGATACTGCCGCCGGGTACTCCCGCCGTGAAGAAGGTCCTCATCATGGAGACGGACGGCGTGCCCGAAGAGACGATCGGCTACAACGGCTACCTCACGAACTACGGGTCGTTGTACTACACCGCGACGGACACGAGTAAGGGCAGTACGTCACTGAGCGACAACACTGACCCCGTGTCCGGGGACCCGTCGAGGGGGGACGTGGGTTGTGAAAACCTGCTGAAGGTCGCTGACAATGCCAAGGCTGCTGGTATCACGGTCATCATGATCGGGTTCGGACTCGCGAACACGGCTCAGTGCAAGAAGAACTACTACAACGGCACCTACAGCGGCGCCAACGTCAGGGATGTCTTGGCAGCCGCGGCATCGCCGGACAAGAGCGGGGCTGCGAGCACGGCAAACAAGTGCAACACAGCGGCCAGTGTCGCTGCTGAGAACTCGGACAACGACTACTACTTCTGCGCCACCACAGGCACCGAACTGGCAGGAATCTTCAAGACTGCATTCGCCCTCGCTTCAACGGACAGGACCAAGTTCGTGCAGATGCCGAAGTAGCACCGAGACCACGAAGGCCGGTCCCCGTGGAGGGTCCGGCCTTCGTGCTTCCCGGGGGTGTAGGTGCCGCGGCCTTGCTCAGACGAGCAGCTCTCGAGCCTGCACGAGTCGTCGCATCCCCGCGCTGCACCGCCAGCGCACCGTGGTTGACGTGACACCGTGCCGCCGGGCGGCCGCTGCGCCGCTCAGCCCCAGCACGTACACGCTGCTCATCACCTCGGCGATGGGAGCATCGAGCACCCCGATCCGGACGGCTTCCTCGAGCAGGTCCGCGGCCAGGGCGTGGCGGCGCGGGACGGCCGGTGGTGTGACGGGAAACGGCCTCAGCTCGGCAACGGCATCCTTGCGAGCGTCGAGCACGAGGTTGCTCACGATCGCGCCTGGGCGCCTGTCGAGCGGGTACGCGTGGATGCGGAGCCACAACGCGCCGACCAGCTGGTCGAGGTCGAGCCGACAGTCCCGCCTCGCCATCGCGACAAGGCGGCACAGGACCGCCTGGACGACGCACCGTCCGGCCAGCTCGTCACCGCCCTGCGCAGCGGCGATGAGCTGCGCCAGCCACGGATCCCCCTCGCGACGAGCCCGTACGAGCGCCTCTCCGGCCGTTACCGACAGCGGCGCGTCGAGCGTGGCGTCGGACACTGTGACCCAGTCGGCGTCGTAACGCGCCGAGGTGGTGGAGCGACCAATCATGACGGGTCCTTCCAGGCTGGGGGGCAATGCCCCAAGCCCAGCGAACGAGTGCTGGCGCAGCTGTTGTCGCACACACCACGAAGCGTGGTCGAAGAACGAGAAGTGTTGTCCGTTGCAGGGGAGTGTTGTCCGTACCGGCTCAGGGACGCCCTCGCGTCCACAGCGCTGTACGGAAGGTCTGCCGATCCGGGATGGTCATGGTGGGTACCGCCACCACCTCGAGGTGCGGATCGTCCGACTGGACCAGGACGAGGATCCGGTGCTGGAACAGCTGTGCCATGCGCGACGCCTGACCGAGCTCGTCGAGAAGCATGAGAGCGTCGGCACGATGACGCCTGAGGAAGTCGTCGAAGACCCCCAGCACCACGACCATGCGCAGCCGCAGGTCTCCGAAGGGCGCATCTGTCCGGGCGAGCTCTTCGAGGTAGCTGCCAACGACCGGGATCGTCCGGGGCAGGGACTCGGGCATCCCGAGAGCCGCGCCCAGCTCCTGGCCGGCGGCGAGCGGGTTCGGCCAGCGGCGGCAGTCGAACGCCGCCACCCGGTAGGCCTTCGCCTGGAGATCACTCATCGCCGCGCCGAGTACGGCGCGGTCGTAGATGATCCCCACCGCTCCTGTTGCGAGCGTGGGTACCGCCGGTCGCGGCGTCTGGCCCTCGGTCATTCCATCCCCTCCGAGATCACAGTATCCAGCGTTGCGGCCACCTCACGGGCCGAAGGTGTGGACATCCTCCTCTGGGGGAACTGTCTCTGACGGGAGGAATGCGAGACGGACCGCGAGGGTTCTCCGGCGTGGGAAGGTGGGTCATGATCGAGTTCCGAAACGTGTCGAAGACGTACGAGGGTGGCACGCTCGCCGTGTCCGATCTGAGTCTGACCGCGGCGTCTCATGAGATCACCGTCCTCGTGGGGTCGAGCGGGTGCGGCAAGACGACGCTGCTCCGGATGGTGAACCGCCTTGTGACGCCGTCGAGTGGCCAGGTGCTGATCGACGACGTCGACCTCGCAGACCGGAACCCGGTCGAGCTGCGGCGCAGCATCGGGTATGTGATGCAGAACTCCGGCCTGCTTCCCCATCGGACGATCGTCGACAACATCGCCACGGTCCCGGTGCTGCGCGGAACGTCAGTGCGCGACGCACGGAAGCAAGCCGTGGGGCTCATGGAGACTGTGGGGCTCGACCCGTCCATGGCGCGCCGCTACCCGTGGCAGCTGTCGGGTGGTCAGCAGCAGCGCGTCGGCGTCGCTCGCGGTCTGGCGGCCGATCCCAACATCCTGCTCATGGACGAGCCGTTCGGGGCGGTCGACCCGATCGTCCGAGCCGATCTGCAGCACGAGCTGCTCCGCCTTCAGAAGGAGCTCGGCAAGACGATCCTGTTCGTCACCCACGACATCGCCGAGGCGATGATCCTCGGCGACAAGATCGTCATCCTCGCGACGGGAGGCCTGATCGCCCAGGAGGGCACTCCGACCGAGATCATGGCCAACCCGGTGGACGATTTCGTCGCGACCTTCCTCGGCCTCGACGAGGCGCGCTCCCTGCGCGTCGAGGGCAAGCTCGTCGTCGACCCGAGCGGCCGACCGGTAGGACGCCTCACGTGACGTGGATCCTCAACAACGTCGGGACGATCATCGACGCGACGTGGGCCCACCTCTGGCTCGCGCTGCCGGCGATCGTCTTGAGTTTCGTCCTGGCGGTTCCGATCGCCTGGTTCGCCAGCCGCTTCCGCCGGTCCCGGTTCACGTTGCTCCTTGTCGCCGGCCTGATCTACGCGATCCCCTCACTGCCGCTGTTCATCGTGCTGCCGCTGATCCTCGGCACCTCTGTCCGGTCTCTCGTGAACGTGATCGCCGCCCTCGGCCTGTACGGGGTGGCGCTCATGGTCCGCTACGCCGCGGATGCGCTCGAGGCCGTGAGCAGCGACGCGGTGCTGGCCGCCACGGCCATGGGGTACGGACCCCTGCGGCGCTTCTTCGGAGTCCAGCTCCCGCTCGCGGGACCCGCACTCCTGGCCGGCCTGCGCGTCGTCGCGGTGAGCACGGTCAGCCTCGTACCGGTCAGTGCCCTCCTCGGCGTCAACAGCCTCGGGCTGCTGTTCATCGATGGCTTCCAGCGCGGCATCTTCGCGGAGGTGCTCGCCGGCATCGCGGCGACCGTCGTGGTCGCGGTGGCCGTCGACCTCGGACTGGTCGGGCTTGGCCAGCTGCTCATGCCCTGGGGGCGGAAGACCAGACGGAGAGGCGACGGACGTTCGTCCGTCGAGGACAAGAACGTGGTGGCGGCATGAACTACATCGTCGCCGCGTGGGAGTGGCTCTCCCAACCCGTCAACATGTCCGGCCCGAACGGCTGGGAGGCCCGGATGGTCGAGCACCTCTGGTACACAGCCCTCGCCACAGTGATCGCCTGCCTCATCGGGATCCCCCTGGGGTACGCCGTCGGGCACGCGCACCGGTTCCGTACCGCGATCGTCTCCTCGACCGGCGCCGCTCGGGCGTTGCCGACCCTCGGCGTGGTGACCCTCTTCGGACTGATTCTCGGCATCGGCCTGGAAGCTCCGATGCTGGCGTTCGTCCTGCTCGCGCTGCCGTCCGTACTGGCCGGCGCCTACGCGGGTGTCGAAGGTGCGCCCCGCGATGCGGTCGATGCAGCGCGGGCGATGGGCATGACGGAGTGCCAGATCCTGTTCCGGGTCGAGGCGCCGCTCGGCATGCCGCTGTTGCTCGGCGGGATCAGGTCCGCCACGTTGCAGGTGCTGGCGACCGCGACCCTCGCCGCGTACGTGGGGGCCGGCGGCCTCGGCCGCTTCCTGTTCCTCGGCCTCAAGACGCAGAACTACGCGATGATGGTGGCATCCTCGATCGTCGTCGTGGGACTGGCGATCGCTGTGGATCTCAGCTTCGAGGTCGTCGACCGGCTCGTACGAAGGTCCCTGCCGAAGGGTGTCGCCGGGGCCGTCTGAGGCGAACCGCCCGTTCGGTGCCGCGCTGTCGGTCTGCCGCATAGGTTGGGTCGTGATCAACCAGTCCAGGAGGAAAAATGCAACAGCGCGTACTCGGTCCCCGAACGGTCAGCGCCATCGGTCTCGGTGGCATGCCGATGTCGATCGAAGGACGACCAGACGAGGCCAGGTCGATCGCGACGATCCACGCCGCTCTCGATGCGGGCGTGACGCTCATCGACACGGCGGACGCGTACCACCTGGAGGCGGGTGAGGTCGGCCACAACGAGCGGCTGATCGCGAAGGCGCTGAAGGAGTACGGGTCGGGCGCCTCCGATGTGCTCGTCGCCACCAAGGGCGGCCACCTCCGTCCAGGCGACGGGTCATGGACCCAGGACGGCTCGCCGGCGCACCTGCTCGAGGCTGCAAAGGCATCCGCGGAACGCCTGGGCGGTCCGATCGGCCTGTACTACTACCACCGCCCGGACCCCAAGGTGGCGTACGAGAACAGCATCGGTGCCCTCGAGCAGCTCCTCGACGACGGCACGATCCTCCTCGCGGGCGTCTCCAACGCGTCGGTCGAGCAGATCGACATCGCCCGCGGCATCCTCGGGGAGAAGCTCGTCGCTGTGCAGAACCAGTTCTCGCCGAGCCACCTCTCGACGCTGATCGAGATGGAGCACTGTGCCGAGATCGGCATCGCGTTCCTTCCCTGGAGCCCGCTCGGTGGCATCCGCGGAGCCGGTGCTCTGGGCGGTAGGCACACGGTCTTTCAGGAGGTCGCCGACGCCCACGGTGTGTCGCCGCAGCAGGTGGCACTCGCCTGGGAGCTGGCGCTCTCCGAGGTCGTCATCCCCATCCCGGGCTCCTCGCGGCCCGAGAGCATCACGGACTCGGCGAAGGCGGTCGATCTGGTCCTCACCGAAGCCGACCTGGCGAAGCTGTCCGCATGACCGACCGGCCCCGCTGGGCCGACGTCGAGGACTACCTCGCGACGACCGTGGCCGGCGAGGACGACATCCTCGCCGGCATTCGGGCCCGTACTGTCGAGGCGGGGCTGCGCCCGATCGAGGTGTCGGCCACCGACGGTGCCCTGCTCGCCCTGTGGTGCCGGCTGATCGGCGCCACGAGGGTGCTGGAGATCGGCACGCTCGGCGGGTACAGCGCGACCTGGTTCGCGCGGGCCGTCGGCGTGCGCGGAGTCGTGACCACGCTCGAGCTCGATCCGCACGCCGCGGCCGTTGCGGAGGAGAACTGGCGACTGGCCGGTGTCGCCGAGCGGGTGGAGGTGGTGGTCGGCCTCGCCGCCGACACTCTGGCCTCGCTCATCGGAGCACGGGTCGACCCGTACGACCTCGTCTTCATCGACGCCGACAAGAAGAACAACCCGGCCTATCTGGAGGCGGCGCTGGCGTTGACGAGGCCGGGGTCGCTCATCGTGATCGACAACGTCGTACGTGGCGGGCGCATCGTGGGCGACTCCGACGACCCGGACGTCGTCGGGACGCGCCGCGTGCTGGAGATGCTCGGCAGCGATCCGCGGCTCCAGGCCACGGCGGTACAGACGGTGTCGAGCAAGGGCTGGGACGGGTTCGCGGTCGCGATCGTGCTCGGCTGAGGAGCGCCTGTTCAGAGCCGCTTGGCGATGGTGAGGGCAGTGATCGACAGCGTGACTCCTGAAACCATGACGAACACCATGGGAAGGGCCGTAGCACCGCCGCCGGCCGATGCCAGGGGTGCCGCGAGCGCGCCGGCGAGCGACTGCGCCACGCCCTGCACAGCGGCTGCTGCTCCGGCGATGTGGGTCGCCTTGCTCGCCGCGACAGCCGCCGCATTGCCGAAGATGAACGCCTGGGATGCGACAAGTACGACGAACCCCGCGCAGGTGAGGATCAGCGGCGTCCCCCAGAACACGACCCCGAGGAGCAGCGCCAGGACGGCAAGGCTCGAGGTCGTGAGGCCGATCGTGATCATGCGCTGCGGTGCCACCCGTCCCACGAGTCGCGCGTTGACGATCGACAGCAGGACCTGCGTGAACGCCGTACCGGCGAAGAACAGCGAGAACGTGATGGGTCGCATGCCCTTCATGACCTGCAGCACGTACGAGGAGTTGGCGACGTAGGCCATCATCCCGAACATCGAGAACGCGGTGGTCAGCATGTACGCGAGATATGGGCGGATCCGCACGACTTCGGCGATGCCCGTCAACGATCGTCGGAGTCCGCCTGAGTGGCGCCGCTCGGGCTCGAGAGTCTCGGGGATGTTGAAGGCGGCCGTCGTGACCATCAACGCGCCGAAGATGACAAGCGTCCAGAACACCGCGCGCCAGGTGAAGGCGGTGATGACCAGCGCGCCGACGACGGGAGCGATCATCGGCGCCAGCCCTCCGACAGCCTGCATGATGGACATCAGCTTCGCCAGCATCGTGCCATGGGCGACATCGACGATCACTGCACGGGCGACCGCGGCCGCGATGCCGCCGCCGAAGCCTTGGACGACGCGGGCGGCGATCAAGAAGTAGATCGTCGGAGAGACGGCGCACCCGATCGCGCCGAGCGTGCAGATGGCCCCCCCGACGAGGATCGGGACGCGGCGCCCTCGCTGGTCGGACCAGGGGCCGCCCACCAGCTGGCCGAGCGCGAACCCGACGAAGAACGTGGTCAGAGTGAGTCCGATGAGCGACGCGGTGGTCCCGAGGTCGGCCGTGACGACGGGGAAGGCCGGCGTGTACATGTCCGTGGCGAACGGCGGCACCGCGGTCTGGATGGCGATCGTCCCGATCAACAGAGCGGTGAGCGGGACGGCCCTGGCAGGGTGTGTCGGGTCGGGGGAGTCGTGGGACATCTGGGTCGCTTTCGGGCCAGGTCACGACGTTCCGTCGCGTGGGCGGCGGGCTGAGCCGCGATCGCCGAGATCCTATCGAGGCCGTTGCGCTCGGAGGGCGCCGGGCGGGCGCCTTCTCAGCCGTACGTGACGAGCTACAGCGCTATGAACGTCGACCGGGTCTCCAGCCGGTCCTTGCTGCACGACAGCTGGCGGGGGCGTCCGGTCTGCTTCTCGACCTCGACCTCGATGGTGGCGTCACCGGCGCGCCAGGTGGAGGTGGTGCGGTCTCCGTCGGTGCTCAAGCTGACGAGCTCGAGCGCATCGTCGACGATGCCGAGGCGACTGCGTGCGGCGACCTCGGCCACCTGGAGCGCTGGCGCGTACGTGGTGCGGCCGCGCATGAGGTCGGGTACGACCACACCCCGCTCGAGCGCCGAGACGAGCCCCGAGACCCGCTCGCTTGCCACCCGTCCATAGATGACCTGGCTGGGGAGCGCCAGGCAGGTCGGTGCGAAGCGGTGGCCACCCAGGTGGGTCGTCTCCCATATGCGCCGGCGGTCGGCGACGCTGAGCAGGTCGTCGACGAGCGATCGTCCCAGACGGGCACAGCAGGCGTCGCGGCGTGCGTGCGTGCAGACCATGACCAGCCACGGCTCGTACTCCCACCCCCCCGGGCAGTCTCCGCGGCGAAGGGAAGCGATCGCGAGGGCGACTGTCGACGCCGAGGGGAGCCCTTGGGTCCGCGTCACGGCGACGCGCCCCGCCGTCGAGACGATCACGTACGGACTGTCGGGGATCCCGGTGCGGCTCTCCCTGAGCGGCACCGGACGTCGCATGAGGGCGATCGCCGCGTCGAGCGCGTCCAGCTCGGCGACGTAGTTGAGGTCCAGCGCCTCCAGCGGCGACGACGGCCAGGGACCGAGGTGTTCGAGGAACACGTGGGTGTCCGCGAGTGGCGCACTGCCCGGAAGGGCCTCATCGGCGTTCAGCTCGGCGCACCAGCGCATGTCGTCGACCACGCCTCCGACTTCATCACATCGCGCTGAGGACAGGCGCGCTGGACGCGACCGGTGAGACGGCCAGTCCTCCGGCCGGGCGTGACTCCGGCCACCTTGACGGCCCAACCGCCGCTTCAGCCCTCAGAGTGGACCGCGCCCGTCCAATAGGGCGTCGCGCTCTTCTGGAACACGGGCCAGTCGTCGGTCGGTTCGGGCTCGTCGTCGAGCAGTCGCGCGTCCTCATCGGATCTCGCCCGTCGCGGGACGTCCTCCGGCTCGGTGTCCTCGGCCCAGGGTGCAGCTTCCTCCGTCGGCAGCCCAGCCTCGGTCTCCTCGACCTGGGGCCTAGTCTCCTCCGGCACCGCCTCGACCACCTCGGTCTGCGGCGCAGCATCCTCCGTAGCAGGCTCGACCTCGTCCGCCGATGCGGCTTCCGCAGTGGCGACCGTGTCCAGGGCCGACTGGTCGGACTCGTCCTCATCGTCCGCCCCGGGAGCAGACCGTCGGGGGGCGACCTCGTCCGCGACCGCTCCGGTCTCCTCCTCGAGCAGCGAGCGCCTCGGCTGATCAGGCGTGAGCGTGTCGGCATCCTCGGCGGGTACCTCCGGAGCCACCAGCGGGTCGGTGGGAGTCTCCACGTCGCTGATGAGGACAGGTTCCTCGGAGCTTGTCCTGGGGTTGGACGCGATCAGGGCGTTGACCCAGCGGGCCTTCGGGTCGGCGTCGACGACCAGCGCCTTGACGAACAGGGTCGCGGGCAGCGCCAGGAGGGCGCCCAAAGGCCCGAGCACCACCGCCCACACGAGCAGCGACACGAACGAGACCGTACTCGTCACGCCCACGGCCTCACCGGCCACCTTCGGCTGGATGACTCCCTGGATGACGAAGTTCAGCACTGCATACAACGCGATGACGAACAGCGCACCCCACGGCCCCTTCGCCAGCAGGCCCATCACCGCGGCGGGGACGAGGCCGATGACGAAGCCGATGTTCGGGATGTAGTTCGTCACGAAGGCGAGCACGGCCCACACGATGGCCAGCGGGATCCCGTACGACGCAAGGCCCACCCAGGTGAGCGTCGAGACGACCAGGCCGAAGGCGGTCGAGGTGACCCAGTACTTGCGGACCCCCTGCGCGAACGACCGCAGGGCGAGGACGAGGACCGGGTTGTGGCGCTGTCCCAGCCGCTCGAGGCGGCCTTCGAAGTCGACCGAGTCCACCACCATGAACAGCAGCACCGTGATGACGATGACGAACAGCGACAGCGCGCCGCCCACGTTCGACAGCAGTGACCCGACGACGCTCACCACGCTGCCGGGGTTGATCGACTTGAGCTGGTCGATGATCTGAGTGCTCGTCACGCCGAACTGGGCGGCCAGGTTCAACACCTCGTCGTACAGGGTCTGGAACTCCCCCTTGTACTGGGGGATCTCCTGTACGAACAGGGACGCGGCCCATCCGATCGCCCAGAACAGCAGCCCGATGATGACGATCGCCAGCAGGCCGGACACGATCGCGGCGAGGATCTTCGGGACGCGGTGCGAGAGGAACCGCTGTACCGGCCAGACGACGATCATGAGGTTGAGCGCCAAGAAGAAGGGGCCGACGATGCGGGACAGCTGCGACAGTCCGAGCAGCAGCACGACCACCGCGGCGGCTCCTACGGCGAACCGTAGGGCGCGGTGCGTGTCCTGTTCGGGCGTGGCCTCAGGAACATCGATCCCAGTCATGTGCCCATCGTGCCGCAGTGGCGGCGAGCGTGCATCGTCGGCTCCCCGCAGGGGCGCGCCCAGAAAGCGCATGAGCGCTATGCCCCACCCTCGGACGCCGGTGAGGGGAGCAAATAGACTGCCGCTATGACGACGTTCCGCCAAGAGTCAGACACGATGGGCACGTTGGAGGTCGACGCCAGCAAGTACTGGGGCGCGCAGACCGAGCGCAGCGTCCACAACTTCCCGATCGGCCGCGACACGTTCGTGTGGGGCCGCGCGATCATCCGTGCCCTAGGCATCCTCAAGAAGGGTGCCGCCCAGGCGAACGCGGAGCTCGGTGAGCTGCCGACCGACATCGCCGAGCTCATCGTGCGGGCCGCCAACGAGGTGATCGAGGGCAAGCTCGACGAGCACTTCCCGCTGGTGGTGTTCCAGACCGGCAGCGGCACCCAGAGCAACATGAACGCGAACGAGGTCATCTCGAACCGCGCCATCGAGCTCGCGGGCGGCGAGATGGGCAGCAAGTCCCCCGTGCATCCCAACGACCACGTGAACCGTGGCCAGAGCAGCAATGACACCTTCCCCACGGCCATGCACATCGCGGTGGTGCTCGAGCTCAACGAGCGGCTGTACGGAGCGGTGTCGTCCTTGCGCGACACACTGGCGGCCAAGTCCGAGGAGTACATGGGCATCGTCAAGGTCGGCCGTACCCACCTGCAGGACGCCACCCCGATCACGCTCGGTCAGGAGATCAGCGGCTGGGTCGCCCAGCTCGACTACGCGCTCGGCGAGGTGAAGCATGCCGGAGAGGGTCTCCTCGACCTCGCCATCGGCGGCACCGCAGTCGGCACCGGCCTGAACGCCCACCCGCAGTTCGGCGACCTGGCTGCGAAGAAGTATGAGGAGGAGACCGGGTACGCGTTCCGCAGCGCCGCGAACAAGTTCGCCGCGCTGAGCGCTCATGACGCCCTCGTCCAGACCTCGTCCTCGCTGCGTACCCTGGCGGGCGCGCTCATGAAGATGGCCAACGACGTCCGGTGGCTGGCCTCGGGTCCGCGCAACGGCATCGGGGAGATCAACATCCCGGAGAACGAGCCCGGCTCGAGCATCATGCCCGGCAAGGTCAACCCGACCCAGTCCGAGGCCATGACGATGGTCGCGACCCGCGTCTTCGGCAACGACGCGACCGTCGGCTTCGCTGGCAGCCAGGGCAACTTCCAGCTCAACGTCTTCAAGCCGGTCATGGTTCACGCCGTGCTCGAAAGCATCCGCCTCATCAGCGACTCGTGCCTGGCGTTCAACGACAACTGCGCGGCGGGCATCGAGCCGAACCTGCCCAAGATCACCGAGAACCTCGACAAGAACCTCATGCAGGTCACAGCATTGAACCGGCACATCGGGTACGACAAGGCTGCAAAGATCGCCAAGAAGGCCCACAAGGAGGGACTGAGCCTGCGACAGTCCGCGCTCGCGCTCGGATACGTCACGGAGGATGAGTTCGCCGCGTGGGTCGTCCCGCTGGACATGACACACAACTGATCTGTACGTCCGCGCCAAGGAGGCCGTGATGAGCGATGACTGGGGACGCAAGCTCTCGAGGTTCGGCAACGATCTCGCTGCGGGGCTGAAGGACACGGGGAAGCTGCTCAAGAGCGACATCGACAAGGCGCGCGGCTACGCCGGCGAGCAGCGCCAGCAGACCGAGGCTGAGCGCCAGGCGGCGCAGCAGCAGCGTTGGGAGCGGGCCAACTCGCCCACCTGGGCCGCACCGACGCAGGCGGCCGACACGACCGAGTGGGCGACGTACGAGCTCGTCGACCCTCGGTCGCAGCAGGTGGCCGTCACCTTCCGTCACCCTGCCGACTGGCAGGCGGGCGGCGGGGTGATGTGGCCGGCTGGGCCGGGACTGCCGGTGAAGTACGCGATCGGTACGAGTCCGGCGGACGCCTCGTGCGTCGCCGAGCGGTTCCCGCGCAGCGACCTCATCAGCGGCGGACTGCTGACCACGGCCGAGCCGGGTCGCGAGACGGCGTCGGGCGGTGTGATGCAGGACGTCATAGCCACCACGCTCGTACCGAAGCTGCGGCCTAACGCGTTCGTCGTCTCCATCGACCCGGTCGACCCGGGCCTGTACCTGAGCCAGCGCATGGATCCGCGGCTCATGGGCCAGGGCTTCCTCGCGTGCCTCGAGTACGACCGGAACGGCGTGCCGTGGGCCGACGAGCTCATCGTGCTGCGCTACCAGCTGCCCGCGGCCAACGGCCTGATGCAGGAGCTGCGGTTCGGGGCGGCCATCTGGAGCCTCAACGCGAACCGGGATCTCTTCCCGTCGGTACGGAGCACGCTACGTGGCGTGGCGCTCAGCGCGGCGAGCAACCCGGAGTGGGACGCCTATGCGGCTGCACAGACCGGCTGGCCCGTCCTGGTCTGATTCCGAGGGGCCACAGGTCGACAGCGTCTGAGCCGACGTCACACCGCCTGGACGACGTCACACCGCTTGCATGCGGTGTGATGTCATGCAAGCGGTGTGACGTGTGAGCTAGCAGCTGATCGGCCGACTGGGGGCAGCGATCAGGAGGTTCGGGTCAGCCGAACAGACGGCTCATGAAGCCGCCCTGGTGCTGGGAGGCCTTCTGTGCCGCGGTGCAGCTGCAGCGCTGTGACTTGGGGACGCCCGCGAGGGCCATCTCGATGTGGTTACCGCAGCCGGCCCAGGTCGGCTTGTTGCAGGTCCGGCAGGTGGTGCGATGGCACATAGGGATTCTCCTTGGTGAGGAACGTTTGTCATCAATATACCCCAGGGGGTATTCAAATGCGAACTCGGGGATCGGGCTCCCGGTCCTCAGACGCCGAACGTACTCCCGTCGATGACGAACCGGTAGCGGACGTCGGAGGCGACGACGCGGTCGTACGCCTCGTTGATCTTCGACGCCGGGATCGTCTCGATGCGTGCCGCAAGGCCATGCTCGGCGCAGAAGTCCAGCATCTCCTGGGTCTCTGCGATTCCGCCGATCATGCTGCCGGCGATCGCCTTGCGCGAGCCGAGCGAGTTGATCGCGAGCTGTACCGGGAGTTCCGGGAGCCCCACGTTGACGAGCGTGCCGCCGGTACGGAGGCAGGCGACGAGGCGGGTGAAGTCCTGTGTCTCCGAGACCGTGCTCACGATGAGGTCGAACGCGCCCTCCAGCGACGGGTACGTCTGCGGGTCACTCGTGGCGTAGTAGTGGCTGGCACCGAAGGCGAGGCCGTCCTCCTGCTTGGACAGGGTGCGGCTGAGCACGCTCACCTCGGCGCCCATGGCGGCGGCGATCTGCACACCCATGTGGCCGAGCCCGCCCATGCCGACGATCGCGACCTTCATGCCCGGCCCCGTGCCGTACCGCTTGAGCGGGTCGTACAGCGTGATGCCCGCGCACAGGAGCGGCGCCGCGACGTCGAGCGGGATCGAGTCGGGGATGCGGCAGAGGTAGTCCTGCTCGACGGTGAAGCCACCCGAGTAGCCGCCGGCCGTCGGGAGGCCGTCCCGACCGATGGAGTTGTACGTCCAGACGGTGCCCGCCTCACCCGTGCAGAACTGCTCGTCTCCGGCGCGGCAGAAGTCGCACTCGCCGCACGAGTCCACGAAACAGCCCACGCCCACCCGGTCGCCGACCGCGAACGCGGTGACGTCGCTGCCGACCTGGGTGATGACGCCCGCGAGCTCATGGCCGGGAACCAGCGGGTAGATCGCAGGACCCCACTCGCCGCGCGCCGTGTGGATGTCGGAGTGGCAGATCCCCGCGAACTTGATCTCGAAGTACACCTCGGTGGGACCGGGCTCGCGGCGGACGATGGTCGTCGGCGCGAAAGAACCGGTGGCGGAGTCGATGGCGTAGGCGGCAACAGAAGGCATGTCGACGAGTGTATCGATTCAGGCTCAACCAGCCCTCGAGGCGGTCGCCGCCCGAGAAAGACCGGATAACAGGTATCGCTACCGGAATGTGAAGGTTCAAGGTAAGTTCCGGGAGGCATAGCCTTCGACGAAGGAGTGTGATGGCGCGACCGACGTTGATCAGTCTGGCCAAGGAGCTCGGAGTCTCCCGCCAGACGGTCTCGAACGTCATCAATGCGCCTCACCTCGTCAAACCGTCCACCCGGGAACGGGTCCGTGAGCACATCGAACGCTCCGGCTACCGTCCGTCCGCAGCGGCACGTGCCCTGCGTACGAACCGTACGAAGATCGTCGGCATGCGCATGTCGCCGGTGCTCGACGGCATCAACGGATCGGTCATGGACCGCTACCTCCACGCCGCGACGGAGGCGCTCGAGGAGCGCGGCTACCACCCCGTACTGGTCACCGCATCAGGTGAGCAGGAGGAGCTGGCGGCGCTGACCGGGCTCTACGAGACGGGGCTGATCGATGCCGCGATGCTCGCGTACACGTCGCCGCTCGACAGCCGACCGGCCGAGCTCCGTCGCATCGGCATGCCGTTCGTCGCCTTCGGCCGCCCGTGGGGCGAGCTCGAGGCCCCGCACCCGTGGGTGGACATCGACAACGCGACCGGGGTCGAGGAGGGGACACGGCTGCTGCGCGAGCGAGGCCACACGCGGATCGGCTTCATCGGGGCGAGTGACTTCTCGATGATCGACCGTCACCGCCGCGAGGGCTGGCGCCGTGGGATGCGGGGCCTCGACGTGGACCTCGAGGAGCTCGACGTGTGCGTGCCCGAGGGCATCGAGCACGGGTTCCGCGGCATGCGAGTGCTCCGCGACCGCGGCGTCACGGCGGCAGCGTGCGGTACGGACTCGATGGCGCTCGGTGCGCTGAGCGTCCTGTACGAGTCGCCGGTGGAGGGCTTCGCGCCGGCCGAGTCGATCGTGGGCTTTGACGACTCGCCGGTCGCCGAGGCCCTCGGCTTCTCCAGCGTCGTCCAACCGGTCGAGCAGGTGGCCCCACTCCTGGTCAACCAGCTCATCTGCGAGCTCGAGGGCGCTGTCGAGTCGTGCGAGCGGCGGGTGCTGCTTCCGTCCGTACTGCGCGTCCGGATCGGCCGTGGCCTTCCCGTACGGCTTCGCTGAGCTACGGCTTCACCAGCTCCGTCTCGTACGCGATGAGCACGAGCTGTACGCGATCACGGGCGTGCAGCTTGGTGAACAGGCGGCCGATGTGGGTCTTCACGGTGCCTTCGGCCATGTACAGGGTGGCCGAGATCTCGGCGTTGGTCGCACCCTTCGCGATCTCGATGAGCACCTCGCGCTCCCGATCCGTGAGGACGTCGAGGCGCGAGTCCGGGTGGTCCCCCGAGCTGGTCGGCAGCAGCGGCACCACGTGGTCAAGCAGCCGGCGCGTGGCGCTGGGCGCCATCACGGCGTCGCCGTTCGCGACGCTGTGGATCGCCTGAAGCAGCTCGTGGGGACGGCTGTCCTTGAGAAGGAAGCCGCTGGCACCCGCACGGAGCGCGGCGTACACGTACTCGTCGGCGTCGAACGTCGTGAGCACCAGGACATGTGCGGTTGAGCCGGACGCGACGATCCGTCTGGTCGCCTCGACGCCGTCCATGACCGGCATGCGGATGTCCATGAGGACGACATCGACGGGCGAAGCCGCCAAGAAGTCGAGGGCTTGGGAGCCGTTCTCGGCCTCGCCGACGATCTCGATGCCATCGCTCGACTCGATGATCATGCGGAACCCGCTCCGCACGAGGGCCTGGTCGTCGACGAGCAGTACGCGGATAGTCACGTGGTGATCCTCCCTGATGAAGGGGCCGGAAGCGGGAGCCACGCATGGACGCGGTATCCCTTGTCGCCTTCAGGTCCAACCTCGATCGTGCCACCGTGAGCGCTGAGGCGCTCGACCATGCCCCGCTGGCCATGTCCGCGGCCATCGGTGGTGGCCCGGGCACCGAGACCCGAGTCGACGATGGCCAGGTCGATGCCCGAGGAGGTGTACGCGACGGTGACGCGCGGATCCGCACCGGCCCCCGCGTGCTTGAGCACGTTGGTGAGAGCTTCCTGGACCACCCGGTAGGCCGTGAGGCCGAGCGCTGGGGGCACGTCAGGCGTGTCTCCGCTGACGGTGAGCGAAGCGCCGGTCTTCTCCACGAGTCGTGGGATGTCCACCAGCGTGGGCAGCGGCGCGTACGGCTCTGACTCGGCGTCGCCTTCACGCAGCACGGCGACGATCCGGCGCATCTCGCCGAGGGCCTCGCGCCCGGTCGTGGCGATCGTGGCGAGGGCTTCCGCCGCGGACTCCGGCTTCTTCGCCGCCACTGCGTACCCGCCTTCGGCCTGAACCACCATCACGGACAGCGAGTGAGCGACCACGTCGTGCAGCTCGCGGGCGATCTGGTTTCGGGTGCGGGCCTCGATCGCCCTCGCTTCGTGCTCGCGTTCGGACAGGAGCGTGCGAAAGTGCTCCGTCTCCGCCTCGCGCAGCGTCTCTCGGGCGTAGGCCATGTCGCGCGCGCGGCGGCCGAGCGCGTACGGGGTGACGACGAGGCCCACGCAGACTCCGGAGGCGAGGATCGCGGCGACGGTGACCACGGGATCGCCGACGCCGAACGGCACCACGATCCATCGCAGCGGGGCGGCCACCGCGCCGACGGCGCCGAGGACGACGACCACGCGAGCCTGCACACCGGGCACCCAGCGAGCCACCGTGTACGCGGCCAGGGGCACAACGATGATTCCCACGGCTGGAGTCGGGACGAGAATGACCTGTACGACAAGTGCACTGGCGCAGACGACCATGAACATCATCGGGAAGGCGCGGCGCACGTTGACGGCGAGGAAGCAGATGAACGACGTGACCGTTGCGACGCGGAGATCCGTGTTGGCGTGGTCGAAGAAGTAGTCGATGATCACGTAGGGCACGAGCCCGAACAGCATGAAGACCGCAGCGAGCACGACATCGACCCGCCAGTCGTCGTTGGCGGCCTTGTAGGCCCGCACTGCCTGAACCACACTCATCAGCCACAGCCTACGGAGATCCGACCCCCGCGACACCGGTCCTGGGGATGCGCTCACGAAGTCACCGCCTCACGATCCGGTAACGCAGGCTTGGACGAGGAAGCGGATTCCCACGCGACGCGAAAGGATGGGAAGACCGCGGAGGTGAGATGAGGGACGAGAAGACGTTGCCCGCAAGGATCAGGCTCGATGGTCCCGTCGTGGGTACGTATGCCGCGCTCGCCGCGCTGCTGCCCCGGGCTGACGGGTCGGCTACTGTCGACGAGGCCGCGCTGGGCGACGAGCTGAGCGACCTGTGCGGGTTCGTCGACATGCGGCGGGACTGCGCCGACTTCCGCGCGATCGCGCTGCTCGCGGTGCTGCTTGGCGGGAAGGTCCCCGAGGCGTCGACGGAACTGGTCCGTCGGTCACTGGTCGGGTTCAAGTACTGGATGGCCGAGCCTGGCGACGACGCGATGTGCTTCTGGTCGGAGAACCACCAGCTGCTGTTCGCGACCGCCGAGTACCTGGCCGGCGCGACGTTCTGCGACGACACGTTCAGCAACGATCGCCGTACCGGCGCTGAGCACCGCGACGACGCGCGGGCACGCCTCGAGCGGTGGCTCGACCTGCGGTTCCGCTTCGGCTTCTCGGAGTGGCTGTCCCCGGTCTACTACGAGGAGGACGCCGCGGGGCTGAGCCTTCTGGTCGACCACGCGCCGGATCCGGAGATCTCCGAGAAGGCGGCGGGTGTGCTCGACCTGCTCTTGCTCGACTGCGCACTGCACCGCTTCGAGGGGCACTTCGTCGCGAGCGCGGGCCGACTGTACGAGTCGCAGAAGAAGCAACCGGCGACCTCCGAGATGCAGCCTGTCGTCGACCATGCGTTCACCGACGACGAGGTGCGCGCCGACTGGGACCGGATCGGGATGGTGTTCTGCCTGCGTCGGTCGTACGAGGTGCCGACCGTGATCCGCGAGATCGCCGAGGACCCGTCGCCGCGGACCGTGCGGTCCGGCCACGGGGTGAACATCGCCGACGCCGCTGCTCTCTACACCGCGCCCGAGGCGACCGGTGCGCTGCTGTGGGGGATGGAGGCGTTCGTGAACCCGCGCGCGATCCGCACGACGATGGCCGCGTTCGATGCCTGGGGCATGGCGACCAACCCTTTCCTGTCGGCCCTGAGGTCCTTGGAGTGGGCTCCGCGGGCGCTGCTGCCCACCGTGGTGCGGTTGGCGAAGCCGGCAGTGGCCGGCACGGCACTGGAGCGTGTGCAGGTGACGACGACCCGCTCCGACTCGTATCTGCTCAGCAGTGCCCAGCACTACCGTCCCGGCCACTACGGCGACCAGCAGCACCTGTGGCACGTCGTCCTGCCCGGTGGCGTACCGATCTTCGCGACTCACCCCGGCGGGCCGCTGGTCGACGACGCGACGCGGCAGAAGACCCCTTCGGCATGGGTGGGCAACGGCGTCAACCCGGACGTCGCGACCGTCGGACCCGTCCTGCTCGCGGTGTACGACACCAGGGGGCGACGTGGGTACGGCGAGGCCAAGCGGGTCCGGGGCAGTCATCTGTACGTGCCGTTCGGGGAGCTGGACGAGTGCGCCAGGGGGAGCCACTGGTTGGCGGTACGTCAGGGCAACGGCCTTGTCGGCGTGCTCGCCACGTCCGAGCTGGTCGCCGAGTCCGGCGAGTCCCTGCGCCAGGCCGGCGCGGTGACCGGGTGGGTCGTGATCTGCGCGGAGCTCGACGAGCACGGGTCTGTCGACGGCTTCAGCTCGTGGCTGTCGCGTTGCGCTGTGACGTTGACCGGCGCGAAGCTGAACCTGACATCGCCCGACGCCTCGTACAGGCTCGCGAACGGCCGGCTCTCCATGGACGGTCACGTCATGGTGTCCGAGTACGGCCGGTACGACACCGGGTGGGTACGGGCCCCCTTCGACGCTGACAGGATCGAGATCCACAGCGCCTCGGGTTCGGTCGTCCTGGGCCGCGACGGAACCCGACGGATCATCTGAACGGGCCTAGGCTGGCGGGATGAAGCGACTGGTGGTGTTCGCGGCGGTGGTCGCGGCCGGGGTCATCCTTGGCGCGAAGGCGCGGGAGCGTGACGAGCGGGCCAGACGATGGGCGGCAGCGACGGACCCGCATCCCGGATGAGCGCACCGCTGCTTGCCGCATTTGACGAGGTCGCGGCGTTGGTCGCGGACCTGTGGGCGCATCCCGAGGTGGGCTACCACGAGACCTACACCTCCGCCCGGATCCGTGACTTCCTCGGCCTGCACGTGCCGGGAGTCGAGATCACGACGTTCGCACGTACCGGGCTGCGGCTCCGCCTCGGTCCAGGGCATGACCGCGCCGTCGCCCTGGTCGCGGAGCTCGACGCGCTGATCGTGCCGGCGCACCCCGCCGCCGACCCCGTCACGGGCGCCGTCCACGCCTGCGGGCATCACACGCAGGTAGGGATCACGTGCGCCGTGGTGGCCGAGCTGGCTAGCAAGCCCTGGGACCTTCCGTACGACCTCGTCGTGGTGTTCGTTCCGGCCGAGGAGTACATCGACCTCGAGACGCGGCGCGCGCTGCGGGATGCCGGGGAGATCGCCTGGTTCGGCGGCAAGCCGGAGGCGATGCGGTTGGGAGTCTTCGACGACGTCGACGCCGCCGTCCTCACGCACACGATGGGCGGCGGCTACGACACGCCGACGGTCGAGCTCGACTGCGACCTGGCCGGTTTCGCATACAAGCACGTGACGTTCCACGGTCGCGCCGCGCATGCGGGCTTCGTACCGTTCGCGGGCGTCAACGCCGCGTCGATGGCGGTGCTGTACCAGACGGCGATCGGGCTCGGTCGACAGCAGCTGCGCGAGGACGTACTGGCGCGGCTCAACCCTGTCGTCTCGTCGGCGCCGATGGCAACCAATGTGATCCCCGACACGGCTCGGGTGTCGACCGATGTGAGGACGATCGACCTCGCGTACATGTCCGAGCTCTCCGCGAGGCTCGACGCGATGGCGCGGGGCGCCGCGCTCGCACTGGGGGGTGTCGCCGAGATCGACACCGAGGTCGGCTATCTCCCGTTCCGTCAGCATCGCCGCTTGTCAGAACCGTTCAGGGAGGCGTTCCGGGCAGGTGTGGCCGGGCTCGAGGCGCTGCTCGACGACCGCGGTGGTTCGGCGGCCGCCGGTGACGTGGGGGACCTGTCGGTCATGCTGCCCTGCATCCAGATCGGCTACTCCGGGCTCGAGGGCACGGTGCACGGGGCCGACCTCCACCTCGACGACCCGGTGACCGTTCTCGACGCCGTCCCGAGGTTCATCCTGGAGGGCTTGCGACGACTCGGGCCGGAACTGGAGACGGTCGTGGACTACCACCACACGTACGACGAGTACGTGGCGCACGTCACCCGGCTGGGGGGAACGGTCGTCGCAACGGGTGAATGAAGGACGCAGGACCCTAGAAGAGCGTTAAATCTCGATCATTTCCGATTCATGTGTCGCGTTTCGGTTCGAGGTTGTCGCGCCCCGCGACCCACAATCGAAAGAGCAGCAGATCCGGCGGGCTCCCCAAGATGCCCCCTAGCCAGGTGTTCCCCAAGGCAATGTGGCAGGTCTGCTGGGCCCGGCCGGGTCACTCCAATCCGGCCGGGCCACCACAGAGCCCAGCCCACCGACTCAGGCCGACGCGGCATCCAGTGCTGCGCGTACCGCCGGGACCACATCGGTGAGCACCCACGCGAGGTCGGCCTCGTCGGTCAGCAGCAGCGCGGCGCTGACGAGTGGCCGCGAGACCACCGCCACGAGGCCACCTCCGACCGTGAGGACGTGGTAGTCGTCGATGCTCGATCCCGCGAGTTCGGCAGCGTCTCGGAGATCCTGCGTGACCCGGTGGAGCATCGGCCCTGTGGCTGGGTTCGTGCCGAAGCCGGCGAGGCTGAGCGCTGACGCCGTCTCCCAGATGTCGAGGGCTATGAGCGGGTCGCCAACCTGCCGCCGGATGTCGCGGACAGCGCCGTCCAGTGAGGCGAGCACGTCAGTACTCCGTGCTCGTCGCCGCGAGGGTGCTGCTCAGCTGCGGGACGGCCGTGGAGAGCAGGGTGGCAACCGTGACGACGTCGAGGTCGACCGTCACGCAAGCCCCGAGGTCGGGATGTACGTGCAACAGCACCGCGAGGCGGCGGTCCGCGAGGCCGACCAGGTGGTACGAGCCGGCGTCGGGCAGGTCGGCATGCGGGAGCGTCGCGTGGACCTCGCGCGTCGCCAGGTGCCACACCGACGCGAGCTCCGGCGCCGCGTCGCCGCGGCTCGCGAGGGCCAGGCCTGTGGTCGCGTGCCAGACGACGGCGTGGACCAGGCCCTCGCCGATCGCGGCGGCGGCAGAGTCGAGAGCCGCCTCGAGGGCGACAAGGTCGATGTCCGTACGGCGCTTGGCTTGCTCGTGTCCGCGTCGCCTCCGCCGGCGGAGGCGGGTGAGGCTTGAGAAGCCGCGTCCGTGCCGCGCACGTACCTCGGCTGGGCTCACAGCCGGCAGACCCGGGTGCACAGGTGCCGTGTACGGACGGTCGGGGTGGGTCGCAGCGAGCTGTACGGCCTCGTCGGAGGCCTCCGTCGGCCAGTCACCCTCGGCGAACCAGTTACGGCGCTCCTCGATCCACGAGACCGGCGCCACCGCGAGCATCGCCCGTTGTGGCAGCAGCTGCGGACCCTCGGGGCGAGCGGCCTGTACGGCGGCAGGCTCCGGTTCGGTCCACACGTCGACGTCGAGAGGTGAAACGATCTCGGTGGGACTCTCAGGGGGCGTCGGTACGGACGCGGCGCTGTTCTCGTCCTTCGCGTAGCGCGGGCGCGGGAGGCTACGGCTGTCGATGAACGACCAGCGCGGGAACACGCGTCGGTCCCGAAACAGCGCCATCCGTCGCGTACCTCCCCGTCAGTGAGCTCTTCCACAGCGGCAGTTCACTGTAGGTCCAGCTCCCCCGACACCCCTCGCTGGGTGACAATCATCTCACCGGCCTCGCCACGGGATTCGCGTCGGGCGGTGGGGGTGATCCGGCATCGGGTGGAGAAGACGGGACTCGAACCCGCAACCCCCGCCTTGCAAAAGCGGTGCGCTACCAATTGCGCTACTTCCCCGAGGCCCGCACGTGGCGAGCACCAGAAGCATACTTGGCGAACGGCCCGCGGCGCCTCTCGAGACGATGGGCCGCCTGACGCCTCTCCTGGCGTAGCCGGACCCTGGCTGAACCCCAGGTTCTGGAAGCCCTTCAGCATGAGCGCCTACCCTGGACGTCATGTGGTCCAAGCGGCAGACCGTCGACTACGCCCTCCAGCGGCGCCATGCACTGGAGCGACTCCGCAGCCGGGTGCGTACGCTGAGGAGGGAAGATCTCTGCGACGCCGACCCGATGCTGATCAGGTCGGCCCTCCATCATGGGGAGCTCAGCACCGTGCGGTGCCCGATCGGGAACTGCGGCCGACTGGTCACGCTGAACTACACGTTCGGTGATCAGCTGGGTCAGTACAGCGGTCGCATCAAGTCCGTGGCCGAACTCGAAGAGATGGAGAATGAGGTCGGCGAGTTCCGCGTCTGTGTCGTTGAGGTGTGCACAGAGTGCGGCTGGAATCACATGATCACCTCGTACTTGCTAGGGGACGGCGTCAAGCGTCGGCCCCCCCGCCGACAGAGGACCGTCGAGGACATCTATGGCTGATCGCACGACCGGGCCCCGACGCGGAGCCTCCGGCCCCGCGCGCGCTGCAACGACCCCTGGCGGTAGGGCCCGGGCAGGCGGCAGCGCGCCGAAGTCCGCCAGACCTCGGTGGAAGCGCCGACTGCTGGCCACGCTCAAGGTGACGACGATCGGTGTTCTGGTCGTCGCGCTGATCGGCATCGGCGTGGTGGCTGTCGCGTACACGCGCACGAACCTTCCGGATCCCAACGCGGCGTTCCTGACGAACAAGTCGAACGTGTACTACCGCGACGGAAAGACGGTCCTGGGGTCCTTCGCCGACCAGAACCGCACCTCGATCTCGTACTCCGACATGCCGCAGTCGGTCAAGGACGCGGTGGTCGCCGCGGAGAACCGATCCTTCTGGACCGACAAGGGCATCTCGCCGACCGGAATCCTGCGCGCGGTGTACGGGATCTTGCGCGGCACCAGCGCGTTGGGCGGTGGGTCGACCATCACGCAGGAGTACATCAAGATCCTCTACCTGACCAGTGACCAGACCGTGAGCCGCAAGGTCACGGAGGTACTGCTGGCGATCAAGATGGGCCGCTCGATGCCCAAGGAGGAGATCCTTCAGGGCTACCTCAACACGATCTACTTCGGCCGCGGCGCGTACGGCATCCAGGCCGCGGCGAAGGCGTACTTCAACGTCAATGCCAAGGATCTGACCCTTCAGCAGTCGGTGGTGCTGGCCTCGGTCCTCAACAACCCCAGCCTCTACGACCCGTCCGACGGCCCCAAGAACGTCGCCCGGCTCCAGAGCCGGTACACGTATGTGCTCGACGGCATGGTGACGATGGGCACGATCACCCAGGCGCAGGCAGACGCTGCCAAAGACCTACCAGCGTTCCCCGACGTGCCCAAGAGCTCGCGCTACGGAGGCCCCAAGGGCTTCCTGCTGAAGATGGTCGAGGCGGAGCTCACCGCCGACGGCTTCGACGCCGCGCAGATCTCGGGCGGCGGTCTGCAGATCACGACGACGTTCGACGAGAAGGCCCAGGCGGCCGCGGTCGCGTCGGCCCAGAATTACACCGAAGCAGCCGCGACCGACGCCAGGGTCAAGCAGGACCCGGCACAGCTGCACGCGGCGATCGCCTCGGTCGCCGTTGGTACGGGCGAGGTGCTCGCGCTGTATGGCGGGCCCGACTACGTGACCAACTCCCGCAACTGGGCGACCACCGACAGATCGGCCGCATCGACGTTCAAGGCGTACGCGGTCGTCGCCGGGCTGCGCAACGGCTTCAGCCTGCGCTCGACCCTCAACGGCAACACGTTCACCCCGAAGGGCGACACGTCGACGATCCGCAACGAGTTCAACACCCAGTACGGGACGGTGTCGCTCGTCAAGGCGACCGCGGACTCGATCAACACGGCATTCGTCGACATGACGCAGCAGATCCCCAACGGCCCGGCGCAGATCATCCAGGCCGCCAACGATGCGGGCGTCGCCACCGGTGCCGGCTGGGACCCGAACAACCGCATCGCGCTCGGTACGGCCGAGGTGAGCCCGCTCGAGCAGGCGACCGGCTACGCGACCCTGGCCAACGACGGGACGTACGTTCCGACGCACGTCGTCAAGGAGGTCAAGGACTCGACCGGCAAGGTCCTGTATACGGCAAAGCCGCAGTCGCAGGCGAACATCGACCCGAAGATCGCCACGGACACCACGTTCGCGCTCGAGAACGTCGTCAACGAAGGCACCGGCGCCAGGGTGGCCAGCCTCGGACGCCAGATCGCCGGCAAGACCGGTACCGCGGACGTCAACGGCCACATCATCTCCAGCTGGTTCATCGGCTACACGAAGCAGGTGTCGACAGCCGTCATGTACGTGGCGGGTGACGGCGGCAACGCGAGCCTCGACCCGTACGCGAGGAGGGGCGATGCTGCGTTCTTCGGAGGCACGTACCCGGCGCTGACCTGGCTCGACTACATGAAGGTGGCCACCGACGGGCAGCCGAAGCTGACGTTCGCCCCGCCCGTGTACGTGAACGCGACGGCGACGCCGACGCCGACGCCCACCCCGACACCGACCCCGACGCCCACCCCGACACCGTCGGCCCCGCCCTCGTCGGCGCCGCCGTCCACCCCACCGTCCTCGTCGTCGCGGCCTTCCGCCACCCAGAGCGCGTCGAGCAAGCCCTCGGCGTCGACGAGCGCCAAACCAGTCCCCTCGGGGCCGGCGAGCTAGTGCGCGCCTGAAGGGGGTGCGGACACGCTGAACCCGTACCATGGCCGCGTGACCGCGCCGACCGTGACCGTGCCCGCAGGGCCGCCCGCTGAAGGCGGTTCGTGGTCGGAGATCATGCTGCGGCGCATCGGAGGTCCGCTCGGACGCCACGCGGGCTCACGGCTCGTGCTCGGACCGGCCGTCATCCTCATCCTGGCCACGATGAGCTGGTTGCTGCTCATGGCCCACCAGACCTCGTGTCGCCAGACGGACCCGAACACGGCCGTCAATGCGATCGAGCGCTTGTGCTACACCGACATCCCCGTCCTGTACCAGGCGCGTGGCCTGAGCGAGGGCAAGGTCGTGTACGTCACGGCGCAGTTCGAGTACCCCGTGCTGACAGGCGGTTTCGTCGACGTCGCCCGCCGCATCACGGACTTCTTGGGGACCCCCGCGTCGCCCGACCTGACCGGCCAGCAGGTCCTCACCAACGCCGACATCTTCTACTCGGTGTGCTCCTTCATGCTGTTCGCCTGCTTCCTGGCGCTGGTGGTGCTGCAGCGACACATGGGCGGTAGACGCTGGTGGGCGACGGGGATGATGGTCGCCGTCGCGCCGATCGTCATGGCCGAGGGCCTGATCAACTGGGACATCTTCGCAGTGGTGCTCACGGCCGCCGCGCTGTTCGCCTGGAGCAGGAAGCGCCCGTATGTGGCGGGGATCTTCTTCGGGCTCGCCATCGCGGCGAAGCTCTACCCGCTGTTCATCCTCGGGCCGTTGCTGCTGCTCTGCCTGCGTTCGCGCCGCGTGCGTGCGTTCGGCAAGCTGCTCGCGACCGCGACGGTCACGTGGGTGCTCGTGAACGCGCCGGTGTTCTTGGCGTCGCCCTCGGGCTGGCTGTACTTCTGGCAGTTCAACATCGACCGCGGCGCCGACCTGGGGTCGATCTGGTACGTGATGTCGCTGGCCGGGATCCCGGTGCCGAACCCCGGGATGTGGTCGCTCCTCCTCATGGTGCTGGGCTGCCTCGGCATCGCGGCGCTCATCTTCCTGGCCCCGCGCCGACCGCGCGTCGGACAGGTGGCGTTCCTTGTGGTGGCGCTGTTCCTCATCGTGAACAAGGTGTACTCACCGCAGTACGCCCTCTGGCTGCTCCCACTTCTCGCGCTGGCTCGGCCGACATGGCGCGAGTGGGCGATCTTCAACGTCGCCGAGATCGCGTACTACTTCGCGATCTGGGGCCACCTCGCCGGAACGCTTCACCCGGGCGACGGCGGGCCGGACCGGGTGTACTGGCTGGCTGTGTTCCTGCGGATCGGCGTGAGCGTCTGGCTGATGGTCGTCGTGGGTAACGACATGATCAACCCGGGTGAGGACGTGGTCCGAGAGGGCGGAGTCGACGACCCCATCGGCGGCCCGCTCGATGAAGCCACCGAGGCGTGGAGCCTGAGGCTCGTGTCCGCGGGGGCGGTGGCGGCCGCGCCGCTGCGGACCGCACCATCGGGAAGCGTCGTGTATGGACCCGTCGAGGCCAAGGACGAGCCGCCCGCATCGGGTCCGCGTCGGGCACTTCCGGACGACCCGGGCCCCGGTGTGGATGGGTTCGACCAGCCCCGGTGAGACACGTACGCACCGAGGACGGTCCGCGCCTCGTCGTCCAGGCCTGGCTGGGGAGCCGGGTTCTGCTCGCTCTGGTCTTCGTGTGGACGCTCTGGTCGACCGGCACCGCCTGGCAGAACGCGGCGAGCAACTGGGACGTCGCCCACTTCCTGCGGATCGCGCGCCACGGCTACGCGGCCAACAACGAGGCAGCGTTCTTCCCGGGGCTGCCGCTGCTGCTGCGCGCGGCGGGTGCCGTGGGCCTGGACATGACCGCGGCTGGGATCATCGGTTCAGTGATCGGGTCGGCGTTCGCCGCCTGGGCGTTGTTCCGGCTCGGTGGCCCTCGTGTGGGTGTCGTCGCGGCAACGCTGTGGTTGTTCGCTCCGACGGCGGTGTTCACCGTCGTCCCGTACACCGAGAGCCTGTTCTCGGCGTTCGCGTTCTGGGCGTGGGTACGAGCTCGCGAGGGGCGCTGGGCGTGGGCCGCGGTCCTCGCGGCCGTCGCGTGCTCCGTACGGGTGTCCGGGGTGTTCCTGCTCGTGGCGCTGGGAGTGATGGCACTCACCGGTGCGTACGAGGGGGACCGACGGTGGGCGCAACGGCTGAAGGGGATCGCGTGGCTACTCATCCCGGCCGCGGTCCCGGCGGCCTACGCCACCTATCTTCGGATCACGAAGGGCTCGTGGCTGGCCTGGTACAGCGCGCAGGCCGACGGCTGGGGCCGAAGACTCACGTGGCCGTGGGAAACGTTCGCCAACACGCTGCGGGCCATCGTGCCCGGCGCGTACGCGGATCATCCGGGGTGGGCGTGGGTCTTCCGCGCAGAGGTCGTCGCCGTGGCCGTCGGGATCGTCGTGACGATCGTCTGCTTCGTCGGGAAGCGCTGGGCCGAGGCGACCTGGGTCGGCATCCAGGTCGTGGCGTTCGCCACCTCCTACTGGTACATGAGCGTGACCCGCGCTGCACTCCTGTGGTTCCCCCTGTGGCTTCTGCTCGGCTCGTTCGCCACACGGCCTGGCCGCACCCGGAGGGCGCGCGTCGTCGTGACCATCGCGGGGGCCCTCGTCGGCGTGCTTCTGCTCACCTGGTGGGCCCATCGCTTCTTCACGGGCCAGTGGGCGAGCTGAGTCTCCGCCGGGAGAGCGTCAGTTCGGTACCGCCGTGGTAGCGGAACCCACTCAACACCGGGTTGAAGCCTTCGACGGTACCGTTCTGACGCTGACCTCTAGCTGACCCACTCTCCCTTGCGGAGCACGCGGGTGACGTTCCAGTCCTCGTCGAGCACCACCGCGTCGGCGCGGCCACCGACGACGAGGTCGCCGGCGTCGAGCCCGAGATACCGGGCGGGCTGGATGGTGGCGGCGCGTACGGCGACGAGGGGGTCCACGCCGTACCGGACGGCGTTCGCGAGCCCCTTCGAGAGGGTGAGAGTCGAGCCGGCGATCGTGTCCGTGCCTGCGATCTTGGCCACGCCCCCACGGACCTCCACCGCCAGTGTCCCGAGGATGTAGTCGCCGTCGGCCGCGCCCGCAGCCGCCATGGCATCCGTGATGAGCACGATGCGGTCGGGATATGTGTCGGCGATCCACTTCACGAGCGCCGGATGCGAGTGCGTGCCGTCGACGATCAGCTCCAGGGCAGCCGTCGGGTGAGCCAGCAGGGCCACGATGGGGCCGGGCTGGCGATGGTGGATCGGCCGCATCGCATTGAACAGGTGGGTCGCCCCGGAGGCTCCGGCGGTGAGGGCCTCGACCGTGGTGTCGTAGTCGGCGTTCGTGTGCCCGATGGCCGCGACGACGCCGCGCTCGGCCAGCCGACGGCAGGCCTCGATCCCGCCGGTACGTTCCACTGCGAGCGTCACCATCTTCACCGGACCGGCATCGATCAGCCTCTCGACGGCCGACCACTCAGGGTCGCAGAGCAGCGGTACCGGGTGCGCTCCGTGGAACTCCTCGGCCAGCCACGGCCCCTCGAGGTGGATGCCGGCGAGCTCGCCCGCCTCTACGTAGGGGGCCAGCATGCGGACCTGGGCCTCGAGGTCGTCGTACGTCTCTGTGACGAGGCTCGCGATCTGGGTCGTCGTGCCCGTTCGGCGATGGGCCATGATCGCCGTCGCAGGATCGATGGAGAAGGAGGCTGTCCCGCCACCGTGGGCGTGCACGTCGACCAGACCGGGCGCGAGAGTGGTCACCTCGAGATCGGGGGTCCCGGACGTCCAGGGGCCGACCTCGACGACCCGGTCACCCTCCGTACGGAGCAACCCCGGTTCGTACACCTCGTCTGCCGTGACCAGTCGATCGGATCGGATGAGCATCAAGTCTCCTTCTCGGGTTGCGCCGCCGGTGCCGGCGGCAAGTTGTGGAGTGCGAGCGCGGACGGGCGCATGCGCCGCCCGAGGGGTCGCTCGATGTGCCGGGCCCACATGGCCATGGTCGCGACGAACAGTGCCGCCACGGACTGGTCGAGGTACGTCGGGCCGAGCATCGAGAGCAGCGGCCACATGAGCGTCACGACGAGGGTCCACAGGGCGACGATCCTGGGCGCTGACCGCAGAGGCTGCCGCGCTGTCCGCCGCAGGCGGTCGATCGCCCACTTGGTGAGCCCGAAACCGACCAGCGTGACGAGGACGAACATGCCGATCCCGTACTGGCTCGCGATCTCTACGATCGCGCTGTACGGAGCGACGACGCCGTGGGTGAAGTACGGGGTGGAGCGGGTGGTCATCGCGTACGGGAAGCCCGCCGGGCCGACCCCGATCCAGGTCGAACGCACGAGCAGGACGGCGCCGTCGCGGAGGAGGTTGAACGCGTCGCCGGCGGAGAAGGCGGCATCGGTGGCACCGCCGAAGAGCGTGCCGATCTGCTGCCACAGCGAGACCAGCAACGACCGTCCCTGAGGCAACGCGACGATGACGACCGCGAGCAGCGGGACACCGATCCGGCGGCCCCAGCTGTACACGGCCAGCCACCACACCACCACGACCACGAACAGCAGGAGTCCCAGCGTCGAACCGGTGCGCCAGAGGAAGAACGGCATCGGGACGCACACGGCCAGGTACGCCCAGCGCAGTCGCCGGTCATGCTCGAGCGACCAGCCGACCGCCATGACGATCGCCGCCATCACGAAGACAGCAGCGAGTTGGCTGGGCGTCGCGAACGGACCGGCGATCTCCGACCAGCCCGCGGTCCCGCGTCGGTCAGCGGCCAGGTGGTAGTTCGACAGCCGATTGCCGGTGACGAGTTCGAGGGTGTTGACGACCTCGACGAGCACCGCCATGTACAACCAGCCTCGCGCGACCGTGAGTACGGTCTCTGCGGTGCGGTAGAGCTGTATGAGAGCCACGGCCAGGGCGAACATCAGCCCGACTCCGAGCAGCTCGTGCCAGGCGGCCTCCGACGGGGGTTTTGACCACGCGAGAGCAATGATCCCCGACACCTGGAACGCGATCCCGATGCCGAGCATCGTGAAGAACGTACGGGACCGGTCCTGGAACCGCCACCAGTCCCATGCCGCGGCCAGGAAGAGGACTGCGACCGCGGCGCGGAACGTCGTCCAGGGCCCGGCCCCCCACAGCGGGCCGGCGGCGGCCAGGCTCGGCGTGGCGATGAGGAACCAACCCACCCACCGGGGGGTCGGTCGTTGCTTGGCCCCCCGTACAGGTTTGGTGACGTCATCGATCCGCGCGGTCATCAGGCCCAGTCTCTACCCCGTTCCTGGCAGTGCGCCACGAGGGTGGCTGGACCCGGCAGCCGCACGGGCTGGTAGATGTGGGTCGGTCAGCCCTTGAGGAGCTGGTCGAACGGGGTCACATTGTCGAACGGATCCGCCGGCACGGTGCGGGGCGAGCCCAGAACGAGGTCGGCCAGCTCACCCGCAGCGGTCGCGATCCGTGCGGAGAACTCGCCCGACCTCGAACCGCCGAAGTCCTCGGTCGCCGCGAAGACAGCCGTCGGTACGGTGGTGGCCCGGAGGTACGAGAACAGTGGGCGCATCGCGTGCTCGAGCACGAGCGAATGACGGGCTGTGCCTGCGGTGGCGGCGAGCAGAACCGGTGTGCCACGCAGAAGGTCCTGCTCGAGGACCTCGAAGAACATCTTGAACAGTCCGGAGTACGACGCGGCGAACACCGGCGAGACGACGATCAGACCGTCAGCCTTCCCCACGGTCTTGATCGCCTCGGCCAGGTCTCCGGTCGGGAAACCCGTGAGCTGATGGTCCGCCAGAGAATGGGCCAGCTCTCGGAGCTCGATGACTCGGATGTCGGCCGCGTCGCCATGACCGCGCAGTGCCACATCGGTGGCGGTGGCGAGCTGGTCGGCGAGGAGCCGGGTCGACGACGGGTTGGCCAGGCCGGCGCTGATGACGACGATCGAGGAGGTCATACCAGGGCCCCCTCGGTCCGACGGGCCTCGAGCAGCGACTCGTGCGTGGGAGCGTCGGGCACACCGGGAGCCCGCAGCGCGGCGAACTCCTTGCGCAGGACCGGCAAGACCTCGTCGCCGAGCAGGTCCAGCTGCTTGAGCACCGTGCTCAGCGGCAAGCCGGCGTGGTCCACGAGGAAGAGCTGGCGCTGGTAGTCGCCGACGTAGTCTCGGAAGCCCAGCGTGCGTTCGATCACCTGCTGCGGCGACCCCACGGTCAGCGGCGTCGACTCCATGAAGTCCTCGAGCGACGGGCCGTGGCCGTACACGGGGGCGACGTCGAAGTACGGCCGGAACTCCCTGACGGCGTCCTGGCTGTTGCGGGCCATGTACACCTGGCCGCCCAGACCCACGATCGCCTGGTCTGCGGTGCCGTGGCCGTAGTGCTCGAAGCGACGCCGGTACAGGGCCACCATCTGCTGCGTGTGGGACGCGGGCCAGAAGATGTGGTTGGAGAAGAAGCCGTCGCCGTAGTACGCGGCCTGCTCGGCGATCTCGGGGCTGCGGATCGAGCCGTGCCAGACGAACGGGGCGACGCCGTCCAGCGGGCGGGGCGTGGAGGTGAAGCCCTGCAGTGGCGTACGGAACTTGCCCTCCCAGGTCACGACCTCGTCATCCCACAGCTTGCGCAGCAGCGCGTAGTTCTCGACCGCGAGCGGGATGCCGTCGCGGATGTCCTTGCCGAACCATGGGTAGACCGGACCGGTGTTGCCCCGTCCGAGCATGAGGTCGACGCGGCCATCGGCGAGATGCTGGAGCTGTGCGTATTCCTCAGCGATTCGTACAGGGTCCGTCGTCGTGATCAGCGTGGTCGCCGTGGAGAGGAGGATGCGCGTCGTCTGCGCCGAGACGTACGCCATCGTGGTGGTGGGGGAGCTCGCGGCGAAAGGCGGGTTGTGGTGCTGGCCGAAGGCGACGACGTCGAGCCCGATCTCCTCGGCCTTCTTCGCGATGGTCACCGTGTTCCTGATCCGCTCGTGCTCGCTGGGCGTGTGCCCAGTGGTCGGATCGGTGGTGACATCACCGACGGTGAAGATCCCGAACTGCATGCCGCACTCCTGTGAAGTAGTTGAAATTGAAACAATCTTGCGCCCAGAACCTATTCCCCTACAACACCCGCGAGCCTGTCAGTGATGTCGCGCCGGAGCCCGCACTTGCCTAGTGTGCGGGCATGACCTTCTCCATTGCCGCTCATTCCGGAGACGCCTGGGGCGTCGCGGTCGCCAGCAAGTTCATCTGTGTCGGGTCGATCGTCCCCGAGGTGCGGATCGGCGTCGGGGCCGTGGCGACGCAGTCGTTCTGCCGGTTCGCCTACCGGGCGGAGATCCTCGGGGCGCTGGCCGATGGCACCTCGGTCCAGGCGGCACTCGACGCCGCGGTCGCCGCTGACGACGGCCGCGAGTCACGCCAGCTCGGCGCGGTCGGGCCGGACGGAGCCGCCACGTACACGGGTGGCGAGTGCATGGACTGGGCCGGCGGTATCGCCAAGGGCGATGCGCACGAGGCGTACGCGATCCAGGGCAACATCCTCACCGGGTCCGAGGTCGTGGCCGAGATGGAGCGTGCGTTCCTCGCGACGGTCGGCCAGTCGCTCGACAGGCGGCTGCTCGCCGCGCTGCTGGCCGGTGATGCTGCAGGAGGTGACGCACGGGGCCGCCAGAGCGCCGCGCTCGTCGTGCATGCGCCGGGTGTCGGCTACGACGCCAGCGGCGTCCTCGCCGACATCCGCGTCGACGATCACCCTGACGCACCGACCGAGCTGGCCCGGGTGCACGACATCGCGACGCTCGTCCTGGGCAGCCCCGAGGACGTCGCGCCATGGGATCCAGCGTTGTCCGAGGAGGTGGGAGCGCATCTCCGTCGTCTGGGCTATGACGGGCCGGACGTGGAGACCGCACTCGCCGACTGGGCCGGCGTGGTGAACCTCGAGAACCGCCTCGTACCGGGCGGCATCGACTCCCGAGTCCTCGCCGAGCTGCGCCGCGCCTAGCTAGGGGCTTGTGATCCCCCGACTCGGCGGATCGAGGAGGACGGGACCAGGGACAGCGGGGTTCTGGGCCTCAGGGACGAGGGCGTTCGGCGCGGCATCGGCACCGTGCGCGGCAGAAGAGATCGATGCCTCGGTCGCTGAGGTCGAAGCCGGTTCGATCACCTTCCGTTCGTCAGCAGCAGAGACGGCGACAGGGGTGTCGCGGCCAGTCGAGAGTCGTACCACCATCCAGGCAGCCACCGCGAAGCCGAGGCTTCCGAGAATCCAGGTGGGCAGCGGTCCCACCCGGTTTGTGCTCCACCATTCGACTGCTTGGCCGGGCCATATAGGACCGTCCAATCCAGTGGTGTAGCGGCGGATGTTGACCATGAGGGCGACGCTGTTGGCTCCTGAGACGAGCGCCCAGGCCGCCCACGCGGCGGGCCGGGAAAGGCGTACGGCTTGGTCGGGCCTGGAACCGGTGAGCAGCACGAGGGAGACGACCGGCAGCAGAGGGAGGATGTAGCGAGGCTGCACATCTTGGCCGACGGTGTGGTGGGAGATCTGCAGGATGTAAAGAGGTATCGCCATCACGACGAACATGCCACCGAAAGCGACTAGGGACTTCATCCACGTGAGCCGCCCGATCCCGGCCATCACGAGGAATGCGCAGACCACAATCATGGGGACGTAGACCATGGGCGGCATCGGCGTATCCAGCCACCCGAGGCTGTTCAGGCCCTGATTGCCCAGGACTAGGTATGGGCTGTTGATGATGTTGCGGAAGAGCAGACCCCAAGTGTCCGCATTGCCCTCCAGCACGCCACTGGACAACGCCGCCTGCGCCTGTCCAGTCATTCGGAAGATGAGGAGACCGACGACCGGGACGGCACCGGGCAGGATGAGCCGTAGGGGATGGCGCATGACCGAGCGATAGTGCAGGCATGTCACCGCGATGGCAGCCAGGATCATGTACAGGGCGGCGTCCGCCCGTGCACTGCCCGCCAGAGCGACGCCAACCGCGGCGAGGACGCCGTTGAATATCACGCGACCGCGGGTCTCTGCTATCCAGTAGGAGTGCAGGGCGAAGGCGGTTGCGGTGAGGCCGATCAGTGCCCAGCTGCTGGGGTTCGCCGCAGGCACGATGAACATTCCCATCGGGACGTACGTGCTGGCTACTGCGTACGCGAGGATCCGCCGGGTCGGTCGGTTCGCACCCAGGACGAGGAGCGCCCCCAGAGCGACGGCGATCCCGACGTTGAACGCTCGTATTCGGTAGACGGCCGTGTACGGATCGCCGTGCGCGAAGATGTGAAGGACGTGGTAGAAGCCGCCGGGGTAATCGCCACGGTCGAAGCGGCTGTTCCGCTGAAAATCGTTAGCGGGGATGGCCCAGATACAAGCGCCGGATTGGTCGGCGTGAAAGGCGAAGCACATGGGAGCCTGGAAGATGCGGGCAGACTGCGTGATTGTCTTCCAGGTCCCGTCGGTTTGTACCTGACATCCTGAGGTCTCCACCGGCGGCGGGCACCAGATGCTCGCGAGGTGGTAGTCCTCGTCCGGGCTGGATCCAATGGGTGACGAGATCGCCCAGGCCATGCCGGCCACGGTGGCTGCGAGCATCACGATCAGGATCGGAAGAACCCGCAGGACGGGGATGGAGCGACGCACCGGTCACCCTTCCTCTGGACGATGAAACCCAACGGATAGTACCAGTGGGCGACTACCGGACCGCGGTCCTCGACCCTTCATACCGAGGCCACTCTGCGACAGTTCCAAGCCCGCACGAGGAATCCGTACTGCTTGTATCCTGAGTCACCATGTCATGGCTTGATCTGCCGCCCCTCGACCTCATCGGTGCTGCACCGGACCAGGTCGTCGTCCCGGACGAGGGCGGCCTGGTCCGGGGCCTGCTCGGGCTGGTCGCCGGCGGCCTCGTCGGTTTCTGGAGTACGAGCGCCGTCGAGATCTGGCGCCCGGACAACCCGGCCTCGCTCGCCGCGATCCTGGGCGTGGGTGAGGCGGAACGGGTCGACGCTGGTACGGGCTTCGCGGAGTGCGGGCGCCTCGATCACGAGAAGACGACCCTGCACGTACGGAATCGCAACCCGCGGTCCGGGCCCGCGCGCACGTTCGCCGGACGGCCGGTGGGCGTCTCGGATCCGGACCTCGACCCGCGAGCGGTGTGGCAGCTCACCCACATGGTGGACGTGGCTGTCCGTCGTGACGAGCGGTGGGCGCTGGCCCCCGGCGGCCACGGATCCAGCGACGTCTTCCTCGGACTCGAGACGGGACCGTGGCAGGGCCAGCGGCGGCTCATCGTCACCGCGCAGCCGGCCGTGATCGCGCGTCGGTGGCCGAACGGCAGGCTGGGCATTGCGAAGGCCGGCGGCGAGCCATCGCGCTCGGCCGGGCTCCCGATCACTCCGCAGGGTGTCGGCGACGCCGTGAAGATGCTCGTCTCGGCGATGTCGGAGACCGGCCTGTCACCGTGGGAGTTCATGCCTGTCTTCCCTGTCCCCTGACGCTGCTGGGGCGGCACTCGTGGGCTGTACGAGGCGCCTCACAGGCCGTCGTCCCTTGTCGTGTCGCGTTTGGTCCGCCAATCTGAGGCGAGTCAGAGTTTCCTGTCAGGACAAAGAATCCGAGGGCTTCTTAAGGAACTCATGAGGATTGCCTCAGGCGTGGTGACGGGAGCACTTCGGGGACGTACTCTCTGCGTGGGGACACAACGCACTTCGGTGCGAAAATGGGAGCAAGGCAATGGCTGTGGCGTACACGGTCCCAGGACCCGTGCGTTCGATCAGGTCGTTCGATCGACGTGCCGGCTGGACCTTCATTCACGCGGGCTCTGAGCTTGCGCTGCTCGGAGCGGATCTCGATCCGCTCGGGAGCTGGCGCCTGCCTGCCGATGTGGTGGGGCTCGCCGACGCGGATCCGATCACCGACACGGTCGTCTTCGACGACGGGTCGGGCATCGTCCTGCAGCGCCACGGCAAGACGCGCTGGCGCCGGGAGCACCGGGCGTGGGGGCCGGAAGAGGGCGGCGGCACGTGGCTGGGCCACGGGCACGCGTGGGCCGTGGCTCCGTCGGACGACGGCGATACGTGCGAGCTGCTCCGCATGAACATCCACACCGGCGTCGTGACAGGTAGGGCGCCGATGGGCAACACCCCGTCGGGCATCGAGCTTGTGGGCGGTACGGATGGTTGGCTCGGGATCGGCATCGGCGACGATCGCGCGGCGCGGACGTGGTTCCTGCGCGGCGACGCGTCGAAGATCGACCTGCGTGAGGCGCCCTGGCGCAGTCGGGTGCTGACGGACGTGCATGTCTCTGGGAAGTACGTGCTGACCGCACCTCAGGGTGGTGCGGGGCCGCTCGAGGTCTTCTCCTGGCCCGATTTCGAGCCCGTCTGGACCGTCGCCGCCCCGAGCCTGCCCGACTCCGCATGGCTTGAGTCGGCCGTCTTCGTCGGCGACGACCTCGTTGCGGCCTTCGACCCAGGCGACGGCGACGTCGGCGAGTGCGTACGGATCCCGCCGAACCGCCACATGGCGCGCGTCGGCGGTGAGTCCTGGCCGGCCCCGGGCGGTACGGGTTTCTGGCTCGAGTACGACGGCGAGCGCCTCATCCGCCGCTGAGCCACACACCCCTCCCAGTGGTCGTACGCGCGGTGGTGCGGTGGCGGTCGGTTCATCATGTCATCCAGGCGACCTGTTGGTTCTCATGGCCAATCGGCCATGAGAACCGACGCCTCACCGGGTTAACGTGATGAACCGACCGCACAGGGCGCGAGCCCATCGAGGGCCGGGCAGTGAGCAGGCCGCGACGTGTCCGGAGCCTGGCCTAGGCTGGCGCCATGATGCTTACGCGGAACCTTGGGAACAGTGATCTTGTCATCAGCGCCGTCGGGCTGGGGTGCAACAACTTCTCCCGGCCCGGTACCCCGACGGCGACCCTCGAGGGCACGCAGTCGGTGCTCGACGCGGCGATCGACCACGGGATCACGCTGCTCGACACTGCGGAGCTGTACGGCGACCCGAAGGGCGGCAGCGAGGACCTCATGGGCCAAGCGCTCGTCGGCCGGCGCGACAAGGTGGTGCTAGCCACGAAGTTCGGCCACATGGCGGGCGGGCCGTCCGGCTCCGAGGGCTGGGGCTCGTCCGGCTCCGCCACGTACGTCGCGCAGGCGGTCGAAGGCTCCCTGAAGCGGCTTCGTACGGACCGCATCGACCTGTACCAGCTGCACACCCCGGACACCCACACCCCGATCGGTGAGACGCTCCAGGCGCTCGCGGGCCTCCTCGAGGCAGGCAAGGTCCGCTTCATCGGCCACTCCAACCTCAGCGCAGAGCAGATGCGCGAGGCGGAGTCCGTGGCCGCCGAGTTGGGCCTGCCCAAGTTCGTGTCGGCGCAGAACGAGTACAGCCTCATGGCCCGTGGGGTGGAGGCCGAGGTGCTGCCGACCGTGCGCGAGCTCGGGCTCGGTTTTCTCCCGTACTTCCCGCTCTACAACGGGCTCCTCACCGGCAAGTACACGCGACAGGGCGGCCAAGGTCGCCTCACGCGGCAGCGACCGGAGGTGTTGGAGTCGGCCGACTGGGACCTCATGGAGCGCTACTCGACGCTCTGCGACGAGGCCGGCGTGACGATGCTTCAGGCCACGTTCGCCTGGCTCCTGGCGCAACCCGGCATCAGCAGCGTCATCGCCGGTGCCACGCGACCCGAGCAGATCGAAGCGAACGCCAAGGCCGGCATGACGGTGCTCGACGAGGACGTGACCGCGGCGATCAGCGCGCTCTTCGCATGACGATCCGGCACCAGGTGCCGCGGCCCGAGCTACCGCCGGTCACGGTGCGGGGCGGGCTCGACGACCTGGTGTCGCTCGTCTCCGGGCGGAGTTGGGTCGCGCTCACCGGTGCCGGCATCTCGACGGACTCCGGGATCCCCGACTATCGCGGGCCGTCTGCGCCACCGTCGAGCCCGATGATGTACGACGACTTCGTGTCCGACGAGGCGAACCGCCGCCGGTACTGGGCGCGGTCGATGCTCGGCTGGCAGTCGTTCGGACGTGCCGAGCCGAACCTGGGCCACCGGGCGCTGGTCGGAGCCCCTGGCTTGGCCGGAGTCGTCACGCAGAACGTCGACGGGCTCCACGAGGCCGCCGGCAGCTCACCGGTCGTCGACCTGCACGGCCGGATCGACCGGGTGGTGTGCCTGTCCTGCGGGGCGTACTCGGCGCGCGCCCGACTCCAGCGCCGCCTCCACGAGCTGAACCCGGACATCGACGGCTACCTCCCAGCCGGCGCCGCCGAGCTCGATTCGGCACGCCTGCGCCCTGATGGCGACGCGGTCGTCGACCGCTGGCACGACTTCCGCATCGCGCCGTGCGAGGTCTGCGGCGGCGTCCTGAAGCCGGACGTGGTCTTCTTCGGCGAGTCGGCGCGTCGGGAGATCGTCGCGAGTGCGTACGTGCTCGTCGACTCTGCCGACGTACTCGTCGTCCTCGGCTCGTCGCTGACCGTGATGAGCGGCCTCCGCTTCGTACGCCACGCATCTCGCGCAGGCAAGCCCGTCGCCATCATCAACCGCGGCCCGACAAGGGGCGACGATCGAGCGACCGTACGGCTCGACGCTGGCACCAGCGAGACACTGGCGGCGCTTCGCGACGGCGGGCTGGTGCACGACGAGGAGCTCGCTCACCGGGGCTTCGATAGAGCGGAACGACCGTGACGGCGACCGGCGACGGCTCCGGCCCGTTCGACGTCACCGGGCGTCTGGCACTGGTCACCGGGTCCAACCGCGGGCTCGGGCACGCTCTCGCCGGGGGTCTGGTCGCCGCCGGCGCACGCGTCGTCCTCCATGGGCGTGATGCGGCGGCGGTGGAGAACGCGGCTGCAGGCCTGCGTGCTCTGGGACGAGGGCAGGTTTCGACCGTCTGTTTCGACGTGACGGACGTGGACAGCGTCGCGAAAGGCGTCTCGCGACTCCTCGAGGAGGAAGGGACGCCCGACATCCTGGTGAACAACGCGGGTGTACAGCGCCGCGCGCCGTTCACCCAGGTCGATCCGGACGACTGGGACCAGGTGATCGCGACCAACCTGTCGAGCGTGTTCTACGTGTCCAAGCCGATTGCGACGGCGATGGTGGTGCGTGGGTCGGGGAAGATCATCAACATCGGTTCCGTCCAGTCCCAGCTGGCCAGGCAGACGATCGTCCCGTACGCGGCGTCCAAGGGGGGTGTCGCCATGCTCACCAAAGGGATGGCGGCCGACCTGTCCCGCTACAACATCCAGGTGAACGCGATCTCTCCCGGCTACTTCGCGACGGAGATGAACGAAGCCCTGTGGTCTGATCCCGTTTTCGATGGGTGGGTGAAACAGCGGACCCCGGCCGGGCGCTGGGGGCGACCCGACGAGCTGCTCGGGGCGCTCCTCTTTCTGGCCTCCGACGCCTCAAGCTTCGTGACCGGTCAGAACATCTTCATCGACGGCGGGATGACTGCGGTCGTCTGACCCGGCTCCGCCCGCGCAACCGCTCCTCACCCCAGCGGGTTCCTCCTGAGCGTGGCGAGGGCGGCGCCGAGCAGGAGGAGCGAGCCCAGCACGGCGGGGAACGCGGAGATGTCGACCTCCTGCGTCACCGTGCCGAGCCTCGACCGCACGTTGTCCAGCACCTTGTTGAGCTGGTCGGAGCTTGCCGCGGTGAAGAACTCGCCGCCGGTGGTCTGCGCGACCTGCTTGAGCGCGCTGTCGTCAGCGATGAGTGCCGCACCTCCGAAGCCGCCGCCGCGACCGCCGCCGCCGCCGAACCCGCCGCCGAACCCGCCGTTGCTCACCTGCGAGGCCGTACACGCCATGTTCTTGGGGCTGGTCGTGCCGAAGCCGATCGGGTACACGCGGACGCCGCGCTGAGCGGCCTGCACGGCGGCCTGCTGCGGGGTCACACCACGGGTGTTGGCGCCGTCAGTCAGCAGGACGACGATCTCGGGAACAGGGGCAGCGGGCGTCACGGTGGTCGTCGGCGTCTCGGACGACGAGGACGTGTCGGTCGGCGACACGTTCGGGTCGATCTCGGCGATCGCATCCACCGCGGTCAGGATCGCCGAGCCGATGACCGTGCCGCGCCCGGTCGTCATTCCGTTGATCGCCGCGAGCAGCTGCTCGATGTCGGTGGTCGGGGCCACGGCCAGCTGCGCCTGGCCGCTGAAGATGACCAGCCCGAACTTCGTACCGGACGACTTCTGTGCCTGGAGGAAGCTCCGTATCGCTGTTTGAGCGGCCGCGAGCCGGTTGGGCGTCACGTCGGTGTTGCACATCGAGCCGGACACGTCGAGCGCCAGGATGACCGTCGCGTCGTTCGACGGCACGGCCATGACGACGGTCGGCCGTGCGGCGCCCACCCCGAGGGTGACGAGCGCCAGGCAGATGAGCACGACCGGTACGTGCCGGCGCCAGGGCTTCTGCCCCGAGGCGGCCTCGCGCAGCAGCCCGAGCGAGGAGAACGTCGTCGTGTGTCGCTTGCCGCGTCGTAGCCACCACAGATAGGCGAGCAGCACCACAGCCCCAGACAGCGCCAGCGCCAGCAGCCACGGAGAGCCGAGCGTCATCAGATCACCCGCCCCGTTCGTACGATCGACCACGCGGCCCCGAAAAGCACGAGCACCGCTGCTGCTGCGACGACCAGCGAGGTGATCTCGTGCGGGACCGCCTTCGCGGTCCACGTCAGCTTCACCGAGCTGCCCATGCCGGCGATCGCCTGCGCGTCGGACGCCGCCACGTACGAGCCACCCGTCGTGTCAGCGAGTGTCTTCAGGGTGGACTCGTCCAGGGCGGTTGCGACCTGGAAGCCTCCGACCTTGATCGTCGTACCGGCCGCCGTCCCGATCCCCACGGCCGAGACGTGCACGCCCGCGGTGGAGGCGAGGTCGGCGAGGTCAGCCGGGTCCGGACCACCCGTCTGCTCACCGTCGGACAGTACGACGATGGCCGCACCCCCGTACCAGCCGATCTGCGTGTCCGACGGGGACTGGGCCAGCTGGATCGGTGCGCCCGCGATCGTGCTCAGCGCGGTCAGCACGCCCGATCCGATCGCCGTCGCCCCGCCAACCTTCAACCGGTCCACTGCCGCGAGCACCTCGGTGTGGTTCGTCGTCGGCTGCTGCACGACGGTCGAGGCGTCACCGAACGCCACGACGCCGATCTGGATCTCCGGCCCCTGCGCGGCCACGAGGGTCTTCGCGACCTGCTTCGCGACGTCGAGTCGGGTTGGCGACACGTCGTCGGCGCCCATCGAGTTCGAGACGTCGACGACGACCATGATCGTGCCCTCACGCTGCGGCTCCGGCACCTTCGCGACGGGCCGGGCCATGGCGGCAAGGCTGAGAGTCACCCCGAGCAGCATGAGTACGGGCGCGAGGATCGCGCGCTGGGGCGTGGACGCGACCAGCCCGAGCGTTGCGAGCTCGGCGCGGCGGCGGCGCTGCGTACGGCGCAACCGCAGGTAGGCCACGACCAGTACGGGGACGGCGACGAGGCTGAGCAGCAGCCACGGCCACGTGAACGAGAGGTTCATCGAGGACCCCCCATCGAGGCGACCCGGCCGCCTCCCCGCCGCGACCGCAACGCGGCGATCTTGCCGAGCACCTTGACGAGGTCGTCGTCGGTGCTGACATCGTGGAGCTCGGCGCCTGCTTGGGTGATGAGCCGCGTCAGCTCCGCCCGCTGCGCCTCCGCGTTCTCGGCGAGCCGGGCACGGAACGCCGGGTCGTCGGTGTCGACGAACAGCTGCTCGCCGGTCTCGGCATCCTCGACCCACATCAGGCCGGCGGCCGGCAGCTCGTGCTCGCGCTGATCGGTCACGCGCAGGCACACAACCTCATGGCGTTGGGCGAGCTGGCCCAGGTGCCTCTCCCAGCCCGGCTCGGACAGGAAGTCGGAGATCACGATGACCAGACCCCGGCGGCGGGCGATACCTGCGGCGGACCTCAGCAGTACGGACAGGTCCGTCGGCGACCCGGTACCCCTCTGAGGCCCTTCGAGCAACGCCTGCGCGATCCGCAGCACGTGCCGACGCCCACTACCCGGTGGGATGGTGACTCCTGCGGTACCCGGGCCGCCGAACAGCATCGCGCCGACGCGGTTGCCGCCGCGTACGAGCACGTACGCGAGCGTGGTCGCCAGCTCCGTCAGCACATGTCCCTTGTGCCGTGCTAGCGGGCCGAAGCCCATGGACGCCGTGGTGTCGAGCAGCAGCCACGCGGTGAGCTCGCGGTCCTCGAGGAACTCCCGCACGTACGGCGCGTCCATCCGCGCGGTGACGTTCCAGTCGATGTGGCGCAGGTCGTCACCCGGCATGTACTCGCGGAGGTCCGCGATGTCGAGTCCGGTCCCGCGGTACGTGGTGCGGTAGTCGCCGGTCGAGCGCCCATCGAGCCGTCGTACGATCCGCCACTCGAGGCGTCGTAGCAGCCGGTCCGCCGTGAGATCCGGAGGGCCTTTCGTGGTGTTCGCCGGTGCCGCCGAGCCCGGGCGATCGTGCTGCGTCATGTGATGGCCGGTCTCTGGTACGCCGCTTCGTCGTTCTGACCCTCCTCGGTGCGGTCGCGCATGACGATGGGCGGCTGCGGGACGGCCGCGACGATCGGGTCCAGCAGATCGTCCGCCGTGAGGTCCTCGGCCAGGGCCTCGTACGACAGCACCATGCGGTGACGCAGCACATCGCCGGTCAGCTCGGCGACATCAGTGGGCAGGACGAACGCGCGCCCGCGCAGGTACGCCAGCGCGCGACCGGCCAGGATGAGGTTGATCGAGGCGCGCGGGCTTCCTCCGTACGTGATGAACCGAGACAGGTGGCCCTGCCCGACCGCCTCCGGGTTGCGGGTGGCCGAGACGAGCGAGACCGCGTACGAGATGACGCCGGGATCCACGTACACGGCGTCGGCCTCTCCCTGCATCCGCTTGAGGTCGTCCAGCGTGAGGACCTGCTCGGTCTTGACGGGCGCCGATGTCATGCGTTCGACCACCGCGTACTCCTCGGAGACCGCCGGGTAGCCGATGAGCACCTTGAGCATGAACCGGTCGACCTGCGCCTCGGGCAGGGGGTAGGTGCCCTCGGACTCGATAGGGTTCTGCGTCGCCATGACGAGGAACGGGTCGGGCGCCGGGTACGTCGTGCGGCCGATCGTCACCTGCCGCTCCTGCATCACCTCGAGCAGCGCCGACTGCACCTTCGCGGGTGCGCGGTTGATCTCGTCGGCGAGCAGGAGGTTGGCGAAGACGGGCCCCAGCGCGGTCTCGAACTCGCCGGTCTTCTGGTTGTACAGGCGGGTGCCGGTGACATCGGCCGGTACGAGATCGGGGGTGAACTGGATCCGCTGGAACTGGCCGCCCATGGTTGCCGCCAGCGTCTTGATCGACATCGTCTTCGCCAGTCCCGGGACGCCTTCGACCAGCAGGTGGCCGCGCGCGAGCAGGCAGACGGCCATGCGCTCCAGGAGAACGTCCTGACCCACGATCGTGCGCTTCACCTGGTACAGCGCCAGCTCGAGCGGGTTCGTGGTCATCTGGTCCTCACTTCGGGGGGGCGCCGGCGGCTCCGCCGGCTGTGGCGATGGGTACGGCGAAACCGATGCCGGCGAAGCTGTCAGCGCCGGTCGGGTTGGCGAGCGCGGTGACCACGCCGACGACCTGTCCGGCCTTGTTCACGAGCGGTCCGCCAGAGTTGCCCGGATTGACCGAGGCATCGGTCTGGATGAGCCCGGTGAGCGTGGTGCCGTGGATGGTGACCGTGCGGTTCAGGGCCGATACGACACCCGCGGACAGCGAGCCCATGTAGCCGAGGGGGTTGCCCACAGCGAAGACCTCGTCACCGATTCCCACCCCGCCGCCGAGAGTGGCGGGCACGACGACCTCGGGCAGCGTTGCCGGGGTCAGTACGGCGATGTCCTGGGCGGGCGTCGCCGTCGCGACCGTCGCTGCGGACTGCGTGCCGTCAGCGAACCGTACGGTGATGGTCGTGGCTCCGCTCACGACGTGGAGCGCGGTGAGGATGGTGCCGTCGTCCTTGACGACGGTGCCAGCCCCGAGACCCTCGCCGGTCGTCGAGGCAGTGGTGATGACCACCAGGGACAGCTGGACCGCGGCGTAGGCCGTCGTTCCGTCGGCCGGTTGCGCGGCCTGCTGCCTGGCCTGGTCCTGGAGCGCCTTCGTGATCGAGGAGTTCACGTCCTGCTGGGTCAGCGGCGCGGGGCCGGTCGGCCGGACGGCCCACCAGGTGCCCAGCGCAGCCACGACGACGATGGCGGCCCCGATGAGTACGACCCGGCGGACGTGTGTCTGCGTCCAGGTACGGACGCTGGCCAGTCGCTCGCGGACCGGAACGCTCTCGCCCTCCGGGTACCGGTCGCGCGAGAACTCGTCCTCGAGGGTCTCGTGCTGGTAGCCGGGGTCGGTCGGTCGGAGGGGTGGAGGGGTGGCGGCGGTGAGGGCCTCGACGGGGGGCGCCAGGAGGAGTCGCTTGGCCTCGGCGCGCTCGGCGGGCGTGGGCGACAGGGCCTCACTCGACCCCAGCGGAAGTCGCCCCATTGCTGCAGCCTATGTGCCGGATCCGACAATGGGGAGAGCGAGTAAGGCGACCCACAGTCAAGTCATAGTGCCGGGACAGGGTGCTGTCAGGAACCAGCCCGCGAGGCAGGCCGGTGGGGAGACAGCGGCCGAGTGGCTGACCCGACCCTTCCGGCGACGTACGGTGCGTACATGCTCACGCACTCGTACGGGACACGGCTGACCTGGGAGGGTTCGACGGCCGAGGGGTATCGCGTGTACTCGCGCAACCACATCGGTGTCACGGTTCCGCCTACCCAGGAGCTCGCGCTCTCGGCCGATCCTGGGTTCCGCGGTAGCCGCGACCTGCTGAACCCGGAGCAGCTGCTCGTCATGGCGGCAACCTCCTGCCAGCTGTTGAGCTTCCTCGCCGTCGCAGCGCGACAAGGGGTGACGGTGCTCGGCTACACCGACGACGCGCAGGGCTGGATGGACGTGGCCGACAAGCCGGTACGGGTGGGCCGGATCCGGCTCAGCCCGGTGATCGAAGTCGAGGGCGATGTAGATCCGGACGAGGTCGTCCGCATGTCCGAGCAGGCCCACGAGGAGTGCTTCATCACGAACTCGCTGACGTCGACGCTCGAGCTTGAGGTGACGGTGGTGATCCGGAAGCCCAGCTGAGTCACCCGACGGCAGGCCTCGAACACTAGGGTCTCGGCCATGGAGTGGCTGCCTGTGCTGGCTCACGAGATCGATGTCATCGAACGTACGGTCCGCGCGGCGGGTGCAGCAGATCTCGATCGGGCCGTGGCCGGCTGCCCCGGCTGGACGGTTCGGGACCTGGTCGTCCACATCGGGTCGGTCGAACGCTGGGTGACCCATGCCGTGCGGCACCTCGAGCTGAGCGACGACGAGCCCGGATGGACGGGGACGGATCTCTCGGGCTGGTACAAGGCCGGTGCCGCCGACCTGCTGGTGGCACTCGACACCGATCCTGCGACGCCGGCGCCCACGTTCGCACCCGACAAGACCGTCGGCTTCTGGCAGCGCCGTCAGGTTCACGAGCACCGCATCCACCGCTGGGACCTCGAGCAGGCGCTGGGACGGGCAGAAACCCTGGAGTCGCAGCTCGCTCACGACGGCCTCGACGAGATCGCCACGATGTTCTGGCCGCGACAGGTACTGCTCGGACGGGCGCCGATGCCCGCCCACGGTCTGCGGGTCGTCACGACCGACACAGGCGGCGAGTGGGTCTTCGGCGACACCGCCACCGCGACGCTCAGCGGCCGGGCAACCGACCTGCTCCTCGTGCTCATGCATCGCCAGGTGCTGGAGGGTACGGGCCTCGCCTGGTCCGGAGACGAGACACAGGGTCGTCTGGTGCTCGCGCTCGCCCTGGCCCCCTGATTCGCTGAGGTCGTGCTCAGCCGTTGTCCGGTGCAACCTCGGTGTCGACTCTGAGCCCGGCGTCGACGAGCTGTGCGAGGAGGTCATCCGGATCGGCAAGCTGGGCCTGTAGCCACAGACCTGGCTGCCGCCACCGACCATCCAGCACCCGGCGAAGACCAGCTACCACAGGAGCAGCCGTCAGCAGGTAGCCATCGTCACCGCTGATCTCGAGGCGTGCCGTCGCTGGTCGTCCTCCGCGAAGGCCGGAGCTCTCGAGGCGTACGACGAGCTTGTTCGGCGGGTCGTAGCTGGCCAGGTGGCCGAACGACCAACGGGTGAACCCGGTCGTTGCGCGGCGCAGGGCGGGGACCTTGGCCAGCCCCAGGATGACCGGGAGAGCGACGTAGTCCATCAACGGGCTGAAGCCCCCGACGAAGAAGCCGCAACGACGCAGGGTGGGGATGTCGGTAGGCAGGGACTCCATCTCCGCGAGATACATCGGCACGCACGACTTGCGACCGATGGGAGGACCGAAGTCGACCGTCGGACACTGCGCCCACTTCAGCTCGCGCCACACGCCATCCACGTAGGTCGTCATGTCGAAGTCGGTGAACTCGGTGAGCATCTCCTCGATCGTGGAGTCCGCCAGCGTCTCCGCGCGCCAGTCGAGACGCATCCCGCCGTACACCACGGCAGTCTCTAGGGCATCGATGCGGCGAGCCGCCCAGCGCACCATCGCTGCGGGCAGCCCCGGGTGGAAACCGCCATCGGTGACGAAGCAGAGCCCAGACGAGCGGAGTAGCGGTTCGAGCTCACGCAGGGCGGCGAGCTTCGTCCTGCTCGACAGCAGGGTGTCGTACCAGTCGGCGCCGGCGTCCGCGACGATGCGCGCGAGCGCCGGGATGCGGTGGGGCACACTGGCTGTCACGACCACCAGTCCGGCGCCCGCCACCAGCCGCTGGACGGACGCATCGACTTCCGCATCCACGATCTCGGCCCGGACTGTGGCCGGGCCACTGCACTGTGCGGCAGTGGCAGCGAGCCGGTCCTTGTTGCGGCCAGCCAGGACCACCTCGTCATCGCCAGCGAGCCCAGGGGTCAGGAGGCGAGCGATCTCGCGTCCGGCGTTCCCGGACGCACCGAGCAACACGATCCGCACGAGGTCCTCCACCGGTGGCGTCACTTCAGTGTGGCACCGGCTGAGATCGGTCGCAGGCGCAGCCTGACGATCACTGCCGTCGCCAAGCCACTGAAACCGGGAGGAGCGGGCCTCCGTGCGGACTAGGGTCGAATCGTCGATCTTGAGGAGTCAATCCATGCCTATCTTGGATCCGTACCACGCCGACCCGAGCCGCTACGACGGCCGCATGCCGTACAGACGGGTCGGCAAGAGCGGACTTGTGCTGCCGGCGGTGTCACTGGGCCTGTGGCACAACTTCGGCGACGACGTGCCGTTCGACCGTCAGCGCGACATCCTGCGACGCGCCTTCGACCTCGGCGTCACCCACTTCGACCTGGCCAACAACTATGGCCCGCCGTACGGAGCGGCCGAGGAGAACTTCTCCCGTCACCTTCGCCAGGACTTCCTCCCGTACCGCGAGCAGCTCGTCATCTCCACGAAGGCCGGCTGGGACTACTGGCCCGGGCCGTACGGGGACCTGGGGTCCCGCAAGTACCTGCTCGACAGCCTCGATGCGTCTCTGGCCCGCATGGGCACCGACCACGTCGACATCTTCTACCACCACCGGGCCGACCCGGACACACCTCTCGAGGAGACGATGGGAGCCCTCGACTACGCCGTACGGTCAGGCCGCGCCCGCTACGTCGGCGTCTCCTCCTACTCGCCGCAGCGCACCAAGAAGGCTGTCGAGATCCTCAAGGCACTCGGGACCCCGCTCCTGATCCATCAGCCCTCGTACTCGATGCTCAACCGCTGGGTCGAGGAGGGGCTGCTCGACACCCTCGACGAGACCGGCGTCGGCTGCATCGCGTTCTCGCCGCTTGCGCAAGGGATGCTCACCAGCAAGTACCTCAAGGGCATCCCTGACGGCTCGCGCGCCGCGCAGGGGAAGTCGCTGTCGCCCGACTTGCTCACCGACGAGAACCTGGCGCACATCCGTGCCCTCAACGAGATCGCCGCGGGCCGTCACCAGACGCTCGCGCAGCTCGCGATCGCATGGGTCCTGCGCCGCGGAACGGTGACCTCGGCTCTCGTCGGCGCATCCAGCGTCAAGCAGCTCGAGGACTCTGTCGCGGCTGTGACGAACATCACGTTCACCGATGGCGAGCTCGCGGCGATCGACCAGCACGCGACCGAGGGCGGCCTCAACCTCTGGGCCGGGCCGAGCAGCATCTGACGGACAACCCGTCCGGGGTCAACGGACCTCGGACGGACCGGGCTCGACGATGTCGACGGCACTGTTGAAGTTGCCGTACGTGATGGTGACGGTCGTCGTTGCCGAGATGAGGCCACCGGTTGTCAGGCTGTACGAGACCTGGCGGAGCAGATCGGTGGAGTCGAGCCACAGGTTGACGGTCGTGCTGCCGGTCGCGGTCGGGGCGAACACGCTCGAGTCGACCAGCGCGCGCCAGCGCTCGACCGTGAGGCCGTTCACGGTGTCAGGTCCGACGTCGGTCAGACCATGGACGGAAGAGCCGATGAGGCTGACGAGCGTCGGCAGGTCGGGCCGTACGGTGGCGAGGCCGAGCCGAGCGACCGAGTCCGAGAGCGACGACAGGGCGTATGTGGTCGTACCTGCCTTGGTATAGAGCTTGTCGCCGACCATGATCACTGTCAGTGGCTGGCCGTTCTGGGTACCGTCGAGGCGGCACCGCGGGGTGTTGGAGTCTGTGTCGTCGTACGCGCCGTTGTACTTGAGCGTCAGGTCACCCGTGACCAGCCCGGTCTTGATGACGAGGACGAAGGTGCCGGTCGGTACGGTCGCGGCGGCAGCGCCCACACGGTCCTGGAATCCGGCGGCGTCGAGGGGTGCAGCGCTCGCCGGGGCGGTGGGGGCGACGGAGGCCACCGGGGGAGTCACGGAGATGGTGGGGCTGGACTTACCGGCGTCCACGGGCATGCAGCCGCTCAGGACGGTCAGGACGCACGCCCCGACGACTACTCCCCTCAAAGACCACACCCGTCTATTGAAAGGTCTTAATCGTCAAGAGAACGTTTCCATCTGCTAAGAGATGGCCGAGAAACACTCTCAGGTTGACGAAATGGCCTTGTCCGGGCTCTGAGATGACCTGAAAGGACATGCGACCCCCTCCGCGTCCAGCCTGTGCCGAAGGTTCGGAAAGCAGCTTGGCGAGGGTGACGGCGTCCTAGGCTGGGGGACGTGATCACCGCTGATTTCACCTCTGCCCAAGACGGCTTGACGATCGCCACCTACGAGTGGCCGACAGGGGTTGAGCCCGTACGAGGAGTCGTGCAGGTCGCTCACGGTCTCGCGGAGCACTCCCTGCGGTACGCCCGGTTGGCGGAGGCGCTCAACGCCGCCGGGTACCACGTCGGCTCCACGGATCACCGCGGCCATGGGCAAACGATCGACGAGACGCCCGGTGACTTCGGCGAGGCGGGGTTCCCCGCCCTTTGGAGGGATATGGCGCAGTACGGCGCGATCCTCCGCGCCGCTCATCCGGGCCTGCCGCTGTACCTCATCGGCCACTCCATGGGGTCGTTCGCGACACAGAACCTGCTGCTGGAGAGCTCCGACGCGTACGACGGCGTCGTGCTGTCCGGCTCGACCGCCATCGACGTCATGGCTGCCGGCATGGCCTCTGCGCCCGCCGGCGATCTGAGCGCCTTCAACGCCGGCTTCGAACCGAGGACGGGGTACGAGTGGTTGACCCGCGACGAGGCCGAGGTCGACAAGTACGTCGCCGACCCGCTGTGCGGCTTCGCTCTTCCGGCCAGCACGACGCCGGCACTCTTCGCGAACGGCGAGCTCCTCGCACGACCCACCAGCGTCCGTCACGACCTCCCGATTCTCATCATCTCGGGATCCGACGACCCGCTCGCGGGTGGTGGCGAGCTCACCGAGCTGGTCGGCCGACGGTACAAGGATGCCGGCGTGACCGACGTCGCCGTCACGGTCTACCCGGGTGCCCGCCACGAGGTCTTCAACGAGATCAACCGCGACGAGGTCACCGCCGACGTCATCTTCTGGCTCCACTCCCACTGACCCTCCCCGCGACCGCACCGGCGAAGATCCGACTGCACAGGCATCCGCGCCACAGCATGCGAGGATGTTTCCTGTGTGGCCGCGGATCAGGGCGGGAACCGTGTCAAGATCAGCCATGACCAAGCGCACAGCGCTCGCGGGGGGCGTGGTCGGAGGGCTCGCGGTGGTGGAGTTCACCTCCGGCGTGATCCAGGGCTACTACACACCCCTGTTCAGCGACATCGCCCGCAAGCTCGCCATTCACGACGCGGACATCAACTGGCTCGAGGCCGTACAGCTCCTGCTGTCAGCCATCGTCGTACCGCTCCTGGCGCGACTTGGCGACATGTACGGGCATCGGCGGGTGTTGCTCGGCACGCTGATCCTCACGGGCGCATCGGCCTGGGGGGTCGCCATTGCGCCGAGCTTCCCGCTGTTCCTCACGCTGTGGGCGCTCATGGGCTTCTACGTGGTGTGGCTACCGCTCAACGTCGCGATCATCTACGCCCGCGCCCGGCGTCTGCCCGACACCGCCGCTCTCACCCGGCGCGCCTCGGGCGTCATCGTCGTCGCCCTCCAGATCGGCGCGATCTCCGGCGCACTCGCCGCGGGCCAGCTCGGCGTGCTGTTCAAGGACCGCCTCTGGATCGTCCTGTCCGTACCGGCCGCACTCATCACCGTCGCGTTCGTCGTGGTGTGGCGCTTCGTCGCCGACCCGGGCGAGCGCTCGGGCGGCCGCATCGACACCCGCGGCGCCGTCGTACTCTCCCTCGGCCTGCTCGCCATCACCGGCGGGCTCAGCCTGGTACGCCTCGCCGGCATCACCCCACTCGTGATCGGCCTTGTCATCGCAGGAATCGCGATCATCGCGTTCTTCGTGTGGATGGAACGCCGGACGGACTCGCCGCTGGTCGACATCCGCCTCGTCACCCAGCCGACGTTGTGGCCGGTCTTCCTCACCTCGGCCCTCATCGGCGTCAGCCTGCTCGGCGCGCAGGGCGCGTTGTCCACCTTCGTCCGAACGGACCGGGCTGTGTACGGCTACGGACTGAGCCTCACCTCGGCCACCGCCTCGTACCTCATCGGCGGATATGTCCTCAGCCTCCTCATCGGCGCCGCCACGTTCGCGCGGATCAGCGCATCGTTCACGCCCCGGCTCCTGCTGGTGGGCGCGACCGGGATGATCGGAGTCGGCTACTTCGGGCTGATCCTTCTCCACGGCAACATCGTCGAGGTCACGACCTGCATGATCATCGCCGGACTGGGTTCGGGCGCGCTGGTCGCGGCGCTCCCCGCAGCCGCGGCCTCGGCCGCCCCGATCGGGGAGACGGCCATGGCCACCGGCCTGACGAACATGACCAAGACCGTCGGCGGCTCCTTCGCGAGCGCGGCCTTCGCGATCGCACTCGTCCAGGGCGTCACCTCCGGGACGGCAGCCCCGATGTCCGGCTACATCACCGTGTGGATCATCTGCAGCGGTACGGCCGTGGTCGCACTCCTCACGCTCCTCACAGTGCCGAAGGTCGCCTTCACCTCCTCACCGGCCTCCCACGCACTGCCGGAGGAAGAGGTCCGAGCATGACGCGCGACGCGCCCACGCTCGCGGGACGGCTGTCGCAGCTGGTCCGCGTCGAGACGGTCACGCCGCCCGACGCCGGCCCGCTGACGTCCGAGACGGCACAGGTCTTCGACGACTTCCACGCCCTCCTGCGTGAGCTCTATCCCACCCTGTTCGCCACCGCCCAGGTCACGACGGTCGGCCGGGCTGGACTGCTGCTTCGCCTCGCCGGGACCGGTGATGGTCCGGGCGCGACCTCGCTCGGGCCGGTACTGCTCATGGCCCATCAGGACGTCGTGCCCGCGCCGACGGAGGACTGGGCCGCTGTCGGTTGGAGCCATCCGCCCTTTGCGGGGGTGGTCATGGACAGCGACGACGGGCTGACCGTGTACGGGCGGGGAACGCTCGACGACAAGGGCGCGTTGCTGACTCTGCTCGAGGCGGTCGATGATCTTGTCGCCGAGAGCTGGGCACCCCATCACGACCTGTACCTCTCGCTCGGTGGCGACGAGGAGCTGGACGGACCGTCAGCGGTCGCAGCCATCGCCGAGCTGGAGCGCCGAGGCGTCGAGCCCGCACTCGTCGTCGACGAGGGCGGTGCCGTCACCACGGGCGTCGTTCCCGGCCTGACACGGCAGGTGGCCGTCGTCGGCGTCGCGGAGAAGGGCGTCGCGAACCTCGAGGTGAGCGTGTCCGCCGACCCGCGCAAGCCGGCTCACTCGTCCACGCCGCCGCGCCACAGCCCGACCGCTGCGCTCGGGCGAGCCCTTTCCGCTCTCGAGCGGAACCCCCACCCGGCGGTGCTCGACGACATCGCGGTACGGATGTTCAGCCAGCTCGCCCCGTACGTCCCGGTTCCGCTCGGGCTCGTCCTCGCCCGTGCCGATCGGCTTCGCCCCCTGCTGGCCCGGGTGTTCCCCTTCGTCAGCGCCGAGCTGGCCGCCATGGTCCGTACGACGACGGCCGCGACGATGCTCACCGGCTCGTCCGCACCGAACGTCCTCGCGTCGCGTGCCACCGCGATCGTCAATATGCGCGTCGCCACATCGAGCACCCTCGCCGACGCCGTCGGCCATGTGGAGAAGGTCGTTCGCCGCGCCGTGGGTGCCTCGCTGACAGTTGACGTACGAGTCCTCGAGGGGCACGAGCCCACTCCGGCGTCTCCTTTCGACGAGCGCTGGGACGCGATCGGGAGAGCCGTCGCCGCCTCGTACCCGGACGCGCTCACCGTCCCGTACACGATGCTCGGCGCCAGCGACGCCCGTCACGCCGCCCGGATCGCCTCGGCCGTCTACCGCCTCTCACCCCTGTACATGTCGTCGGCCCAACGGGCCTCGGTGCACGGTGTCGACGAGCGTGTGACCGCTGATTCTCTGGTCAGAGGCGTGCTCTTCTACCGGGCGTTGCTCACCGGAACCACCTGAAGTCCCCACCGCGGGGTGTGCGACTGACCGGATCGTGATCATTGGAGTTCTGGAAACGTGCCCGCGAGGCGAGCTTCCCTCTTAGATTGACGAAATGACAGCCACGCCGTTGGTCGAGATCCGGGGAGTCCGCAAGGCCTTCGGATCGTTCGAGGCCTTGCGCGGCGTCGACCTGGACATCGGCCGGGGCGAGAAGGTCGCGCTCGTCGGCGCCTCGGGCTCGGGCAAGTCGACGCTGTGCCGTTGCATCAACCGGCTCGAGACGATGACGAGCGGCAGCATCACGATCGACGGGCAGCCGTTGCCGCAGGAGGGCAAGGCGCTCGCGGATCTGCGGTCACAGGTCGGCATGGTGTTCCAGTCGTTCAACCTGTTTCCGCACTACACGGCACGGGAGAATGTGAGCCTGGCGCCGATCCACGTCCGCAAGATCGCGAAGGCAGACGCCGAGGCGGAGGCCGACGCGTTGCTCGCCCGCGTAGGACTCTCCGACAAGGCGGACAGCTACCCGGCGGAGCTGTCCGGTGGTCAGCAGCAGCGGGTCGCGATCGCCCGGGCCCTCGCCATGAACCCCCAGCTGATGCTCTTCGACGAGCCGACGTCGGCCCTCGACCCTGAGATGATCTCCGAGGTGCTCGACGTCATGGGTGAACTGGCATCGGAAGGCATGACAATGCTCGTCGTCACCCACGAGATGGGCTTCGCCCGCCATGCCTGTGACCGGGTCTGCTTCATGGACGCCGGCCTGATCGTCGAGCAGAACACGCCTGGCGAGTTCTTCGACAACCCCCAGTCGGAGCGCGCGAAGGACTTTCTGTCCAAGCTCCTCCACCACTGAAAGGAACACATGATGTACGACTTCAGCCGTCGCGGCCTCCTTTACGTCGCCGCCGGATCCACCGCTGCCGTCGCCTTGGCGGCCTGCTCGTCCGGTACCCCGCCGACCTCGGGGGGCAGTGCCAGCGCCTCCGGCACCGGTTCCTCCAATGCGAACCGGCAGATCTCCCAGGACGCGTACGACGCCGTCATCAAGGCCGGTCCGGTTGCTGATGCCTCGGTGGTGTCAGCCAGCTCCTGGGCGACCAAGATCAAGAGCCAGGGCTACATCAAGCGGGGCGGTACGACAACGGGCGCGATCTTCTCGCTCAAGGACCCGACGACGGGCCGCATCGTCGGCTTCGACGCGGGGATCGGTGACCTGCTCGCGCACTACATCACGGGCGGCACAGACGTGAGCAAGCTCACCCAGGTCTCCCAGACCTCGGTCGACACCCGCGAGACGATGTTGCAGAACAACACCGTCGACATCGTCGTGGCGACGTACTCGATCACCGTCCCCCGTGCCCAGAAGATCGCGTTCGCCGGGCCGTACTACTCGTCGGGTGACTCGATCCAGGTGCGTGCCGACAACACGACGATCAAGACGGTCGACGACCTGAAGGGGAAGAAGCTCGTCACCGAGTCGAACTCGACGGCGATCACGGCGATCGAGAAGTTTGTGCCCGGCAACACCCCGACGCTGTTCGCCGACAACGACTCCTGCGTCGCGGCGGTGCAGCAGGGACGCGCCGACGCGTACATCCTCGACGAGTCGATCCTGCTCGGGAACGCGGTCAAGAACCCCGATCTCAAGGTCGTGGGCACGCCGTTCACGGTCGATCCGTACGGTGTCGGCGTGAACAAGGACGACCCGGCGGCCAAGGCGTTCGTGAACGCCTTCCTGCAGAAGATCTTCGACTCCGGCGACTGGTTGAAGCTGTGGCAGGCGACCGTCGGCGTGTACGTCGACGGCGTGCCGACGCCGCCGAAGATCGGCTCGGTCGCGGGCAGCTAGTCCTCGACGCCCGGCGGGGGTCCTTGCGGCCCTCGCCGGGCCCATGCCGTTGGGAGGCCTCCATGAACCAGATCTGGCAGATGCTCCGCGACAACGCGTCGTTCCTGCTGAACGGCGTGCTCACGACCGTGGGTCTCACGATCCTCGGGTTCGTCGGCGCGCTGGTCATCGGCACGATCGTCGCGGTCTTCCGGGTCAGCCCGATCACGCCGCTTCGGATCGTGGGGACGGCCTATGTGGAGTTCTTCCGCAACGTGCCGCTGCTCACCCTGCTGATCCTCATCGTGTTCGGCCTGCCCGACATCGGGCTCCTCTTCCCGCTGTTCTGGTGCGGCGTGCTTGGCCTCGTGCTGGCGGGGTCCGCGTTCATCTGCGAGACCGTCCGGTCGGGCATCAACACGATCAGCGTCGGACAGTCCGAGGCGGCGCGGGCGCTCGGAATGTCGTTCGGTACGCAGCTGCGGCTGATCATCCTTCCGCAGGCGTTCCGTACGATGGTGCAGCCGTTGGTCAACAACTTCATCGGCATCCTCATCGGCTCCTCGCTGGCGTCGGCGGTCGGAGTGTCCGACATCACCAACGTCACGCAGCAGCTCAACATCCGCTACGCCGAGGCCGTCGTGCTCTTCCTGCTGTCCGGTGCCGTCTACCTCGTCTTCGCGCTCGGCGCCGGCGGCGTCGGCTCGTGGCTCGAGCGGCTCGTGTCCAAGTCCCGGATCGGGAGCATCTGATGTCCGCCGACACCGCGACCCGCGTCCTGTTCGACGAGCCGGGCCCCCGAGGCCGTACGCGGATCCTCATCAGCACGGTCGCCGCCGCTGTCCTCGTCCTGCTGCTCGTCGCGGGAGCGGTCTGGCAGTTCGCCGTCAACGGCCAGCTCGCCGCGTACAAGTGGCAGTTCTTCACCTACACGCCGATCGTCAAGGCGCTCATCGTCGACGGGATCGGGAACACGTTCCTCGCGACGGGTGTGGCTGCGGTGGTGGCGTTCCCGCTGGGGCTGGTGCTTGCGCTCGGGCGGCTGTCGCGGCGGCGGGTGCTGTCGAGGATCAGCACGGCGTGGATCGAGTTCTTCCGGTCCATGCCGATGATTCTCGTCGTGTATGCGTTCCTGCTTGCCCTGCCGCGGTCCGGCCTTGTGCTGCCGGTGTTCTGGATGCTCGTCGTTCCGATGATCCTCGTGTCGAGCGCGTCCACGGCGGAGGTCTTCCGCGCGGGCATCAAGGCCGTCGACAGAGGCCAGTGGGAGGCGGGTCAGTCGTTGGGGATGGGGCCCGGTCTCGTCCTCACCCAGATCGTGCTGCCGCAGGCGTTCCGGATCGTGCTGCCCAACCTGCTCACCGGCCTCGTGTCTCTGCTCAAGGACTCGACGCTCGGCTACGTCGTCAGCTTCGGCGAGCTCATGCAGCAGGGCAAGGAACTCGTCGCCTACTACCACTACATGATCCAGACCTACCTGGTGATCGCGCTGATCTATGTGCTCATCAACTGGCTCCTGACCCGACTTGCCTCCTGGCTGCAGGTCAGGATGGGGACGCGCCGGACGTCGGCCGCGCCGATCGCAGTCGACCTCGAGCCGGCCTAGAAGAAGGAGTCGGACAGGATGTGTCGCTTGTTGGGTGTGGTCGCCCGGGGGCCGGAGCAGTTGCACGGTGTCCTGGGCTCGTCCGAGGGTTACCGGGAGCTGTCGCACAAGCACAAGGACGGGTGGGGGGTCGCCTGGCACGACGCCGCCGGTGACCTGCAGATCGTGAAGGGTGCGCTGCCGGCGTGGTCGGATCCCGACTATGAGCCGGCCCTGGCCGCGGTCGAGGGCGACGCCGCGCTGGTGCACCTCCGGCGCGCATCGGTGGGCATCCCTGTCGAGCTCCGCAACTGCCACCCGTTCGAAGAGGGCCAGGTGGCGTTCGAACACAACGGCCAGTTTCCGGTGACCGACCGGATGCGCACCTACTACGCCGACAACCACCTCCGCCCGCTTGGCGGCACCACAGACTCCGAGCTGTACTTCGGGCTGGTGCTCCACTTCTTCCGCCGTACGGCCTCGTGGCCGGACGCCATCGTCGAGGCGGCCGCGTTCATCACCCGCGACCTGTGGGTCGACGACCCGGCCGACAACCCCGAGGCGCTCAACTGTCTCCTGCTGACCCCCGAGGCGCTGTACGGGTACGGCCAGTCGGAACCCGCCAAGCTCAAGCCCGAGTCCACGCCCGACACCTACGTGCTGCGGCTCGCCCAGCGCGCCGACTCGGTCGTCGTCACCTCGACCCAGTGGGCGGTCGAAGCGGCCGTACCGCTCCCTGAGCGTGCGGTCGTGGAGGTCCACCGCGGCACTCTGGACGTCATCGTGCACGAGCCGGCCCCGCTGGGAGGTGTCCCGGTCCACAGTCAGCGACGCGGTGAGATCGGCACGCCCTCGCCCTCGGCGCGCATCTAGGACAGCCTTCGCGGAGTCACTACCGTGGTGGCATGAGCGTGAATGATCCACTGGTGGATGCCGAAGTCGACGTCGTCCCCGAGATCAGCTACGAGGCGCGGAGGTATCCGGCGCGTCCCAAGAGGCTGCGCCCCCGTGCGAGGCGACGGGCCCTGGAGCAGGTCGTACCGCCGCCGCCGTTCGCCGCGGACGCTCGCAACTCCGCGTACGTGACGTGGCTGCTCGAGCAGTCGATGCTCATCGACGCGAAGATGATGGCGCGGCAACTGGCGGGCAACCACCTCATGTGGTCCAACTCGTACGCGGAACCTGACCCGCGCTCGGCCGTACAGAAGACGTCGGTCTGGTACACCGCGTACCCCTTGTCGCACATCGCCGGCCGTGGCACCTCGTTCCTGGCGTCGATCGGGTCCGAGGAGCTGTGGGAGGCGTTCGAGCGGATCGGCATCGACGGCCTCCACACAGGTCCGCTGAAGCTCGCCGGGGGCATCACCGGCTGGGAGCACACCCCGAGCATCGACGGTCACTTCGACCGGATCAGCATGGCGATCGACCCCCTGTTCGGGACCGACGAGGACTTCCGCACGCTCTGCGAAGTCGCCCTGTCCCACGGCGGCACGGTCCTCGACGACATCGTGCCTGGTCACACGGGCAAAGGCTCCGACTTCCGGCTCGCGGAGATGGCGTTCCGCGACTTCCCCGGTCTGTATCACATGGTCGACATCCCCGAGGATGCCTGGGGCCTGCTCCCGGACGTACCGGAAGACAAGGACTCCGCCAACCTCGACCCCGCGACCGAGACGGCGCTCGCCGAGGCCGGCTACATCATCGGCGCGCTCCAGCGGGTGATCTTCTACGAACCCGGCCAGAAGGAGACCAACTGGTCGGCGACACGGGTCGTGTACGACGTCGACGGCCACCCGCATCGCTGGGTCTACCTCCACTACTTCAAGGACGGTCAGCCCTCGATCAACTGGCTCGACCCGACGTTCGCCGGCATGCGGCTCGTCATGGGCGACGCGCTCCACTCGCTGCTCGACCTGGGCTCCGGCGGTCTCCGCCTCGACGCCAACGGCTTCCTCGGTATCGAGAAGACAGTCGACGCGCCTGCATGGTCGGAGGGACATCCTCTGTCGCAGGCCGCGAACCAGCTCATTGGGTCGATGGTCCGCAAGGTGGGCGGGTTCACGTTCCAGGAGCTCAACCTCTCGATCGACGACATCGCTCAGACGGGCAGGATCGGGCCCGACCTGAGCTACGACTTCATCACCAGGCCCGCCGCCCAGTACGCGATGGCGACCGGCGACACCGAGTTCCTGCGGCTGATGCTCAACTCCGCGATCGCCGCGGGCATCGACCAGAGCTCTCTCGTCCACGCGTTGCAGAACCACGACGAGCTCACGTACGAGTTGGTCCACTTCGAGACCCGCCACCGCGACGACCTGTACTTCCTCGGTGGTCAGGAGCTGACCGGCCGCGAGCTGGCGGCGACAGTACGAGAGACGCTGCGCGAGGCACTCACGGGGGAGTCGGCTCCGTACAACCTGCCGTTCGTCCAGAACGGCATCGCCTGTACGACTGCCTCCGTGGTCGCGGCCAGCTTGGGAATCACCGACCTCTCGGCGTTGTCGCCGGCTGATGTCGAGAGGATCAAGTCGGCGCACCTGCTGCTCGCCGCGTACAACGCCTGGCAGCCCGGCGTCTTCGCCTTGTCCGGGTGGGACCTGACGGGCGCGCTGCCGTTGGACCTGGCGGACGTGAAGTCCCTTGTCGCGACTGGAGACACGCGCTGGATCGAGCGCGGGGCGTACGACCTGCTCGGCCACGCGGCCGAAGCCACCGGTTCGGCGGCGGGGATGCCCAGGGCGACATGCCTCTACGGGTCGCTGCCCGAACAGCTCGAGGATCCGACCTCGTTCGCGAGGCGGCTGTCGGAGCTGCTGACGGTCCGCAGCGTGCACGGGCTGGCGACCGGATCGCTGGTGGCTGTCCCGGAGGTCTCCGCGAAGAGTCTCCTCGTCATGGTCAACCGGCTCGAGTCGGGCCGTACCCAGGTCACCGTCTGCAACTTCGGTGGCGAAGAGCTGTCGGCCCGGGTGCAGGCCGACCAGATCCCGGCGGGGTCGGTCATCGATCTGGCGACGGGCGACGAGCTGGACACCGTGGACGCCCTCGGCGGGTTCACGATCCCGATCGGCCCGTACGAGGCGAGGGCTGTCGTGATCATCACCGCCTGAGAGGATGACCTCGCCGTCGCCGAGCCCACGGAGGCGCCGGTCGAGCTCGATGAGGGCGACGCCGGAGCGTACCGTCACCATGTCCCGATAGCCGCACATCGGGATGAGCAGCTTCGTCACACGCCGGACGAGGGTGGGCCCGGTCGGGTGGTAGTAGACGACCGTGCCGTTCCTGCCGACGTGGCTGGGCGCCCTCGCGCCAGCCTCAGCAAACGCCTCGAGCAGCTGTGACGAGGTCGGGCCGTGGCTCCGAGGCCGGCCGAGGGTGAGGTTGCGAAAGAACGCGACGCGGATCTCGCGCAGCGTCACGGGGCCCTCGCCGCGTACGGACCGACCCACAGCCACGGCCACGAGCCAACCACACGACACCGACATCCGCCCGCGTTCGGGACGACCTGCCAGACTTGCCCGATGACCCCTACGGCATCGCGCTGGACCGACCTCGGGGAGTGGCTGCGCCAGCCGCTGGTCCTGCTCCTGGTTGTCAGCGCGGTCGGCCTCGGTTTCGCGACGCTGCTGGGGTGGGCCTTCGGGGAGGTGTACGAGGCGGTCACGGCCAACAACGGGATCGTAGGCTTCGACCAGCCGGTGCTGAACGCGATGGTCGCGAGCCGGACGCCGGTCGTCACGACGGTGGTCAACTGGTTCACGATGACCGGCGGGCCGGTCGGGATGCCGATCATCGCGGTCGTCGTCACCGGAATCCTCGTCAGGATCTCGCGCGTCGTTCGGCCGCTCATCCTCGCGGTGGTGGCCGCCGCCGGCTCACTTGCCATGACGATGGCCATCAAGTCGCTGGTCGGCCGAGGCCGCCCGCCGCTGGCAGAGGCTGTTCCGCCGTACGAGTCGTCGGCCAGCTTCCCGTCAGGCCACACGTTGAACGCGACCGTCATCACCGGCATCCTCGTGTACTGCACCCTGCTGATCCTTCACACCCAGCGCGCGAGGTGGGCGGCCGTGATCGTGGGCAGTGCCTACGCGATCGCCATCGGGCTCAGCCGCGTCTACCTCGGCCATCACTGGCTGAGCGATGTCGTGGGCGCCTGGCTGCTGGGCCTCGCGTGGCTCGCCGTCGTGATCGTGGCGCACCGACTTGCCCGCGCGTACGCGAACCGGGGGCGGCCGGACCGTACAGCCCTTACAACTGGCTCCGTGTCGGCACCCGGGAAGGATCCGGAAGCGCAGGATCCTGCCGGGTGAACGCCCATTCGGGGTCGGTGAGCATGCGGGCTCCCGAGAGTCCGGCGATCATCGCGATGACGACCAGTACGGTCGAAACCCCTGACTCGATCGCGCTGAGCACGTCGGCGCGGTCGAAGTAGATCAGCGTCCGCAGCGCCGACGAGCCGGGGATGGCGACGAGCAAGGTCGGTACGGTCATGATGATCTTCGTCATCGAGAACCACCGAGCCGCGAGCGCGCAGAGCAGCCCGAACAGCACGGAGGCCACGAACGTCGCGATGTGAGCCTTGACGCCGTTGTCGAGCATGATCAGCCGCGGCACGTTGCCGAGGACGGCGACGATGCCGGACGCCAGCGCCGTCCGGATCGGAACGTTGAACATCGTCGCCCATCCGAACACCGCGAAGAAGCTCGCGGTGACCCGGGCGGTCCAGACGAGCGCGGAATGTCCGGCGATCGGGGCCACCGGATCGGGGGAGACGCCAGCGAGCACCGCGACGAGCCAGACGCCGATGGCGATCGCGACCACGACCATGGCTGCGTACGTGAGGCGTGGTGCGCCGACGTCGAGATCGATCCTGGTGAGGTCCAACCCAGCGGTGACGAGGGGGAAACCAGGGATGAGGAAGATCGACGCGCAGATGAAGCCGGCGGCGAACCGCGGGCTGGGTGACCCGATGATCGCGGTGAGGATGGCGGCGAAGCCCACGTAGGCGCCGGACGCGATCGCCGCCGAGGTGAGCACGACCGCGAGGTGGTTGAGCTGGAGTCGCGTGAGTGTGCGGTGGAGCGCGTACGCGAGCGCCGACGCAGGCAGTACCGCCGCCACCTCCCGGGCACCTCCGTTGGACAGCGCCGCGACCGAGGCGCACGCGAGAGCCACGAGGACCACGAGGAGCCAGGCGGGGTACCGGCGGGGCGCGCGTTCGATCGCGTCGAGACGCTCCTCGACCTCGGCGACCGTGGCGCGCGCGGGGAGATCGTGTGCGAAGCTCTGGAGCATCGAGATCCGGTCGGCGTTCACGCTCGGGCGCGTCTCGGCGACCTGGGTGCGGAAGATGCCGCGGCGGCCCACCGTGAGCACGATGTTGGTGAATGTGACTTGGGCGTTGAGCTGTTCGACGCCGACGGTCCGGGCGACGGCGCCCATCACCTCCCGCACCCGAAGCCCGCTCGTTCCGGCACCGAGCATCAGCGTGCCGGCACGCAGGACGACGTGCGAGCGGCGGATCAGGTGCAGCGGCTCGAGCCTGTCCTCGTACGCATGCTCGTCGGCCCCGGGCTCCTCGTCCACCATGCTGCCCACGCTAGCGGTGCTGGAGCCTCGCGGTTCGCGACGAGGGGGTCTGGACGCGAGGCGGATCAGAAGGGTGTCCCGGTGGCCGGGTCGCGGTCGGTGAGGCAGTAGATGCGGCCCACCGGGTCGCGCATCACGGTCCACTGAGCGTGTACGGAGACGACCTCGCCACCCGCCCGTCGATGTCGCTCCGTCTCGGCGGCTCGCGTTCCGGTGGCGAAGTCCACATGGGCCGCCGCGGGCGTCTCGTCGTCGCGGCGCTGGAGCAGGATCCGTACGGGCAGGTCCGTGGGACGCCGCAGCGAGACGAACTCGTCATCGTCGGTGATCTCGGACGCTACCCAACCCGTGAGGTCGCGCCAGAAGGCGACCTCCGCGACGAACCGGGACGGGGGGATGTCGAGGCAGGCCTGGTCGGCGAGCGCGTCGAGGCGCCGATCGACCGCGCCGGTCTCGCCGACGGTCGCGCAGAACACGATCCCCGCCGGCGACCGGAGCACGACGACGTCGTGGTAGCTGCCCCGTACCGTCGCGCCCAGCTCAAGCGCCCTCGCGACCAAGGCGCCCCGATCGTCGGTGTCGATGTCGAGGTGTACGCCGCCGGACCCTTCGTCCACCGCCTGTACCTTGAGCCACGCGTCACCGCGGGCGGGAAGCAGCGTCGCGAACTGCCCGTGCTCGCCTCGTACCGGCGACGACGTCGACCCGGTGATGTCGGCCCAGTACGTCCATGACCTGGCCGCGTCGGCCGCAGGGGTGTCCAGGAACAGGTACATCCAGCGGATCGGCATGGGGCGATTGTGCCTGGTGGGCTGTCCACTCGTTGGTTATCGGACACTTTGTTGACAGTTCCGGCCTCAAGGTCGGGCAATCCAGGCGCCGGTATTAGTCTCCCGAGTGGTGGTGGTTCCCGTCCTGAGGGTCCGGCTTATCCCCAAGCTCGGAGCCATGGTCCTCCAGAAGAAGACCGGGCGGGAACCACCCCCATACCTCTGTCTGAGGGCTACGTGGCCAACCCCGGGCGGAGTGTCACCTGGCGAGGGCCGGTCTTCGGGCTGTAGCTCATGAGCTCCGCGGGGATCCGCAACGGGTTCAGGTGCAACCAGGACCCGACAAGCTCCGGGTCGATGTCGTCGCTGATCGCGGCAGCAAGCTCGTCGAGCAGTTCCGTGTCGGTGTCGGAGAGCGGACCGGTCAGCAGCGCATACTACGTCCCGTAGCTCCAGCCCTCGACGGATGTCGATGAGGCGGTCTCAGGGGGTGCCGAAGTCCTGGGTCCAGTACGAGCCGTACGTGCCGCCCGTCGCATACCCCACGCCCATCTCGGTGAGAGCGCAGTTGAGGATGTTCGCCTTGTGGCCGGCACTGCCCATCCAGCTGGCCATGACGTCAGCCGGCGTCGCCTGTCCAGCGGCGATGTTCTCGGCCATCTGCGTGTACACGTAGCCGGCCGCCGTGATCCGCTGCTGCGGCGTGGTTCCGTCCAGGCTGTTGTGGTCGAAATAGTTGTTCGTCGCCATGTCTTGGCTGTGGGCGCGGGCGACCGAGGCGAGCGTGCCGTTCCAGGTCAGCACCGGACACCCGACGGCAGTACGTTGCGCGTTCGTCAGCGCCAGCACCTGCTGCTCGTACGAGCTGGGGTCGCTCGCCGGGGCGGATGTGGCCGCAGACGAGGCGCTTGCCACCGTGGACGGGGGCGCCACGGCGGACGGGGGGGCCGCGCTGGATGGGGGCGCTGCGCTGGACGGGGCCGCCGCAGTGGTGGCGGTGGGCGGTACGGCCTTGGCGGTCACCTCGGCCGCGGTCGCGCGGGCCTGTCCGGCTGGGCTCGGTGACGCTGACGCGGGTGCCAGGGGGGTGGGCGGCTGAGCCGGGTCGCTGGCGCCGATGGTTGCTGATGTGGCGTCGGGACTGGCCGATTCCGTACCGTCCGCTGCCGCAGCGGAGGCGACAAGCGGTACGGCGAGGCTGGGTCCGCTCTGTCCGACGAGCTGGTTCCCGGAGAAGAGGTATGTGGCCAGTGCCAGCCCGGAGAGCCCGACCAACAGGGCCAGCCCCAGCGTCACTCTGAGCGCGCTCGGCACCCATCCGTGGCGGATCGCGCGACGGGCTCGGCTGCTGCTCCGGCGGGCTGACATGGCCGACACCCTACAACGGCCTTCTCAGATCTGAGAAGTCCGGAGGCCCTTTATCGCGCGGAGGCGGCGCGACCGTGGCAACGAGGAGTGAGAATCCTCAGGATAGAGACGGGGTGGATCTCCTCTCGAAACAATACCCCATGGGGTATACAGTGGTCTCGTGATCGAGATCCACGAAGCTCCGCAGCCCGTCGCGACTGCGCCAGTCCGTTCGGCGCTGCCGCGTCGGGTGCTGGTCGGCGTGATCGTCGCACCCCTGGCCTGGCTGGGGCTGACGGCAGCCGGGGGCGGCCTCACCTACGCATCGGTTGTCTGGATGGTCCTCGTTGGCGCTGCCTCGGTGTTCGGGGCGGCCAGCCTGGCCACGTACGTTCCGGGCCCCGGCGCGGGCCGGACTCCGGTCTGGGGATGCGCCCCCTGCGCCGCGGCGGCTGCCGCGTCACTGCCTATCGCCGCTCTGATGCTGCACCTGAATCCGGGGCTGATCTCGACGGCGGGGATGGCCGTCATGGTGACCGGTCTCGGCCTCGTACAGCGGCTGCGTGACCCGAAGGCCTGCCCGACCCGGCCGACAGTCTGAGCTACTCGGGCAGCCCGGCGACAACCGGAACCGACATCGACCACCTTCCGACACTCAGTGGCACTGGAGCGGGCGCCAGTTCATAGAGAGATCGGCGACCGCGTGAGCGCCACTCAATGTCGGGACTCACGACCTTGATGGTGGCCGGCGGTACTGGCGGGTCCTCAAGTGAGCGAGCAGCTGGGTGGTTGTTGTCGGCCAGGAGACAAAGCACTGCTCCCACGTGAGGCGCACGACCCGGTACCCGTCGGATGTCGCGTTGAGATCCCGCCTGCGGTCGACCCGGTAGTGCTCTTCCCCGGTGTAGTGCGACCCGGTGGACTCCGCCCAACGAGGAGTGATGATGTGCGGGTGAGTGGTCGGAGGCACCCACACCCCCTGGTCACGCAACCCCGTGAGGCACCCCAGTCGGCCACCAGCGACGGCGGCGGTCATCTGGTCGGTAGAGCAGCCGCCCGCGTCGTACCAGCCGCGCCAGTCTGCGGAGTGACCCGCGGGCGAGAGCGGTCCTGATCGCTTCACGAGTCCAGCCGTTCTCGCGCAGCCTGGGCATACGTCACTGGGGGCACTCTTCGAGAATGGGCCAGCAGGATGCCCGATGCACGCAGAATCGGTCCTACCTGTGGATAACTCAACCCCGCTGCGGGGCCACGCAGGCTGGGCTGTACGGCCCACTGAGCCGGCCTCCGAATTCAGTTGCGCGGCAGCGTTCGCCGGTGCGCATTGCGATCGGTGACCGCGTAGGTGCCACTCAATGTCGGACAAGCACTCCGCTGACCCGCCAAGCCAGGGCGTGCACTACTCAGAGGACGCCCGGCTCGTACACGGGGACGACGTAGCCGGTCGCCTCGATCTTGGACAGGTCGAGGGTGCTGCGCGCGGGGCGGCGGGCGATGCTGCCCTTGCCGGCGTAGTACGCCTCTGTCGAGACCGGCATCACGTCATCGGCCGAGCGGCCGTTTGCCACGTACACAGCCTTGGCGATGTCGGCCCAGCTGACCTCGGCGCCGCCGTCGGTGATGTTGTACGTGCCGTACGGGGCCTTGCCCCGCACGAGATGGGCGATCGCGGCGGCGAGGTTGGACGTGTGCGTCAAACGCCCCACCTGGTCCTCGACGACGCTCGGCGAGATGCCGCGCAAGGCGAGATCGGCCATCGTGCGGAGGAAGTTCTTGCCGTCACCGACGACCCAGCTCGTACGGAGCAGGTAGTGACGCGGCGTGACCGACACGGCGAGGTCGCCGGCGGCCTTCGTCTGTCCATACACCGACAGCGGCGCCAGGTCGTCGCCTTCCGTCCAGCCACTCTTCGTCCCGTCGAACACGTAGTCGCTCGACACGTGCACCAGCGTCTGCCGATGCGTGGCCGCGATCCGGGCGAGCATCGCCGGGACCGTCGCGTTCGCCTTCCACGCGGCGGTGCGGCCATCGGGCGTCTCGGCGCCATCCACGTTCGTCCACGCGGCGGCATTGAGCACGAGGTCGTACTCGGCCCACGGCCACGCCTCGACCTGAGCCGCATCGGTGAGGTCGAGTTCGTCGAGGTCGACGCTCGTCGCGTCGGGGAACTCAACCGACAATGCGCGGCCCAGCTGGCCCTTGCCGCCGAGGATCAGCGTCTTGAGAGCCGGTACGTGCTTGGCGGCCGCCAGTCGTGGATGCGCCAGGTCCTTCTCGGAGATCTGCACCTGGTCCAGCGGGATCGGCCAGGGGATGGCGACGGTCTCGTCGGCGAGGTTCACGTACGAATAGTCGCCGGTCCTGTCGGCAGCCCAGTGGTCGTTGACGAGGTAGGCGTAGGTGACGTTCTCGGTGAGCGTCTGGTACGCGTTGCCGACGCCGCGCGGCACGAAGACAGCGATCGAGGGGTCCACCTCGATCGTGAAGACGGTCCCGTAGCCCGACCCCTCACGGAGGTCGACCCACGCCCCGAAGTAGCGCCCCTGTGCCGACGACACGAACTTGTCCCAAGGCTCGGCATGGATGCCGCGGGTCGTGCCGATCTCGGCGTTGTAGGACATGTTGTTCTGCACCGGCCCGAAGTCCGGCAGGCCGAGGGCGACCATCTTCTCCCGCTGCCAGTTCTCCTTGAACCAGCCGCGGTTGTCGCCGTGCACCTGGAGGTGCACCACCAGCATCCCGTCGATGGGCGTGGTCTCGACGCTGAGCTCAGCCATGCGTCACTGACCCGTCTTGGCGTATTTGGCCTCGGTGGCCTCCTTGGCCGGGCGCCACCACGAGTCGTTCGCCTTGTACCAGTCGATCGTGGCCATGAGGCCCTCGGTGAAGTTGCGGTACTTCGGCTTCCAGCCGAGCTCTCCGCGCAGCTTGGAGGAGTCGATCGCGTAGCGCATGTCGTGGCCGGGGCGATCGGTGACGAGGTCGTACGCATCCGTGGGCTGCCCGAGCAGTCCGAGGATCGACTCGATGACGTCCTTGTTGTTCTTCTCGCCGTCTGCGCCGATGAGGTAGGTCTCACCGATCCGGCCATCGTTGAGGATCGTCCAGACGGCCGAGTTGTGGTCGTCGACGTGGATCCAGTCCCGGACGTTCTCGCCGGTCCCGTACAGCTTCGGCCGCAACCCGGACAGGACGTTCGTGATCTGGCGCGGGATGAACTTCTCGATGTGCTGGTACGGGCCGTAGTTGTTCGAGCAGTTCGAGATCGTCGCCTTGACGCCGAACGAGCGCACCCACGCGCGGACGAGCAGGTCGGACGCGCCCTTGCTCGACGAGTAGGGGCTCGACGGGTTGTACGGGGTGGTCTCGTGGAAGCGCTCGGGGTCGTCGAGCTCGAGGTCGCCGTACACCTCGTCGGTCGAGATGTGGTGGATCCTCGTGTCGTGCTTCCGGGCGGCCTGCAGCAGCGTGTAGGTGCCGACGATGTTGGTCTGTACGAACGGCCACGGGTCGCCCAGCGAGTTGTCGTTGTGGGACTCCGCGGCGAAGTGGACGATTCCGTCGGCCTCGGTCACCAGGCGGTCCACGAGCTCGGCGTCGCAGATGTCCCCGACCACGAGCTGTACGCGGTCGGGGGGCAGCTCGGACAGGGAGTCCTCGTTGCCCGCGTAGGTCAGCTTGTCGAGCACGACGACCGACACGTCGGTGTTCGCCATGAGCCAGCGGACGAAGTTCGAGCCGATGAACCCGGCGCCGCCGGTCACGAGGAGCCTCTGCATGGCCGATAGACTAGCCCGCGCCGATGGTGACACGGCGCCGACGCAAGGCAGGGAGGCCGATGTGAAGGGGATCATCCTCGCCGGTGGGGCGGGCACGCGGCTCCATCCGCTGACGATCGGGTCGAGCAAGCAGATGCTCCCCGTGTACGACAAGCCGATGATCTACTACCCGCTGTCGACGCTGATGCTCGCCGGTATCCGGGAGGTCCTGGTCATCTCCACACCGATCGACAGCCCTGCGTTCCAGCGGCTCCTGGGAGACGGTGCGCAGTGGGGGATGTCGATCACGTACGCGATCCAGCCCTCCCCGGACGGCCTGGCGCAGGCGTTCATCCTCGGGCGCGACCACGTGGGCGGCGACAAGTCTGCGCTGGTGCTCGGCGACAACCTCTTCTACGGCCGCGGCCTCGGCACCCAGCTGCGGGGCCTGAAGGACGTCGAGGGAGCGTCGATCTTCGGCTACTGGGTCGCTGACCCGACGGCGTACGGCGTGGTGGAGGTCGACGAGTCCGGCACCGCGCTGTCGATCGAGGAGAAGCCGGCACACCCGAAGTCCCACTGGGCGGTTCCCGGGCTGTACTTCTATGACGAGCGCGTGTGCGACTACGCGGCGGAGCTCAAGCCGTCGGCGCGCGGGGAGTACGAGATCACCGACCTCAACCGCCTGTACCTCGAGCAGGGCGACCTCAAGGTCTCCCTGCTGCCGCGCGGTACGGCGTGGCTCGACACCGGCACGTTCGACTCCTTGTCAGAGGCCGGCGAGTTCGTCAGGACCATGCAGAAGCGCACAGGGCTCCTGGTCGGCTCGCCCGAAGAGATCGCCTGGCGCAACGGCTTCATCGACACCGAGCAGCTGCTCAAGCAGGCCGACGCACTCGGCAAGTCCGGCTACGGCACGTACCTCCGCACGATCGTCGCCCAGGAGTCCTGACGGGGTCTCCCCCAGTTGAGGAGAGGACCTATCCGCTCGAGGAGAGGACCTGTGCCCGTTGGGGAGGGACTCTGTACCGCTCACACGGCGCGCATGCGGTTGTTGCGGGGGTTGTGCTCGACCTCGGCGAGGCCGAGCTCCTCCATGAGCGGCGGCACGTATATGCCGAAGCGGCCGCGGAGCCCCTTCTTGAGCCCGTACCAGCCGCCGACCGGGTTGTCCGCGCTCCGGCCCCACGCCTCGACCGTTCCCGGCTTCGCGTCCTTCTGCTCGTCAGCCGAGCCGAGCTCGACCCAGTCGCCCGTGGACGCGAGCATGGCGTGGAGGTCATCGAGGCAGCGCTTGTCGTAGTGGAGGATCGTCTTGCCGACCTTGCAGACGATCACGTCGCGGTCGCCGACCGTGTCCAGCCACATCTCGTACTCGCTCGTCTGCGAAGGGGTCTTCAGAACCCAGGGGTCCTCGGGTGTACCGGTGCCGCTCATGTCGTGTCCCCTCGTGTCGCACATCCCGCGCGTCGCTGCGCCCCTGCTGGACGATGCACCCGTTGGCCGCTTGCTGGCAAGGGGTCCGGCGATGCGTTCACCAGGCAGTTCAGTCTCTGGGAGCGGAGCGCGGGCTTGACCCGGCGTCCGCTGAGTTCCTTGCCATAACAGGTCCTCTCCTCAGCTGGATAGGCCCTCTCCTCAGCTGGATAGGTCCTCTCCTCAGCTGGATAGGCCCTCTCCTCGGCGGGATAGGTCCTCTCCTCGAGGCGCTCAGTAGCCGAGGAGCTCCTTGCGCTTCGGGATCCAGGCGATCGCGTCGCGGATGCCGTCGGCGACGGTGAGCTGGGCGGTCCAGTCGAGCTCGGAGTGGGCGGTGTCGACGATCGCGTATGCGCCGAGCACGTCGCCTGGACGGGACGGGCCCTCGGCGATCTTCAGCGGTTCACCCGTCGCGGCCTGGAAGGCCTCGGCGAGCTCCCGCACGGACACGCCCTCGCCGCGGCCGATGTTGATGACCCTGTAGGGCTCGGCGGTGGTCACCGTGTCGAACCGCTCGATCGCGGCGACGTGGGCCTTCGCGAGGTCCCAGATGTGGAGGTAGTCGCGGATGCCGGTGCCGTCGGGAGTGTCCCAGCCGCAGCCCGTGATCGTGAACGTTCCACCTTCGAGCCAGGCGTCGAGCATCTTGCCGAGGACGTGGCTCGGGTGCGGACGCTGCTGGCCCGTACGCAGCGTCGGGTCAGCGCCGATCGGGTTGAAGTAGCGCAGAGCGATCGCCCGCAGAGAGGAGCCGTGCGCCACGTCGGACAGCGCCATCTCCATGACGAGCTTCGTCCGCGCGTACGGGCTACCCGGTGCGACCGGCGACTCCTCGGTCACGGCAAGCTGCCCGTCGACCGGGTCGCCGTACAGGGAGGCCGAGGACGAGAAGAGGATGCGATGTACGCCGTGGCGGTCCATCGAGGCGAGAAGGTCGAGCGTCTTGCCGACGTTGTTCTCGTAGTAGAACAGCGGCTGCGCCACCGACTCCGGCACGATGATCGCGGCGGCGCAATGGACGACGACGTCGATCGTCTGCTCGGTGAAGACGCGGTTCATGAGGTCGGTGTCGGCGATGTCACCCTCGTACGCCGTGCGACCCGCCACGAACTCCCGTCGTCCCACGGAGAAGTCGTCGACGACGACCACCTCATGGCCCGCGTCGAGGCAGGCAGAGGCGATGGTGCTCCCGATGTAGCCGGCGCCGCCGGTGATGAGTACGCGCACGCTTTCAGCCTATCCAGCAGTCGTCGAGGTGGGGTCCACCGATCCGAGGTTCCCACCCGCTGATGAGCGGTCGCTGACGGGCGAGATGGCTCAGCCCTGGTCGTCGGAGGCCGGCGCTGTACGGTCGATGATCACGTCGATGAGGCGGCCGAGCCGGGTGACCTGTTCGTCCGGATCGACTCGGCCGAGCTCGAGGTAGCTCATCTCGCTCCCCTGTTGGAAGAAGCCCAGGAGGATGTCCATGGTGATCTCCGGAGTGGCGCGAAGCTGCGCGTGGACGCTCGCGAACAGGGTCACGAGGATCTCGTACACGCCGGTCATGGTTTCGCGCACCGCCGACACGTAGCCGATCCGCGAGCCCTCGTTGCGCAGCGCGTAGAGCCGCAGCTCCGACTGAAGCAGCACCTCGTGCATGGGGGGCTGCAGCAGGTGAACGAAGTCACGGAGCCCGCCCTCGAGGACTGACTCGATGGTGAGCCCGTCCTCCTCGCGATGGCTCGCGAACTGTGCGGCCGCTGCCCTCACCTGCGCGAGCCGGGTCTCGCCCACCTCTCTCATGAGGTCGACGATCAGCTCGTCGAGACTCGCGAAGTTGGAGTAGAACGCTCCGCGAGTGAACCCTGCACGCTCCGCGATCCCCTCGACTGTCGCGCCGCCGGCGCCGCGTTCGGCGATGACCTCGCGCGCAGCATCCAGCAGACGCGCCCTGGTTGCAGCACGTCGCGGCGTCATGGTCGCGTGGTCGCTCACTCACTCTCCTTCGAGGCAGCTCCAATCTATCCGCCACGACGCCACCGGGGGCATGGGGGCCGAAGTCCCTGGCCGCGCTGCCTTCCCGGCCAGCACACGTGGTCGGAGGGCCTTTGCGTGACGGATACACTTCTGTATCGAATCGTCTGAAGGTCCCGAGCGGTGGGGGTACGCATGTCCGTGTTCTTGTACGACATCGGTCGGTGGTGCTTTCGGCACCGCGGACGCGTACTGATCGCGTGGGTCGCGCTGCTGCTCCTCGTCGGTGGCGGGGCACTGGCCCTTCGCCAGCCGACGAACGACAACTTCACGACCCCAGGGGCGCCCAGCCAGATCGCGTACGACCAGCTCCGGATGACCTTCCCGTCCGCGGCGGACTCCACCTCGACCATGGTGGTGACGATCCCCGAGGGCCACTCGTTCCACGACGCGGACATCCAGAAGGTGATCGAAGCCGGCCTGAACGACATCGCGACCAGGCCATACGTGAAGGGCGTGGTCAGCCCGTACAACGCCTATGTCCAGGGGCAGATCTCCGCCGACGGCCGGACGGCGAAGCTCACCATCCAGGTGGTGGGGACCTCCACCAGCTTCACCGACGCTGACCGGGCGCACCTCCAGGACGACGCGGCGGCGCTGCAGAAGACGCTTCCTGCTGGTTCGAAGGTGCTCGTCGGCGGTGACGTGTTCTCCATCCAGCTCCCCAAGATCACGGTGGTCGAGGCCCTCGGCGTCGTCGTCGCCTTCGCCGTCCTCATCGTTGTGCTGGGGTCGCTCCTCATGGGCATCGTGCCGTTGGCCAACGCGCTCCTCGGTGTCGGCCTCGCGATGGCGATCACGTTCGGCGCCACCCGCTTCATGGAGATCAGTTCGACGACGCCGATGCTCGGACTCATGCTCGGCCTTGCCGTCGGGATCGACTACGCGCTGTTCATCATCTCCCGGCATCGCGACCAGCTCGCGGCCAGCGACATCACGCCCGAGGAGTCAGTGGCCCGAGCAGTCGCCACCTCGGGGTCCGCGGTCGTGTTCGCCGGTCTCACGGTCATCATCGCGCTGGTCGGACTGGCTGTCGCGAACATCCCCTTCCTCACCGTGATGGGTGCTTTCGGTGCGGTCGCCGTCGGGATCGGCGTGCTGGTCGCGCTCACGCTGCTCCCCGCAGCTCTGGGCTTCCTGGGAGAGCGGGCGCGGCCGAAGAAGCCGAGGCCCGCCGCACGCGAGCGGGCTCCGCGGACCGGCGGAGGCGCGTCCGGCTGGTGGGTACGTGTCGTCACCAAGTCCCCGGTCATCACCATCCTCGTCGTGGTCGCGGGGCTGGGAGCGCTCAGCTACCCGGCCAAGGACCTCTGGCTCTCCCTCCCCAACGCCGGCCAGCTCCCGACGAGCTCCCCGGCGCGTCAGACGTACGACGCCGTGGCCAGCGCCTTCGGTCCCGGCGCCAACGGCCCGTTGATCGTGACGTTCTCGGTCGTGCAGTCGACCGACCCGCTCGGGGTCATCGCGGGCATCAAGTCCGACATCGAGAAGATCGACGGCGTGGCCTCCGTGCCCACGGCGGTCCCCAACGCGAACGCGGACACCGCGATGATCCAGGTGGTCCCGACCACTGCTCCGGACGACCCTCGGACGGAGGAGGTCGTCAAGCGGATCCAGGCCAAGGCGCCGGACTGGAAGGCGAAGTACGGGGTGGACATTGCGGTCACCGGCATCACCGCGGTCGGCCTCGACATCACCGCTCGGCTCGCCGGAGCGTTGCTGCCGTTCGGCATCTTCGTCGTGGGTCTCTCGCTGATCCTGCTCACGATGGTGTTCCGGTCGATCGCGGTACCCATCAAGGCAGCGGTGGGCTACCTGCTCAGCGTCGGGGGCTCGTTCGGCGCCACGACGCTCGTCTTCAACAAGGGCTGGTTCTCCCAGGTGGTCAACCTGCAGGAGAAGATGGCAGTCATCTCGTTCTTCCCCATCCTCACGATGGGCATCCTGTTCGGCCTGGCCATGGACTATGAGGTCTTCCTGGTCTCCCGGATGCGCGAGGAGCACGTGCACGGTGACGACGCCCGTCACGCCGTACACGACGGCTTCGTCCACTCGGCGAAGGTGGTCGTGGCCGCCGCCATCATCATGTTCTCCGTCTTCGCGTTCTTCGTCCCGAGAGGTGAGGGCGCCCTCAAGGCCATCGCGTTCGGACTGGCGTTCGGCGTGGCGATCGACGCATTCCTCGTACGGATGACGCTCGTTCCCGCCGTGATGCACCTCCTGGGCGAAAAGGCGTGGTGGCTCCCGAAGTGGCTCGACCGGATACTGCCCAGCCTGGACATCGAGGGCGAGTCGTTGGCCCGGCAGCTGAAGCTTGCCGACTGGCCGACCCCCGGCGACACCGGGGTTGTCCTCGCAGAGGATCTCGCAGTCGGCGCTGGGCCCAGCGCCGTGGAGGGGCTGTCGATCCGGCTGTACCCGGGGCAGGTGCTCGCGATCACGGGTTCGCCTGCGGCCCGATCTGCCCTCCTGCTCACCCTTGGCGGGCGAATGGTTCCGACTCAGGGGACCGTCAAGGTGCTCGGGTACGTCCTTCCGGATGCCGCGTCGAAGGCGCGCCGCGAGTCGTTGTGCGCGGATGCCCTGACCCCGAAGCTGGCTCGAGAGCTTGCGCGTACGAAGGCAGGCCTCCTGCTCATCGACGACGTCGACAGGCTGAGCAGCACTGATCGTGACGCTGTGAAGTCTCTGATCCCCGGTCTCGGCGCGAGGGCACTCGTCGTGGGTGCCGCCTCGCTGGAGACGCTCCAAGACTTGGTGCGCCCGGGCGACTACACACTGCATCTCGACGAGCCGGTGCTCGTCGGCAACCGAGGAGGAATCGTATGAGCGGGCTCAGCTCCACCCTGGGTGGTCGCTGGTGGGCGAAAGCGCTGGGGCTGCTCCTGATCCCCGTGCTCATCGCCGCCGGTCTGCTGGCGGCGACATGGAAGTCGGACTCTCGCCTGTCCAAGGTCGAGGCCGCGATCGTGAACCTCGACAAGGCGGTGACGATCAACGGCAAGACCGTACCGATGGGACGGCAGCTCTCCGCCCAGCTCATCTCGGCCGAAGAGGGACAGAACTTCACGTGGATCCTCGCTGACGCGAGCCACGCGTCCGACGGGCTCAAGTCCGGCCGGTACGCCGCTGTCGTGACGATCCCCGAGAACTTCTCTGCGGCCGCGACCTCGTACGCCGGCACTGCGAGCGACGCCCAGCAGGCGACGATCGACGTCTCCACCTCGCCGGTCGCCGGCATCGCCGACACGGCCATCGGCCAGTCGGTGGCGCAGGCCGCCGCCATCGCGCTCAACCAGACGCTGACCGAGGGCTACCTCGACCAGGTGTACATCGGCTTCAACACGACCGGTCAGCAGTTCCAGACCATCGCCGACTCGTCGAAGAAGCTCGCCGACGGCAGCCAGGCGCTCTCCGACGGCCTGTACCAGATCACCTCCAACGGCGGACTGATCCGTACGGGTGGGTCCAGCCTGGTCTCCGGCATCAGCCAGTACACGTCCGGTGCCAGCCAGTCGGCCACCGGTGCGGCACAGCTGGCTGCTGGCCTCTCGCAGCTGTCCGCGGGCTCGGCACAGCTGCGCTCGGGTGTCACCCAGCTGGACGCCGGTATCGGCACGTACCGTACGGGGCTCGTTCAGTACACCGACGGCGCCACGGGCATCCTGACCGGCGTCCCTGGCCAGGCCGACCTGCTCACCGCCATCCGCCAGCTCACAGACCAGGCTCTGGCCGGCCAGACCATGACGCAGTACGGCACCAGCGTCAACACGACGGCCGGGACGGCGGTCGCCACGACCAACGCCATCCAGTCCAGCGCGACTGACGCTGCAGGTCTCTCAGGCAGTCTGGACAGTCGCGCCAAGGCGGCTATCGACACGGCCGCCGGTGCGCTCGGGTGCCCCTCGTCGATCGGGTCCGCCGGTTCTCCGGGGTGCCTGGCATATGCCCAGGGAGTCGCTGACGCGACATCGGCGAGCAAGGCCGCGGTGTCCACTGAGATCGCCGCCACGTCCCACGGCGACACGCTCGAGCAGCTCATCGCCGCGATCTCGACCAGCGCGGCCGCGCAGAGCGCCAACAACACCAAGATCCAGACGATCGTCAGCACCACGACATCTCTGGTCGGAGCAGCGGACAACGCGCCGACGACCGACCTCCTCGCTCAGGAGAAGGCAGGCGCCACGGCGCTGATCCCGGGTGGGGCGGGTCTGGTGGCCGGCCTCGACCAGCTGCGGGCCGGTGTCAGCAGCGGACAGCTCTCCCTCGTGTACGGGATCAATGCGTACACGGGCGGAGCCGACCAGTCGGCGGCCGGTGCCCAGAAGCTGTCGAGCGGCATGTCGCAGCTCTCGACCGGAGGACCCAGCCTGCTGAGCGGTGCGCAGCAGTACGTGTCCGGTGTGGGCCAGTTGCTGGACGGCGTCGACCAGACCGCACCGGGGGCGGCGCAGCTCGCTGACGGTACGAAGCAGCTCGCTGACGGCCTCGCGAAGGGCGCGACGCAGGTGCCGAGCTACACGACCGCGGACCGTATGCAGCTGTCGAAGGTTGTCGCTTCCCCGATCTCGGTGTCGAGCCTCGACGCGCTCGTACAGCCCCGAGCGGCGCTGGCGGCCCTGCTGATGATCCTGGCGCTGTGGGCGGGCACACTCGCCACGTACACGGTGCTTCCCGCGGTACGCAGGCGGCTCGCGTTGTCCAGCAGTGCGACCGCCGCTCTCGTGGTCGATGCGCTCCGTCCGGGGCTCATCATCGTCCTCGTACAGGCGCTGCTCGTCTCCGCGATCGGGCAGGCGTTCATCAAGCTCCCGGCGTACCGCTGGCTGGAGCTGACCCTGCTGCTGCTCGTGGCGGGTGTCGCCTTCGTCGCCGTCAACCATGCGCTGGCCGCGTGGGCGAAGGGCGCCGGACGGGTCGCGGGCGTCGCGTTCGCCGTGATCACGCTGGCGACCGCTCTCACGAGCGCCGTGCCTGGCTGGCTTGACGCGATCCGGCCGCTGTCGCCCGTCTCGCCCGCCTACGACGCCGTACGTGCGGTGGTCAGCGGCGGACCGGGTGTCACCGGCGGGGTGTTCGCACTGATCGCCTGGACTCTGCTCGGAGCGCTGTTCTCGGTGGCCGCCATCCTGCGGGCTCGCACCGTATCTCCTGCCGCGCTCGCCACGGTGTCCTAGCGAGAGGCCGCTCCGGCACGGCAACGGTGGGCCTGTCGGTGCCGCCTGCGAGAATGTACGGGTGACATCGCGCCCCAACCTCACGCGCTTCGCGTGGCTGTCGATCGCTGCTGCCGTACTGACGATCGGTCTGAAGTCAGGCGCTTGGCTACTCACCGGCTCGGTCGGCCTGCTGTCCGATGCCGCGGAGTCGGTCGTCAACCTCGTCGCGGCCATCGTGGCGTTGCTCATGCTGCGCCTCGCCGCGAAGCCTGCGGACGTGGCGCACAACTTCGGTCACACGAAGGCCGAGTTCTTCTCGGCCGCCGTCGAGGGCGGGATGATCTTCGTCGCGGCCCTCGCGATCATCGTCAGCTCCGTGGAGCGGTTCCTCCACCCGCAGCCGATCGAGAACGTCGGCTTAGGTCTGCTGATCTCGGTGTTCGCGTCCGCGATCAACGGCAGCGTGGCGTTCGTGCTCCTCCGTGCCGGACGCCAGTACAAGTCGCTGACTCTCAAGGCTGACGGCAAGCACCTGATGACCGACGTGTGGACCTCGGCGGGCGTGCTCGTAGGTGTGCTCCTCGTGGCCCTGACGGGGTGGCAGAGGCTCGACCCGATCATCGCGTTCGCTGTAGGAGTCAACATCATCGTCGCCGGGTTCCGGCTCGTCGCTGAGTCGACCTCCGGACTGCTGGACCGCACGCTGCCCGACGACGAGAACGCCGAGATCGTGGCGGTCCTGGTGCGTCACACCACGGATGACGTGATGTTCCATGGTCTGCGCACCCGTGCGGCCGGCCGATACGGCTTCGCCTCGTTCGACGCGCTCGTCCCGGGCAGTTGGAGCGTTCAGCGGGCTCACGATCTCATAGAGGTCGTCGAGGGAGACCTCCGCGCTGTCGCCCCAGACGTCGAGGTACGCACCCACATCGAGCCACGCGAGGACCCGCGTGCGTACGGCGACCATCCCGTAGAGATCCCCATCGTCAGAGCCGACGGGTGAGTGGCGCTGCGCCCGCGGAAGTGGCTAGCTCCTTCCTGTCGCCACCGCGACATGAGAAGGACATGAGCTGGGTTCGTGTTCCACGACTCTAGTGCTATAAACTACTAACAGGAGATCGGGAGCGCCTCACGGCATCTGGATCCCCGCCACCGGTCCGACGATGCCCGAGGCCGTCACGGTTGGCCTTGGGGATTCGTCACCACGACGAGAGGAAATGCCATGTCGTTCTACCTCGACTACAACGCGTTGACCGCCCGTACGGAGGCAGAGAACCTGGCACCGGCTCGGTACCACGCCGAGGGCTTCGTCATCCGTGACGAGCCGCTCCGCACACGGGCCGCTTCGCTGCTGCGCCGCTTCGCCGGCGTCCAGCTCGCGCTGGCCACCCGTCTGGACGAGTCGTCCGTACGGCCCTTGGCCGCCTGAGTCCCACCTTCCTGACACACCAGCCCGCCTCGGGTCACGCGACCTGAGGTGGGCTTCTCCGTGTCCGTACTCAGGCGCCGCCGAGCTGTGACCCCAGCAGGGACCGCTCGCTCGGGGTGAGACCTGCAGCCAGCGCTGACGCGAACGACACCAGGTCGATGCTCGGATCACGCAACGCCTCGATGACCTCGCCGACGAGGAGCTGCTCGCGTGACGCGGTCGCCCAGTACAGCCAGGCCTTCCCGTCGCGGTCCCGCAGCAGGATGTGCTTCTTCGCAAGCCGGTCGAGCACGGTCATCACCGTCGTGTACGCGAGATCCGACGACGCACTCAGCACGTCATGGACCTCCCGTACCGACACGGGAGCGGACGCGTCCCACAGGACCTCCATGACCTTGGTCTCGAGCGCTCCGAGGTGCGGCATGCGTTCAGTCTGCCGGATAGAAGTGCGAACTACGACACTCCGTAGTACATTCCGCGCCATGGGCTCCGACACGATCGCCAGATGGCAGTTCGGCATCACGACGGTGTACCACTACTTCTTCGTACCGGTCACCATCGCACTGTCCTTGCTGGTGGCCGTTCTACAGACGCAGTGGTACCGCACCGGCAGTGACCGATACCTGCGACTTACCAAGTTCTACGGCAAGCTGTTCCTCATCAACTTCGCGATGGGTGTCGTCACAGGCATCGTCCAGGAGTTCCAGTTCGGTATGAACTGGTCCGAGTACAGCCGCTTCGTCGGCGACATCTTCGGGGCGCCGCTTGCGCTCGAGGCTCTGGTCGCCTTCTTCCTCGAATCGACGTTCCTCGGTCTGTGGATCTTCGGCTGGGACAAGCTCTCGCGCGGCAAGCACCTCGCGATGATCTGGCTGGCCGCCACCGGCACGTTGATCTCGTCGATCTTCATCATCGCCGCCAACTCCTGGATGCAGAACCCAGTGGGCGCGACCTACAACAACGGGCGGGCCGAGCTCGTCGACTTCGGCGCGGTGCTGACCAACCCGATCTTCCTGACCCAGTGGCCGCACGCCGTCATCGGCGCCTTCATGGTGGCGGGCGGGTTCATCGCCGGCGTGGCCGGCTGGCACCTGGCCAAGCTCGCCAAGCAGGCCACGCCGGACGCCGAGGATGTCTCCGCGTTCCGTTCGGCCACGAAGTTCGGTGCCATCGTCATGCTGGTCGCCGGCCTGCTGATCGTCATTTCCGGCGACCTGCTCGGGAAGCAGATGACCAGGGTGCAGCCGATGAAGATGGCTGCTGCGGAGGCGCTGTACACGACCGAGTCGAACGCGCCGTTCTCGATCCTGTCGATCGGCTCGCTCGACGGCAGCTCAGCCACGCGGATCATTGAGGTCCCCGGACTCCTGAGCATCCTGGCCGGAGAGACAACCGTCAAGGGCATCAACGACATCAAGGCTGACTACGCCAAGAACGGCTTCACCCAGGGCGACGGCAGCCAGGAGGTGCTCCAGAAGGAGTTCGCCTCGAAGCTCGCGGCACTGGGCGTCGACCCGACCCCGAACATCCCCGTCAGCTACTGGAGCTTCCGCATCATGATGGGCCTCGGCTTCCTTACGATGCTGATCGGCGCCTGGATGCTGTGGGCGACGCGCAAGGGTGCGCTGCCGAAGCCGGGCAAACTGTGGACCGCCATGATGTGGGTTCTCCCGCTCGCGCCGTTGTTCGCCAACTCCTTCGGGTGGATCTTCACCGAGATGGGCCGCCAGCCCTGGATCGTGGCCGGCGTCATGCCGACCTCGTTCGCGGTCTCGCCCACGGTGAGCGTTGCTGACGTCTGGATCACGATGATCCTGTACACCCTCCTGTACGGGACGTTGGCAGTCATCGAGCTTGGGCTGATGTTCAAGTTCATCAAGAAGGGCCTGCCGGACGTGGCCCCCGTCGAGCAGATCGTGGACGAGGACGCCCCCTTGTCCTTCGCGTACTGAGAAGGGAAGTGAACTGACATGACTCTGCTCGATGTGACCCCGACCACGCTTCAGGCTCTCTGGTTGATCCTGGTGGCCGTCCTCTGGATCGGATACCTCGTCCTCGAGGGCTTCGACTACGGCGTCGCCATGCTGCTGCCCTTCGTCGGCAAGAACGACAAGGAACGCCGCGTGCTCGTCAACACCATCGGCCCCGTCTGGGACGGCAACGAAGTGTGGCTGCTGACCGCCGGAGGCGCGATGTTCGCCGCCTTCTCCGGGTGGTACGCGACGCTGTTCAGCGCTCTGTACCTGCCGCTGTTCCTCATCCTCGTGGGCCTCATCCTCCGTGGTGTGGCATTCGAGTACCGGGGCAAGCGGGCTGACTGGACCTGGCGCAACCGCTGGGACTGGGCTGCCGCGATCGGTTCGTTGCTCCCGCCGCTGGTCTTCGGCGTCGGTTTCGCGAACTTCCTCCTCGGCCTGCCGCTCAAGAACGTCACGATCCTCGGTGGAGCGACGACCGTTCCGGTGTTCGACGGTGACAAGCTGTGGGCCGGCCCGCTGTTCGGGCTGTTCTCCGTGTACGGCCTCATCGGCGGCATCACGTTCGTACTGGTGTTCCTGACACACGGCGCGATCTACGCATCGCTGAAGACCAAGGGCGAGATCAGCGGTCGGCTCAAGAAGCTGGCTGTGAAGCTCGGCCTCATCACGGCGATCCCTGCGGTCGTCTTCGTGATCTGGGGCAACCTTCTGCCGAAGCTCCCCGGCCAGCTGGACAGCCTTCGGACTGTCGCCTGGATCGCCGGTCTGCTCGGTCTGGTGCTCTTCGTCGGCGCGATCTACTTCATCTGGAAGGGTCGTGAGGGCATCGCCTTCATCCTGACCGGCACGACGATCGCGATGGTAGCTGTGATGATCTTCGCCCAGCTCTTCCCGGGCCTTGGCTTCAACAACACCGGCCTCACGGTGATGCTCGACATCACAACGGCGTCGTCCTCACCGACGACGTTGACGGTGATGACCATCGCGGCAGCCATCTTCGTCCCGATCGTCCTGCTCTACCAGATCTGGGCCTACACCGTGTTCCGTCGTCGTCTGGGTGTCGAGAACATCCCGGACGAGGTTGACGAGCCGGTGGTTGTCGGCGGCTGATGCCGCAACGCACCAGGCGGGGACCTGTCGATCCCCGACTCCTGTCGCGCGCCCGCGCCACGAGGTTCTTCCTCGGCGCGGGCGTCGCGGCGGGTACCGCAACAGCCATCCTGGTCATCATCCAGGCATGGCTGTTGGCGCGTACCATCTCGTCCTTCTCCGGGGCCGCCACGCTGGATGGCCTCACGACGACGCTGATCCTTCTCGCCGTCGTACTCCTCGGTCGTGCCGCCCTCACCTGGCTCACCACCTGGCTGGCCCATCGCAGCGCCGCAGCGGTGAAGTCGCAGCTGCGCCACGACATCATGGCCGCCACCCTGCAGGCGCCGGGCAGTACGCCGTCGGCGTCGCTCGTCACGCTGATGACCCAAGGTCTCGATGGGCTGGACGGCTACTTCTCCAAGTACCTCCCGCAGCTCGTCCTCGCCGTGACGGTGCCGCTGTTCGTGGGCGCGGCGATCCTGTTCTCCGACTGGGGCTCAGCGGTGATCATCGCGGTCACGGTCCCGCTCATCCCCCTGTTCATGGCGATGGTGGGCTGGACCACGGAGGCGCGCGTGCGGCGCCGGTACCGCTACCAGACCCGGCTGGCCCGCCACTTCGCGGACCTCGTTGCCGGGCTCCCGACGCTGCAGGTGTTCGGACGGGCCAAGGCCCAGGCGGAGGGTCTGCGTCGTACGGAGGACGCGAACCGTACCGAGACCATGGGGACGCTGCGGATCTCGTTCCTCTCCGCGCTCGTGCTCGAGCTGCTGTCGACCCTGTCGGTGGCCATCATCGCGCTCACCGTCGGCACGCGCCTCGTCTACTACGGCATCGACTTCCGGACTGCTCTGTTCGTCATGATCCTCGCGCCGGAGGTCTACCTCCCGATCCGCCAGGTCGGCGTCCACTACCACGACTCCGCCGACGGCATCGCAGCCGCTGAAGCTGCCTTCGTCGAGATCGATCGGCTGCAGACCAGTTCCGGCACAGCTGCTGTCGGCACAGGGCCGATCGTCGTCGAGGAGCTCACCCACTCGTACGGCGATGTCGTGGCTCTCCCTCCCACCTCGTTCGTCCTCGCGCCGGGCGAGGTGGTCGCCCTCAGCGGTCCGAGCGGCGGTGGCAAGTCCACGCTGCTCGCGGCGCTGCTCGGCTTCCTCACTCCTACGGCTGGATCGGTGACCGTCGACGGTGTCGGGCCGGCGGACACCACCGGTCGTGCCTGGCGTCGCCGGTTCGCGTACGTCCCGCAGACGCCCGGCCTCATTGCCGGCACGGTCGCGGACAATGTCCGGCTCGCCGACCCGCAGGCGGGTGACGACGAGGTACGGGAGGTGCTGGCGGCTGCCGGCGCCCCTGAGCTCGAGCTGGGCCACCTGGTCGGAGACGAGGCCGAGGGACTGTCGGCCGGTGAGCGCCGCCGCGTCGGCATCGCGAGGGCGCTGCTGCGGATCCGGCGCGACGCAGACGTGCTCGTCCTCGACGAGTCGACCGCCGGCCTCGATGCGGACAGCGAGGCGACGGTTGTCGAGGGCGTGCGCGCGTCAGGTGCGTCCGCCATCGTCGTCTCCCACAGGCCGGCGGTCCTCGCGGCCGCGGACCGGGTCGTACAGGTCGGGGGCGACGCATGAGGTCCGGCTGGCAGCGGCTCGTCACCGATCTCCTGCGCTCTGTACCCAAGGGGCGTTGGCTCCTCGCCGCCTCCATCGTGCTCGCTGCGGCCGCGAGCGGCGCATCCATCGCGCTGATCGGTGTGTCCGCCTGGCTGATCTCGAAGGCCGCCGAGCACCCGAACTTCCTCGACCTCAGCGTGGCGGCCGTCGGCGTACGGTTCTTCGGCATCTCCCGCGGCGTCTTCCGCTACACGGAGCGGCTCGTCGGGCACGAGCTCGCGCTCAGGATGCAGTCGGCGCTCCGGCTGCGCACGTACACGACGCTCGCCCGTACGACGCTCATGGGCAAGCGCCATGGCGACCTGCTCGTCCGCGTCGTGGCCGACGTCGAAGCCGTCCAGGACGTCGTCGTACGCGTCGTGCTGCCGTTCGCATCGGCCGTGGTGGTCATGGCGGGCACGTCCGCACTGCTCGCGCGGTTCTCCCTCGCGAACGCCGTGGTGCTCCTGGTGACGGCCGTCGTGGCCGGGCTGGTCCTCCCGGCATGGGCGCAGCGCGTCTCGCGTGACGCCGACGCGGCCGCTGTCCCGTTGCGAGGACTCCTCGCCGACCAGGTGCGACAGACCGCACTCGTGGCGGTCGACCTTGTCGCGTACGACGCCGATGCCGCGGCACTGGCCCGGATCGACGACCTCGACGCCCGGCTGCGGGAGGCCGAGCGACGGGCCACGGCGGTACGGGCGTGGGCGGCGGCCGGCCAGGTCGTGGCTGCCGGTACGGCCGTCATTGCGGCACTGTGGATCGGCGGCGCCGCCGTCGTCTCCGGCGACATAGCACCACGACTGCTCGCCGTACTGGTGCTCACGCCTCTGGCCCTGCACGAGGTGCTGGGCGGTCTCGCGCAGTCGGCTCAGACGCTCACCCGCGCCCAGACCGCGCTGGCCCGTGTCGTCGAGGTGCTCGACGCCGACCCCGTCGGCCGAGGCGACGCACCGCTCGGCGAGGCCAGCGACCACCCGTCCGTACACGTCGGCGACCTCACGATCGGCTGGCCCGGGTTCGCGCCAGTCACCTCGGGCATCTCGTTCGATCTCACGGCCGGGGAGAGCGTCGCGGTGGTCGGTCCCAGTGGCGTCGGGAAGACGACGCTCGCGGCCACAGTGCTGGGGCTCATCCCCCCGGTCGCCGGTGAGGCCACGACCACGGGCCGCATCGGCTACCTCGCCCAGGACGCGCACCTGTTCGCCACGACGATCGCCGAGAACGTACGGATCGGGAACAAGGACGCGAGCGACGCCGAAGTCGTCACCGCGCTCGCCGCGGCGGGTCTTCCGCTCGATCCCGAGCGGGTCGTCGGCGAACTGGGCGCAACACTGTCGGGTGGCGAGGCACGCCGCCTCGCACTGTCGCGGCTGTTCGCCGGCTCGTACGACGTCCTCGTCCTCGACGAACCCAGTGAGCACCTCGACGCCCCCACCGCGAATGCGCTGCTCGACGACCTGTGGTCGGGCGTGGGCGCGCGTCCGCTCCTGGTCGTGACCCACGACGAGCGGGTCGTCGCGCGGTGCGACAAGGTCGTCCGGCTCACGGCCTGAGGCGGCTCTAGGCGCGTCGCACCCATCCGCCCCCGCAGACGATCGCGCTGCGGTAGCGTCCGTCACGGATGGTCGGGGCGACGTGACACCGCCAATCCGACGTCACACCGGCTGCACGCGGTGTGACGTCACATATGCGGTGTGACATGGGAACGGGAGACGACGTGGTCACCGAGCAGGTCGTACAGCCGATCTCGAACCGGCGCAACAAGTGGACCTTCGGGGTCGGCACGGTCGGCCGCGACATGGTCTACACGCTGGTCAGCATGTTCCTGGTGGTCTACCTCAGCGAGGTCGTCAACCTGCCGGACACCCAGCTGTGGTGGACCACGACGCTCATCCTCGCGGCCCGCCTGTTCGACGCCGTGGCCGACATCGTCATGGGCGCGATCGTCGACAACACCCAGACCCGGTGGGGCCACTACAAGCCGTGGATCGCGGGCGGCGCGCTGGCGTCGGCGATCATCACCACGCTGCTGTTCACGAACCTGCACCTGTCCGGCGGCGCCTTCGTCGCGGTCTTCGCCTTGCTGTACCTCCTGTGGAGCCTGTCGTGGACCGCCAACGACATCCCGTACTGGTCTCTGCTGCCCGCTCTCACCCTCGACCAGAAGCAGCGCGAGAGCTACGGCTCCCTCGCGAAGATCTTCGCGACGATCGGCCTGTTCACTGTCGTCGTCGCCATCATCCCCGTGACGAACGCACTGGGAGGGGACGTACGGGCATGGACGATGTTCACGATCGCGGTGGTCGTCGTCATGCTGCTCGGACAGTCGGTGACGCTGTTCGGTGTGCGCGAGCCTGACATCACCGTCGGCCACGAACGGACCACCCTGAAAGAGATCGCCGGCGTCGTGTTCCACAACGACCAGCTGTTGTGGACGGCCGTCGCGATGGTGCTGTTCATGACGGGGTACGTGACGACGACGACGTTCGGCGTCTACTTCTTCAAGTACGTCTACCGCGACGAGAACATGTACTCGCCGTTCGCGGCCGTGCTCGGTGTCGCGCAGCTCATCGGGTACGCGACGTTCCCGATCCTCGCGAAGCGCATGAAGCGCCGGACCCTGTACACGCTGGCCACAGCGCTGATCCTGGCCGGCTACGTGGTCTTCTTCTTCAGCCCCATGAACATGATCCCCATCGGGGTCTCAGGGCTGCTGCTGTTCGTCGGCCAGTCGTGGGTGACGCTGCTCATGCTGGTCTTCCTCACCGACACCATCGAGTACGGCCAGTGGAAGCTCGGTCGTCGCAACGTCGCCGTCACGTTCGCGCTGCAGCCGTTCATCAACAAGGTCGGTGCCGCCCTCGCCACCCAGATCGTCGCCGTCGCGGTCATCATCTCGGGCGTGAACTCGGCCGCCACCCCGGACGACGTCACTCCCGGCGGCCTGCTGATCATCAAGATCGCAATGCTCATCCTGCCGCCGATCCTGATCATCGTGGGGTACCTGATCTACAGGGCCAAGTACCGGATCGACGAGGCCATGTACGCGACGCTGGTCGCCGACCTCAAGGAGCGCGGTCAGCTCCGCTGAACGCTGCGTCCGCGAGGCCCCTGATCTCCGGTTCATCATGTTAAGTGGGCGAACCGGAGGTTCTCATGGCGGATCGGCCATGAGAACGTACAACTCACCTGGTTAACGTGATGAACCGGGCGACGCGGCGCCGCTCCCGAATCGTTGGTCCGATCTCCAAGGCGTCGCGTTGGTCACCTGAAACCGCCGTGGAGCGGCCCCATGGCTTGGGGAGCGGGCATCAGAGTCCCTTGAGGTCGACGCACCACCTACACAGAGGCGGCCCGGATCCGTCACCGTGACACGCAGAACGGGTGTCGGGCGGTTGCCCGACACCCGTTCAGGTGTGTTCCAGCGTTGATCAGCCCTTGGTGAGCGGGCCGAGCGTCTTGTCGTTGGCGTACACGGTTGCTGCGTTGTCCTTGGTGACGATCACCGGGGGCAGCAGGAACGACGGCACAACCTTGATGCCGTTGTTGTAGCTGGTCGTGTCGTTGACCTCAGGGGTCTTGCCCTGCTGAAGCGCAGAGGCCATCGTGATCGACTGGGCGACGAGCTTGTTGGTGTCCTTGAAGATGGTCGAGTACTGCTGACCGGCCATGATCGACTTCACCGACTCCACCTCGGAGTCCTGTCCCGTCACCACGGGGAGCGGCTTGTTCGCAGCGGCGATGGAAGCCATCGCAGCGCGGGCCAGGGTGTCGTTGGGCGACAGGATGCCGTCCAGCTCGGCGCTCTGGTAGAAGCCGGACAGGACGGTGTCCATGCGCTTCTGCGCATTCTCGGCCTTCCAGCCCTGGGTCACGACCTGCTCGAAGCTGGTCTGCTTCGAGAGGACGGTGAGGGTGCCGTCGGCGATCTTGGGCGTGAGCACGCTCATGGCGCCATCGAAGAACACCTTCGCGTTCGAGTCGTCTGGCGAGCCGGCGATCAGCTCGACGTTCCACTTGGTCTTCGTACCCTTGCGGTCCTTCAGACCCTGAAGAAGCGCCTCGCCCTGGAGGACGCCGACCTTGTAGTTGTCGAAGGCGACGTAGTAGTCGACGTTCGGCGTGTTGGTCAGTAGTCGGTCGTAGGCGATCACTGTGATGCCGGCCTTCTTGGCGGCATCGAGCTGCGTGCCGAGCTGGGAGCCGTCGATGGCGCCGACGATCAGCACCTTCGCGCCCTTCTCGATCATCGCGCTGATCTGGTTCTGCTGCTCAGTGACGCCACCGTTGGCGAACTGGACGCTCGGCGTGAAGCCGGCGGCCTTGAGCCCATCGTTGAACAAGCCCTCGGCGAGGACCCAGTTCTCGGACGTCTTCTGGGGGAGCGCGACACCGATGACGGCGTCCTTGGCGAAGCCTGCCGCGCTCGAACTGCCGCTGGCCGCGGTGTCGGTACGACCGCTACCACAGCCAGACAGTGCCAGGGCGCTGACGACTACGAGAGCAGCCGCAGCCTTGGCGAACTTCCTCATCTCTACCTCTTTCTTGTTCCGGTAGCCATCTGGCCGTTCCGGGGTCCACCCCGCCTGCGTCTGGCTGGCGGAGAATCCTGTGTTGTGCGGCGAGCCTCCTGGCCCGGTCGCATGCGTGCTAGGCAGCAGCTTTGGTGATGGGCGGTGGCGTCTCGCCCCTCTCCTTCGCTCTCGACGGGAACAGCAGTCCCGTGATCGATGGCTTGTTCTGCGACTTCTGCCACACGTCGAGGGCGACGGCTGCGAGGAGGACGAGACCCTTGATCATCTGGGTCGCGTCCGAGCCGGCGCTCATGAGCTGGAGTCCGTTGTTGAGCACGGCCATGACCAGTCCGCCGATGACGGACCCCACGACCGTCCCGACGCCTCCCGACACAGCCGCGCCACCGATGAACACGGCCGCGATCGCGTCGAGCTCCCAGCCGACGCCGTCGAACGGGCCGGAGGCGGTCGATCGACCCACGAACATCATCCCGGCGAAGGCGGCGAGCATCGCCATGTTCATCATCACCAAGAAGTAGGTCCGCCTCGTGTTGACGCCGGAGAGCTCCGCTGCGAGCCGGTTGCCGCCGACTGCGTAGATGTGGCGACCAAAGACGGTACGACTGGTGAGGTAGCTGTAGAGGATCACCAACGCCACGAGGATCAGGCCAGGGACAGGGAAGGACGAGCCGGGCCGACCGGTCCCGAACATCCACGTCAGGTAGCCGATGACGACTGTCAGGAGGACCAGCCTCGCGACCACGACCGGCATCGGCGGTACGTCGGCACCGATCTTCGTGAGGGCCCGGCGCTGGCTGACCTGCATCCAGACGAGGACCGCGACGGCCAGGACTCCAAGCAGCAGCGTCGAGTTGTTCATGTAGGTGTTGGGCCCCCACTCGGGCAGGTATCCCGCACCGAGGTACTGGAACGCCTTGGGTACCGGCACGGTGAGCGACTTGCCGACCCACTGGTTCGCGCCGCGGAAGAACATGTAGCCGGCCAGGGTCACGATGAAGCCGGGGATTCCCATGTAGGCGACCCAGAATCCTTGCCAGGCACCACAGATGGCTCCGAGCGCCAGGCCGAGCACGAACGCGAGGTACCACGGGATGCCCCAGTCGCGCATGACGATCGCCACGACGATCCCGACGAAGGCTGCGACCGATCCGACAGAGAGGTCGATATGGCCGACGATGATGACCATGACCATGCCGATGGCCAGGACGAGGATGTAGCTGTTGCCGTTGAGCAGGTTCATGAGGTTGGTCGGTGTGATCACCAGGCCGCCGGTGAGCCCGTGGAACAACAGGGCCAGGGCGACCAGGACGAAGAGCATGCCGAACTGGCGAAGACTGCCGCCGAACAGTTGCTTGAGAGCGTTCATCGTCAACTTTCTCGCGTCACGCCGCGGTGGTCGTGTTGGTGGGAACTAGGGTCATGAGGCGCATCAGGCCTTCTTGAGTGGCTTCTTTGGCGTCGACGCAGCCGGTGATGACGCCGCCGCTGACCGTGTAGATGCGGTCGCAGGTCCCGAGAAGCTCAGGCAGCTCAGACGAGATCATCATGATGGCCTTGCCTTGGTCCGCGAGGGCGTTCATGATCCCGTACATCTCGTACTTCGCCCCGACGTCGATGCCGCGCGTCGGCTCGTCGAGGATCAACAGCTCGGGCTGGGTGAACAACCACTTCGCGACGACGACCTTCTGCTGGTTTCCGCCGGACAGTTTCACGACGCCCTCGTTGACGCTGGGCGTCTTGATGCGCAGGTCCTGGCGGTACTTCTCGGCGGCCACGTGCTCGGCGTTGCGGTCGACGACGCCGCCGGGCGAGATGCGCGCCAGGTCCGCCGACACAATCGTCGTACGGACGGCGTCGAGGAGGTTCAGGCCGAGCACCTTGCGGTCCTCGGTGACATAGGCGAGGCCCAGGTCGATGGCCTGCTCGACGTTCTTCGGTGCGACCTCACGGCCGTGAAGCAGCATCGTGCCCTGGACGTAGCGGCCGTACGAGCGACCGAACAAGGATCGTGCGAGCTCCGTACGCCCCGCGCCCATGAGGCCGGCGAACCCGACGATCTCGCCGCGGCGGATCTGGAAGCTCGAACCCTTGCAGACGAGCCGCTCGGTGACCTCCGGGTGGCGGATCGTCCAGTCCTTGACCTCGAGCAGGACTTCCCCGGGATGCGACGTGTGTTCCGGGAAGCGCGACGTCAGCTCGCGGCCGACCATGCCGCGGATGAGTCTGTCCTCGTCCACCCGCTCGCCTGGGGGGACGTTGATCGTCTCGACACTGTGGCCGTCTCGAATGATCGTGATCGAGTCAGCGACGGCGGCGATCTCGTTCAGCTTGTGGCTGATCATGATGCACGTCATCCCGTGGCTCTTGAACTCGCGGATGAGGTCGAGCAGGTGTGAGGAGTCGGTCTCGTTCAGGGCTGCGGTCGGCTCGTCGAGAATGAGGAGCTTGACGTTCTTGCTGATGGCCTTGGCGATCTCTACGAGCTGTTGCTTGCCGACCCCGAGGGTCTTGATGCGGCTCTCGGGATCGTCGTTGAGCCCGACGCGGGCCATCAGCTCCTTCGCCCGCTGCCGAGCCGTCAGCCAGTCGATCCCACCCCGTCCCTTCACCTCGTTGCCGAGGAAGATGTTCTCGGTGACGGACAGCTCCGGGATCAGCGCGAGCTCCTGATGGATGATGACGATCCCCGCAACCTCGCTGTCGCGGATGTTCGAGAACTTGGTCGGCTTGCTCTCGAAGCGGATCTCTCCCTCGTACGAGCCGTGGGGATGGACGCCTGACAACACCTTCATCAGGGTCGACTTTCCCGCACCGTTCTCGCCGCAGATCGCGTGGATCTCCCCGCGCCGAACGCTGAGGCTGACGCCATCCAGCGCTCGTACACCGGGGAACTCCTTGACGATGTCCGTCATCTCAAGGATGTTGTCGGTTGGGTCGAGCACCTGATCCCCTCTCCTGCCATCCGGCCACTACCTGCCGAGCCACCTCTGGGTTGGCGATCCTGAGCGTGCGGAAGACGAGCCATGCAAGCGCCAATGCCCGCCGTCAACGGACACTAGGGGGACATTTTTCACCTGTCAACGATGCTTGGTGACAGCTTCATCACGATCTTATGGCCCATAATTGGACGAAAAGTATTGACATGAGACCCCTTTGCCAGGGAAAGTGCATCAATGATGGTTCCATGGCCCGCATCGGAGCGTTCCTCTCCCAGAGACCGCACCCGCGAGGACGTGTTCGCCATCATTCGCAGCTCGCGCGGGATGACCAGGCCGGCGATCGCCAGGGTGACGGGCCTGTCGTCCAGCACGGTGGGACACGCGGTCGGACGGCTCCTGGCTGAGGGACGGATCGTCGAGGGCACCCTCTCGGCCACGGGACGCGGCACAGGGAGTGGACGGCGGGCAGCCATCCTGACGGCCGTGCCCGGCACCGCTCTCGTGGGCGCGATCGACTTCGGCCACCAGCATTTCCGCGTCGCGATCGGCGACGAGGCCGGGCACGTGATCGGCGAGCTGGATGTCCGCCTGAACGTCGACGACTCTCCGGCGGCGGGCCTCGACGCTGCCTGTGCAGGGATAGAGCAGCTGTGCGACCGCCACGGGGTTTCTGCCCTGGCAGGTGTCGCCATGGGCGTTCCCGGGGACGTCGAGCGTGCCACGGGGATCATCCGCACCACGACCATCCTGTCGAACTGGTCAGGCATGAGCCCGGCACGCGAGGTGGAGGAAAGACTGGGTGTGCCAGCCATCGTGGACAACGACGCGAGCCTTGGCGCGATCGGTGAGCGGCACCAGGGTGCGGGCATTTCTCACGACGACTTCCTCTATGTCAAGGCATCCCATGGCATCGGCGCGGGGATGGTGCTGGCAGGTGAGCCCTACCGCGGGGGCTCAGGCTTCGCGGGCGCCATCGGACACACGCACATCGAGGGACGCCCCGAACTGTGCCGGTGCGGCTCACGAGGGTGCCTTGAGGCGGTCGTGTCGGTGCCGTCCGTCATGGAGCAGATCTTCCACACCCACCCGCAGCTCGACGAGCACCAGGTAGACCTGGCGACGCTCACCGACTCGGTGTCGACGCGCGTCCTGAACGAGTCCGGTCGGGTTCTGGGCGAGGCGCTCGCTAACCTGCTCAACCTCCTCAATCCCACCGCGCTGATCATCGGTGGTGAGCTCGGCAGCTCCGGGCCCGCGTTCGTCGGCGGAGTGCGTTCGTCGGTGAAGCGGTTCGCTCAGATGCCGCTTGCGTCGGCATGCGTCGTGCTTCCGGCCGCGTTGGGGACGCGCGCCGAACTCGTCGGTGCCCTGGTGCTGGCCGGGAGCCTGGTGCCTTCGGGGGCCTGACGTGTCGTGAGACAGGCCCCGCGTGGCGAGCCGTGAGGTGGATACGACCTTCCGGGGCCAGACTTGGGCCCATGCTCGTCGCCTTCTCCGTCAGTACAGCCGGCTCAGATGAGGGGTACGTGCACGAGGCGGTGGCTGCGGCCGTACGTGTCGTGCGCGACTCGGGGCTGCCGAACCACACCGACGCCATGTTCACGACGATCGAGGGCACCTGGGACGAGTGCATGTCGGTCGTCAAGAATGCGGTCGACGTGCTCGCCACGTACGGGCCGCGGGTCAGCCTCGTGCTCAAGGCCGACATCTTCGGCGAGCGCACCGGAGAGCTCACCGGCAAGCTCGAGCGCCTCGAGACGGCCCTCGAGCAGCTCGAGGCATGACCGCTTTCGCCCCCCCCGACCTCGTACATCGAATAGGCCCGTACGTCGTCCGACGCGCGCACCCTTCGGACGCGCTCGCCTACTGCCGCGCCGACGCGGTGATGGTGGCGGGCTCGTACCCGGGCGTCATGCCGCCGATCTGGTCGCAGGAACGGCTCGATGAGGCGGATGGCCTCGTCTCGGAGCGGGAGGTGTCGTTCGCCGCCAACCTCGCTGCCGAGGCTCGGGGGGAGGAGCCGCAGGACCGCACTTGGATCGCCCTGGCGGACGACGCCATAGTCGGCATCTGTGTCAGCCGTTCGACTCCCCAGGGCTGGGAGTCGATCAACGAAGTGGTCCCCATCCCCGGCGTGACGCAGCAGCTCAACCACCTGTACCTCACGCCGTCCTCGCGCGGCACTGGTTTGGCCGACGCGCTCCTGGATCTCGCGCTGCCGGCCCGCATGCCGGCGTACCTCTGGATCATCGGCGGCAACGCTCGGGGCTGGCGCTTCTACGAGCGGCACGGCTTCGTCGGTGACGGCATCACGTACAGCTGCGGCCCGATCTGGTACGACGCGCCGCTGTACCGCATGTACCGAACCGGCGAAAGGACATGCCCCTAGGGGTACTCAGATAAACCCCGACCCCGCCCGCAGGAGCCGGTCGCGCCCAGGTTAGCCTGTCTGAAGACTTGATCTTTCAACACCCGGGAGTGCCGTGGCTGACCAGCGAGACATCACCCAGCGTCCCGACTTGTCGCAAGGGACCGGCCGGGTCGGTCCCGTCCGTTCACGCATGCCGGTCTACGTGGATCTTCTCCCGCCGTGCAACAACGCCTGCCCCACGGGCGAGAACATCCAGGAATGGCTCCGGCTGGTCAAGGTCGGCCAGGAGGAACTCGCCTGGCGTCAGCTCGTCCAGGACAACCCCTTCCCCGCCATCCACGGGCGTGTCTGCTACCACCCGTGCGAGGGCGCCTGCAACCGCACCGGCCTCGACCAGGCGATCTCCATCCACGGTGTCGAGCGCTATCTCGGAGACCTCGCCATCGAGAAGGGTTGGCAGTTCCCGAGGCTCGAGCACCCGACGGGCCTCAGGGTGCTGATCATCGGCGCCGGACCGTCGGGCCTGGCCGCCGCGTACCATCTGGCAGCCTTCGGGCACTCGGTCGAGATCCGGGACGCGGGTGACCTGCCCGGCGGCATGATGCGCTACGGCATCCCCGAGTACCGCCTGCCGCGCAACATCCTGGACGCCGAGATCGACCGGCTCCGGAAGCTGGGCATCGTCTTCGTGCAGAACCACAAGGTCAAGGACCTGCTCGCTGAGCAGAAGGAGGGCGGCTTCGACGCCGTCTTCGTCGCGATCGGCGCCAACCTCTCCAAGCGCGTCGAGATCCCGAGCATGGACGCCGGGAAGATGATCGACGCCGTCTCGTTCCTCCACGACGTGGCCAGCGGCGAACGGCCCGTCATCGGGCGTCGCGTGGCTGTGTACGGGGGCGGCAACACCGCCATGGACGCCGCCCGCGTGGCACGCCGGCTCGGCGCCGAGGAGTCGATCGTGATCTACCGCCGTGGCGAGGAGCAGATGCCCGCCCACGAGGCCGAGAAGGAGGAGGCCATCCGCGAGGGCGTACAGATGAACTGGCTCCGTACGATCTCGGCGATGGACGCCGACTCGATGACCGTCGAGATCATGGAGCTCGACGAGGGGGGCAAGGCCCGTGGTACCGGCCGGTACGAGACGATGGCCGCCGACACCGTCATCCTCGCACTGGGGCAGGAGGCCGACTCGAACTTCCTGACCAAGATCCCCGGCATGAAGTTCGAGAACGACGTCGTCAGCGTGGACCCCGCGACCCTCATGACCGACGTCCCTGGCATCTTCGCCGGCGGCGACGTCGTACCCAGCGACCGTACCGTCACGATCGGCGTCGGGCACGGCAAGCGTGCCGCCCGGATGATCGACAACTACCTGTTCAGCCGACAGGCGGCGCCTCGTACCAAGGGGCCGCTCGCCACGCTCGACATGCTCAACCTGTGGTACTTCGGCGACCACGAGCGTCTGCTCGAGCCCGAGCTCAGCCTTGAGCATCGTATGGACTTCTCGGAGGTCGTCGAAGGGCTCAAGGCGGAGGAGGCCCTCTTCGAGGCGTCCCGCTGCCTGTCCTGCGGTAACTGCATCGAGTGCGACGGGTGCCTCGGCAGCTGCCCGGAGGACGCCGTGATCAAGCTCGGCAAGGGCTACCGGTACCAGTTCAACTACGAGAAGTGCACGGGCTGTGCGACCTGCTTCGAGCAGTGTCCTGTCCATGCCATCGAGATGATCCCGGAGCGCTGAGACATGACCACCATCTCCCGTAGTCGTACTGACGAAAGCCTCATCATCGATGGCAACGAGGCTGCCGCGTCCGTGGCGTTCCGCCTCAACGAGCTGTGCTCGATCTACCCGATCACGCCCAGCTCGACGATGGCCGAGCTCGCCGACGAGTGGTCCGCACACAAGCTCGCGAACGTCTGGGGCACCATCCCCACTGTCATCGAGATGCAGTCCGAGGCCGGAGCCGCGGGCGCCATGCACGGTGCGCTCCAGGGCGGTGCGCTGTCGACGACGTTCACCGCGTCGCAGGGCCTGCTGCTGATGATCCCCAACATGTACAAGATCGCCGGCGAGCTCACGAGCACCGTGTTCCACGTGGCCGCCCGTTCGCTCGCGACGCAGGGCCTGTCGATCTTCGGCGACCACCAGGACGTGATGGCCGTACGCCAGACCGGGTTCGCGCTGCTCTCGAGCGCCTCGGTCCAGGAGGCGCACGACATGGCCGCGGTTGCACAGCTCGCCACCCTGCGCTCGCGCATCCCGTTCCTGCACTTCTTCGACGGCTTCCGCACGTCGCACGAGCTCAACACCGTGCAGCGGCTCTCGGACGACGACCTCCGCGCGTACATCCCCGAGTCGCTCGTCCAGGAGCACCGCAACCGCGCGCTGTCGCCGGAGCACCCGTACATCCGGGGCACCGCGATGAACCCGGACACCTACTTCCAGGCCCGCGAGACGGTCACCCCGTACTACGTGGCGACGCCGCAGATCGTCAAGGAGTGCCTCGCCGAGTTCGCCGCGCTGACAGGTCGTGAGTACGACCTCGCCTCGTACCGCGGGGACCCGGAGGCCACTGAGGTGGTCGTCATCATGGGGTCCGCCACGCAGAGTGTCGAGGCTGCGGTCGACCGCCTCGTTGCGCAGGGCCGCAAGGTCGGCCTCGTCTCGGTCCGCATGTACCGCCCGTGGCCCAGCGCCGACATCCTCGCCGCGATCCCCGCGACAGCGACCCGCATCGCAGTGCTCGATCGAACCAAGGAGCCCGGCTCCGGTGGCGAACCGTTGTTCCTCGACGTGGTGAGCTCGCTCGGTGAGGCCTACGCGTCCGGCGTGCGCGCCTCGATGCCTGTCGTCATCGGTGGCCGGTACGGACTGTCGAGCAAGGAGTTCACGCCCACGATGGCGGCGGGCATCTTCGACGAGCTCGTCAAGCCCTCGCCGCGGCCGCGCTTCACGGTCGGCATCACCGACGATGTGTCGATGTCGAGCATCGACTACGACAAGACCGCCGACTACGAGGACCCGACCGTGCACCGCGCCGTGTTCTACGGCCTCGGCTCCGACGGCACCGTGGGCGCCAACAAGAACACCATCAAGATCCTGGGCTCCACCGTGGCCGGGGGATCCGACGTGCCCCTGTACGCGCAGGGCTACTTCGTGTACGACTCGAAGAAGTCCGGCTCCCGGACCGTGTCCCACCTCCGCTTCGGGCCGAAGCCGATCAGGGCGCCGTACCTCATCAGCCAGGCCGGCTTCATCGGGTGCCACCACTGGTCGATCCTCGAGCGCGTCGACGTTCTCGAGTGCGCACGCCCGGGCACGACGCTGCTCCTCAACAGCGCGTACGGCCCCGACGAGGTCTTCGACCATCTGCCGGCGCCGATGCAGCAGCGGATCATCGACCTGGGCATCAACGTGTACACGGTCGATGCCACCGAGGTCGCGCGCATGGTCGGTCTCGGCCGCCGCACGAACACGGTGCTGCAGACCTGCTTCTTCGCGATCTCGGGCGTGTTGCCACGGGCCGTGGCGATCGACGCCGTCAAGACCTCGATCACGAAGACGTACGGCAAGAAGTCGGCCGACATCGTCGCGAAGAACCACGCGGCCGTCGACGAGTCGTTGGCCCACCTCCACGAGGTCAAGGTCCCGGGGGCAGCCACGAGCACGCACGGTCTCCTCGAGGCCGTTCCGGCATCCGCACCACAGTTCGTCCGCGACGTCACCGCCAAGATGCTCATCGGCCGGGGCGACGACCTCCCGGTGTCAGCTCTGCCCGTCGACGGCACATACCCGTCGGGCACGACCCGGTACGAGAAGCGCAACATCTCCGACATCGTCGCCGAGTGGGACCCCGAGCAGTGCATCCAGTGCGGCAACTGCGCCTTCGTCTGCCCGCATGCCGTCATCCGCGCGAAGTACTACTCGACGGGCGCTCTCGTCGACGCGCCCGACACGTTCCAGTCAGCGCCGCTCAATGCGGCGGGCGTGCCGGAAGGCCGGTACACGCTGCAGGTGTACGGGGAGGACTGCACCGGCTGCGGTCTGTGCGTCGAAGCGTGCCCCGTCAAGCCGCTCCGCGCACCCACACGTCGGGCCATCAACCTCACGCCCGCGAAGCCGCAGCAGACGATCCGCGACAACGTGGCCTTCTTCGAGTCGCTGCCGATGAACGACCGCAGCAGGGTCGACTTCGGCACCGTCCGCGGCACGCAGTTCCTGGAGCCGCTGTTCGAGTTCTCCGGCGCGTGCGCGGGCTGCGGCGAGACCCCGTACCTCAAGCTCCTCAGCCAGCTCTTCGGCGACAGGGCGACCGTGGCGAACGCCACCGGCTGCTCCTCGATCTACGGTGGCAACCTGCCGACGACGCCGTGGGCGTCGAACGCGCGCGGTCGGGGGCCCGCATGGTCGAACTCGTTGTTCGAGGACAACGCGGAGTTCGGCCTCGGGCTTCGGCTCGCCGCCGACCTGCACATGACGCTGGCGAAGAGGCGGCTCGCCGATCTCCGGTCGATGGTGGGACCTCAGCTCGCCGAGTCGTTGACGGATGCTCCGCAGGAGTACGAGTCCGACTTGGCCCAGCAGCAGGAACGGGTCAGTGAGCTGCGACGCCAGCTTGACCTGGTCGAGCCCGGCGCCACAGTCGAGCAGCGCCGCCTGATCGCGGACCTGAGGTCGGTCGCCGACCACCTGCTGCGACGCTCGGTGTGGATCGTCGGCGGCGACGGCTGGGCGTACGACATCGGCTCGGGCGGTGTCGACCACGTGCTCGCGTCGGGACGTGACGTGAACATCCTCGTCATGGACACCGAGGTGTACTCGAATACCGGAGGCCAGGCCTCCAAGTCGACGCCGATGGGTGCGGTGGCGAAGTTCGCCTCGGCCGGCAAGATGACGAACAAGAAGGATCTGGCGCTGCAGGCGATCTCGTACGGCAACGTCTACGTCGCCCGCGTCGCGTTCGGCGCCGACCCGCAGCAGACGCTCAAGGCCTTCCGCGAAGCGGAGGCGTACCGGGGTCCTTCGCTCATCATCGCCTACAGCCACTGCATAGCGCACGGGTTCGACTTGAGGCAGGGACTTGACCAGCAGTACCGCGCCGTCAACTCGGGTCACTGGCCTCTCGTACGCTACAACCCGATGGTCAAGGTGAAGGGCGGCAATCCGTTCATGCTGGACTCGCCGAGGCCGCGGCTGCAGCTGAAGGACTACGTGTACCGGGAGCTGCGGTACAAGATGCTTGCCCAGGCGGATCCGGCCGAGGCCGAGAGAATGCTTGAGCTGGCACAGCAGAATGTGAACCAGCGGTGGAGTATGTACGAGGAGATGGCCACCCAGAGTGCGGCCGACTTCGCGTCGGACGCACGTGAGTGAGTGACGAGACGAGTGAGGAACCAATGAGCCTGGAAACGAATTACCTGGGGTTGAAGCTCCGAAACCCGATCGTTGCATCTGCGGGCCCCCTGCAGCAGACGCTGGACGGGGTGAGGGCACTAGCTGACGGTGGCGTCGGGGCGATCGTCATGTACTCGCTGATGGAGGAGCAGATCCGGGCCGAGCAGGCGCGCCAGATCGCCGTCGAGCAGAGCCACGAGGATGCCTTCGCGGAGGCGCTGTCGTACTTCCCGAGCGTCCCGATCCGCGCGCCGGGCACCGACGCCGCGTCGTCGGCATACCTGCACCTGCTCGAGGATGCGTCCAAGTCCGTCGACATCCCGGTCATCGGCAGTCTCAACGGCGCGACGATGGGTGGCTGGATCTCGTTCGCGAAGCGCATGGAGGACGCCGGCGCGTCCGCGCTCGAGCTGAACATCTACTACGTGCCCGGCGACCTGCGGATTCCCAGCGAAGAGGTCGAGAACCTGCACCTCGAGGTGTTGGTGGGCGTGAAGGATGCCGTCTCGATCCCCGTCGCGGTCAAGCTGGCACCGTACTTCTCGTCGTTCGGTGAGATGGCCGCGCAGCTCGACAGGCACGGCGCCGACGGTCTCGTGCTGTTCAACCGCTTCTTCCAGCCGGACGTCGACGTCGAGTCGCTCCAGCTGGAGCCGACGGTCGAGCTGTCGACCCCGTTCTCCGGGCGACTACCGCGTACGTGGATCTCGGCGTTGTACGGACGGGTGCGGGCCTCGCTCGCCGGCACGTCCGGCGTGGAGACGTCCGAGGATGTCGTGAAGTACCTGCTGGCAGGTGCCGATGTCGTCATGACGACATCGTCGCTGCTGAAGTACGGTCCGGGCCATGCGTCCAAGCTCGTCGGCGGACTCGAGCAGTGGATGCTCCGGAAGGGCTTCAACTCGATCGACGACTTCCGTGGCTTGCTCGCGGTCCCGAATGACGTCGACGGCGCCGCGTACGAGCGACTGGGCTACGTCGCCGCCCTCACCAAGGCCCGCAACGCGTACGAGCACTACGCGGTCTCGACCAGCTGAGGCCGGTTCGCGGGGGTCCGCTCTTCGAGGGAACCTCTGCCGCGGCCTGTGAGCGTCACGGCGAACTTCCCCTGCCCTGTGTCGGTTCATCATGTTAAGTGGGTGAGTTGTAGGTTCTCATGGCGGATTGGCCATGAGAACCTACGGTTCACCCACTTAACATGATGAACCGAGAGATAGGTGCTCCCGCAGGCGTGACAGGGACCCCCGTCAGACGACCGTACGTACCTTCGGGTAGTGGCAGGCGACGACGTGGCCGGGCTCGATCTCGATCTTCTGGGGCTCTTCAGCCGCGCAGCGATCTGTGGCGAGCGGGCACCGGGTGCGGAAGACACAGCCGGACGGCGGGTTCTGAGGGCTCGGCAGGTCGCCGTACAGGAGGATCCGCTCGCGGTCTCGGCGCGGCTCGGGGACTGGGACCGCTGACATGAGGGCCTGCGTGTACGGGTGCATCGGCCGCTCGTACAGGGAGTTGCGGTCGGCGACCTCCATGACCTTGCCCAGGTACATCACCATGACGCGGTCCGAGATGTGACGTACGACGGACAGGTCGTGAGCGATGAAGATGTACGCGAGGTTCTGCTCCTTCTGGATGTCCTCGAGCAGGTTGATGACCTGCGCCTGGATGGACACGTCCAGGGCGGATACCGGCTCGTCGCAGACGATCAGCTTCGGTTTCAGCGCGATGGCGCGGGCGACGCCGATGCGCTGACGCTGACCACCGGAGAACTCGTGCGGGTAGCGGTTGTAGTGCTCGGGGTTGAGACCGACGCGCTCCATGAGCGCCTGGACCTCTTTCTTGACGCCGCCGGGCGGAGTCACATGCTGGATCTCGAACGGCGCCGCGATGATCTGACCGATCGGGTGGCGAGGGTTCAACGAGCCGTACGGATCCTGGAACACCATCTGCAGCTGCCGCCGGAGGACTCGCAGCTCCTCGCCGCGAGCGTTCGTGACATCGCGACCCTCGAACTCAATCTTTCCGCCGGTGGGCTCGAGGAGCTTGAGGATCGTGCGGCCGGCGGTGGACTTGCCACAACCGGACTCACCCACGAGGCCGAGGGTCTCGCCGGGCTCGAGCGACAGAGATAAACCGTCGACAGCCTTCACCGGAGCACCCTCGCTACGGAAGATCTTCTGGCTGTACGTGGGGAAGTACTTCTTCAGGTCAGTGACGGTCAGCAGGCTCACGATTCCCCCTACAGCTTCGGAGCGACACGCTCGGCGAAGACTTCCGCGCGTTTGGGGACAGGGATATGGCACCGCGAGTCGTGCTTCGGGTACGACTCGAGCAGCTGCGGCTCGTCGACGTTGCACGGACGCGGCGAGAACTCCGTGAACGCGCAGCGAGGGCTGAACGCACAGCCCGGCGGCACGTTGATGAGCGACGGTGGGTTGCCGGCAACAGGCACCAGGCGGTCGAGCTTGACCCGGTCGAGGCGAGGCATCGAGCTCAGCAGTCCCCACGTGTACGGGTGGTCGGGCTGGTGGAAGAGGTCGTCGACCTCCGCGTACTCCACGCACCGTCCGCCGTACATGACGAGCACGTCGTTCGCTATCTCCGCGACGACGCCGAGGTCGTGGGTGATCATGATGATCGCGGACCCGAACTCGTCCTGCAGGTCGCGCATCAGGTCGAGGATCTGCGCCTGTACGGTCACGTCCAGGGCCGTGGTCGGCTCGTCGGCGATGAGCAGCTCGGGGTTGTTGATGAGCGCCATGCCGATCATCGCGCGCTGGCGCATCCCACCGGAGAACTCGTGCGGGTACTGGTCGTAGCGCTTGTCAGGATTGGGGATGCCCACGCGGCCGAGCATCTCGATGACCGTGGTGCGAGCGGCCTTCTTCGAGACCTTCTCGTGCACCTGGATCGCCTCGGTGATCTGGGCCCCGATCGTGTAGTACGGGTGGAGCGCCGACAACGGGTCCTGGAAGATCATCGCCAGCTTGCGGCCCCGAAGGCTCCGGAGCTCCTCGTCGGAGACCGACAGCAGGTTCTCGTCGTCGAGCCAGATCTCTCCCGAGACATTGGCCCTCGTCCCCCGGTGCAGACCCATGATGGCGAGCGAGGTCACGGACTTCCCGGAACCGGACTCGCCGACGATCCCCAGCGTCTGGCCCTTCTCCAGGTTGAAGGACACGCCGTCCACAGCCTTCACCAGGCCGTCGTCGGTGGGGAAGCTGACGTGCAGGTCGTTGACCCTCAGGAACTTCTTGCTGTCCGCCGACGGCGCGGCCGTCCGGTCGACCCGGGTACCTCGGCTCTCCAGCGTCTCAGCAGCATTGAGGTCCTCGCGTGCTTCGTCCATCAGCCAACCAACTTCACTCGTGGGTCGATGAAGCCGTACGCGATGTCGACGAGCATGTTCGCGACGACGATGAAGGTGGACACGAGGAGCACCATCGCGACGATCACCGGCAGGTTCATGTTTCTCACGGCGTTGATCGCCGTCCAGCCGAGGCCCTGCATCGAGAAGACGCTCTCGGTGATGATGGCGCCGCCGAGCAGGCCGCCCAGGTCAAGACCGGCGGCGGTGACGATCGGCGTGAGTGCCGCCCGCAATCCGTGGCGCAGGATGATGCGCCACCGGGTCTGGCCCTTGGCCATCGCGGTACGGATGTAGTCCTCGCTCATCGTCTCGATCATGTAGGCGCGTGTCAGACGGATGTAGCTGGCAGCGAAGATGCACGCCAGCGTCAGCCAGGGGAGGATGAGGTTGCTCGCCCAGATGAAGGGGTTGTCGAGGAACGACGTGTAGTGGGGGATCGGTACCCAGCCCCACTTGATGGCCGGGAACGTCAGCAGGATCAGGCCGATGAAGAACGTGGGTACGGAGAAGCCGACCAGAGCCGATCCTACGATCGCGCGGTCCGCCCATCGCCCCCGATTGAGCGCGGCGACGACGCCGCCTCCGACGCCTACAACCATCCAGATCACGAACGCGCCGATCGCGATGGACAGCGACACGGGCCAGGCCGAAGCGACCAGGGTGTTGATGGTCTGGTTCGTCGTGGGTGAGTAGCCCAGGCACGGGGCCGGGCAGTGGACGATCTGCTCAGGGTGAGCGGCCCGCAGCTCGGCGTTGTCGGGGTAGTCGCGGCCGACGAACAGGCCGGAGATGAACTTCCCGTACTGGACGTAGACCGGCTGGTCGTAGCCGAGGGCCTTGCGGTTGCCCTCGAGGATGGCTGGGGTGCAGTTTCTCGCGCACGTGTAGCGCGCGGGATCGCTGGGCCCAGCGAAGAACAGCAGGAATGTGGTCCCGGTGATGAGGAACAGCATCACCACGACAGACAGCACACGCCTGACGATGTAGAAGAACACCCGGACCCTCCCTCAAGAGGTGCGGGGACGCGCACGACGCGCGTCCCCGCACCCGTATGAAACGAGCTCAGCTCGCCTTGACCGAAATCGTCGCCGGGTCGTAGTAACCCGTGTACGCGCCGTTGACGAACGCACCGACGACCTTGCTGCCGTGAACGAAGACGAACTTGTCCACGATCAGCGGGATCACCGCGAAGTACTTGGTGGTGAGCTCGGTATCGAGCTTGCCCCAGGCCTTCTCGCGAGCAGCCTGATCAGCGATCAGGTTGGTCGCATCGATCTGTGCGTTGAAGTCAGCATTGTCGAACCAGCCGTAGTCCTGACCCGAGCCGCCCGCGCTGATGTTGATGCGGGAGTCGAACAGCGGCGGGATATCGGTCGACGCGGACGGGTAGTCGGCGCCCCAGCCTGCCCACATGGCGTCGTACTTGGTCGCCGCGGCGGGGGACTGGATCGTGGAGTAGTAGTTCGCCGAGAAGCCATCGAGCTGGGTGTCGAAGCCTCCGGCGTCCCATCCGGCCTTGAGGCCGGAGAAGATCTTGTCCGCCGTCTCGCTCTTGCGGTAGGCCACGGTGATCTTCACCGGGAGGGTGAAGCCCGCGTCCTGCAGCATCTGCTTGGCCTTGGCCGGGTCGCCCTTGTCGCCCGCGGGGAGCGGGGTGTTCGGGAATGCCGGAAGGGCCGGGTTGATGACCGAGTTGGTCGGCTGGGCCACCACGGAACCACCCACTGCGGTGACGTACGCGCTGCGGTCGGTCGCAAGGGCGAGCGCCTCACGGGCCTTGATGTTGCTCATGACCTTCGACTTGAAGTTCGGCGTCAGGTACCGGGTGTACGGCGAAGGAACGATCGAGTTGCGCCCAGCGGCGCCGCTCTCGACGTTGGACAGCGCCGTGACGGGGGCCGGGTCGAACGTGATAGCGAACTGGTCGTCGCCCTGGTCGGCGATGAGACGCTCGTACATCGTCTCTGCCGTGAGGGACTCGTCCCACGTGATCTTGTCCGGGTAGGCCTTGCGGACTGTGTCCGTGGCCTGATCCCACGAGTCGTTGCGGACGAACGAGCCGCCCTTCTGGGCGGTCCAGGTGCCGTCGAGCTTGTACGGGCCGTTGGAGAAGATGTCGAAGTTCGACTTGTCGCCCAGATCCTTGGCAGCCTTGAAGGCGGCGAACGCGGTCATGGTGACCGTGTTGTTGAAGTCGTTCACCGGCTGCTTGAGCTTGAAGGTGATCGTGTTCCCGGAGACGGTCACGGCCTTGTCGTACAGGTCCTGGCCGGTCTTGGCGTACGGGCCCTTGTATGACGAGGAGCCGTCGGCATCGGTCGGGATGTCGAAGAAGGCGATCGCGTAGTTCGGGCCACCGGTGATGACATCGGTCGCGAAGGTACGGGAGATTCCGTACTTCACGTCGTCGGCGGTGACGGCCGAGCCGTCCTCCCACTTGATTCCGTCCTTGAGCGTGAACTTCCACGTCTTGCCGCCGTCGCTCACGGTGCCGGTGTCGGTGGCCATGTCGCCGACGAGCGTGGGCACTTCGGTGTCCGAGGTGGTCGGGGTCCACGTGGTGAGCGTGCGGGTGAAGAGGCGGTTGCCGGCCTCGATGTTCACGCCGACGTAGACGCGCTGGGGGTCCCAGTGCTCGGTCTGCGTGCTCATCAGGATGCTCAACGTGCCGCCCTTGGCGGCCCCCGCGGCAGCCGACGTCGAGGGACTCGACGAGGTGGTGCTGCTGCTGCACGCTGCGGCCGAGAGGGCAAGACCTGCGGTCCCAGCCACACCGGCGACGAATGTCCTGCGCTTCATACGGCGCTCTCCTTTGTATTGATGAAACATGTGTTGATGAAACCGTCAGCGGCGATCACTGACGGTCAGCCTTCGGGTCGAGTGCATCGCGGAAGCCGTCGCCAACGAGGTTGAACGCCAGCACCACGAGGAACAGGACGACCCCCGGGAAGATGAAGTACGCCGGATCGGCGATTGCATAGTGCACCGAGTCGTTGAGGATCGAGCCGAACGACGGGGTAGGTGCCTGGATGCCTACGCCGAGGAAGCCGAGGGCGGCTTCGGTGGCGATGTTCTGCGGCATGATCAGCGTCGAGTAGACCAGGATCGGGGCCCACAGGTGGGGTAGAAGCTCCTTGAAGTAGATCCGCATGCGGCCGGCGCCCAGCGATCGGGCCGCCTCGACGAACTCGCGTTCCTTGAGCGAGAGCACCTGCCCGCGGATGATGCGTGCGAACGCCGGCCAGCCGAAGAAGCCCATGACGATGATCATGAAGAGCATCGACGACGGTGTTCTGGAGATGTGGAGGGCGCTCCCCAGCGCGTCCATCACGATCGTCGACAGGGCGATCAGCATCAGCGTCTGGGGAAAGCTCAGCACGAAGTCGATGATGCGCGAGAACAGCCAGTCGATCCGACCACCTGCCGTGCCGGAGACGATGCCGATGACCGTGCCGAGCGTCACCGAGATCAGCGCCGCACAGACGGAGACAAGAAGAGACACAGTGAGTCCGGAGATGATCCTCGCGAACAGGTCACGTCCCGTCCCGGGTTCGACGCCCAACCAGTGCGCGCTCGAGACGCCGCCCATGATTCCGAGCGGCAGGGAGCCGAGGCCACCCACGAGGTCAGTGTTCGACGTGTACGGGTCGATGAGCTTCCACGCCGTCAGCAGCGGTGCGATGGCCGCGAGGACAACAAAGAGGACCGCGACGCCCATGGCGCCCAGGGTCACCTTGTCGCGGACGAGGCGCGAGCGGGTGATCTGCCAAGGGGTGCGGCCCACGATCGCGACAGCGCCGTCCCGGGCTTCCTCCAAGGTCGTCTCTGCCATTCAGCTCTTCTTCCCAGGGAACCACGTCAACGAGGACAAAGTATGTACCACGCCTGTTACGGGTAGGTCACGGAGAACGGTTCTAGAACAAGCGTTTATCAGATTGTGACTACTGACTTCGTGTCGTGAGGCCGCTCCAACGGCCGGTCGGCGGGCCCTGCGAGTACGATCTGCGCCCCTCAGCCGTGTGGCCGGAGCAGGGGGAAGAGGATGGTTTCCCGGATGCCTGCGCCGGTGAAGAGCATGAGCAGGCGGTCGACGCCGAGGCCCATCCCGCCCATGGGCGGTGCGCCCAGCTCGAGCGCCGCGAGGAAGTCCTCGTCGAGCTGCATCGCTTCGAGGTCGCCTGCCGCCGCCGCCAGGGACTGCTGGGTGAGACGCTCGCGCTGGATGACCGGGTCGATGAGCTCCGAGAAGCCCGTCGCGCGCTCGACGCCGTCCACGATGAGATCCCACGCCTCGACCAGGCGGGGGTCGTTGCGGTGCGGCCGGGCGAGAGGCTGCGCCACGGCCGGGTAGTCGCAGACGAACGTCGGCTGAACCAGGGTGTTCTCGACGATCTCGCCGAAGAGCTCCATCGCGAGCCTGCCTCCTGCGATGCCTGGCTTGTACGCGATGTCGCGAGCGTCCGCGATCGCCCGGAGCCGCTCGATCGGGGTCTCGACGGTGATCTCTTCGCCCAGCGCCGCGGAGAGCCCGGGGTAGAAGGACAGCCAGGCCCACTCTCCGTCGAGGTTCACGTCGGTGGTGCGGCCAGGGACGACGCGGGTGCCGAGGGCTCGGTCGGCCGCGTCGACGACGATCTTCTGGGTGGTGGCCGCGATCGTGAACTGGTCGCCCCACGCCGCGTACGACTCGAGCATCGTGAACTCCGCCGAGTGTGACGAGTCGATGCCCTCGTTGCGGAAGATCCGGCCGATCTCGTACACGCGGTCCGCGCCGCCGACCATGGCGCGCTTGAGGTAGAGCTCCAACGCGATCCGCAGGGTCATGTCGGTGTCGAACGCGTTGAGGTGTGTACGGAACGGGCGTGCGGCCGCGCCGCCGTGGATCGTCTGCAACGTCGGCGTCTCGACCTCGAGAAAGCCCTCGTCGTGCAGTGTCTGGCGCATGGAGCGCATCACGGCCGAGCGAGTCCGGACCATGTCGCGGGCCTCCGGCCGCACGATCAGGTCGGCGTAGCGCTGGCGGACCCGAGTCTCCTCGGAGAGCTCCTTGTGGAGCGTGGGAAGGGGACGGAGCGCCTTCGAGGCGAGCGCCCACTCCGTCGCCAGCACGCTCAGCTCACCGCGCCGCGAGGCGATGACGCGGCCCTTGACGTAGACGAAGTCACCCAGGTCGACGTCTGTCTTCCAGAGATCGAGCGACTCCTGGCCGACCTCGGCCAGCGACACCATCACCTGCAACCGCTCGCCCGGGTCATCGGCGGTGAAGCCGTCGGCGAGGGTGGCGAAGCAGAGCTTCCCGGAGGTGCGGAGGAAGACCACGCGCCCGCCGATCCCGACGATGTCCTGGGTCTCCTCGCCGGCTTCCAAGTGGCCCCAGCCATCGCGGACCTTCTTCAGCGAGTGCGTCCGGTCCACCTGTACGGGGTACGTCTCGCGGCCCTGAGCAAGGATCGCCGCACGCTTGTCCAGGCGCACCTGCATCTGCTCGAAGACGTCGCTATCGCTTCGGATCGGCTCGTCGGTCACCGCGTCATGCTATCGACACTGACCGTGACGACGGCGAGGGGTTACATGGCATGGCAGGTCCGCCGTCGACCCTCGGCAGGGGACCCGCACGTCCCTACACTGGCGACATGACATACGGGCAGCCAGATCCGCGCCAGTTCGGTCAACCGCAGTACGGCCAGCCGGGCCAGCCCGCGTATGGGCCGCCGGGGTACGGTCAGCAGCCCGGCCAGCCTCCGTATGGTCAGCCCGGTCAGCCTCCCTACGGCCAGCCGGGCCAGCCTGGGCAGCCAGGCCAGCCAGGCCAGCCCTACGGTCAGCCGGGGCAGCCCGGTCATCCCGGTCCCGCGTACGGGCCGCCCGGTCAGCCGGGACAGCCGCAGCCGGGGCAGTTCCCCCCCCAGCCGTACGGTCAGCCTCAGTACGGGCAGCCCCCCGCACCGCAGGCATCACCCGGTGGCTGGGCACCAGTGCCCGTCAACCCGAAGGCGTCACCCGTGCCGCAGCCGGCGCCGAAGAAGCCCGAGTACGTCGCGGTCGACCTGCCCTTGTCCACCTCCGAGTCCGTGGCCGGGCGCGAGATCACCGGCGTCGTCGGCATCGTCGTCGGCACCACGACCCGTACCACCTTGCCGAGGGTCGGCCCCGACACCGTGAGCCTGCTCTCCCGCGCCCGTCAGGACGCCCTCGTCGCCCTCGCTGACATGGCCGGCGAGGCGGGCGGCGACGCGGTCGTGTCCGTACGGTTCGACAGCGGTCCAGCCGCCGACGGCCTGTACGAGCTCACCGCGTACGGCACCGCTGTCACCCTGGTCCCGGTGGCGCGCATGCCCGAACAGGAAGCGGTGGCCTCCGTCGCCCCAGCCGCTCCGGGTTGGGGATCGGCCCCGTCGGCCAACGCTCCCGCGTCGGGCTCCGCTCAGTCTGCGTGAGGTCGGCACCACCGACCGGAAGCCCATGGAGCAGTGCGGCGCTGACGTGGCTCAGCACGTAGTCGCCGGTCTCCACTCCCAACCCATGGCGCGGCCTGTGCTGCCGCTCCCCAAAGGATGGTGCCGCTGCACAAGGCTCCGATGACTTGGTAAGCGGCCGATGGCTTGGCAAGCGAGCCCCCGATGGGTTGGGGAGCGGGGCCCTTTGCTGGGGAGCGGGACCAACCCCGAGGTATGGAACCGAACCCGGTGCTGGGGGGGTCCGGCCGATGGGTGACAGCTGACGGCCATCCGGGTCCGGGAACGAAATGCTTGTGGGCGGCTCGGATGAGAGGCGCAGGATGTGGAATGTGTTCGGGGGACTTGCTGAGTGAGTACTCACTCATTAATATCGTCCGCGTGACAAGAGCAAAGCCGATGTCTCCCAAGGATCGCCGCCGGGCGATCATCTCGGCGACCACCGATCTCGTGCTGGAGCACGGGCCCGAGGCCACCACTCGCCAGATCGCGGATGCCTGCGGCATTGCCGAAGGGACTCTGTTCCGGGTCTTCGAGTCGAAGGACGACATCCTTGCGGCCGTCGTCGAGCAGCTGCTCGACCCGAGCTTCCTGATCGCCGACATCGAGGCCATCCCCGCCGAGGACGATGCGGCCGACACTGTACGGGCACTGGTGGCGATGATCCAGACGGCCACCACGCGGATCCGTTCGGTCATGATGGCGCTGCACACCGCTCAGAACGCCATGGAGAACCGGCGGACCCACCACGGACCCCACGACAAGACCAAGTTCCTCGAGGGCCAGGCAGCCATCGCCGAGGCGATCGCGCGAGGCCTGTCTTCCCACGCCGATCAGCTCCGCGTCGATCCTGAGACCGCCGCGTCCTTCATCCGTACCACCATCTTTGCCAGCAACATGCCCGGCCTCCCCACGCTGAGCGACCCTGATGTTTTCACCGACCTCCTCGTCCACGCGCTCGTGAAGGAGCCTGCATGTCCAGTCACGCATTGAACCGGCTATTGGCGAGAGGGTTGAAGCCGTACTCGATCCTGCTCGTCATCGTCGTGGTGCTCCAGGCAGTGGCCACCATCGCCAGCCTCGAGCTGCCGACGCTCAACGCCGGGATCATCGACAATGGTGTCGCGAAGGGCGACACCCACTACATCTGGGTACATGGCGCCTACATGCTGGGCGTCTCGATGATCCAGGTCTCCGCTCAGATCGGGGCCGCGTTCTTCGGCGCCCGAGTCGCGATGGCCTTCGGCCGTGACACCCGCGCTGCGGTCTTCGACAACGTCCTGTCGTTCTCCTCACGCGAGGTGAACCAGTTCGGCGCCCCGTCGCTCATCACGCGAACCACGAACGACGTCCAGCAGGTACAGCAGCTCGTGTTGATGACCGCCATCATGATCCTGGGCGCGCCGATCACGATGATCGGCGGCATCTTCATGGCGCTCCGGACCGACCTGACGATGTCGTGGATCGTCCTCATCGCGGTCGTCATCCTCGGCGGCGTCATCGGGACGCTCATCGCCTTCATGGGCCCGGTCTTCGCCTCCATGCAGAAGCGGATCGACACCATCAACCGGGTGCTGCGTGAGCAGATCTCCGGCATCCGGGTTGTGCGGGCGTTCGTCCGCGAGCCGTACGAGCGTGACCGCTTCGCCGTCGCGAACCGCGACGTCACCAAGACCTCCCTCACGGTCGGCCGCGCGATGGCCACGATGTTCCCGATCGTCATGTTGATCCTCAACGTGTCGACCGTCGCGGTCCTGTGGGTGGGATCGAAGCAGATCGAGGCCGGCAACCTCGAGGTCGGCCAGATGACCGCGTTCATCGTCTACCTGATGCAGATCCTCATGAGCGTGATGATGGCCACGATGATGGTCATCATGGTGCCGCGTGCAGCCGTCTGCGCGGAGCGGATCATGGAGGTCCTCGACACCGACTCGACCGTCGTACCGCCGAACAACCCGGTCATGCAGATCGCCATGGTCGGTGACGTACATCTCACCGACGTGACGTTCACCTACCCCGGCGCGGAGGACCCGGTCTTGAACGACCTCACGTTCGACATCCGCCCCGGCACCATGACGGCCGTCATCGGCTCGACGGGGTCCGGCAAGTCGACCCTGGTGAACCTGATCCCCCGCCTGTACGACGCGACGGGCGGCAGCGTCGAGGTCGACGGAGTCGACGTCAAGACCCTCGACCCCGAGCTGCTGTGGAACCGGATCGGCCTCGTCCCGCAGAAGCCGTACCTGTTCACCGGCACCGTCGCCAGCAACCTGCGCTTCGGCAAGCCGGACGCCACCGAGGACGAACTGTGGCACGCGCTCGAGGTCGCCCAGGCGGCCGACTTCGTACGCGAGATGACCGGCCAGCTGGACGCGCCGATCGCCCAGGGCGGTACGAACGTGTCCGGAGGGCAACGGCAACGACTCTCCATCGCGAGAGCGCTGGTCAAACGACCTGACATCTACATCTTCGACGACTCGTTCTCGGCACTCGACGTGACCACCGACGCCAAGCTGCGCGCGGCCCTCGTCAAGGAGACCAGGCAGTCGGCGGTCCTCGTCGTCGCGCAGCGCGTGTCGACGATCCGGGACGCCGACGACATCATCGTCCTCGAGGCGGGCCGCATCGTCGGGCAGGGCACTCACGACGAGCTGCTGCTGACCTGCGAGACGTACGCCGAGATCGTCGATTCCCAGCTGAGCGTGGAGGACGCCGCATGAGCACCGAACCCGACGTCACGACGGACGCCACGTCCGAGAACAAGCAGGTGGTCGCCAACGAGCGACCGAAGTTCGGCCCTCAGGGTCGCGGTCACGGACCGATGGGCGCCATGGGCGGTGGAGCGGCCGAGAAGGCCGTCAACTTCTTCCCGTCGCTGAAGCGCCTCGTCGGATACCTGCGCCCGCAGAAGGTGGCCGTGACGATCGTCATCGTCATGGCAGCCATCGGCGTGAGCTTCAACGTCCTGGGTCCGAAGGTCCTGGGTAAGGCCACCGACGTGATCTTCGCCGGCGTCGTCGGGAAGCAGCTTCCCGCCGGCGTACCGCTCCAGACCATCATTGACGGGCTCCGCGCCAAAGGACAGGGCCAGTTCGCCGACATGCTGTCCGGCATGACGGTCGTACCGGGCCAGGGCATCGTCTTCGACGACCTCTTCAAGTGGCTCATGCTGGCCGTCGGTCTGTACGCGCTCGGCGCGATCCTGATGTGGGGCAACGGCTGGATCCTCAACAGCGTCGTGCAGAAGACCGTGTACGAGATGCGCCGCCAGGTGGCGACGAAGCTCGAGCGACTGCCCTTGTCCTACTTCGACAAGCAGCCGCGTGGCGAGCTGCTCAGCCGTGTGACGAACGACATCGACAACGTGTCGCAGAGCCTGCAGCAGACGCTGTCGCAGCTGCTGACCAGCCTGCTCACCGTCATCGGCGTGCTGATCATGATGCTCACGGTCTCCCCGATCCTGACCGTGATCGCCCTCGTGTCGATCCCTGTCTCGGTCGGCATCGTGGCCGTGATCGGCAAGCAGTCGCAGAAGAGGTTCGCCGCGATGTGGAAGCACACCGGTGAGCTCAACGGCCAGATCGAGGAGGCCTTCACCGGGCACGCGCTCGTCAAGGTGTTCGGGCGTCAGCAGGAGATGAACGAGACGTTCCATGACAAGAACGCCGAGCTGTACAAGGCGGCGTTCGGCGCGCAGTTCATCAGCGCGCTGATCATGCCGGTGATGTTCTTCGTCGGGAACCTGTCGTACGTGCTGGTCGCGGTCGTCGGTGGCCTTCGGGTCGCGAATGGCCAGCTCAGCCTGGGCGACGTCCAGGCGTTCATCACGTACTCGCGGCAGTTCACGCAGCCGCTGACCCAGATCGCCTCCATGGCGAACCTGCTGCAGTCGGGTGTCGCCTCAGCCGAGCGCGTGTTCGAGGTGCTCGACGCCGAGGAGATGAGCGCGGAGTCGACCGGCGCACTGCCCGAGCCGACACGGGGCAAGGTCACGTTCGAACACCTCGACTTCTCGTACCTGGCGGACAAGCCGCTCATCGAGAACCTCAACCTCAAGGTGGAGCCGGGCCAGACCGTCGCGATCGTCGGCCCGACCGGCGCCGGCAAGACCACTCTGGTGAACCTCGTGATGCGGTTCTACGAGCTCAACGGGGGCCGGATCACGCTCGACGGCGTCGACATCAGCTCGGTGCCCAGGGCGGACCTCCGCGCGAACCTCGGCATGGTCCTCCAGGACACGTGGCTGTTCCACGGCACGATCCGCGACAACATCGCGTACGGCCGACCGACAGCCAGCGACGAGGAGATCCAGGACGCGGCTCGCGCCACGTACGTGGACCGCTTCGTCCACACGTTGCCCGAGGGGTACGAGACGGTCATCGACGAAGAGGGCAGCAACGTCTCCGTCGGCGAGAAGCAGCTCATCACGATCGCGAGGGCGTTCCTCGCCGATCCGGCGCTGCTGATCCTCGACGAGGCGACGAGCTCCGTCGACACCCGCACCGAGGTGCTGGTGCAGAAGGCGATGGGTGCGCTGCGCCAGGGACGTACGTCGTTCGTCATCGCTCACCGTCTGTCGACGATCCGCGATGCCGACGTCATCCTCGTCATGGAGCACGGCCAGATCGTCGAGCAGGGCAACCATGCCGGGCTGCTGGCGGCCAAGGGCCCGTACTACGACCTGTACCAGTCGCAGTTCTCCGGGGCGATCACCTCGGACGACGAGCTTCCTGAGCTGGCCGGTGCCGGCGCAGGATCGGGCGTACCGCGCCAGTCATGACCCAGAGGTGGTCAGCCTCTCAGCCATGACCAGCACCATCGTCGTCCCCCAGAGCCTCATGGGCCTGGGGGACGACGTGTGTCAGGAGGCAGATCGGCCGCACTCCAAGGTCCCCGCCAGGGTTCGACCGGGGTGGAGAAGGCTCATCCGTGCCGACCCACTCCCTACGCTGGTGGCATGACCACAGCCCGGGTGCAGGTTCCCCCCAGCCCCATGAGCCTCGGTGACGTCTTCACCGCCACGTTCTCGGTGTTCCGTCGGCGGATCGGGGTCTTCCTGGCACTCACGGGGCTTCAGCAGCTGGTGAGTGTCGTCGCGATCGCCGTTCCCGTGGTGCTGTCGCTGGCCCTGCTGCTTCCCAACCTGGCGATGAGCACCGGGCCGAGCGATGCGACCATCGGTCTCGCGATCCTGATCGTGTTCGGCGGATTCTTCCTGGCCGCGGTGGTCACCGGGATCGTGGCGCTGTACTTCGACGGGATGATGATCACCTGCGCCAACGAGGCGACGCAGGGGCGTTTCCCGACGACGATCGAGCTTCGGTCCCTGAACAAGGGGTACGTCGGACGGATCGTGGGCCTATATCTCCTCGCGATGCTCGCCTACCTCGTGGGCGCCGTGCTCGTCTCCCTTCCGCTGTTGTTCTCGCTCGCGGGGATGATCGCGGTCCTCAATGCCGGCTCCAGCGAGGCCCAGAGCGACGCGAGCCTTGCCTTCATCGGTGGGCTGTCGGTGACGCTCCTGCTCATGCTCGCGCTCGTCGCGGGCGCCTTCGTCATCGGTGTGAAGCTGGCGTACGTCGCGCAGGTCTGTGCGGTGGAGCGTCTCTCGGGCTTCAGCGCGCTTCGTCGTGCCTGGGGCATGACGAAGGGCGCGTTCTGGCGGACGTTCGGCTACCTTCTCGTGTTCTCTCTGGTCGCCGGCGCCGTCCAGCAGGCGATCTCCGTCGCCGTGAACTTGTTCGCCCCCACGATGTCGAACCTGTCATCGTCGGTCTCATCGTCGGGGAGCGCCGTGCTCGCAATGCTTCGCAGCAGCACGTTCATCATGATGATCGTCGCGGTGTACGGGATCGCGCTTCTCATCCAGGTGGTCATGGTGCCGCTGCGGATTGCCTTCGTGACCGTGATGTACGGCGACCAGCTACGCCGACAGCAGCTCGGCCCGGTCGACCACGCGTTCGCCATGAACATGCCGGGGTACGCCCAGCCTGGCTACGGATATCCGCCGGCAGGCTACGGGTACCCGCAGACCGGAACGCACCCCGGCTATGGGAACCAGCCCGGCTCCGGTCCGTACGGACAGCAGCCCGGGTCCGGCGCCCAGACCGCCCCAGGCTCGTACGGTCAGCAACCCCCGTACGACCAGGGCTGACCCACTTTCGGGTGCGATAGCGTCCTCACGAGCAGAGGAGCGCGCGGATGACGCTGTTGGTCGGGCTGGATGTGCTGGGCCTCGGGGTCCACGACCTTGCGATCCGTGACGGGTTGATCGCCGAGCCGGACGGTACCGAGTCGCGCGTCGACTGCACCGGCCTGATCGGGTTGCCGGCGCTCGTCGACCCTCACACCCACCTGCGCGATCCCGGCCCGGGCACGGCGGAGACGATCGAGACCGGTTCGCTGGCCGCGGCGCGCGGTGGGTACGGAGCGGTCTGCGCGATGCCGAACACCGTTCCGGTCGCGGACACCCCTGAGATCTGTGAGTACGAACGGCGGCGGGGCATTGAGGTCGGCCTGGTCGACGTCGTACCGATCGGGGCCGTCACGCTCGGCGAGAACGGTGAGCACGTCGCCGACATCGCGGGGATGGGTGCTGTCGATGTACGGATGTTCTCCGATGACGGCAAGTGCGTCGCGCGCTCCGACGTCATGCGCGATGCGTTGACCGAGATCGCGAAGCTGGGCGGCGTCCTCGCCCAGCACTCACAGGATCCGCTGCTCACCATCGGCGCTCAGGTCGACGCCGGCGTCGCCGAAGCGCTCGGGCTGCCGGGCTGGCCGACGATGGCCGAGACCGTGATCGTCGCCCGCGACGCGATCATGGGCGCCGAGCTCGGGTGCCGCGTCCACGCGTGCCACATCTCCACCGCCGCGACGGTGGCGGTCGTGCGCTGGGCGAAGGCTCAGGGCTACCCGATCACCGCGGAGGCGACGCCCCACCACCTCATGCTCGACCACTCAGAAGCCCACACGGGTGACCCCGCGTACAAGGTCAACCCGCCCCTCCGTTCGACCGCCGACGTCGAGGCGATCCGCGACGCGCTGGTCGACGGCACCATCGATGTCGTCGGCACGGACCATGCGCCGCACGCGCCGGAGACGAAGAAAGCCGACTGGTGCGACGCGTCCATGGGGATGCTCGGCCTCGAGACCGCGCTGGCGGTCGTTGCCGAGCTGTTCGTGACGACAGGCCGGCTCACGTGGGCCGACATCGCCGACCGGATGTCGTACGCGCCTGCTCGTCTCGTCGGCATCCCCGGCCACGGTCAGCCGCTCGAGGTCGGCGCTCCCGCGAACCTCTGCCTCGTCGATCCCGCGCGCACCTGGCGCACACAGGGCCGCGACCTCGCCAGCATCGCTGAGAACACCCCGTACGAAGGCATGGAGTTCTCCACCCGCGTCGTCGCCACGCTCCTGCGGGGCAAGGTCACGTACGACCTGGACGCTCGCTTCGGCTGAGCCTCAGCGGGCCATCGCGGAGACGCGGGACCAGGCGCGGGAGAAGAGGCCGGGCCCTGGCACGATGGCGGTCGGCGCGCAGAGTCCGCGACCGGCCACCTCCTCGTACAGATCGAGGATCGCCTGGTTCTGGCCGGCGACTGTGTACCGTCCGGCCAGCTCGCGGCTCACCTCCGCCGCCTTGTCGCGGGCGATCGGATCGCGGACTCGGTCCATGAGCCGCAGCATCGCACCGGCCAGCGCGTCCGGCGTCGGGTCGCAGAACTCGCCGTTGACCTTGTCGCGGAGCACGAGGCCAAGCTCCTTGTCGCACACGATGAGCGGCAGCCCGGCGTGGGCGGCCTCGTGGAGCACGAGCGCCTGGGTGTCGGTGAGCGACGGGAAGACGAACACATCGGTCGCGGCGTAGTAGGGGCCGAGGTTGCTGCGATCCACCTCGCCGACGAGGGTGATCTCGGGGTGGCGCTTGGCGCGCAGGAACCGCGCACGCAGTGTGGGCACGGACTTCCAGTCGCCGACGATCATCAGCTCGGTGTCCGGGGCCGCCCTGCGGACGATCTTGTACGCGTCGAGCAGGAGCCCCATCCCCTTCTCGGGCGCGATCCGTCCGATGTAGGAGAACCTCACACCAGGGCTTCTCCGTACCTCGGGACCGTTGAGCGGCAAGGCATCGACACCGTTGGGGATCGTCCGAACGTCGAGCTCCGGCGCCCACGCCAGCACCCGCTTGGCGGTTTTCGGAGACGGGGTGGTGACCACGGTCGCTGCGCTGAGCATCGCTGTACAGGCTCCGAGCAGGTCCGCGGCCATCCACTGCCGGCCGGCGTGCCGGAACGCCCTGGCGCTCTGGCGAGCCTCGCCCGTGTCGAGCGCACCCGTGCCCGCCCGTACGCGCCACACGTGGTACACGGCCGACAGTACGGGTGTGAGCAGCGCGTAGTGCTCGGCGTATGCGTCCCAGTCGGTGTGCCAGGTCACGACGAGCGGGATGCCGGTACGGCGCGCGAGCGCGACGCCCATGAGGCCGACGATGCCCAGACCGTGCACGTGGATGACGTCCGGCTTCAGGTCGCCGACCTCGGCCACGAGCTGTTCCGCGTACGCGCCGGACGCGACGCGGGCAGGCACACTCGGCACGCGTACGCTCGGCAGCCGGACCTCGATCCGCTGGGGATGATGGGCGTACGGGTTCGGCCCCTTGGATTTCGGCGCGACGACGATGACCTCGTGGCCAGCCGCGAGGAGGGCGCCCTCGAGCTGCTGGACGGCATAGAGGATGCCGCTACGGCCGGGGCCGTAGTTATCGGTGAACTCGGCGATCCTCAACGGGTTGGCCACCTGGTCAGACTATCGAGAGTGCAGGTCCGCCGGTGCGGATACCCCTCACGAGGCGACCTGGCGATCCCTGGACCGAAGGTTCGGGGACTCGCCGTGGCCCCAGTCCCCGAGGTGGCCTTCGGCGTATCGTCGGGACGTGACCACCGTCATCGAGACCCGAAACCTCACCAAGTCCTTCGGTCGTACCCGTGCTCTCGACGGGCTGGACCTCTCTGTCGAGCAGGGCGAGGTGCATGGTTTCCTCGGTCCCAACGGGGCCGGCAAGACCACGACCATCCGCGTCCTCCTGGGTCTGCTCAAGGCCGACTCGGGAACCGCCTCCCTGCTGGGCGCCAACTCCTGGACCGACATCGAGTCCATCCATCGCCGCATCGCGTACGTTCCCGGCGACGTCACCCTCTGGCCGAACCTGACCGGCGGCGAGGTCATCGACCTCCTCGGCCGACTGCGCGGCGATCTCGACAAGGACCGCCGGGAAGCGCTGCTCGAGCGCTTCGACCTTGACCCGACGAAGAAGTGCCGCAGCTACTCCAAGGGCAACCGGCAGAAGGTCGCGCTCGTCGCGGCGCTCGCGTCGCACGCCGAGGTGTTCCTGCTCGACGAGCCGACCGCGGGCCTCGACCCGTTGATGGAGGCGGCCTTCTCGGACGTCGCCAGGGGGCTCAAGGACGAGGGCCGCACCATCCTGCTGTCGAGCCACATCCTGTCCGAGGTCGAGAGGCTGTCCGACCGCATCAGCATCATCCGGGCCGGAAAGGTCGTCGAGGTCGGCACCCTGGGCGAGATGCGCAAGCTGCACACGACGACCATCTCCGCGGTCGTCCGTGCCCCTGTCCCCAGCCTCGACGGCATGGTGGGGGTCACCGGCCTCACCCATGACGGCAACCGCGTGAGCTTCTCCGTCGACGCCGAGAACCTGGACAAGGCCATCGTGGCCATCGGCGCGGCCGGTCTCGAGTCGCTGGTGAGCGAGCCGCCCACCCTGGAGCAGCTCTTCCTCAGCAAGTACTCCGGTGGCGCCCAGTGACCGGATGGCGCGGCCTGGCGCGTCTCGCGTGGCGGCGCGACAGGATCATGATCGGCGTGGTCCTGGTCTCCATCTGGCTGCTCAGCTACTACTCGGCTGCTGCAGTCCCGACGCTGTACTCGACGACTGACCAGCTCGTCGCCGCCAACTCCGCGGCCAACGCGAGCACCGGCGTGGTCGCGATGTACGGCCACATCTACGACACTGCCTCTGTCGGTGGCGTGGCGGCCAACAAGGTCGCGATGATCGACTTCCTCGCGCTCGCGTTCCTCGTGATCGCCATCGTGAGGCGCCACACGCGCGGTGAAGAGGAGTCGGGACGGTTCGAGCTCCTCGGTGCGACCCCCGTCGGACGGCTCGCCCCGCTCGGTGCCGCGATGGTCCTTGCCTCCGTCACGTCCTTCGTGTCCGGCGTCGTGACGATCCCGGCTGTGATCGCCGGCGGTTGGCCGGTCGCAGGCTCGATCCTGTTCGGCCTGGCGCAAGCCGGGGTAGGGCTGTCGTTCGCTGGGCTCACGGCTGTCGCGGTACAGCTGTCGAGCAGCTACCGCGCCTGCGGGGCATGGATCTTCGGTGCCCTCGGCGCGACGTTCGTCCTGCGGATGCTCGGCGACGTGAACTGGGATCGTCCTGGACGCATCATCGGCTGGTTCAGCCCCCTGGGTTGGGCGCAGCAGGTGCGCTACTTCGACGGTGACCGCGCCTGGCCGCTCACCCTGCCGGTCGCTCTGCTCGCGGTGGCGCTGCTGCTCGCGGGTTGGCTCCAGAGCCGTCGCGACCTCGGGGCGGGCCTACTGCCCGACCGGAGCGGCTCAGCGACCGGGACGCTCGCCGGACCCATGGGTCTGGCCTGGCGGTTGCAGCGAGCCTCCTGCATCGGCTGGCTCATCACGTTCGTCGTCGGCGGTGGTCTGTTCGGGACCGTCGTCGACACCATCGGGGGGCTGATGTCCGGTTCGGCGGGCGACCTGCTGCGGAAGCTGGGAGGGGCTGGCACGTTCAACGACGTGTACCTCACGCTGGTGGCCGCGATGTCTGCGTTCGGCGCTGCGGCGTTCGGCATCGCGGCCGTGCTGCGCCTGCGTACGGAGGAGTCCGCGGGGCATCTCGAATCGTTGCTCGCAACGCCGGTCACCAGGTGGCGGTTCTTCCGGTCCCACATGGCCATCGCCTTCGTGGGCAGCACCGTTCTCATGGCCGCGCTGGGACTAACCATGGCGGGAGCACACCGTACGAACTCGTCAGGCTTCTGGCGAGAGGCGTTACCGGCGATGGCACAGCTGCCAGCGGTCTGGGTGATGATCGCCGTCGCCCTGGTGGCGGTGGCGTGGGCTCCGCGCGTCGACTGGCTTGGCTGGGCACTTCTCGCGGGAATCGTGTTCCTCGGCGAGCTCGGTCCGCTCATGGGCCTGCCCGACTGGGTGCAGAAGATCTCGCCGTTCGCTCATACGCCGAAGATCCCGGTGGAGGCCATGAGCTGGACGCCGGAAGTGGTTCTCACGGCCATTGCCGCCGCGCTCGTCGTGATCGCCTTCGTCGGCTATCGCCGTCGCGGGATCCCTGTGACCTGACGGCCTCAGCCGACAACTTCCCAGGTGGCCGTGATCGCGCCGGTGCCCAGGGCTGCGATCTGCGAGAACGCACCCCGCGCGAGGTCAAGGCACCGCCCTGTGATGTACGGGCCGCGGTCGTTGATGCGTACGACCACCGACTTGCCGTTCGCTGGGTTCGTCACCTTCACCCAGGTGTTGAACGGGAGCGTCTTGCTGGCGGCTGTCAGGCCGTCGGGGTTGAACGCCTCGCCGTTCGCCGTCACGGAGCCGGCCTGGTACCAGGAGACGCCGCAGCTGTTCCCGGTGGCCGGCGGAACAGTACCGGCCGCGGGCGCGGTCGTGGACACGGCCACCTTCGTACCGACCAGGGTGATCTGGGCCTGCGCGGCAGTGGTGATCACGGAGCTGACGCGTACCTCGCTGGCGAGGAGCCCGTCACGTATGGTCTGCTCCCACGTCTCGGTCGCAGAGCCGTCGACGCCGGCCTCGCGCACCTTCTTGGTGCCCGCCGCCAGGGTCGCGTCCTTCTCGGTGGTCGTGGTGTACGGGACGGCGACGGTCTTGGAGATCGTGCGGAGCTCGACTCGGACGATCGTGATCGCCGTGTTGTCGCGGAGCACCGCGGACAGGTCGGGGGTGACCTCGTCGTGGATGCCGAGCGTGACGCCGGCGGCGTTGAGTGCGTCGGCGACGATCCCGGTCGCCGTGACCGGCTTCGTCGTACCGTCAGCCGTCACGGTGACGTGACGGGGAGAGCTGACGTCGAGGGAGATGCCATCGCGGCTGATCGTGGTCGAGCGGGAGGTGGAGACCTTCGCGCCGGCGTCGACGCCGAACATGCTGAGCGCTTCCTCGACGGTGGTGGCCGTGGTCCACATCGTCGTCTGCGTGCCGTCGATGGTCACGGTGATGGGGCGTCCGTAGCGGACGGAGATCTCGCTGCCCGTGGACACCTTCGAGGCGAGTGACGGGACGACGGTGTCGTGCGTGCCGACGGTGATGCCCTTCTGCGCGAGCACCTGGCCGACAGTCGGGGCGAGCGTCCGGACCTCGCTGTGCTGTCCGTCGACGCTGAGGACGACCTCGGAGGCCATCGCCTCGGATGTGCCGTACGCGGTGAGCCCTCCGAGGAGCAGGGCACCTGCAGCGATCACGGGAATGAACTTCCGCATCACGGTCGGACCTCTTCTCGGTGCACGTCGGGGTGGGGCCGTGCGGCCGAGAGCAGCCTAACTGAGCCTGAGAGAATCCACAAAGGAACCTGAGAAGTTCTTCAGGGTTGGCGTCAGGGCAGCGGCTGGAAGCGCCTGAGGCGCAACGAGTTCGAGACGACGAAGACCGAGCTGAACGCCATCGCAGCGCTCGCGATCATAGGGTTGAGCAGGCCTGCCGCGGCGATCGGGATGGCGGCGATGTTGTAGGCGAAGGCCCAGAACAGGTTGCCCTTGATCCGGCCCAGAGTCACGCGGGAGAGCCTGATCGCGTCGGCCGCGTGGACTGGGTCACTGCCCATGAGTGTGAGGTCGCTGGCGGCGATCGCCGCGTCCGTACCGCTCCCCATGGCGATGCCGAGGTCCGCCTGGGCGAGGGCTGCGGCGTCGTTGACACCGTCGCCGACCATGGCGACGACGGCTCCGGTGTTCTGCAGCTCGCGGACCTTCGCGACCTTGCCGGCCGGGGTGACCTCGGCGACGACATCGGTGATGCCGAGCTGGTCGGCGAGGTGGTTGGCGGCTGCGGTCGAGTCGCCGGAGAGGAGGATCGGACGCAGGCCGAGCGCACGATAGGCGGCGATGGCCTTCGCGGCGGTGGGCTTGGGGGTGTCGGAGACGGAGACGAGCCCGCGCGCTTGGCCGTCCCACGCGACGAGCACCACCGAGCGGCCGATGCGCGACTCGGCCGTCGCCGCTTCGGACAGTGTGGCGGGGATGCCGATGCCGTGGTCCTCGAGGAGCGCCAGCGAACCCGCCTGTACGAAGAGGTCGCCGACCTCTGCGGTCACGCCGCGTCCGGGAACGGCCGCGAAGTTCGTGCTGACAAGGGGCGACTCCTGCGCGGCGATGGCGCGACCGATGGGGTGCTCGGAGCCGGATTCGGCCGCGGCGACGACGTCGCGCAGCAGGTCCGGGTCCGTGCCCTCGAGCGGTACGACCGCTGCCACGCTCATCACGCCGGTGGTGAGGGTGCCGGTCTTGTCCAGCACGATCGTGTCGACGAGGCGGGTCGACTCGAGAATCTCGGGACCGGAGATGAGGATGCCGAGCTCCGCGCCGCGGCCCGTGCCGACGAGCAGAGCTGTCGGTGTGGCGAGGCCGAGGGCGCAGGGGCAGGCGATGATGAGCACAGAGACGGCGGTCGTGATCGCGCCGTCGGCGCCGGCACCGGCAAGGGCCCAGCCGATGCCGGTCAGGATGGCGATGCCGATGACGACCGGCACGAAGATGCCGGACACGCGATCGGCCAAGCGCTGTACGGCCGCCTTGCCGGTCTGTGCCTGCTCGACGAGTCGGGCCATCTGCGAGAGCTGGGTGTCGGCGCCGACACGGGTGGCCTCTACGAGGAGGCGCCCGGTGGTGTTGACCGTACCGCCGACGACCGCCGATCCAGGGGCCACGTCGACCGGTACGGACTCGCCGGTGATGAGGGAGGCGTCGATGGCGGAGACACCTTCGACGATGACGCCGTCTGCGGCGACCTTCTCGCCGGGGCGTACGACGATGACGTCGCCCACCTTGACGACATCGGCCGGTACGAGCAGCTCGACGCCGTTCCGGAGGAGCGTCGCCTGCTTGGCGCCTTCGTTGAGCAGTGCCTCCAGTGCGGAGCCGGCGCTGCGGCGAGCGCGCGCCTCGAAGTAGCGGCCGAGCAGGATGAACGTGACGATGGCGACTGCGGCCTCGAAGTAGACGGCTTCGCCGGCCATGCCGCGCACGAGTCGGAACTCGATCTGGTGGGTGAAGCCGATGCGGCCGGCGGAGCCCCAGATCAGGGCGTACCCGGACTGCAGGTACGCGGCGATGGTGCCGAGCGACACGAGCGTGTCCATCGTGGTCGCGCCGTGGCGCAGGTTGACCCACGCCGACCGGTGGAACGGCCAGCCAGCCCAGGTGACGACGGGAGTGGCGAGCACGAGCGAGACCCACTGCCAGCCGGGGAACTGGAGCGCGGGGATCATCGCCAGGAGGATGACCGGGATGGCGAGGACGGCCGACACCGTCACGCGACGGCGTAGCAGGCCGGCCGGGTCGGGCGGTGCGGGCGCGTCCGGCTCGGGCACGCTTGCCCCGTACCCGGCGGACTCGACCGTCTTGATGAGGTCCGCGAGGGCCATTCCGGCCGGTGCTAGGACGAGCGCCTTGTTCGTGGCGTAGTTGACGCTCGCCGAGACGCCGTCGACCTTGCCGAGCTTCTTCTCGACCCGCGCCGCGCACGAGGCGCAGGTCATTCCGGTGACGTCGAGGACGATGGACTCTCGGGCGTCAGGATGTGTGCTGACGGTTGCCGACATCAGACCGGGACGACCGCGTACTCCCCTGCCTCGGCGACGGCTTCCTTGACCGCGTCGAAGTCGACGGGAGCCTCAGAGGTGACGACCATGTGGCCGCCCTCGAGCGTGACCTGGACTGCGGTGACGCCGGGCACGGCCTGTACTTCCTCTGTGACGTGGGCGACGCAATGGCCGCAGGTCATGCCGGTGACGGTGTAGATGGACTGCATATCGAACTCCTGAAAGAATCAGCAGATAGTTAGCGGACCAGCCGGGCGATGGCTTGGCTGGCTTCCTTGATCTTGTCGTCTGCCACGTTACCCCCCACCCGTACCGCGTCCTTCACGCAGGATCCGAGATGGTCGTCCAGGAGCGCGAGGGCGAACGCCTCGAGCGCCTTGGTCACCGCGGAGACCTGAGTGAGGATGTCGATGCAGTACTTGTCGTCGTCGACCATCTTCTCGAGGCCACGGACCTGGCCTTCGATGCGATGCAGCCGGTTGAGGTACGCGGTCTTGGCCTCGTCAGCGCGAGGCGTGATGACTTCAGCCATGCCCCCACTATACCCGTACCCGGTATCAGTCTCCAAGGGGGTGGTGATCATCCGTCGGGATCGGCTCCATCACCGTGTTGTTGGGCTGTCGGGGCCACATGACTGTGCTCTGACAAGGCCCGCGACTCCATTCACAAGGGGCGGTTGAGAGTGTGGACAAATGGTGGTGTAGAGGGCCATAGCGCATGCCGTCGGAGGCTGTCCAACGGGCCTCGGCAAGGCGTGAGGCAACCTCGATCCACAGCCCAAGTATCTCGAGTCCACTGGCTGGGTGGCGCGTTTCCCCTTGTCAAGAGGTGGTCGCTCCGGTAGTTGCCGGGATCTCCACAGGTTCTCCCCAGGGTGGGGTGGGTCAGGGTGCACCGCCCCAAGCGGGAGGCTCCGGAACCGTCCCCAGACCGTCCACAGGGGCTGTGGACAACTCGTTCCGATTCCTTCGGCGTGTCGCGTTGGTTGACCTTACGTTAACCACGTTGACCGGGGGGCCGTGCGGAAGGCGTACGGAACTGTCAGTGCTGTTGTCTAGCGTGACGTCCGTGGTCGTTCGGTGGTCTGGAAGGGGAGCACGTCATGACGCTGGCAGAGGTGCGCGAGTTCTCGCAGGTCGACCGGACCCCGCCCCAGGACGTGCCCGCGGAACAGTCGGTGCTCGGCGCGATGATGATGAGCAAGGATGCCATCGCCAACGTCGTCGAGACGGTGAAGGGGCGCGACTTCTACCGCCCGAGCCACGAGCTGATCTACGACGCGATCCTCGATCTGTACGGGAAGGGTGAGCCGGCCGATCCCATCACGGTGGCGGCGGAGCTGACCAGGCGCGGTGAGATCGGCAAGGTCGGCGGTCACGTCTACCTGCACGACCTCCTGTCCAGCGTCTCGATCGCGGCTAACGCGGGCTACTACGCGGAGATCGTGCGCGAGAAGGCTGTGCTGCGGCGGCTGGTCGAGGCATCGATCAGGATCGCGCAGATGGGCTACGAGGGCACCGGCGAGGTCGCCGACATCGTCGACCTGGCCCAGCAGACGATCTACAACGTCACCGAGGGCAAGACGAGCGAGGACTACAAGCCGCTCAGCGAGCTGATCGAGCCCACGTGGAACGAGCTGGAGGCGATCGCGTCGCGCGGTGGCCGACTGGCTGGCGTACCGACGGGCTTCGCGGAGCTCGACGAGCTGACGAACGGCCTCCACCCGGGCCAGATGATCATCATCGCGGCGCGACCTGCGATCGGTAAGTCGACGCTGGCACTCGACTTCGCGCGCAGCGCGGCGATCCGCAACAAGCTCACGACTGCGGTGTTCTCGCTGGAGATGAGCGCGTCCGAGATCATGACGCGACTGCTCAGCGCGGAGGGCGGCCTCAAGCTCCACAACCTCCGTACGGGCAAGCTGAGCGACGACGACTGGGAGCGCCTCGCGAAGGTGACCGGCCGCATCGAGTCCGCCCCCCTCTTCATCGACGACTCGCCGAACCTCACGATGATGGAGATCCGGGCGAAGGCCCGACGGATGAAGCAGCGGTACGACCTGAAGCTGGTCGTCATCGACTACCTCCAGCTGATGAGCAGCGGCAAGAAGGTCGAGAACCGCCAAGTCGAGGTCTCCGAGTTCTCCCGCCAGATCAAGCTGCTGGCCAAGGAGCTCGAGATCCCCGTCATCGCCATCTCCCAGCTCAACCGAGGCTCCGAGCAGCGCACCGACAAGAAGCCGCTGCTGTCCGACCTCCGCGAGTCCGGCTCCCTCGAGCAGGACGCCGACATGGTCATCCTCCTGCACCGCGAAGACGCGTACAACAAGGACGAGCGCCCCGGCGAAGCCGACTTCATCGTCGCCAAGCACCGCAACGGCGAGACCAAGACCATCACCGCCGCCTTCCAGGGCCACCTCTCCCGCTTCGTCGACATGCAGCAGGCGTAGTCACGCACGAGGATCCCGATATACGTAAACCCTCGGATGTGCTCCCGAGCTCGTCACCGGAAGATGAGGGCTCACCGCTGGCGACGGAGGGCCTGGGGGCTCTGGCCTCCGGTCGTCGGGCCCTGACGTCGTGGCCGACGAAGGAGGGGTCGTGCGCACGAAACCATGGATGACCGTCCTCACCGGCGCACTCCTGTGCCTGTCCGCGTGCTCTGCCTCGGGTGTGGTCGGCCCACGAACGGCCAGGGACTCCGCACAGCGACACAGTAGTTCTGCCTGACGGCCCGCGACACCCTTGTTCGGCACCGCTGTAGGTGGGTGACGGATATCGGTCGGCGGGTCCCATTTCAGGGTTCGGCTTGAAGCCCGCTTCAGGGGACCTGAACTGCCCGCCATTCGTCCAGACGCGTTACTGGATGACGAATGTGGGCGTCTCCTTCGCTAGTCCTTCTCGCGAGTGCAACGGGTGCCGCAATGCAAGAACCCGACCCAGGAGGACTACACGATGGCCTTGAAGACGCGCTTGAGGACATAGCGGCGAAGGTGCTCGACTACACAGACTCGCTGACGACAGAGGAGGCCACCAAGACAGCTATCGTCTTGCCGTTTGTGAGCCGGGTCCTCGGCTACGACGTGTTCAACCCGCAGGAGGTTGTCCCTGAGTTCATCGCTGATTTCGGCATCAGGAAGGGCGAGAAGATCGACTTCGCGGTCATGCGTGATGGCCCGGTTCAGATGCTCATTGAGGCGAAGAAGATCGGCGAGCCCTCAACTTGGCGCACGCCAGTCAACTGGTCAGGTACTTCCACGTCTCTAACGCACGCATCGGCGTGCTGACCAACGGACGCGAGTGGCATTTCTACACAGACCTGGACAAGCCGAAGATCATGGACGACAGGCCGTTCCTTCGGCTCGACCTGCTGGACATCGACCCGTACATCCTTCCCGACCTCAAGAAGCTCACCAAAGACACCTTCGACCTCGACTCTGTGCTGTTGGCAGCTGAGGAGCTCAAATATGTGAGCGCCCTCAAGCGAGCGATCGCGCAGCAGTTCGAGAACCCAAGCGATGAGTTGGTGAAGCTTCTCGCTGGCTCCTTCTACGACCGCATGTTCACAATGAAGGTGCGGGAGCTCTTCACGCGGCTGACGGCCAAGGCGTTGACCCAGTTCATCAACGACAGCGTGAACAGTCGTCTCAAGTCCGCCTTGGGCGGCGCTGCCCCGGCCGTTGGGGCTGCACCGCAGGACTCACCCGCCAGCCCTGCCGCTGCAACCCCCGAGGTGGAGGACGGGATCGAGACGACGCTTGAGGAGATCGAGGGCTTCCACATCGTGCGCGCCATCGTGGCGAGCGAGTTGCCGTTCTCTCGGGTCGTGTCTCGGGATCAGAAGTCGTACTTCGGCATTCTGGTGGACGACAACAACCGCAAGCCCGTGTGCTGACTGCACTTCAATGGGAAGCAGCGATACATCGGGCTGATGGACGCCGACAAGAACGAGCGTCGCGAGCCCCTGGGCTCCGTCGAGGAGATCTACAACCACGCGGAGGAACTCCGGGAGACGGTTCGGCGCTACCTGTGAGTAGACACGCGCTTCTGCGCGAGCGTCGTTCCGTCGGCCTCGCGCGCGTCATGCCGCGGGCGCGCACCGGTTCTGCCCCTGAGCGGGTGCTCTCGGTTGTCCTCGATTCGGACTGTCGAGATCGGACCTGACGTGGGGTTGGGTTGGTCGGTCCTGCTTCTCGAGGTTGCACTGGGCGCAGAGTCCTTGCCCGTTGGTGAGGGCGGCGGGTCCGTCGTCGGCCCAGGGGGTGATGTGGTCGATGTGGCGGATCGGGGCATCGCACCAAGGGGTGGCGCAGGTGTCGTCGCGGATCGTGATCAGCTCTGCGAGTCCTTCCGGGAAGCAGCGAGACCGTGACTCGGTCGCGACCAGCCCGGTCGGGGACTCGTACAACCGCTTGACCCAGGACGCAACGGCGGGTGCGGTGGTGACCAGGCGGCGCGCAAGAGCTGCCGGCACCGGGCCGTGGCCGACGATCCGGCCGGGCTCGCAGTCGCCGGTCAGGAGCGCGGTGGCGGTCATCACAAGGTGCAGTCCGACCGGTACGGCATCGGCCGTGGCCTGTCCGGTGACACGCGTGACCAGGGTGTCTGCCATCAGCTGACCGATCCCACGGCCGTCGCCGGTCGCGACCCCGGACGCGGCGGCGGCCTTCAAGGCGGCGTAGCAGGCGACGCCTTGGGCGACGGGGAGCAGCGCCGTCAGCCAGGTCATGCAGTCCGGCGCCGGCCGCAACGACACGTACCGATCGGCCTCGGCCTTCGCCGCACGCCGGACCGCTGAGACCGGGTCCAACTCGTACCCCGCCCTCCGTGCACGCGCGGCCAGCTTCTGGCTGCCCACACCCTCCAGCCCGGCCGGATCACCGCACACCTGCCGGTCCACGGTTCGCCGGTCGAGCAGCCTCAGGCAGGCGGTCTCGGAGACCAGCAGTCGGGCCCGGTACCACGTCAGCGTGCCCTCGGTCAGCGCCGCGAACGTGTGCGGCATCTCCGTGACCAGGGCCTTGGCGACCCCGATCGCGATCCGCGCGTTCCGCGGCGACTCCCGCAACGCCGACGCCACACGACCCACGACGCCGCGCCGGTGGTCCTCGGGGATGTCGGCAACGTCGTCTGCGGCACGCTGCGACGCGTCGAGGTCGCAAATCAGCCGGGCCTGGACCGCGCTGATCGTGTTCGTCAGATCCGCCAGCTCACGCAGAGCAGTGACACGGTCACGATCAGCGACGTCGAGCGTCAGCGACAGTAGTTGCGCGCGCAGGGCGGAGACCCTCTCGGGGAGCGTCCCCGAGGTTTGCGCATCCGCCTTTTGTGTTTCCATAAACGGCACTCTAATCATACACACTGACATTTATGTCTTGGGTATGCGCGCGCAGGCCGACCCTTCGAGACGTTGCCAGGCTTCGGCGGGCAACTCCTCAGGACTCCGTGGGGACAGTGCCGGGCATCGTCGGGAGGGCCGATGGCATCGTGCAAGCGGCCATCGCCGACAACGGGCCAGCAACTGGTGGCGCATCAAGGCTCAGAATCCATCTCTGATGCTGGCGGGCGTTCCCGAGGCGAGTGTTCGCTGTACCCGGGTTAGGGTCGGCCTATGCAGTTCAGCCGGGAGCTGAGGGCGGATGTCCTGTCGGGTGACATCACGGTGTCCTTCCGGCTGTGGCGCACACCGAGGGTCGTGCCGGGAGGGCGGTATCCGGTCGGACCCGGCACGATCGAGGTGGACTCGATCGAGCTCATCCCGTTCTCGGCGATAGAGGAGAGCGATCTCCCCTGTACCGGCGAGGCCGACCTGGAGTCCCTGCGGCGTCGTGCCGCCCATGCGGGACCGATCGACGACGACACTCTCGTGTACAGGGTCGAGTTCCACCTGGTGACGTAGGCGTGGTCGCGGGACCGCCCGACCGCGATAGGTGGCTTCCCCGGAACCTTCTACCAGCGCACCTCTTCGCTGGACACGACCTCGACCTCGCGACCCGGATGGCGAAGTGACGACCAGGTGCGGTTGAGCAGGGCGCGTACGGTCGCGTCCGGGACGATCCTCGACGCCGTACCCGCGCAACAGCGCGCCCAGGCCCGTGTCGCCGAAGGCGCTGCGGTGTTGCTTCTCGACGATTGGCTCGCCATCCGCCGGAACCAGCTCCGGGACGATCTCCCACGCCGCGGTGCCGAGAGGAAGGTCCTCGCCGGAGTGCTGCACCCACACCACAGGACGCTGCGCCGCGCGCGCCGAGTCCATTTGCCGACGGATGGTGGCGACGAGCTCGTCACGACCAGGCATGTCGGCCACCACGCCGTTCTGTACATCTACGACAAGCAGCGCCGATGTCATGCCCGCAGCCTTCCGGCACCACGGCTGGATCGGCAAATCCGGTGCGGTCAGGGGGTTGACGCGGGCGCTCCCATGGCAAAGGATCAGCGGTCATCCGAGGTGAGGAGCGCGCGATGGCGGAGGTCGAAGGGGCCCGTACGTTCCGGGGGCCGGCAGATGCGTACGACGCCTTCATGGGGCGCTACTCCCGCGAGCTGGCTCCCGCGTTCGCCGACTTCTGCCTCCTCGAGGCGGGGCAACAGCTGCTCGACGTGGGCTGCGGCCCGGGCGCCTTCACCGCGATAGCCGTGGAACGGCTCGGCATGGGGTCGGTGTCCGCCGTCGATCCGACCTCCCACTTCGTGTCCACGGTCCGTGAACGGCATCCCGGTGTCGACGTGCGGCAGGCGTCGGCCGAAGAGATCCCGTACGCCGATGGCGCGTTCGACGTCGCCGCCTCCCAGCTGGTCTTCCACTTCGTCAGTGATCCGGAGCGGGGCGTACGGGAGATGGCGCGGGTGGTGCGGCCCGGCGGGGTCGTCGTCGCCTGCGTGTGGGACTTCTCCGACGGCATGGAGATGCTGCGGGCCTTCTGGGACGCAGCACTCACCCTGTGGCCGGATGCGCCCGACGAGGCGCGGATGCTGCGCTTCGGCAAGGAGGGCGAGCTCGCGGACCTCCTCAGTACCGCTGGACTCGGCGACATCGTCGAGACCACGCTGACGGTCTCCTCCACGTACGAGGACTTCGACGAGCTCTGGACCACGTTCCTCAGTGGCGTCGGACCCGCGGGCGCGTACCTCCTCACCAAGTCGCCCGACGACCAGGCGGCCCTTCGGGAAGCGCTCGATCACCGGCTCGACCGGCCCAGCGGTGCGCTGACGCTCGGCGCGGTGGCGCGGGCAGCGCGTGCTCGGACCGCCGCGTAGGTGCCCGCGCCGTCCACACGAGCGGGATGATCGGCCGCCCGCGCCGCGTCGTCGAATCGGCAACTCCCCCGAACAGGACTCGCAGCACACGCGGTGTAGCGTCACGAGGGTGACTAGCTCCCTGAATTCGTCCGATCCCGTCGTCGTCACGGCGATCTTCCGTCCCGCTGATGGTGCGCGAGACGCCGTCCTGGCTGCTCTGGAGCCGGCCATCGCGGCCGTCCATGAGGAGCCGGGCTGCCTGCTGTACGCCATCCACGATGCGCCCGACGGCAGCATCGTCATGATCGAGAAGTGGGAGACCGAGGCGCTGCTGGACGCGCACGGGAAGGCCCCTGCTGTCACAGCCCTCCGCGTCGCCCTAGAGGGCCATCTGGCAGCACCGACCGAGGTGGCCCGCCTCGCGCCTGTGCCCATGGGTCAGGACTCGAAGGGCGCGCTCTGAGCGAGCAGCGCTGCTGATCACCGTCGAGGTCTCACGGATGGTTGGCCCGGGTGATCGTCGGCTGTCGTGGTGTGTGGCCATACTGGGCGAATGACAGACCCAGAGGTATTCGACGTCGTCGTCATCGGAGCGGGTCCGGTCGGCGAGAACCTGGCGCAGTACGCGACCCAGAACACCGATCTCACGGCTGCCCTCGTCGAGCGTGAGCTGGTGGGCGGCGAGTGCTCGTACTACGCCTGTATGCCCAGCAAGGCCCTGCTCCGCCCAGTCGAGATCGCCGCGACCAGCGCCCACCTCCCGGGGCTCAAACCGGCAACCGTCGACCGGCAGGCGCTCCTGGCTCGGCGCGACGTGTGGGTGTCCCGCTACGACGACGCGGGGCAGGTGGCGTGGGCCGAGGGGGCCGGGCTCGCCGTCCTCCGCGGGCCCGCTCGGCTCGTCGGCGAGCGGCTCGTGGCCGTCGAGACTGCCGAGGGTACGAGGACGCTCGAGGCACGTCACGCAGTGGCCATCGCCACGGGCAGCGAGCCGGTCGTCCCCGCGCTGTACGCGGACAGCGCGCCGTGGGGCTCCCGCGACGCCACCGGCGTGGTCGAGGTACCCGACCGGCTCGTCATCGTCGGGGGCGGTGTCGTGGGCTGCGAGGCCGCCGTATGGATGAGCGCTCTCGGATCCAAGGTCACCCTTCTCAGCAAGGACGAGCGCCTCTTGACTCGGGTCGAGCCGTTCGCGAGCGAGATCGTGCTCACGGCGCTGCGGGACATGGGCATCGACGTACGGCTCGGCGCCGTCGTCCCCAGCTGCCGTCGCGATGACGCCCGTGACACCGGTCTTGGGCACGTCCATGGCGGGCCGGTCGTCGTCTCGACCGACAACGGCGACGTCATCGCCGACGAGATCCTCGTGGCGGTGGGACGCCGCCCCCGCCTGGGCGACATCGGCTTGGAGACCGTCGGGCTCGATGCGGTCCGGGCGCGCACCGGCGACATACCGTCATGGCTCGTCCTCGTGGGCGACGCCAGTGGCGAGGCGCCCCTCACCCACTGGGGCAAGTACCGCGCCCGAGTCCTCGGCGAGCAGATCGCGGCCCGGGCGACGGGTGGTACAGAGCCCTTCGTGCCCGACGCCGTACCAGTCCCGCAGGTCGTCTTCACCGATCCCCAGGTCGCGGCCGTCGGCCTCACCGAGGCGGAGGCGCGAGCTGCGCACATCGACGTCGAGGTCTCGCATGTCCCGTGGTCGGCCGCCTCGGGCGCCGCACTGCTGCGCGACGACGTCGAGGGCGGTGCGCAGCTGGTGATCGACCGCGCCAGTCGGTGCGTGGTCGGGGCGACCTTCGTCGGTCCGGAGGCCGGCGAGCTGCTCCATTCGGCGACCATCGCGATCACCGGCCGGGTACCGATCGACGTGCTGCGCCACGCCGTACCGAGCTACCCCACCGCCAGCGAGCTCTGGCTCCGGCTCATCGAGGCGCTGCCGGTGGAGCTTCTGCAGCCGAAGCGGCCAAGATCGTAGGTGCCGGGGTTCTGAGCGGGCTTGGAGGCCACAACGGTCAGAGCCACCCCTACACTCCCGGAATGGGAATCCTCAATCTCGATGCTGCGTTCGAGGCGATCGACGCGCCGTGGCAGCCGCACCGCGTGGCGAGCATCAACGACTACGAGGTCAAGGCCGTCAAGCTGCTGGGAGAGTTCGTCTGGCACACCCACCCGGACACCGACGAGATGTTCCTCGTCTGGTCGGGTGACCTCACGATCCAGCTGCGCGACGGGGACGTACAGCTCGGGCCCGGCGACCTGTACGTGGTGCCGCGCGGCGTCGAGCACTGTCCTCTCGCGAACGGTGAGGTCCGCGCCCTGCTCATCGAGCCGACCGGCACCGTCAACACAGGCGATGCCGGCGGCGAGTTCACAGCAGTGACCCGGGAGCTGTCTGCGTGACTGGCGGGGTTGGCGACGCAGGAGGTTCGGACAGGCAACGACGACAGCCCGGGTACGTCTCGTAGCCGCTGCCGTTGCTCGCTCACCGGTTCACATGGCGAACAGCTTCAGCTTCGTCTTGGGCCCGACCAGCCCGTCCGCTGTCAGGCTCACCCGCTTCTGGAAGGCGACCACCGCCGCCTTGGTCTTGGGGCCGAAGTCCCCGTCGACCGTCAGGCTGTAGCCCCAGGCATTGAGGTGTGTCTGAACCTCCTTCACGCAGATTCCCGTCATCCCGCTCTTGACGATCGACGGGCAGGTGCCGTGAGGCAGCTGGGTGAGCGGTGACACGAGCTTCGCGATCTGCTTGGTGCCGCTGCTGTTGGGGTGCCCGGCCTTGGCGCTGCCCCCGACCACCGGGAACAGCCAAGCCGTTGCAGTGTCACCATCGGCATGACCGAGAAAACTTGGCAGGAGGCTGACGAACTTGACGTTGAAGGACGTGGTGCGGAGTGCCTCGACGGCAGTCCGCTCTGCCGTGTTGTAGTCGAGGGCGAGGTCCTTCAGCAGGCTGTAGGTGCTCGAGAAGAAGAACGCGCTCGGCCCGATCAACGGGGCATATCCGGTCACCAGGACCTGCGCGTTCGGCACCCGGTTCCGGATCTTCTCCAACACATCCGTCAGGCCCTTCAGTGCGGCTCGCATCTTGTTGTCCCGCGCATCTTTGACCGCAACCTGGCAGCTGGGGAGTCCGTGGATGGCGCACGTCGACAGGATGTCCACGAACTTCAGGTTGTTGCCGGAGATGCTCAGGAACACGTGCGTGGTCGACGTGCTCATCTGACCGATCTGCGGCGCGTGCCCCTTGTACGAGGTGTTGATGAGATCGGAGGTCACTGCGCCGCTGCAGGACAGGTTCTGAACAGTGGCCGTGCCGTTCCGCTCGGCGTTCTTGACGGTACCCACCCCGGGCAGGACGACCTGATAGGCCCACCCGATGGACGACTGATGGCAACCATCGGTCTCGCTGGCGGTGAAGTATGGGCTGTTTCCTTCGCCCGACGCCCACGAGTCGCCGAGGACGGCGATCTTGTACTTGATGGTGGCTGCCTGGGCCTGTTGCGCGGGGAGCACGGCCAACGAGATGGCGCCGGCGACCACCGCTATGACGAGGGGACGGAGGAACTTCATCCACGAGACGTTGAGCATCACTGCCTCTTTCGTGTCGAGGCGAGAGGTGGAGACCTCACCTATCGCGCGACGAGGGGAGCCCGTCGTGGCTCGCACGCTAACGACGGCCGCATGGGCGAACGGCGGTTTCGCGCGATAGGGGACGCGGTTGTCTCGCTACGAACGGGGGGGTGCGCGTCACGGCTGTACGTCGTCGAGGCGGGTCGCAGCGCGCCTCTCGATCCAGACGTCGACCGTTGCACCATCCTTCTCCCAGTCGATCGCCGACCCGAGTATCGCCACCAGAGCGTCACCGAGCGCTCCCGCCATCGCTGCGTTGTCCCGGGCGGTCTCGGACACGCCCACCCGGTGGCTCATAACCATGCCGTCGATGAGCATCTGGACGATGACGATCAGGCCGTCGATGGTCCAGCCGGGCCGGAGTACGAGGCCGGCGCCGTCGAGGACCGCTTCGTACGCCGCGTGCCACGTCTCACGCTCCTGGGCACTCGCCTCGATGACCACGTGGGCTGTCTCCGGGTCGTGGTGCACCATCACCGCGGCATGCGACAGGAGGGAGGCCCGCGGGTCGTTGAGCAACCCGGCGCCGATGCCCCAGGCCACCCCCCGTACCCGCATGGGCAGCGGCAGGCTGGTGTCCGTCAGATATGCCTGCAGCAGCGCGATGTCGGCCAACGGCTTGCCGTCGCGATCGCGGTAGAGCAGCGTGTGGATGAAGCAGTCGCGGATGTAGTCGTCCTTGGTGGGCCAGCGGTTGTAGAAGGCCTTGCGCCCGGCCGCGGCGGACCCGCCGACGATCCGCAGTACGTCCTCGATCCGTATCCACTCGAGGGGCGCCGGGTAGTGCAACTGCCGTAGCCGTGGCGGGAGCGGGCTCGAAGGATCGGCCTGCAGCATCGCGTCGATGAGTGCGGCCCCGGCGTCCAGGAACGCGGCTGCTGTCGGGTCGTCCTTGTGAGGTACGGGACGCGGACTCATGATGGCTCCCGAGTGGGGTGTCCCCGGCGCTCAGCCAGGGGTGACGGCGACGATGTTCTCCGGCTCCTCGCCGGCGAGGAGGTGCTCGAGCTGGCGCCGTACGAGCGCGGCCACCCTCGGGTACGTGGCGTTGGTGTTCCCGCCCTGATGCGCGGTGATGATCGTGTTCGGCGCGTGCCACAACGGGTGGTCGCTGGGCAGCGGCTCGGGGTCGGTCACGTCGAGGCCGGCGCGCAGCCGGCCCGACTGGAGCTCGGTCAGCAGCGCGTCCGTGTCCACCACCGCGCCGCGCGCGACGTTGACCACCAGCGCACCGTCGGGGAGGGCGGCGAGGGTCGTCGCGTCGAGGAGGTGGTGGGTGGTCTCGGACCACGGCACCGTCACCACGACGATGTCGGCCTGTCGCAGCAGCGGTACGAGCTCGTCGATGCCGTGGACGCCGTCACGGGCTGTACGGGCGACCTGCGTGATCTCGACCTCGAACGGAAGCAGGCGATCGACGACCGCCTGCGCCACCGAGCCGGCACCGACGACCAGAACGCGGCGGTCGGCCAACGATGAAAGCTCCGGGTTGTCCCAGCGGGCCTCGCGTTGCGCGGCCATCGCGTCGAGGAGCCCCCGTTGCGACGCGAGGATCAACGCCAGCGCCAGCTCCGACGTACCGGCTGAGTGCACACCGCGTCCGTTGCACAGTGTGGTGCCCGGCGGGATCCGCGGGATCGCGTGCTCGAAACCGGCCGACGGCAACATGACGTACTCGAGGTTTGGCACCTGGTACAGACGCCCCCACCGATCGGGCGCGCCCCAGTAGTGGCCGATCTGCACGACCCGTACGCGCTGGGCGACGTCGGGCGGCAACGGACTGAGCAGGTCCCACAGCACGAGCTCCACACGGTCGCTCATGTCGCTCAGTCGGTCCAGCAGTTCCTGGTCGGGCACGGTCACCGTCAGCACGGCACCGAGTGTCCCACTAACGAGGGGACTGGACCTCCAGAACGGCAGGTACTGGCACTGCTACGCCTGAGCGCTCAGACGGGCGTCACCACCCGGAGGTGCCGGGATAGCCCTTGAACGGACCCACGACCTCTGGGGTGATCCAGCCGCCATAGAAGCTGCCGGGCTGCGGTACCACGCGCTCGTCGTCGACGTAGCAGGCGTCAACCATCCCCGCGTACAGAGCGATGTGATCGTTCAGCATCGCGAATCCTGGCATCGGCGCCGGGAAGAACCAGGCGGCGCGCGAAGCGACGGCCGACCGGGCGACGAGGTCCAGGTACGCGGCCACGCCTTTCCACTCGCAGACCGAGCGGCCGTCGGCCGGACGCAAGGAACCTGTGACGAAGGCGTTTCTGGGCAGGTAGTAGGTCGGAGGGTGGCTGGTCTCGAGCACCTGCCACGAGGACGACGTCCGGCAGATCTCCTCGCCGCCCAGCATGACCCTGATCACGCGGTCACAGCGACGTACGGAAGGTGGTCGTGGGTAGTCCCAGACCGACTCCTGCCCTGGTGCGACCGGTGCGGGAGCTGGACGAGGAGTCATACCTCTGAGCCTAGGTCGGACGTCAAACGACCCTTGTCAGCGCGCACAACGAAGGGCGCCACTCTCGACGAGGCGGACGCGGTCCACGTTCTCACAGCCCTATCATCAGCGCATGCTCCCGAGCCTGCACGTGCTGTGGTCGTTCGGGCTTGTCGTAGCGCTGCTCACGATCACGCCGGGCGTCGACACCGCGCTCGTGCTGCGGTCGGCCGCCGTCGCGGGACGGGCGCGGGCGTGGGGGGCGATCGCGGGCATCGGCTGCGGCACCCTGTCGTGGGGAGCGCTCACGGCCGTCGGAGTGAGCGCACTGCTGGCGGCGTCGCAGGTCGCGTACACGATCGTGCGCCTTGCTGGTGCCGCATATCTGATCTACCTCGGGCTGAGGCTTCTCTGGTCGGCGATCCGAGGCCACGTGGGAACGGCGGCCATCACCACCGGTGCCGCCGACAGCTTCGGCGCCGGGTGGCGGCAGGGCCTGTTCACCAACCTTCTCAACCCGAAGGTCGGTGCCTTCTACCTCGCGATCCTGCCCCAGTTCATCCCCGTCGACGCGCCGCACCTGACGTGGGGGCTGGCGCTCGCCGCCGTACATGTCGGGGAAGGGATCATCTGGCTCGGCATGGTGCTCCTGCTGGCGCGCTCGCTGCGTACCTGGCTCGAGCGCCCTCGCGTCGTGCGCGGGATCGACGCGGTCGTGGGTACCGTCATCGCCGGCTTCGGGCTGAGGCTGGCACTCGACTGATCGTCACCAGTGTGCTGGAAAGTCGTTCGGGTCGAGATCCGCGAGCTCGGAACCCAGATCGACGAGGAGCTCGACCGTACGGCGCGCGGCCGGATTCGCACGGACCGTCTCCTTCAACAGCGCAACGATCCGGCGCTGCGGAGTCGGGTTGACCAGCTTCACGTAGCGCACGTCGAAACCGGACCACGACGCGACTAGGGCAGGGACGAGCGCCAGTCCGATCCCGGCGGCCACGAACGCCAGTCCGGTCACGTGGTCCTCGGCGCGGGCGACGTGGCGCGGCGTGATGCCGGCCGACGAGCAGGCGTGCTTGATGATCTCGGTCGAGATGTCGTCTCGGAAGTCGTACTCCACCCAGTCGTGCCCGCTGAGCTCGGAGAGGCTGATCACGTCGCGGTCGGCGAGCACATGGTCGGGGGGCAGTGCGACGAGGTAGTCGTCCGCGCCGATGATCGTCCGCCGGTAGCCGGGTGGCACCCGGGGAGTCTCGGACGGGAACTCGCTGCGCACCTCGAGATCGACCGTGCCGGCGGTGCCCTCGGGGACGTCCACGATGGTCAGCTCGAGGGTCAGCCCTGGGAACTCCTGGCGGAGCGTACGGGTGACGCTCGGCATCCACGCGTACGCCGCGGATGCGAACGACCCGATGGTCAGACTGGTGGCCGTACCTTCTCGGAGATCGCGGACCGTCGCGCTGAGCTGCGTCATCGCTGCGAGCGCATCTGCGCTAGCCGCAGCGAGGTCGATAGCGGCTGGTGTGGGTACGATTCCGCGTCCGACTCGCTCGACGAGAGCGAAGCCGACCTCCTTCTCGAGGGTGTGGAGATGCTGGCTGATGGTTGACGGACGGTAGCCGAGACGGCGTGCTGTCTCGCTCACCGAGCCGCTCGCGATGACGGCCCGGAGGATGCGCAGACGGTTGAGATCGAGCATGCATTCATCGTACGGCACAGCCGAATGAATGTTCGGTCATTGTTGCTTGTGGCGAACGCTTCGTGGAGTCAGAATTGAGGCATGTTCGGACAGCACATTGTTGATCGTGATCGCCAGCGCCTGATCGCTGACCTCGACTACCTCCGTATGGAGGACCGTCCCCATCCCTCTCCGGAGCGCACGTCCGCATGGCGCCTGCTCCGCATCCCGACCGGCGGCACAGAGCACGTCGGCGCCGCGCTCGGGCGCCTCGCGTCCGTTCGCTGAAGCCACGGGAGTACTGCTCCCGTACCTGTCTCGAGGGGTCCCCTGACCGCGGGTGATGAGCGACCATCACCCGCCGGTGAGCGGCCCCTCGATCCATGTCCGCTGATCGAGAACAATGGGGCTCATGACACAGTCGTACGACATCACCGACTACTCGATCACCGACCATCAGGTCGATGTACCGGTGGACTGGCAGCAACCTGACCGGTTCTCCTCGATCAGCGTGTTCGTACGTGAGGTGGTCAAGCTCTCGAAGGTCGACGGGGGCCTCCCGCCACTGATCTTCCTGCAGGGCGGGCCCGGCGCCGGGTCGCCCCGGCCCCCGCGCCACCCGTGGATCGAGAAGGCGACCGACCACTACCGCGTCCTGCTGCTCGACCAGCGCGGCACGGGGAGGTCGACGCCGATCACCGGACGCTTCATCACCGACTTCATCGCGTCCCATGGCGGCGGCCTGGCCGGCACGAAGGCGGCCGCCGACTACGTCGCGTGCTTTCGTGCCGATGCCATCGCCGACGATGTCGCGCATCTGTGTCACGTCCTCAACGGCGGTGTCCCCTGGACCACGCTGGGCCAGTCGTTCGGCGGATTCATCACGCTGTCCCTCCTCTCGCGTCACCCTGAGACCGTCGCCCGGGCGATGACGACCGGCGGCATCATGGCCATCGACCGGACCGCTGACGACCTGTACGACGACCTCATCCCGTTGCAGATCGCGCGCCACGACGAGTTCCGTACCCGCTTCCCGGAGGACCAGGCGCTGTTCGAGAGCCTCGCCGACCGCGCCGAAGCGGGCGAGCTGGTCACACTGGCGGGCGATGTCCTGAGCCCGCGACGGCTTCAGCTGCTCGGCGGCGACTTCGGCATGAGCACCGGCGTCGAGAACCTCCACTGGATGCTCGACCTGGCGCTGGAGCCCAGCGGCCACGTCTCGCAGCGATTCATCGAGGCGGTGGCCCATCGGAGCGAGTACGTCGGCGAGCCGCTGTACTGGACGCTCCAGGAGGGCTGCTACCACCAGGGCCATCGCGCGGGCGGCTGGGGAGCGTGGGACGCGCTGCAACGCCACCCGGAGTACGCCTCCACCGCGCGCCCCTTGCTGACGTTCGCCGAGTTCGCCCAGCCGTGGATGTTCACCGAGCTTCCTGCGCTCCGGCCGTTCGCTGGCGTCGCGGAGGAGCTGGCCGGCGAGCGCACCTGGCCCGAGCTCTGGGACGCCGACCGGCTCGCGGACAACGCCGTACCGCTCGCGGCGGCTCAGTACACCCGCGACCCGTACGTCGGGATCGAGGGAGCCAAGCGCAGCCTGGCCCGCATCGGCAGCTCTCAGCTCTGGGAGACCGACGACTACCTCCACGACGGACTGCGGCTCCACGGCGACAAGATCGTCCCCGAGCTGATGCGCATGCTGGGTGTTCTCTAGTCGCTCTGCGTGGTCAGCGTCGGGCTACGCGCTCACGACCCCAGCCGGGGCACGGTGAGCCGCGGCAGCGGCGGCCAGCACCTGTTTGCGCCCCGGGAGCCATGCGCACAGAACCGTCGCGACGAGGGAGAAACCCGTCGCCCACCAGAATGCGACGTGGAATGCCGACACCAGCGCGGCGGTTCCGGTGCCGGACAGCGACTGCTCGAGGATGACGGCCAGCACCGCGGTGCCGAAAGACCCACCGATCTGCTGCGCAGTACGGGTCAGGACGCTGGAGTGTGCGATCTGGGCGCGGTCGAGGCCGACGTACGAGGCGGTCATCACCGGCATGGTGACGGCGCCGAGTCCGATGCCGCGGATCAGCAGCCACAGGGCGAGGAGCCAGCTGTTGCTCGTCGCGTCGACGTATGCGAACGGCAGTGTGGCGCCTGCGACGATGACGAACCCGACCGCGGCGATCGAGCGAGATCCGATCCGGTCGGTGAGTGGTCCGGCGATCTGGCGGCTGATCAGCGTCCCCAGCCCCTGCGGTACGAGCATGAGGCCGGCGGCCAGCGCCGTGACACCGCGAACCTCCTGGTAGTACAGCGGCAGCAGGAGCATCGCCCCGAACAGCGAGAAGCCCGAGAGGAACAACACCGAGGAAGAGGAGGAGACCGAGCGCGTGGTGAGCAGCCGGATGTCGACGAGCGGGTCGCTGCGACGCAGCGCGTACAGCGTGAAGGCGACGAGGCAGGCGACGCCTACAGCCAGTGGCGCGATGGCATCGACGTGCCCGAAGCCGTGCTCCGTACCGGCGTTCGACAGCCCGAGGATCAGTGCCGCGATCCCGGGCCCGAGCAGTACGAGCCCCAGCACGTCGAGCCGGGGCCGGGCGGCTGAGGCTGCAGGCGCGTCCTTCGCGAGGTACAGACCGGCCAGGATCAGGCCCACGACGCAGAACGGCACGTTGACCCAGAACATGTACCGCCAGCTGAGGTTGGTGATGATCGCGCCGCCGACGAGTGGCCCGAGGATCGGCCCGAGCAGCGCGGGGAGAGAGACCCAGGCGGCTGTACGGCCGAGCTGCCGGCCCCCCGCCGCCTGCATGACGAGCGTCAGCATCACCGGCAGCATGAGCCCACCACCGAGCCCCTGCACGACTCGCCAGCAGATCAGCGAGCCTGCGTCCCAGGCGAGGCTCGATGCGATCGAGCCGACGAGGAACACCGTCAGCGCGAACATCCAGACCCGTTTGCCTCCGAAGCGCGCCAGGGCCCAGGTGCTGAGCGGCACCGTCACGCCGAGGGCAAGCATGTAGCCGGTGGTCACCCACTGGATCGTCGACACCGATACGTGGAGGCTCGTCGCCAGCTGATGCAGCGCGACGCTGACGATCGTCGTGTCGAACACGACCGCCAGGCCTCCGACGATCAGGATCATCGCGGTCTTGAGCACATGCGGGTCGAGCTTGTCCTTCACCACTGCGGCCGCGGGCATCGTACCTCTAATAAGAGTTGAATTGCTTCCTTAAATCGAGGGTAGGCGTGATAGCCAAAGAATGCAAGTCTCTCTTATTCTGTATGCATGACGACCAGCCAGATCGTGTCCAGCGAGACGCTCGACGGGATGAAGCGGCGACGCCGGGGGGCGGCGCTCGAGGACGCGCTGCTGGCTGCGGCATGGGACGAGCTGAAAGAGGTGGGCTTCGCCAAGCTGACGATGGAGTCGGTGGCGAACCGTGCCAAGACCGGCGTCGCTGTGCTCTATCGCCGCTGGTCGAACAAGAGTGACCTCGTGCTCGCAGCCATCAGGCACTACAGCCAGACGCACATGTTCGCGGTTCCTGACACGGGCAACCTCCGCGACGACCTCGTGGCGCTGCTCACCAACTTCAACCTTGGACGGACCGAGTTCGTGGCGCTCCTGGGCGCCACCTTCGCTGGCCTTCAGGACAGCGTGGGGCTCACCATCGAAGACGTACGCAACGTCGTCCGCGGCGACGGGCCGCGCGTCTCGGACGAGGTGTACCGCCGGGCTCACGACCGCGGCGAGATCGACCTCGCGCGGGTCACGCAGGACGTGCTCGACCTGCCGTTCCAGCTCGTGCGCCACGACGTCCTCATGACCCTGCAACCCGTACCGCCCGAGAGGATCCGGTCGATCGTCGATGACATCTTCTGGCCGCTCGCCACGCAGCGGAGGGCGGCCGCAAGCCCCTCGGAGCGGCCCGCCTCTAGGAGGCCGGCCTCTGTGCCCGCGTGGGGCTGATGGTCTCGCCGCGCATCAGGGGGCCGGAGGTGTTGGGCCCCAGCTGCTGCTTGGCCAGCCGGCCGATGAGCTGCTGGTTCGTCGTGGCCCGTTCAGCTCGGCCGTTGCTCACGAAGCTGATGATCCAGCGGACGAGCGTCGACACCTGCTGCTTGAAGCCGGCGATCATCAGGAGGTGGAGCGCCAGCCAGGCGAGCCAGGCGATGAAGCCTGTGAGCCGGATGGACCCGATGCTGGCGACCGCGCGGTACTTCGAGATCGTCGCCATGCTGCCCTTGTCCTTGTACGCGAAGGGGCCCGGCGCCGGTCGTCCTTCCACGCGGGCCAGGATGCTCGACGCCGCGTACCGGGCGGACTGGATCGCGCCCTGCGCCATCCCGGGTACGCCCGGGACCGCCATGAGGTCGCCGATCACGTAGAGCTCGGGGTGCCCGGGGAGGGTGAGGTCCGCCTCGACCTTGACGCGCCCGGTCCTGTCGACCTCGGCCCCGCACGCGTCGGCGATCTTCTTCCCCAGGGGGTTGGCCTGCACGCCCGCCGCCCACACCTTGCACATGGCCTCGATGCGTTCCGTCGACCCGTCCGGGCGCTTGAACTCCAGGCCGGTGTCGTCGACAGCGGTGACCATGGCATTGAGCTTGACCTCGACGCCGAGCCGTTCGAGGTCCTTCTTCGTGTGCGCGCTTAGATGGTCGCCGAACCCGCCGAGAACCTGCGACGCACCGTCCAGGAGGATGACTCGGGCCTTGCTCGGGTCGATGCGACGGAAGTTGTCCTTGAGCGTTCGGCTGGCCAGCTCGCGGATCTGTCCCGCCATCTCGACGCCGGTGGGCCCAGCTCCTACAACCGCGAAAGTGAGCATCCAGGTCACGTCGGTCGCCTCGTCCTGGATCTCAGCGAGCTCGAAGGCCCCGAAGATACGGCTCCGCAGCTCCAGGGCATCGTCGATCGACTTCATACCGGGCGCGAACGTCGCGTACTCGTCGTGGCCGAAGTAGGACTGCGTGGCTCCTGTCGCCACGACCAGCGAGTCGTACGGAGTCTCCCGCTGCTTCTCGTGGAACCTCCACCGGACGGACCTGGCGTCCACGTCGACTGATTCGACGAGCCCCTGCAGCACGCGGACGTTGCGGTACCGGTGGAGGATGTCCCGGGTCGTGGGGGCGATCTCCCCTTCTGACAGGATCCCCGTCGCCACCTGGTAGAGCAGGGGCTGGAACAGATGGTGGTTGCTCTGGTCGATCAGCGTCACCTCGACGTCCGCCTTGGCGAGGGCCTTCACCGCGAAGAGCCCACCGAATCCTGAACCCACCACCACTACTCGATGCGTCATGTCGCCTCCTCGAGACCTCTCACTCGTCACAACACTCTCCGTCGCAGAAACCTTTCGCTTCGTCGGCATCGCCTGCACCCTGAGCCAGGCACAACCCCTTTACCCGTGGTTCCTCGGGAAGCACCCCTGATGCCTGGCGCACAGGTTCCTCATAAGGTGGTATCAAGAAATCACAGATTCTTGAGGAGACCCCGCATGTCCGCGACCGCCGTCTACACCCCCCCGGCACCGACACAGGAGCGAGCGGCCGTCCGTACCGAGCACCTCACCAAGATCTACGGCAAGGGCGAAGCGACCGTCCATGCTCTGGACCGGGTCACGCTCGAGATCTTCGCTGGCCAGTACACGGCGATCATGGGCCAGTCGGGGTCCGGCAAGTCGACGCTGCTCCATTGCATTGCGGGACTCGACTCTCCCTCGGGCGGCAGGGTCTGGATCGGCGACACCGAGATCACGGCCCTGGCCGACAAGCCGCTCACTCTCATCCGTCGCGAGGCCGTCGGCTTCGTCTTCCAGTCGTTCAACCTGCTGCCGACGCTCGATGCGAAGGACAACATCCTCCTGCCGCTCAAGCTGGCCGGGAAGAAGCCGGACCAGGAGTGGTATGACCAGGTGATCGACGTCCTCGGGCTGCGGGACCGCCTCACGCACCGGCCGTCCGAGCTCTCCGGCGGTCAGCAGCAGCGAGTCGCCGTCGCGCGCGCCATGATCACGAGGCCCACCGTGATCTTCGCCGACGAGCCCACCGGCGCCCTCGACTCGGCTTCCGGTACCGCGCTTCTCCGGTTCCTCCGCCACAGCGTCGACCAGCTCGGGCAGACCGTCGTCATGGTCACGCACGACGCCCAGGCGGCCTCGTTCGCCGACCGCATCATCAGGCTCGCCGACGGCCACGTCGTCGCCGACGAGCGGAGGAAGTGATGCTGCGCGAGCCCCGCAGGCTCATCGCGTCCATCATCGCCATCGCGGTCGGCGTCGCCTTCGCCGCCGCGACGTTCTTCCTTTCCGCCTCGCTCGAGAAGAGCATCAATGCCCAGGTCGCCGGCCCTGCCGAGGGAGCCTCGGTGGTGGTCTCGTCGGGTCGAGGGGGGATGATCTCGCCGACGCTGGTGACGAAGCTCGCCGAACAGCCGGGTGTGACCAAGGTCCACGCGGATGCGTACGCGTTCTTCGAGCAGAAGACGAGCAAGGGCAGCCAGTACCTCATCCTTCGCCAGATGCCGGATGCCGACTCCTCGACCAAGGTCATCGACGGACGTCTGCCGGCGGCCAAGGGCGAGGTCGCGTTCACACAGTCGTTCGCCAAGGACCGCCAGGTCTCCGTCGGCTCCACGATCGAGGTCTACTCGCCCGATCACTCCGAGACCGCGACGCTCACAGTGGTGGGGATCATCGTCCCCGGTGAAGAGTACGGCGACCCGACGGGAACCTTCGCGGTTGCCACCCCCGATGACCTGTTCCGTTGGGGCGAGCAGGGCCGCAGCAGCGGGTACTCCACCGCGATCCTCTTCGGCGGAGATCCCACGGCCCTGAAGCAGTCGGTCGGAGCCATGAGCGAGGTGACATCTGCCCAGCTCACGGTGCTGACAGGCCCCGAGTACATCGATGAGCAGAAGAAGTCGATCAAGGACGTCTTGTCGCTGGTGACGAACTTCCTGCTCGGGTTCGCGGCAGTCGCACTGTTCGTGGGGGCTCTCGTCATCGCCAACACGTTCTCCATCCTGGTAGCTCAGCGGTCCCGGCAGCTCGCCCTGCTGCGTTGCGTCGGCGCGACGAGGAGCCAGGTGTTCCGTACGGTCATCGCCGAGGCGTTGCTCATGGGAGTCGTCGGTGGCGCCGTGGGCGTGCTCGGCGGCGGCATCTTCGCCTTCGTCATCGTTCAGATCGCCAAAGCGGCCAACTTCGGCCTCAACGACTTCGCCATCACGCCGACGGCGATCCTCGTCCCGTTGGGCATCGCGATCGCCATCACGCTGTTCGCAGCCTTCCGTCCCGCGCTCCGAGCGACCCGGGTCGCACCGCTCGCGGCTCTCCAGCCTCAGCTCGAACCCGTCATGGGCCGGCGCGCCAGCCTGCCGGTACTGATCGCGGGGGCAGTGTTCACGGTCGGGGGTATCGCTGGCCTGCTCTACAGCGCGATCAAGCCCGGTTGGACCTCGAGCGCCAACACCGACTTCGTCATCGTCGGCATCATCGGCGGTTTCCTGGGCATCGTGGGCATTCTCATGCTCGGTACGGTCATCGTGCCCGGGCTGGCGAAGTTCGTGGGACTACTCCCGGCCCGCCTCGGTGGCGTGCCGGGGCAGCTGGCTGCTGAGAACAGCCGCAGGAACCCGAAGCGCGCCACGGCCACCGCGAGCGCTCTGCTGATCGGCATCACGCTCATCTCGATGGCGACCGTCGGTGCCTCCACCGCCAGTGCGACCGAGCAACGGGCGATGGACCGGCTGTTCCCGTCCGACCTCACGGTCTCAGCTCCCAGCGGCATCTCGGACTCCGTCCTCGCGCGGATCCAGAAGGCGTCGATCGTGGCCTCCGCCGAGAAGGTGGGCATGAGCGTCGCCGCGCTCGGCACGAGCACCGCTCCGCAGACCGTCCTGGGAGTGGGGACCGACGTGCGGAACGTGCTCCGCTACCCGGCCTCCGTGGAGGGACTTGCTGACGACACCGTCCTGGTGACGCAGGAGTCGAAGATCGCGGCTGGATCGATGGTCACGCTCGTGGGCGACACGGGAACCGTCACCCTGCGCGCGGTGGTGCCCTCGCGTTCCCTCGAGGGGGCTGTCGTCACCTGGGCGACGCTGTCCAAGATCAGCGGGACGATCAACCAGCAGGCGTGGATCCAGCTCAAGGACACCAGCGACCCCAACGGGAAGATCGAAACCCTCTCCAACGAGCTGCAGGATGTTCCCGGCGTACAGATCACCGGCGGTATTCAGGCACGCGAGCAGATCCAGCAGATCCTCAACATCGTGCTGGGCGTCGTGATCGGGCTCCTCGCCGCATCCGTGCTCGTGGCGATCGTGGGCATCTCGAACACCCTCTCGTTGTCGGTGCTGGAACGCACGCGAGAGTCCGCCCTGCTGCGCGCGCTCGGGCTCACCAGGCCTCAGCTGCGCGGGATGTTCGGGACCGAGGCGATGGTGCTCGCCGGGGTCGGCGTGCTGCTCGGCATCGGGCTCGGGATCGGCTTCGGTATCGCGGGCAGCTTCGCGCTCCTGAACAAGGCAGTGTCCGAGATCGTGATCGAGGTGCCGTGGCTTCTGCTCCTCGGGATCCTCGCGTTCGGGCTCGGTGCGGGCTGGCTCGCGTCGGTGTTGCCGTCCATCAGGGCAGGCAAGGTGGAACCCGCCAGCGCGTTGGCTGCTGAGTAGGTCGCTGCGGCCAGGTCGCCCCCAAAGGCGTCCCGGCGTGCCATCGTGAAGACATGGCTGCGATGACGCTGACATTCCTCGGTGCTGCGGGCACCGTCACGGGCTCCAAGTACCTCGTCGATCTTCCCGGGAGGCGCATCCTCGTCGACGGGGGGATGTTCCAGGGCGAGAAGGAGTGGCGGGAGATGAACTGGGCGGACTTCCCCGTGCCGCCCAGCTCGATCGACGAGATCGTCCTCACCCACGCCCACGCCGATCACTGCGGCTATCTCCCTGCCCTTGTCAGGGACGGCTTCTCCGGCCCGATCTGGTGCACGTACGGCACCGCGAAGCTCGCCTCGATCGTCCTCATGGACGCCGGCCACCTGCAGGAGAGGGAGGCCCAGTACGCGCGGGAGGGCGGCTACTCCAAGCACGACCCGGCACTGCCCCTCTACACGGTCGCCGACGTCGAGGAGACGACCCCACTGTTCAAGGTCGTCCCGTTCGACACCGACTTCGACCTCGGGAGCGGGGTCGCGATCCGCATGACCAGGGCCGGCCACATCCTCGGTTCCGCGTCGGCGACGCTGTCGACGCCGGAGGGCTCGGTGCTGTTCTCCGGTGATCTCGGGCGCAGCGACCACCCCGTGCTGCGCCCCCGCGGGACCCCTCCCGGCTCGCCGTTCGTGCTCATCGAGTCGACGTACGGCGACCGCGAGCACCCCGACGCCAAGGGCGCCGAGCACGAGGCGATGGCCGCCGCCATCCGTCGTACGATCGCGCGTGGCGGCTCGGTGCTCGTCCCCGCGTTCGCCATCGACCGTACGGAGATCGTCCTCAAGGCGCTCACCGAACTGCGCGAGGCGGGCCGGATCCCGGCCGACGTACCGATCTACGTGAACAGCCCGATGGCCGTCGCGGCACTGGCTGTCTATCGCGAGGCAGAGGGGCGCGGAGAGCTGCGCGACGACATCCAGCCCGAGGACTTCTTCAACCTGCCGAACCTGCGCGAGATCACCGACCCCGAGGACTCGAAGCGGCTCAACCACCCCGACCAACCGAGCATCATCATCAGCGCGTCGGGCATGGCCACCGGTGGCCGCGTACTCCACCACCTCGAGGCGATGCTGCCCGACCCGCGCAACTGCGTGATCTTCACCGGCTACCAGGCCGTCGGCACCCGTGGTCGCACGATGCTCCGTGGCGTGACCGAGATGAAGTTCAGGGGCCGGTACATACCGGTCAAGGCCGAGATCGTCTCCGACGGCGAGTTCTCCGTACACGCCGATGCGTCCGACCTCATCGACTGGCTCCGCGACCTGTCGCCGCAGCCCGAGACGGTGTTCGTCACGCACGGTGAGGAAGGCTCGTCCGACGCGTTTGCCGAGAGAGTGCGCGCGGAGCTCGGGCTCACGGTCGTCGTGCCGCGCTTCAAGGAGAAGGTGACCCTGACCCCGCGCGGTACGTGGGCGCCGCTCAGCCCGGTCGACGGGGCTGTGGCGGGGGCTGAGGTACCGGAGCCTGCGCCCACGCCGCATCCTCCGGTACCTCATCCCCCGTCCGTACTCCACCCGCCGACGCCGGGCGCGAAGCTGCTGCCGGTACGGAAGGTGGCCGACACCCACGCGGACGACCTCGAGCAGGTCGCGGTGATCCTCGAGACCGCGATCGGGCAGGTGCCGTTCCTGCCGGAGGTGAAGCAGGCCGAGGTGTCCGAGCTGCTGCACGAGGTACTGGGCATGGTGCGGGGTAGCTCGCCGGACCTCGGAGCCGTACGGGAGGGCGTCAACCTTGCGCTGTACGCGGCGGCCGGCGCCGTCGAGACACCGGGCGGGCAGTCGATCGTCGCCCTCCTCGCGCACGTACCGAAGGTGCTCGGCTAGAACGCCGGTTCATCATGTTAAGTGGGTGGTTGGTAGCTTCACATGGCGGATTGGCCATGTGAAGATGCGACTCGCCCACTTAACATGATGAACCGACCAAGGACCGGATCACGCGGCAACGACCTGGTCAGGCGCGCAGGGCGCGTTCGATGACAGCTGTTGTTGCTGCAGCCCACGCCTGCGGGTGGCAGGCGGCCGGGAACGGCAGGGGCGTCGGGGTCTCGTCGGCCCCGTACCCCGCGTACAGCTCGGGGAGCCGGTAGTCGTACGCGGTCGCTGCGCGGAGAAGCTCGGCGGCGAGCACCTTCGCCTCGGTCGTGAAGCCTTCGCGCAGCATGCCCGACAGGATCACGCCGTTGTCGTGGGTCCAGATGCTGCCGACGTGGTAACCCAGCGGCCAGTACCCCTCGTTGTCGGTCGACAGCGTGCGGATGCCGTAACCGGAGCGCATCGTCGGATGCAGGAGGCGGTCGACGACGACCCTGGACTCATCCGGCGACAGGATGCCGGTGCCGAGCAGGTGACCCATGTTCGAGGCGACGCCGGTGACCGGACGCTTCTCCGCGTCGAGCGCGATCGCGGGGTACGGCCCGAGCTCGTCCCGTACCCAGAACTGCGCCCGGAAATGCTTCGCCAACGCGGCCGCCCAGGTGCGCCAGGCCGCAGCCTCGTCAGCGTCACCCAGACCTTCCAGCAGGCGAGCGCCGACGAGCGCGGCCTCGTGCGCGTACCCCTGCACCTCGCACAGCGCGATCGGTGACGTGGCGAGGCTGCCATCGGCCCAGCGGATCGAGTCGCCGGAGTCCTTCCAGCCCTGGTTGGACAGGCCGTCGCCGGTGTCGACGTACTCGAGGAAGCCGTCGCGGTCGGCATCCGCGTGGTCGCGCAACCAGCCGAGCGCGGCGCGGAGGCTGGGTACGAGGGCAGCGAGCTCCTCCTCGGCGAGACCCGCTTCCACGAGCGCGCCCAGAAGGTTGATCCACAGGCAGGTGGCGTCGATCGTGCCGTAGTAGACGGGCGGCAGCACGATGTCATGGGTCCCCTCGTGGCGTCCCCCTCCGTACAGGGGCAGCGGTTCCCCGCGTACCTCGTGCGGGATCTTGCCCGGCTGCTCGGCGGTCTTGAGGTCCGTCGTCGTCCCTTGTCGGGCGGCAAGCACCTTGAGCGTGCCGAGCGCGACGTCCGGGGCCCACCACAGGCTGAGGCGGGCCGACAGGATCGAGTCGCGCCCGAACAGCGTGAGGAACCACGGGGCACCGGCGGCGTAGAACGTGTGGTGCGGGTCGTCATGGTCGGTCATCCGCAGCGCCGCGAGGTCACGGGCGGCGGTCTGTACGAGCAGGTCCAGCGGTTCCGTACCGGTCGTGCGCGGCCGGTCGCCGGGGCTGTGTACGAAGGGGAAGCTGGGGTCCGACGCGACCAGACGCCACTCCACGGAGGTCTCGCCGCCGGCGGGCACCACGACATCCCACTGCGCGTGCAGGTCATGGTCCCAGCGCGTCACGATGGCTCCGGGCGCGAGGAAGCAGGCTTCCCCCTCGTGGCCGAAGGGCCAGGTGTACGAGCCGTCGTCCTGAGCCGTCGTCAGGGGCCTCTCGTCTGCGGACACACTGGCCCGGACGGCCGACATCGGCGTGGAGTCGGGCCGTACCTTGAGCAACAGCGGGAACGTACGGTCCTCGTGTGCGGCGCTGTGGATGACGATCCGCTCACGGAGACCGTCGGGGGTGAGGCGTCGCTCCCTCCGGCACACGATCGCGGGGTCGGCGCCGAGGTCCGGGGTGCGCCACACCGTGTCGTACCGGGCGCGCCCCCCACCGGGTTCGACCGTGCCGATCGCCTCGTTGTCCACACCCAGTGCGCTGAGAGTCACCGAGTCAGCGATCCGTGTGTCCGCGCAGTACACACCCTGGATCGCGGACTCGACGATCTGCCCGTCGCGGCGCGACCAGCATTGCTGCGGCGCAGCCAGCACGACGCTGAGCTCGTGAAGATAGGGCTGCTCCATGTGGGTCCCTCCGTGTCGGCGTCCGCCAACGCTATCGCTGGTTTGCGCGATCAAACCAGGCATCGCGACCACCGGAATGCCTGTGCCGTGGAACTCATGCCCGTGCTTCGCGAGGGCCGCCGGGTCAGCGGAGGGTGACCACTTCGCTGAGCTGGAGACCGTCCAGCTCAGCGCGGGTCGGCAGTCCCTCGTAGTCGCCGGTGGTGGACACGCAGAAGGCGGCGACCTTCGTCCCTCGCACCAGGCGTTCGACCGGGCTCAGGTCCTCGAGCACGCCGGAGAGGTAGCCCGCAGTGAATGCGTCGCCCGCGCCGAGGAGGTCGATGGCTGTGACGGGGATCGCCGGCACCTCGATGGCCTCGGCGGCTGAGGCCTGCCACACGGCCGCGCCGAGGGCTCCGCGCTTGTCGACCACCTCGAGTCCGCCGGCCGCGAGCTCGGCGGCGCCTCCGTCTGCGAGCAGGGGCAGCTCGTCCTCAGACCCGATGACGAGCGAAAGGTACGGCAGCAAGGGCCGCAACGTCGTGGCGGCCTGCTTGCGCGACCAGAGCCGCGAGCGGAAGTTCACGTCGAGACTGACATACCTGTACGCACCGGACCCGACCGCCACCTTAAGCGCGTCGGCCGCGCTCGTACTGAGGGCGGGCGTGATCCCGCTCACGTGGAGGATGCGTGCGGGGCCGAGACGCTCGACGTCGGTACGACTGATCGCCGAGGCGGCGGATCCCGCCCGGTAGTAGGTGACGGCCGTGGTGTCCGCCGTACGAGCGGCCGCGATCATGAGGCCCGTGGGTCGCGCGGGGTCCACCTCGACACCGGACACGTCGACACGCTCGCCGCGCAGGGTCCGGACCAGCACCTCCCCGTACGCGTCGTCGCCCACTCGGGACACCCAGCGGACCTCGTGGCCCAGCCGCGCCAGGCCGATGGCCACCGTCGACTCCGCGCCCGCGATGCGGGCTGTCAGGGTGCCGGGCACGGTCAGCGGGCCGGCCGATCGGAGAGAGACCATCGTCTCGCCGAACGTCACGACGTCGATCATGAGGCTCCTGCGATGGTGTCGAGGAAGGCGCGGGCCCGGTCGGCGAGAGCCTCGAGCGATCCGCCGCGTACGGCGTCCCCGGTCAGCGGTCCGCCCACTCCGACGGCGACGGCTCCGGCGACGAGGTAGGCCGGGACCAGTTCGAGCGTCACCCCGCCGACCGGCACGAGCGGCATCGTCGGGAACGGGTCACGGAGCGCCTTGAGATAGGCGGGGCCTCCGGCCGACGCCGGGAACAGCTTGACGGCGGTCGCCCCTGCCGCCATGGCGCTGTAGGCCTCGGTCGCGGTGTACGCACCGGCCAGGACGGGCACCTCTGCGCCGGACACCGCCTCGGTGAACGCGGGCGTGACCAGGAACTGGGCACCCGCCTCGACGGCGTTGCGTGACTGGATGGTGGTGAGCACAGTTCCCGCGCCGACCATGGCGTCGTCGGGAGCGATGTTGCGCAGCGTGTCGATCGCGGTGAACGCGTCACTGGTGGTGAGCGTCACCTCGATGAGCCGGATGCCGGCGTCGAGCAGTGTGCGCCCGACCCGTACCGCGTCGTCCGCCTCGGGCGCCCGGACGATCGCCACGAGCCGTTCCGCCTGCAGTCGATCCAGGAACTCCGCCATCGCTCCTCCTTGGTCGAGACGCTACCGAACCCACGCTAGCGCCGGGGCGAGACGCGGATCCGACTGATATTGACAACGCGTGTGTTGCATTATTCACTTGGGTCTTGGTAAGGCATACCTAACTAGAGGAGAGACGTGATCCCCAACCTGCTGATCGGTCTGCGTGAGGGCCTCGAGGCCGTGCTCGTCGTGAGCGTGCTCGTCGCGTACCTCGTGAAGTCCGACCGACGCAGCCAGCTTCCGCTCGTATGGGTCGGAACCGGGCTCGCCGTGGCCGTGTCGCTGGGCTTCGGGGCCCTGCTGACTTTCGGGCCACAGGGGCTGAGCGACGAGGCGGAAGAGGCGATCGCCGGTGGGCTGTCGGTCCTCGCGGTCGTCTTCGTCACGTGGATGATCTTCTGGATGGCCAAGGCCTCGAGGACCCTCGCGACGGACCTGCGCGCCCACGTCGACGCCAGCAGCGCGACGCCCTGGTCACTCGTCCTCATCGCTGCGTTGGCTGTCGGCCGCGAAGGCCTCGAGACCGCGCTCTTCCTCTGGGCAGCCACCCGCTCCGCGACCCAGGACGGGGTCCCCACCAGCGAACCGCTCGTCGGCGCGCTGATCGGCATCGCGATCGCGGTCGGGCTGGGGTACGCGCTGTACGCCGGAGCTGTACGGATCAACCTCTCGAAGTTCTTCTCGATCACAGGTGGGGCGCTCATCGTCGTGGCTGCCGGCGTCCTGGCGTCCGGCGTCCGCGACCTCCAGGACTCCGGGATCCTGCCCGGCGCGAGCGCGGTGGCGTACGACGTCTCGGCGACGATCCCTCCGACCAGCGTCGGGGGCAGCATCCTCAAGGGCATCCTGAACTTCTCTGCGTCTCCGACAGTCCTCGAGGTGGTCGTCTGGATCGGATACGTGGTCGCGGTCGGTGCCGTGTTCGTCCGCCGCATCCGTCACCGCGCGCCCGCCACCGCGCCGACGCGTCAGTCAACCCGCGTCTGAGGGTTGGTCGGGCGTCAGCCAAACCGTACGAGGACGACGCCGAGCAGCACCAACGCGGCGCCCAGAAGACGTCGCCGGCTGAGATGGCGCGCGGGGAAGCCGAACGCGCCGAAGTGGTCCAGCGCGAGACCGCCGGTGACCTGACCCAACAGCGTGGCGCTGATGGCCAGCGACGTGCCGAGGATCGGAGTCACGTACGCGATCGAGAACACGAACCCGGCTCCGATCAGGCCGCCCACAAAGCTCCACCACGGCGCCCTGCCGGACGCGCGTGGTCGGTTGCGGGCGACGAGGTTGATTCCGACGAGACCCATGAGGCCCACCGCGAACGACACCAGGGCCGCGGCCAGTGGTGACCCCATGACCGTGCCGAGCCGCCCGTTGACCGTCGCTTGTACAGCGCCGAGCACCCCCGCGCCGATACCGGCGGCCCAGAGCAGCGCCGTCGCCCAGGTGGGGCTGGAGCTTGCCGGGGCGGAGCGATGGCGCAGGTTGACGAGGACCGCGCCCAGGGCCACCAGCGCGACGCCGACGACGCGACCGGTCGTGAGCGGCCGCGGAGTCGTACCGAACCCGCCGATCATGTCGATCACAAGCCCCCCGACCACCTGCCCGAACAGCGGCAGGATCACCGTGGCCGACGCGCCGATGCGGGGCAGCAGCACCATGTTCATGGTCAGGAAGATCAGTCCGCAGAGGCCTCCGATCCAGATCCACCAGGGCTGAGACTCCGCCGTCGCCTGTAGCGGCAGTGGGGTTCGGGTAGCGAGCAGGACGATACCCAGGCCGAGTGTCCCGACCGCGAACGACACCAGCGAGGCGAGCAGTGTGACCCCGATGTAGCGGGCGAGCCGGGTGTTGACGCCGGTCTGGATGGGGATGATGGCGCCGACGACCACGGCGAGAAGAACAGCAACCAGCGTCACGTTGAGACCCGCGCGGTGGTCGAGGAGAGCACGCTCACCATTCGGCGAAGCTGCCGTCGTCGTAGCGCCAGATCGGGTTCGACCAACCCGTCCAGCTCGCCGCCGCCCTCCGTACGGCTGCCTCGTCGACCTCGACGCCCAGGCCGGGACCCGTCAGGCGGGCGACGGATCCGTCGGCGTAGTCGAAGACGCTCGTATCGACGAGGTAGTCGAGCACCTCGGCGCCGACGTTGTAGTGGATGCCGATGCTCTGCTCCTGGATGACGTGGCTCGCGGTGCAGAAACCTATCTGCAGCGATGCGGCAAGCCCGATCGGACCGAGCGGACAATGCGGGGCGAGCAGCGCGCCGTACGTCTCGGCAAGGGCGGCGATCTTGCGGACCTCCGTGATGCCGCCGGCGTGAGCGAGGTCCGGCTGGACGATCGTGACGCCCGCCTCGAGAACGCCGACGAACTCCTGCCGGCTGTACAGGCGCTCGCCCGTAGCGACGGGGATGCTCGTGGCGGCCACCACCTGTCCCATCCGGTGACTGTTCTCCGGCACGACCGGCTCCTCGATGAACAGTGGCCGCAACGGTACGAGCTCGGCGGCGAGCCTCACGGCCGACGGAAGCGAGATCCTGCCGTGGAAGTCGACGGCCACGTCACGGTCCGGGCCGAGAACGTCGCGCGCCGCGGCGACGCGGGCCAGCACGCCGTCGATCTCACCGGAGGTGGCCAGCGGACTCATCCGGCCGGAGGCGTTCATCTTCACCGCGGTCAGGCCGGCGTCCATGCGCTCGGCGATCTGGTCGCGGACCTCGTCCGGCTCGTCACCACCGACCCAGGCGTAGACGCGCACCCGATCCCGTACCGGACCTCCCAGCAGCTCGTGGACCGGTGCGCCGAGCGTCTTGCCCTTGATGTCCCACAGAGCCTGGTCGATGCCGGCGACGGCCGACGCCAGGATCGCGCCGCCACGGTAGAAGGAGCCGTTCGACAACGTCCGGTGGTGATCCTCGATGCGCGTCGGGTCGGCGCCGACCAGATGCTCGGCGAGCTGGCCGACTGCCGTGGCGACGGTCTCCGAGCGCCCCTCGCAGGTCGCCTCGCCCCATCCCACGACCCCGTCGGAGGTCTCGATCCGTACGAACAACCACCTCGGCGCGACGAGGAACGTCTCCACGGAAGCGATACTGGCCACGCGCCGACCTTACGCGCCGGACGGCCTGTGTGCTGGTGGCGAGTGCCTCGCGGTCAGGGCCGGCCCGGCTGGGTCGTGTCTCGTCAGCGGGCGAGCCGGACGGGGATGCGGCGCGGTCCGAAGTGACCGGGCACGGCGTCGTACCGGCCGGGCAGCCTGGTTCCGCAGTCCGGGCAGCACCCGGCGGGTGTGAGCCGGTAGCTCAGCAGCTCGTACCGGTCACGCTCGATGAGCGCGAGATCGCACGTGGAGCAGTACGTGATCTCGCCGAGCCGATGCGAGATGTTCCCCGTGTACACGTGGTGGAGCCCCTCTTCGAGGAGCACCTCGCGGGCCCGGAGCAGTGTCGCCGCCGGTGTCGGCGGTACGTCCCGCATCCGCCAGTCGGGGTGGAAGGCCGTGACGTGGTGAGGGACGTCGGGCCCGAGCTCGGACATCACCCACCGGGCCATCGCGTGCAGCTCGGCGTCGGAGTCGTTGAACCCTGGGATGAGGAGCGTGGTGATCTCGACCCAGACGTCGGTCTCGGCCACGAGGTAGCTGAGCGTGTCCAGCACGGGCCGCCGCGTGGCGCCGGTCACCTTCTCATAGAACTCGTCCGTGAAGCCCTTCAGGTCGACGTTCGCCGCGTCCATCACGGAGAAGAAGTCGCGCCGCGTCTCGGGGTTCACGTACCCGGCGGTGACGGCGACCGACGAGATCCCGCGCTCGTGGCACGCGAGCGCGGTGTCGATCGCGTACTCGGCGAAGATCACCGGGTCGTTGTACGTGAAGGCGACGCTCCGGCAGTCGAGGTCTACGGCGGTGGAGGCGATGAGCTCCGGTGACGCCTGGTCCATGAGCCGGTCCATCTCGCGGGCCTTGGACATGTCCCAGTTCTGGCAGAACTTGCAGCCGAGGTTGCAGCCGGCTGTGCCGAACGACAGGACGGACGTGCCGGGATGGAAGTGCGTGAGTGGCTTCTTCTCGATGGGATCGATGCAGAAGCCCGACGACCGCCCGTACGTGGTCAGCACGATCTCGTCGCCTTCTCGGGCACGGACGAAGCAGAACCCGCGCTGCCCGTCGCGGAGCCGGCACTCGCGTGGGCAGACGTCGCACTGGATCCGACCGTCGTCGAGGGCGTGCCACCAACGCGCGGTCATGTCTCCTCGAAGGCTTTCACGGTGTAGCGGGAGAGGCGGGCGTCGTCGTGCCACCAGCCCGCCGGCAGCCCGGCCTTACGGACCAGGTGGGAGAGGAACTCGTCCGGCTCCGACAACGTGTCCCAGACCTGCGGCAGGAATGTGCCCCGACGGCTGCCGTACTCCAGCGTCAGCCCGTCGACGCCGGGCCGGAGCCGGGAGGCCGCGTCGGCGCGGTTGGTGAAGGGGTACGGCTCGGGCTCGGACAGCACCGAGACCTCGATGTGGGTCGCAGGTAGCTCGTGGGCTGTGAGCGGAGGGAAGCGCGGGTCGCGGACGGCCGCGTTCACGGCGTTGGCGGCGACGTCCTCACGGAGCGGCCTGTACGCGGTGAGGCTGCCGATGCAGCCTCGCAGGGCGCCCTGCTGCGTGAGCGTGACGAACGCGGCCCCGGGTGCGTCGAGCCAGGAATCCCGGTTCTGAGACACCAGCGGCTGGAAACCCCCAGGGTCGGGGCCGTTGGCCTCGGCTGCGGCATCGAAACGAGGATCGGCGGCGCCCACACCCCTGGCGATGGCCGAGCGCGCGATCGCGCAGAGCACGGGACCGGCGTCGGGAGGCAGCTCAGGCATGGGAGGTCCTCAGCCGGAAGGCGGCGTAGCCGACGACGGTGTCGCGCGTACCGGCTGTGTCTCCCGAGCTGCAGGCGGAAAGGAGCTCGGGTGCCCAGCTGTGCCGTTGCGCGGCGACGAGGGCGCCGTTGAGCGGGTAGGCGCCGCAGGCACGATCCGGCGGAATCGTCCGGTCGAGCGCGATGATCCGCTCGATGGTGTCAGCGTCGAGGACGGCGGCGTCAACGTACGCGTGGTAGTGGCTCAGGTCGGTGGAGACGAGCAGCAACGTGCCCGGGAGCCCGAGGGCGACCTCGATGACGTCGGCGACGGTGGTGGCCTCCGCCGCGCCCACGGCAACCGGTACGACCGGCACTCCCGGCGCGACGACCTGCAGGAACGGCAGCTGGACCTCGAGGGAATGCTCCTCGGCGTGGACGTCGGGGCGGACATGGACGGACGGCGACTCCTGCAGTACCGCAACGAGCTCGGGGTCGGTCCGGACCACGCCGAGCGGCGTCTCGAACCCGTCAGCGCCGGACAGGGCCAGCCCGTCCGCGTACACGCGATGAGTCGGTCCGAGCAGCAGGATGCGGGCGGGCGGATCGAGGGCCAGCGCGGCGAACGCGTGGGCGGCGGTCGAGCCCGAGTAGATGTAGCCGGCGTGCGGGACCACGTAGCCGGCAGCCGGCACCGACTCGGGGCTGACCGCATCGAGCAGCTCCGAGACCATGCGTTTCAGGCGCGCTGGCTGTGCGGGGTAGAACTGCCCCGCCACCGCGGGCGACCGTACGGTCATGCTGCCAATCTACGCCGTCGTCCAGCCCGGGCCACGTGCGACCAGCGACTCGGCCGGGACGTCAGGCGGCGACGAACGCGGCGATCTCCAGGAGCCGCGCCACCTGCTGGGCCGGGCTGAGGACCCCCGGGCCGAGGTTGACCTTGAGGCCGATGATGGCGTCGGACGGGCCTGCGGCCGCAAGCGCTTCCAGGATCAGCTCAGGTGTCAGCAGGCTGCCCGCAGCGGCACCGGTCGTTCGTGTGGGTGCCAGATGGACATCGGCCCATGCCGGACCGAGCGCCGTCTCGCGGTCTGCCACCGACGAGAACATCACGGCACCGAGCAGACCGCGTGCCGCAGCAGCGCGGACGTGAGCGGCGCCCGTCGCGACGTCCCGGGTCTCGATGACGCTCCGCGCCCAGTTCACGCCTCCGCTGACCCGAGTCTCAGCCCCCTGCAGGGCAGCGATCACGTCGAGCTCCGCCGCCTGCGACAGGAACCCCTTCGCCACGTCGTGGGCGGTCGTCCATGCGTCGCAGTGCTCGACGACGAGGCCGACACCGTTCCAGTCCCAGGACGCGATCTCCGCGAGTGAGTCGGCGAACGCGGCTGCCGAGCCCGTACGTCTCGGCGCGGACTGCAGCTCCACCGCGAGGATGTCCGACCGCCGGGCCACCACGTCCCGCACGGACTGGAGCAGAGCAACGGCGGCATCTCGGCCCGCCCGCTGCTCCGATGCCGGTCCCCAGGCAGGATCCGATGACGTGGAAGCCACCGTCGAGGGCATCAGCGTGACGACATGGCGCCAGACCGATGGGAGTCTCGCGCTCGGCAGCGCCAGCTCTCCGTCGGCGAGCGGCAGCTCCAGCCCTGCGACGAGCGGCGACTCAGCGAGGCCCTCGACGACTGCGGCAGCGAGCGATGAGGTCGGTGGACCGTAGCTTGGGTAACCGCCGACGTGGACGGTCAAGAAGGCGTCTTGGCCGGTCGGAACGCGGTGGCGATCCCCGTATCGACCCAACGCCGCAGCTGCGGCAGCTGGAGTGCACCCGTGTGACGGCCGATCTCCTCGCCCTGCCAGAGCAGCAACAGCGTGGGGATCAGCCGCGCCTCGTGCTTCGACTGCGTCCGGCGTGCGTCCTCGACGTTGACCTTCACGAGCTTCATCCGGCCAGCGCGCTCGGCGACGACCCGCTCGAGCAGAGGCCCGACGAGGCGGCTGGGCTGCGCCCAAGCGGCCCACAGCTCGACGCACACGAGGACGGTGCTGGAGTCGGCGATCACCGGGTAGTCGGCGTCCACCGCCTGTGTGATCCAGGGCAGGAAGCCCTGGCACTGCGTGCAGCGAGGAGCCTCGGTCCCCACGAAGGGCACCTGGTTCTTCGTCCTGCAGGTGGCGCAGGTCACCGTTGCCGCGTCCATCTCACTCCTCGATGCCGATGAGTCCACGTTAGCCCCCGGAGCAGGCAAGAGACCGTTCGACCCCTCGCGCGTCGCCCACGACAACCGTGAGGCGGGACGCAGGGAGAACGATGAACGGGTCTGCGGACCATCCGACGCTGAAGCGATGCATGGCGAAGAAGGTACGGCCTCAGACGGCGCCGAGTGCCGCAGACGCGGCGTGGTTCAGCGGAAGTCGCCCGGATGGACGGTGATGAACGGAGCGAGCTGAGGATCGACCCAGTCGGGCACGGCGCTGAAGCTGCGGCCGACCCGGCAGTACACCTCGTACATGTCCATGGACCGTACGTCGACGAACTCGATCGGCTCGCTGTACTCGTCCGGACCCGGGTAGCGCTGGTAGCAGGCGTACTCGGCGCCCTCGCGCCGGAGGATGAAGGTGCTCGAGTTGAACTCGATGGTGGCGAGCACGCGCTCCTCGCCGAAGCGAATGTCAGTGAGCGGAGACGCGCCGCGGAGCGGAACCTGCTTCGGAGGCAGCCACTGCACGCCCGGCAGGTTCGCCATCCACCACGCGTGGGCCTGGGAGGAGAGGTTGTTCCACGGGATCGTCCGGCTGCGCAGGAACGCGAGCGACGACTCCATGAGGTAGTCCGTGTCAGGGGTGTCGATCCCATCGAGGAGCTCGCCGATCAGGCGGATGGCGCCGTACTCGACCCAGCCGCCGACCGGCTCGCACACCATGCGGAGCTCGCGGCAGAAGCGGATGGGGTCGGACTTGGCGAAGACCTCGAGGTCGGCGCACAGGTCGAGGGCGCGCTGCTCGGCGGCCGGAACGGCTTCCGCCCGACGGACCCAGAAGCGGCCGAAGAAGTCGAGGTCCTTGACGATCGTGCGAGGCAGGGCCCTGAGGTCGCGGCCGACGCCGAAACGGCCATACTCCGCGGCGTCGAGCGTCGCGGTGCCGCCTCGCAGCCAGCTGAAGATTCCCACAGCATTTCCTTCCCCGGGTGACCTCCCCCGAAGGCCACGACCTAGACACTAGGGAGGACTTCGCGGCGCGGCGACGAAGATGACAAGGTCCACATGAAGGTGCCTGAGAACGCCTTCAGGAAACGGGCCGTACGGTCGGGCTCAGCGGGTCCTTGACGCCGTACGGCAGACTGATTGGTGCCAAGGAGGTTCCCATGTCGAGCCCGTTCGAGATCATCCAGCCGAGCCTGCGCTACCTGCGAGAGCAGCGTGAGCTCGAGAAGGTGTTCGTCGTCGACACTCCTGACGGGGCCGATGGCCTGGGTCGGGTCGACCTCAAGTCCGGCCACATCAAGATCCCCGTGCCCCACACCGTCGAGAAGCCGGCGCCCACGGAGGAGTAGGCCCTCCGTCGCGGATGGCCCTGCCTACGGCGCTACGAGGTCCGCGAAGCGACCCATGTGCAGCGGTGCCGTCTGCCACGCGAGGCCTGCGCCCTTGTCGTCGATGTCGACGAGCAGTACATGCACGGTGTCGGTGGCGCACAGCCGGAGCCGTACAGCGCCGCGACTGCTGACGGCTGCGGCCAGGGCGACCGGTACGTCGATGCCGCCGGTACGAAGCGACTGGCGCCGCCAGTGGCCGGAGGTGAACAGCCTGACAGGGTCTCCATCCACGCGTAGGTCCACGGTGAAGCCCGACGCGTCGCGGGTGACCGACGCGTCCGCGAGGTCCGGTACGGGGATCTGCTCCGCCCCGATTCCCAGCGACGGGCGGACCGGTACGGGACCGGCGTGGTGCCAGGAGCCGTGCGCGCCGGAGTCGCGGGGGACGGGCAATGACAGGTGCGTGAGGCGCTCGGCCCGCTCAGCCGAGGCCGGCGCCCCCGCGCCTGGGACCAGGTGCTCCCAGACGAGGTCGAGCAGCGGCTGTGATGTGACGGGCTGCGCCGAGGTGATCGCGATGACGGACTCTGACTCCGGGAGGATGAGCGCGTACTGCCCGTACGCGCCGTCCATGCGGAATCCCTCGCGACTCATCCACAGCTGGTAGCCGTACCCGTGCGTCCACTCCGGGTCCACAACGTCCTGGTCGTCCGTACCGATGTGACGTGTCCCGGCGAGCTCTGCCCAGCCCTCGGGCAGCACCTGCGTGCCCTGCCAGCGCCCGCCGGACGCGTACAGCTGGCCGAACGCGGCCAGGTCCGGAGTCGTGATGTGCACACCGGAGAAGCCCATCTCCCGGCCGAGGGGATCGCACTCCCAGGCGATGTTGATGCCGATCGGGTCGAGGAGCCTGGGACGGAGGTAGCCGGTCAGTGTCTGGCCGGTCACGCGCCGCACGATCTCACCCACGGCCCAGCTCGCGCCGTTGTTGTAGACGTGGCGGGACCCGACGGGTGTCTGCGGATCGGTGCGCCAGAACGTGGACGCGATGTCTCCCTGCATCCCGGGGACGAAGTCGATCGTGTCGGCGTCATGCCCGGTGGACATTGACAGCAGGTGATGCAGGGTCATCTCCAGGCGACGCCCGGCGACGGGGAAGGGCGGCTCGAGGAGGTCGACCACGCGGTCGTCGAGGCTCAGCAACCGCTCGGCGATGGCGAAGCCTGCGGCGGTCGCGGTGAATGTCTTGCTCACCGAGTGCACCAGCTGTGCGTCGTCTCGTCCGTACGGGGCCCAGTACGCCTCCACCTGAACCCCGCTGGGGTCACGGACAACCAGCGTGTGGATGTGGGTGTTCGGATCCGCAGCAACGGCATCGATGAACGCGAGGACTGAGTCGGCCATGGTCACGACACTAATGCCGCCCCGCGCGTGGGTTCCGCGCCACCAGCGCGTCCACGACCGTACGATGCGGGGGTGGAAGAGCCGAAGCGGATCGCGATCGTCGGAGCAGGCCCGTCGGGGATCTTCGCCGCGCAGGCGCTGCTCGCGCACCCCGGGATCGCGGTCGACCTGTACGACCGGCTGCCCACGCCGTTCGGGCTCCTCCGGTACGGCGTCGCGCCTGATCACACCTCGATCAAGGGTGTCGGCGTTGCGCTGGCCCGGGTCTTCGAGTCGCCGGCGATACGGTTCCTGGGTCACGTCGAGTTCGGCAGGGACATGACGCGCAAGGAGCTGCTCGGTGCCTACGACGCGGTCATCTACGCGGCCGGCGCCGCGGAGGACGCCGAGATGGCTGTCCCGGGTGAGAACCTTCCCGGCAGCGAGTCGGCGCGCTCGTTCGTGGCGTGGTACTCCGGACATCCCGATGCCGTCCCGTTCCGGCTCACCGGTGTCCGGTCCGTCGTCACGGTCGGCGTCGGCAACGTCGCGGTCGACGTCTCCCGGATCCTGTGCAAGACGGCCGCCGACCTCACTCCGACCGACATCCCGGACCCGGTGCTCGACGAGCTCCGCGGCCACGTCGCCCAGGACGTCTGGGTCATCGGGCGCCGAGGGCCGCAGCACGCCTCGTTCACCACGCCGGAGCTCCGCGAGCTGCTCACGCTGCCGCAGGTACAGCCAGTCGTGCACGACGCGCTCGATGACATCGACCTCTCGACGCTCGAGAGGCGCCCTCGGGCGAACGTGGAGGCGCTGAAGGTGGCCGCCGAGCGATCCGTACCGGACGCCTCCCTGCGGCTCCACCTCCTGTTCTGGCACCGGCCGATCGAGGTCGAGGGCCAGCGCCGCGTCTCGGGGCTCACGCTCGAGCGGACGGCGCTGGACGCTGAGGGGCGCCTCATCGGTACCGGCGAGGAGCGCACGATCGAGTGTCAGCTCGTGCTGCGGGCCATCGGCTACCGCGGCCGCGCTCTGGCCGAGGTGCCGTTCGACGAGGCGCGCGGGGTCATCCCCAACAGCGCGGGCCGGGTGACGGATGCGCGCGGACGTGTCCACCGGCGGGAGTACGCGGTGGGGTGGATCAAGAGGGGCCCGACCGGCGTCATCGGTACGAACAAGTCCGACGCTGCCGAGACGGTGGCGGCGCTCATGGCCGACCTTCCCGAGATGCCACCGGTTGTGCTCGAGCCGGTCGAGAAGCTTCTGCACCGCAAAGGGCTCCGGCCGACCACGTACCAGGACTGGATGCGCATCGACGCAGCCGAGAGCGAGCTCGGATCCCGCTTCGGGCGGCGCCGCACGAAGATCGCGTCGTGGCCGGAGCTCCTGGACATCGCCCGTGGCCGAGGGGCGGCCGGAACGGTGACGCCCCGCGAGCGGTGACCCGACGTCACGCGGGCTGTGACCTGTGGATGAATCGGTGCATGTTCTGTGGGTGGCCTGTGCACAGAAATCCCGCCCACGCGCAGGCGCCAGTGGATAAAGAATCTGCCCAAGAATCTTTTTCAGAACCGCTTGACGAGCACTAGGAGAGGCGATAGAAATTACCCATCGCAAACCCGCAAGGGAATGCGAGGGAGAGCAAGACGAAGTGCCTTGTACGGCGGGTTCGCCCGTCGCGCCGCCCGATGGCGGGCCGTGGGGGCAGGGAGTCCGTTCTCCGATCGGGAGGCCATCGTCCGGTCACTGAAGGGGCCCGTCGAACGACTCATACTCGCTCGCGGGCCCTTTCGCATGCCCCGAACGGAGCCGGCCAGGAGCGGCCGAGCTGAGGGGCCCCTTCCCCAGCCCTCCCAACCCTCGCTGAGGGCCGGACGGCACCACACCCAGGAAGGCTGTGCATAAGTCTGTGCATCATCGGTGGAGAATAGGTGCACAACCCTGTGTTCATGGTGCATAAAAGTCGTGCATAATTCCAACGATGTAATTTGGCGAAATCGCTTGCGGGCCGGGTGGCGAAGGGATAGAAATCTCTTACGCGATTCCGCAAGGAAAAGCGGGGCAGCACGAAAGAATGGTTGGCGCCGAGGACTTCGGTCCGAGAGACCTGCACGGTTGGGTGCGGGGCCAGTCAGGAGAGCGAGTTGTCGGTCTTGCGGCCACCACGCTGACCGAATAGAAGGGCCCGTCGAACGACTCATACTCGCTCGCGGGCCCTTCGCCTTTGTCCAGCGCCGGATCACCTGACGCTGCGAGCGGTCCCCCGCAACCCCGGCGCGACGCGCGCTAGGTGATGTTCATAGACTCGAGGGGACGAGGAACGGAGTCTCACATGAGCAACCAGCCGCAGTTCACTCAACCCCCACAGCCCGCGCAGGACCCTGCAGCCCCACCGGTGATGGAGCAGGGCTACCAGCAGCCGATGGTCGACCCCATCCCGTACGCCGGTCAAGCCCTCCAGGTTCCCGCGCCGGGCATCGTGACCGCCGCGCCTGTGGGACACAACGGCGTCCGCGTCGCCGCGGAGGAGCGAGACGCATGGTCGATGCCGGGTGGTGCGGCTCTGATCGCGCTGCTCGCGGTGGGCGCCATCTCGATCGGCCTCGGCGTCGTCGGCGCGGTCGTCAACGCACCGCTGGTGACCGGTCTCGGAGTGGCCCTGTTCATCGCGATGTACTTCGGGTTCACCTCCCTCACCGTCATCCAGCCGGGCGAGACCAAGGTCCTGCAGTTCCTCGGCCGCTACGTCGGCACGATCCGCAAGCCTGGGCTCCAGCTCACGACCCCGTTCACGTCGAAGCGTCGGGTCTCGGTGAAGGTCAACAACTTCGAGACCCACGAGCTGAAGGTCAACGACTCCGACGGCAACCCGGTGAACATCGCCGCGATCATCGTCTGGCAGATCGCCGACACCGCCAAGGCATCGTTCGCCGTGGAGAACTCGCAGCACTTCGTCGAGGTCCAGGCGGAGTCCGCGCTGCGGCACGTGGCGTCCACCCACCCGTACGACAATGCTGATCCGGGCAAGGAGAGCCTGCGCGGCTCGACCGAGCTCGTCGCCAAGGAGCTGGCGATCGAGGTGGCGGCCCGCGTTGCCATCGCTGGCATCGAGATCGTGGAGGCGAGGATCTCGTCGCTCGCGTATGCACCTGAGATCGCCCACGCGATGCTTCAGCGGCAGCAGGCCGCAGCGGTGATCGCGGCCCGGTCGATGATCGTCGAGGGTGCCGTCGGCATGGTCGAGCAGGCGTTGCGTCGGCTTGAGACCGACTCGGTCGTGCAGATGAGCGAGGAACGCAAGGCCCAGATGGTCGCCAACCTGCTGCTCGTCCTGTGCGGCGACTCGCGGGCCACCCCGGTGATCAACACCAACCCGTAGGGCTCTCGGGATCAGGCTTCCTCGGGGGTCGCCGACTCCCGAGGGGCGTTGGGGGCGGTCGGCTGGAGTCTGCGGCGCCGCACGACCAGCGTCGATGCGCCCGCGGCGCCCAGGACGACGACGCTCGCCAGGGCGAGGGCCCACCGCACGCCGACGAGGTCGGCGATCACGCCGATGATCATGGCGCCGATGGGTGCGCTGCCCTGGTTGATGGCCATGTACAGCGCCATGACCCGGCCGCGCATGGCTGGGTCGCTTGTCAGCTGCACGGTCGAGTTCGACGTGGTCAGGGCGGTCATGCTGGCGAGACCCGACGGGATGAGGACCAAGGCGAACAGCAGATACGAGGGTGCGAGCGACATCAGCAACGTACAGACGGCGACACTCGTCATCGCGATGAGCAGGGTGCGGAGCTTGGGCGTCGTTCGTCGCGCATTCAGCAGGGCGCCCGTCAGCGAACCGACGGCGAGCATCGAGCCGAGCAGTCCGTACGCGGTCGCACCCATGTGGAACACCGTTGTCGCCATGAGGGCGTTCGTCACTTGGAAGTTCATCGCGAACATCGTCAGGCAGAAGATCGTCGCCATGATGAGCTGAAGATCCGGTCGGCTCTTGACGTAGACGACGGCTTCCTTGAGCGCTCCACGGCCTCGCCGGGGCGGGGATGGATGCATCTGGGCGGCGTCGAGCGAGATCAGCGCGATGAGCACCGCGAGGAAAGACACGGAGTTGACGAGCATCCCGACGCCCACGCTCCAGCGGGCGATGATGATGCCGCCGAGTGCCGGACCGACGAGCCTGCCGATGTTGAAGGACGCCGAGTTGAGGCTAACCGCGTTCATGATGAGGTCCGGCGGCACCATCTCCGACGCGAGCGTCATCCGCGCCGGCCCGTCGAAGGCCGCTGCCATTCCCTGGACTCCGGCGAGCGCGTACACCTCCCACAAGGTGACTCGGCCGCTCATCGTGAGGAGAGCCAGCGACAGCGAGGTGAGCAGCATCATCGACTGCGTGACCATCATCGTGCGGCGCTTGGGGAAGCGGTCGGCGACCATTCCGGTCCACGGGGACAGCAGTGGCATCCAGATGAACTGGATCGTCGTGATGAACCCGAGGGCGAACGCCGAGTTGTGGGTGAGGATGACGAGTACGAGCCAGTCCTGGGCCACGCGCGAGACCCACGTGCCGATGTTCGAGATCAGCGCGCCCGAGAAGTAGCGGCGGTAGTTGGGTATCCGAAGAGAGGCGAACATTGCTCCCGCCGTGCCTGCCACAGTCCTCCTCGCTCCGCGGAGACGCTACACCCGCACCAAAGGACCCGGCCGCTGATGGATCACTGGGTGATCCATCAGCGTCGCGGAGGTGGGCTGAGGTCTCCCGCACAGGACGGCTAGAACAGCAGAGCCGCCACGGCCTCTGCGTTGGCGCGTCCGGCGCCGTGCGCGAAGACGATCCTCTCGGCGTCAGGCGATGCGGCCACCAGCCCGGTGTGGACGACGACCGTGTATGGGCGAGCGGCGAGGAGCGCGGCCAGTGCTTCTCCTTCGGCCGCATCGGCGCGGGGTTCTCGCACGACAGCGACCACCTGCTCTTGGGCGTCGATGGCGTCGCGCGGGCCTCTGACGAGCTTCGCGAGAGCGCCTCGCCGCTCGAGAACCTCGGCCAGGGCCAGCGGCGCCGCACCCGCAGCGACGGAGACACGGTGGCGCAGGTCGGCCACGACCACGGGTGCATCGCAGCGGACGAAGCCGCTCGTACGGACGGCTCGCCTCGCCGCCTCGCTGCCCACGGTGTCCAGTGCTGCGAGGATCTCGTCCAGCGGCTCGGCGGGGGGCGAACTGCCGGTGAGCCTCAGGTTCAGCTGGTGGGACGTGCGCAGGGCCTCGGCCGACAGGCGCCCGCTGTCGACGGCCGCCTCGATGCCGGCGACGGCGGCCTCGAAGTCCGCCTGAGGATCGCGGCCGGTGGGGGAGTCGAGGCAGAGCAGGTCGGCACCGGCCTCCAACGCCCGGACGGAAGCCTCACCCATGCCGTACAGGTCCGAGACCGCATGCATCCCCAGTGCGTCTGTGATGATCGGTCCCTCGATGCCGAGCGCGCGGATGCGCTGCGTCGACCATGACGAGAGCGTCGCGGGGTCGGGGCCGAGCGCGGGTACGACGACGTGTGCCGTCATCACCGAGTCGGTGCCGCACGCAAAGGGTGCCTCGTCGCGCTGCGCCAGGACGTCGAGCGGTACGTCGAGGATGGGCAGGGCGAGATGACTGTCCGTGCGGGTCGCGCCGTGGCCGGGGAAGTGCTTCCCACAGGACCGTACGCCCGACTCACGCAGGCCAATCGCGAACGCGGCGCCGTGCCGGGCGACGAGGTCGGGGTCGGCGCCGAAGGACCGGACGCCGATGACCGGGTTCAGCGGCTCGCTCGCGACGTCCAGACAGGGCGCGATCGTGAGTGTGATGCCGGCGTGGGCCAGCAGCTTCCCGTAGGCGGCCGCGCAGCGCCTTGTCAGCTCGGCATCGTCGACGTCTCCCAGCGCTGCGTTGCCGGGCAGCGACGAGCCGCCGTTGTGCTGGATGCGGGTGACGTCGCCGCCCTCCTCGTCGCTGGCGACGATGAGGGCCGGCTCTCCCGCTGCGCGCGCAGCGTCCTGGAAGTCGCCGACGACACGTCGGGTCGTCTCGACGTCGGGGGTGTTCTCGCCGAACAGGATGATCCCGGCCAGGCCGCCCGCGAGCGCCGGCCTCAACCAGTTCGGGATCGTCAGCCCTGGGAACTGAGCGAGCAGCACTCCGTACGCCAGACGGCGCCCATCACTGGTCACAGCGACACGCTATCCGATGGGGGCGAGATCAGCGGTTCTGCTCGTCCTGACCGTCACCGTCGTTGCTCGGCATGACCGACTCGTCCTCGTCGGGGTCGTACAGGTTGTTCGCCGCCCACATCTTGGCCCGGTCGAACCACTTCGAGTGCTCGCCCTCGTGCTCGCCCTCGTGCTCCTGCTGAGCCTCGGCCGCGGGCTGTACGTCGGCGTCGGGTGCCACGTCGGAGGTGCTGGGCGCCGGCTCGCTCGAAGCGGGCATCGGCTCGGTCCATATGGGCGCGGGTTCGTTCCATGCAGGAGCAGACTCCTCGGCCGCAGGCGGCGCGAAGATCGACTCGGGCATCGGCGGCGGGGTGAAGGCCCACGGGTCCGACGGCGGCTCTTCCTCCGCGATCACAGGCTGCGCGTACGACTCAGGTTCGGCCGGCTGCGCGTACGGCTCAGCTTCGGCGGGTGGTGCGTAGGACTCGGGTTCGGCGGGTGGTGCGTACGACTCGGCTTCGGCGGGCTGGGACCAGGACTCGGGCTCAGCCGTCTCGGTGGTCCCCTCAACCGCCGCGGCGCTGCGCGCGAACATCGCCGCGGCTGCTTCGTCGTTGACGACGATCTGGCGCTGGGACTCGTTGGTCTGTGGAGCGACGCCTGCGGACTCGGTCGGGGCGAACCGCAGTGCGACGCCGACGATGCTCGAGACGTCGAGGGTGAGGTCGTACGCAGGGTTCTCGCCTGCGGATGCGTGTACCTGCTCGTGCGCGGCGTACTCAGGGGCCACGGCCGGAGGCACCACTTCCGTGTCAGTGGAGTCGAGCGGCTCTGGCTCCTGGAAAGTCTCCTCAGGCGAGGGCTCAAGCGCGGTGGAGCCGGGCTCCGGGATAGGCGTCGTCTCGCCCATCGGAGTGGGGGACGTCGACGGCTCCGAGGTCGGCTCCGGCTCCGGAATGACGTAGGGCTCCGGTTCGGGGGCTGTGAAAGAGGACGGCCCTGGCGCCGCGTACATGTCTGGCTCCGGGATCGGTGTCGTCACGATGTCCGACGGGATGGCGGGCTCTTCCATGGGACCGGTCGCCTCCGGCTCCGGGATGGTCAACACCTCGGGCTCGGGAACGAACAGACCAGCAGACTCGTACGAGTCGGGCTCTGCGGCCACCGGCTCCGGCTGGGGCTCAGCGGTTGCCTCCGGCTCAGACTCCGCGATCTGCATGGGGGTCTCCGGCGGCATCGACGGAACAGCTGGCGTTCCGCTCCACACCCCCCACGCACTGGCAGCAGCCAGCCCGGCGGCTGCCGCGCCGGTGAGTCCGACGCTGTGGTCCGGCTCGGCCGGCGCCTCGGGTGCAGCGGTCTCCGGCTCAGCGAAGGTGGCAGCCTCTGGGGCAGCTTCCTGCTCGGGAGACTCCTTCTGCGTCACCACGGGCTGCGGCTCCCAGTCCACGAGGTCCAGATCCGTGGCGTCGTCGGGCGCAACGAGCCGTTCCGGCTCCGGCTCGGCGGGCTCCGGCTCAGCGACGGCTTCCGGCTCGGCGGTTACAGGCTCAGCCAGCGCCTCGGGGTCGGTGTCCGCCTCGGGCTGGGCGAAGGACTCGGGCTCGGGCTCGGCGAGAGCCTCCGTCTCAACCGGCGCTTGGGGCTCGGCGAAGGACTCCGTCTCGACGGGCGCCTGGGGTTCGGCGAGGGGCTCCGTCTCGACGGGCGCCTGGGGTTCGGCGAAGACCGGGGCTTCTGTGGTGTCGAAGACCTCGGCAGCGGGCGCTTCCGCGACGGGCTCCTCGACCGGGGCTGGGGTTGCGACGGGGGTGAGTGAGTGTGCGGAGACGATCGCCGCGGACAGGTCGTTCAGTGAGTTGTCCGAGGCGGCACCTGCATGGATGGACTCGATGTCGTACGGATCAGCGACCGGCGCAGGCGCCGCGAACTGCGCCGGCTCGGTCGTCTCAGGATCGGCCGCAGGTGCGTACAGCCCTTCCTCGAACACGTGCTCGACGTCCGGCTCAGGCTCGTCGGCGGGGGCCTCCTGGCTTGTCCACGAGTCGGGCGACGCGACGCTCACGGGCTCGATCACCTCGTCGACGCGAGTGTGGGCGGCTGGTTCCCAGCTCGCGCGCCATTCCTCGATGAAGTCGTCGTCATCGTCGATCGCACCGTATGGGCGATCCTGACCGAAGCCGATGTTGCTCACTGGAGACTCCTCACGCGGGGGGAAGGGGTGTCGCAGCACCCCTCATCAGCCTATGGAGCCGGGCACACCCTGTCACGCAAAGGGGTGAAGTCGGCCGGGCGAGTCTTCGTCTCACCTGGCGGGTACTCTGCGTCGCGGGTCGCCCGGGACCCACGCTTGGGCAGCACCGCCGCCGACAGGAGCCACCGTGACCACCTCGCTGACCGCAGAGATCAGCCTCACCGTCGACGAGCCCGCCGAGCTCGTGTTCTCGGTCGCTGCAGCGACCGGCCCGGAGATCCTCGACGAGCGCCTCGAGTGCCTGAGCAACGGCGTAGCCGTCGCGGTCGAGGAGTCGCAGGGACCGTTGGGCGCGCGGCTCCATGTCGTGCAGGCACCAGTCGGGCCGCTGACGTTCTCGTACACGACACGGTTGCGCGGCTCCGTACCGACGCCGGTGCCGACTGTCGGGGACCAGATCCTGTACCGGCGGCCGTCGCGTTTCGCCGAGTCGGATCGGCTAGGGGTGATCGGCCAGAAGAGCTTCGGCCACCTCGTCGGCCAGGACCTCGTCAACGGCATCGCGTCGTGGGTGAACGACAACCTCTACTACGTACCGGGCGTTTCGATGCCCACCGACGGCGCCGTCGACGTGTACCTCAGCCGGCAGGGCATCTGTCGCGACTTCGCGCACCTTGTTGTGGCGCTGTGCCGCTCGTGCGGGCTTCCGGCGAGGCTCGTCAGCGTGTACGCGCCGGGGCTGTACCCCATGGACTTCCACGCGGTTGCCGAGGTCAGTCTGGACGGTCGCTGGCAGCTCGTCGACGCGACCAGGCTCGCGCCGCGGCGGACGATGGTACGGATCGCGACAGGCCGCGACGCCGCCGACACCGCCTTCCTCACCCAGCACTCGGGGGCGACCACGTTCGGGGAGGTGGTCGTGACGGCCTACCACGAGGGTGACCTCCCCCTGGACGACCCCACGCTCCCGGTCTGGAGCTAGGCGAGAGCACGTGTCCCCCTCGGGGAGAGGACCTGTAGCGCTCTGAGACAGGACCTGTGCGTTCTTGGCGAGCTGTGCATCTATGCCGGGGACCGTGCCCTCAGGAATGTTCCTTATGGGGGACTGTCCCGTCGTACACGAGATGGAAATATCAGGACTGAAGTATGACGAAGCCGACTTGAGGGAACGGTTCGAGGCCATGGGGTCCATGCACCTTCGGCTTTGCACGCGCACCGAGGTGTTGCGTGATCTGGGCGATCGCGAAGCGTATCTCCAGACCCTCATCCAGCAGGCGCATGCGCTTGTCGATGCTCCCGTTCTGGAGCGCATCATGATTCGGCACGCTTGAGGAGATCGTCATCATGCGTCCGCATCCACGCAATGAAAAGAATAGACACCCGGCGAATCGCCTCACGCGAGAGATGCAGAAGCCGCCTGCCTTCCACCGTCGTGCTCAGACTGGTTCACGACGCCTAGCTGAGGCCGAGCACGACATCGAGGACTGCGGCTTCCGCGATGGCATGTCAGCTTGTTGTACTCGGCTTCGCGGCGATGTACCGTCCTCGCCCGCCTCCACGAGGCGGTTGCGGATGCCGGCGAACGGCACCAGGCCTCCGACCAGCATCATCCCGGCCGTGACGATCGCGCCGCGATGGAAGCCGGCGAGGTCGAGCCGGCCGCCGATGATCGACGCCAGCATGGCGATCACGAGCAACCCCGCCACGCGCGAGACGGCATTGTTCACAGCGCTCGCGATGCCGGAGCGCTCGGTCTCGATCGACCCGAGGATGGCCGACGTGAGGGGCGAGACGGTGAGGGTCAGGCCGACACCGAACACCAGCACGAACGGCAGCACCTGCCACCAGTAGCTGAAGTCCCTCGACACGGTGAGCAGCAGCAACGATCCGGCGCCCATGATGATCGGGCGGGCTGTCATGAACAGCCGCGGTCCGTACCGCCCGGACAGCGCCACCACGCGCGAGCACTCAGCGACCCGGCCACCAGGATGAGCGCGCCGAGCGTGATCAGGTACGCGTCAACCATCCACTGCTGCGTCGCGAGTCCTCCACCCAGATCCCGCATGATGGCGGGCAGCGCCACGTTGACGACGGTGCCGTCGAAAGACGACACGAACGAGGCGAGCACCGCGATCGCGAGCACCAGCCGCTGCTCGCGGCTCATCGGTTCCAATGCCGAAGCCATGCACGGACCGTACCGGCGGGCCTGCCCGCGGACTAGGTCACATCCTGGGCGTCTCAATGAGTCCGCGCTCGATACCTCGGATGACAGCCATGGTCCGATCGGTGACCTCGAGCTTGGCGAAGACCCGCAGGAGGTGCGACTTCACAGTGGCCTCACCGATGTACAGCTCCCGGCCGATCTCGGCGTTGGTCCGACCCGTGGCGACCAGCCTGAGCACGTCCAGCTCCCGCGGGCTCAGCAGCTTTTGCGTGGTCACGGGCTCGACCGGACCGGTACGGACGTGGTGGACGAGCCTCGAGGCAACCGAAGGGGACAGCGCCGACTCGCCCTCAGCCACCGCCCGCACGCCAGCCACGATCTCCGACGGGGGAGACGCTTTGAGAAGGTAGCCGGCCGCACCGGCTCCGATGGCGGCGAGGATCTGCTCGTCCGACTCGTACGTGGTCAGGACCAGGACGTGGCCGAGGCCGCCGGACACGATCTGGCCAGTAGCGGCTACCCCGTCGAGCACCGGCATTCGCAGATCGAGCAGTACGACATCGGGTCGCAGGAGTCGCGCCTGTGCCACCGCCTCGGCGCCATCACCGGCCTCGCCCACCACGGCGATGTCGTCGGCGTCGGCAAGGAGCCCCACGATGCCCGACCGTACGATCGGGTGGTCATCGGCGACCAGCACCCGGATCACGAGGTGACCTCCGCGCCGGTACGGCGAGGGAGAGCAACCCGTACCGTCGTGCCACCCGACGCATCGGGCCCGATCTCGACGGTGCCGCCCACCAGCCGCACGCGCTCCGCCATGCCCGACAGCCCGTACCCGTTCCCGGCCAGCGTGCCGATCCCGGTCCCGTCGTCGGTGACCGTGAGGCCGGCGCCGTCGTCCGTGGCGTCGATGCTGACCCGGACGTGCTGAGCATGGGCGTGCTTGCGGACGTTGGCCAAGGCCTCCTGCGCGCAGCGCAGCAGGACGACTTCCGCCTCGCGGTCGACGTCCGGCGCCTCACCGGTCACGCTCACGGCCACGCCGGTCTCCGCCGAGAACCGGTCCGCGAGGGCCGCCAGGGTCGCGGGCAGACCACCGGCCACGTTGACTGGGGTGTACGCCCCGACGAGCGCACGGGCCTCGGTGAGCGCCTCCTGGGCGAGGTCCTCGATGAGACTCAGCGTCGGGCCCAGCGACTCCGGTGCCCGCGTGGCGACGGCGCTCGCGCGCTGCGCGGTCATCACGAGCCCGGTCAACGACTGGGCGATCGTGTCGTGGATCTCTCGTGCGACCCGCGCGCGTTCCTCGGTGATTCCGGCCTGCCGCTCCAGCGAGGCGACCACGTCCTGCGAGGCGCGCAGCTCCGTCAGCAGCCGGTCCCGTTCCTGGCCGTAGCTCTGGATCCGGGTGATCCACAGGCCCAGAGCGACCGTGAAGGAGAAGGCCAGGAGCGCGCCGACGGCGGCCGATGCCCAGTCGCCGGTACCGAGCCCGGAGGTGACGGCCATCCCGATGGCGAGCACGGCCGAGCGGATGACGGCGGAGGTGGTGCCCGACGACATCACCCACAGCAGGGGGTAGAGCACGGCCTGAGTGGTCGCCGCGAACGGGTCGAACAAGGTCCCCACCATGCCGGCACCGATGAGCAGCGAGGTGGCCCAGCGAGTCACCGCGGTGCCTCGCTGGGCGGCGACGGCGCGGCGTCCGACCGCGACGTACACCGCCACGACCAAGGCGAGCCCACCGGTCGCTGCCCAGGACGACCGGCTGCCGCCTCCCATGATGAGGATGGTCGTCGCGGCCATGCCGCATGTCACGAAGACTGCGGCGCCCAATCCCTTCGCTATGACCTGGCTGGTGCTCGACACGGTCCTATCCTCGCTCACCGGGAGGCGGTCGGTCATCGACTTCGTACGGACGCTCACGCGTCACGGCGGATCCATCGGAAGGTGAGCCGGGACAGTCCGAGTCCGACGACGAGCCAGACGCCCAGCGCGATCGCCACCTGGCCGAGGTTCCACGACTGGCCCACCTCCAGCTGGCTGAAGCCATCCGGCAGGAACGCGGCCCGCATTCCCTGCGCCAGCCACTTGAGCGGGAATGCCGATGCGAGGTTCTGCATCCACGTGGGCAGGCCGTAGAACTGCAGATACACGCCGGAGATGAACTGGAGCACGAGCGTGATCGGCAGCACGACCGCCGAGGCGGACTTGCCGGACCGGGGGAGGGCTGACAGGGCGATGCCGAGCAGGCTGCTGGCGGCCAGTCCCACGAGCCAGACCCACCCGAAGGTGAGCCACTTCTGCGCCGTGGTGGGCAATCCGATGCCGAGTCCGTAGTGGGCCACGACAAGGAGAATCACCGTCTGTACGGTCGCGGTCACCAGAACCTGACCGAGCTTGCCGGCGAAGTAGACGAACGGAGACATCGGGGTACCACCCCAGCGCTTCAGGCGGCCGTCGCTCTTCTCGTGCGCGATGTCGATGGCCAGGTTCTGCACGCCTGACAGCAGGACGCCCGCGGCCACCATGCCAGGAAGGAAGTACGCACCCACCGTGAGGCCCGCTCCGACCCCGTCAGGGTTGGGGATGATCCCTTGGGAGGCGAAGGCTGACGCGAAGATCGCCAGCATGATGATCGGGAAGCCGAACGTGAAGACAAGGGTGTCGCCGTGGCGGATGTAGTTGGTGATCTCGAACCGGATCTGGCGCAGGCACTGGCCCGCGACACCACCCGGGGACGGCAGGGGACGGCGTGCGACGCGGTCCGGGGCGACGGCGAGTGTGGTGGTCATGCTGCGTCCTTCGAGTCGGCGCCGATCATGGCGAGGTAGATGTCTTCGAGGCTGGGGCGGATGACCTCCAGGTCACGCGGCTCGCCGTCAGCCTGCGCGGCGAGCTGGGCGACGACCGCCGACGGCGTGTCGGTGACGACTGTTCGTCGCTCGCCCGACTGGTCGCGCCACCGCACCACGGGTCGGCGCGCATCGGTCCCGCCGATCGCATCGACCGCGCCGACGTCCACGAGCCGGCCTCCACTGATGATCCCGACCCGATCGGCGAGCTCTGCGGCCTCGTCGAGGTAGTGGGTGGTGAGGATGATCGTCGTCCCGCCGTCTTGCAGAGAACGTACGAGCTCCCAGAACTCCCGCCGCGCCTCCGGGTCGAAACCAGTGGTCGGCTCGTCGAGGAACAACAGCTCGGGCCGGCCGATCACGCCCAGGGCGACGTCGAGCCGGCGTCGCTGACCACCGGAGAGCCTGCTGCTGCGCGTGGTCGCCTTCTCCTGCAGGCCGACGCGGGCGATCACATCGTCGACGTCACGCGGATCCGGATACAGGCCGCCCACCAGTGTCAGCAGCTCCCGTACCGTGGCAGTGTCCGACTCGGCCGTCGACTGGGCGACGATCCCCAGCCGCGCCTTCCACGAGAGGTCTCCGTGGTCGGGGTCGACGCCCAGGACGCTCACCGAGCCCGACGTGCGGCGCCGGTAGCCCTCGAGGATCTCGATCGTCGTCGACTTGCCGGCCCCGTTCGGACCCAGGAGCGCGAAGGTCTCGCCGCGCTGGATGGTCAGGTTGACCCCGTCGACGGCGTGCAAGGGCCCGTAGTGCTTGCGGAGGTCAGTGATCCGTACGGCAACGTCATCTGTCATGTCTTCAGCGTGGCGTCGTCGCGACGCCTACGGCAGCCGTCTACAGGTGGGTTCGCACCCCTCGTCCCTCCACCGTTCGGTGGAGGGAGAACCGGGCGGGGCTGATCTCGGCCCAGGGAGCCTCGCTCCCCAACCCATCGACCTCGCTCCCCAACCCATGGGCCGCTTCCCACGGCATCGGTGGCTGGTGAAGCGGACCATGGCTTGGGAAGCTGCGCGATCGGTGGGAGCGGACTCGCCGACGAGGGTCGGCGGGGAGGTCCGGCCTAGTCGTCCAGCATCGTCGCGCCGAGCCACTCCGCAGGGATGCCCAGGCCTTCGACGAGGGCCAGGGCGTCGGGGCGAAGCTCGGCGCACAGGTGGTTGAGCGTCCTGGTCAGCGACTTCGACCGCGCCTGGGTCATGAAGTTGTGGTCGGTGAACCACGCGCGATCGGATTCGAGGTTGTCGATCACGTACAGGTCGCACAACGTGTTGAGCATCTTCTTCGCGGCTTGGTCCTCGCAGGCCTCGATGCCGGCGACGAACGACCCCAGGACGAGCCGGTCGGTGTGGACGCGCGCCAGCGAGAGCAGGTGGTCCTGCATGTCGTTGACGGCCCCGAACCGTGACTCCTTCTCCAGACGCATGGCCTGCTGGAACCGCCGGGCCAGCGACTCGAGCACGTGTCGCTCGCGCTCGTCGAACATCAGCACCTGCCAGCCGCGGTCGAGCACGCCGACTTCGTTGCTGACCCGTCGCGCCCTCGCCACCAACGCGTCGACGGCCCCGCGCCCCGCCGTGCGTTCCAGCACCATCCGGGCCACCAGGTCGGCCGTCTTAGTCACCGTCTCGCGCCGGTCGAGACCCGTCCAGGTCTCGCGGTAGCCGGTCAGCAGGCCCCTGGCCACGAGCTGCATCAGCACCGTGTTGTCACCCTCGAACGTCGCGAAGATGTCCACGTCGCTGCGCAGCAGCGTCAGCTGGTTCTCCGCGATGTACCCGGCCCCGCCGCATGCCTCCCGGCAGACCTGCACGACGTCGTTCGCCCACCGCGACTGCGCGGCCTTGAGCCCCGCTGCCCGGCTCTCGAGCGAGCGCTGGAAGTCGTCGTCCACCGCTTCCCTACGGCTCTTCGCCAACAGCTCGATGAGGTCGTTGTTCGCGAACCCGAACGCGTACGCCTTCGCGATGCCGGGCAGCAGCCGCCGCTGATGCCACAGGTAGTCGAGCAGCACGACCTCGCCGCCGTCGGGGTTCGGGAACTGCCGACGCCTCAACGCGTACCGCGTCGCGATCGACAGGGCCCGGCGCCCGGCGATCGCCGCGCCGGCACCCACGCAGATCCGCCCGCGTACCAGCGTGCCGAGCATCGTGAAGAACCGCTTCCCCGAGCTCGAGATCTCCGACGAGTACGAGCCGTCGTCGTCGATCCCTCCGTACCGGCTGAGCAGGCTGGCACGTGGCACCCGGACGTGGTCGAACCGCAGCGTTCCGTTGTCGACCCCGAGCAGGCCGCCCTTGTGGCCGTTGTCGCCCGAGGTGCAGCCCGGCAGGTCGACGCCCTTGCCCCGCACCATCTTGCGGAACGGCACGACGACGCAGTGCACCCCCTGGCACGTCCCGTCCACCCACAGCTGTCCGAAGACCGCAGCGGACGTGCCGTGCACGGCGGCGTTGCCGATGTACGTCTTCGTCGCGCTCGGCGTCGGCGAGTCGACGATGATCTCGTCGGTCTCCGGGTCGTACCTGAGAGTCGTCTCGATGCTCGCCACGTCCGAGCCGTGGCCCATCTCGGTCATCGCGAAACAGCCGAGGTGCTTGGTGTCGAGGATGTCCGGCAGCCACCGGGCGATCTGCTCGTCCGTACCGAGTCCCTCGATCGCCCCGCCCCACAGCCCGTACTGCACGCCGGCCTTGATCGTCAGCGACAGGTCACCGTGCGAGAGCGCCTCGAAGCCGTTGACCACGGCCGCGGGATCGGCGGGCTGACCGGGCAGGCTGAAGCCCGTGTTGGCGTACCCCTTCGCCGACAGGTGCTTGAGCGCCTTGAGCGTCCAGGTCCTCGCCTCGTCCATCGACAGGCTCGGGTCGCGGAGGATCTCGTCCTTGGCCAGGGTGTCGCGGGCCTTCTGACGTGAGGCGTGGTACGGGCCGTCCAGGGCGACTTTCAGCGCCTCGCCGAGCCGTGGGTCGGCAGCGGCGGTCGTCTCTGTACGGGTGGCGGTGTCGGTCACGAATACTCCTTGTCGGCGATGACGAGTGGTTCTATGCGGTGACGAGATGGGCGGACGTCGTGCCGTCGACGGCGTCGGCGACGCTCGTGGTGAACGTCGAGGTGATGAGCTGGATGAGCGACTCGCGCGGCAACGACGCGCTGCCCCCGGTCTCGAGCCAGTGGCCCGTGGCCGTACGAATGAAGCCGACGATGCCGAACGACAGCGTCTCGACCGCTGCCCCGGACGTGCCGCGGTGGCGCTGCTCGTCGCGGATGGCCTCGGCGAGCTCGATGGCGATCCGGTCGGCGATGCCGGTCGCCGGATCGCCGGCCCCGGCGGGCAGCCCCGGCGGGCGGTTCATGACGAACAGGTAGATGTCGGGGTCGCGGTCGACGAGCCCGATGTATGCCTCGGCGAGGCCACGTACGAGGTCGGCGACGTGGCCGCTCTCACGCAGGGACGCGAATCGCGGCCTGACCTCGGCGAGGATGTTCGAGGCGACCCTGTCCGCTACCGCCAGGTAGAGCCCGTTGCGGTCACCGAAGTAGCGGTAGAGCACCGTCTTGCTCGTGCCCGAACCCAGGGCGATCTCGTCGATGGTGACCGCGGCCCCGTGCGTACGGATCGCGCGCAGTGCGGAGTCGACGAGAGCGACGCGTCGCTCCACCCGGTGTTCCTGCCACCGGGTGTCGCGTCCGTCTCGATGTTCCATGCGCTCGAGGGTACCTCGTACTTGGCGTACCTGCTACTGTCCGTATCGGGTTTTTCTCACCACTCCGGCCCTTCCAAGGAGACGCATGACAGACCACACCGCCGTCGTCGTCGGCGGCAATCGCATCCCCTTCGCGCGCAGCCACGGCGCGTACCGCCAGGCGAGCAACGTCGACATGCTGACCGCCACCATCGATGGCCTGGTCGCCCGCTTCGGGCTGTCCGGACATCGCGTCGGTGAGGTTGTGGGCGGCGCGGTGCTCAAGCACAGCCGCGACTTCAACCTCACCCGCGAGGCGGTGCTGGGGTCGTCGCTCGACCCCCACACACCGGCCTGCGAGCTGCAGCAGGCCTGTGCGACGGGCCTCGAGGCGACGATCTACGTGAGCAACAAGATCCGCCTCGGCCAGATCGCGGACGGTATCGCCGGCGGCGCCGACAGCGTCTCCGACGCGCCCATGGCGACCTCGGACGGGCTGCGTCGTGCGCTGATCGCCGCCAACGCCGCCAAGACCCTCCCGGCCCGGCTCGCGGCCCTGTCGTCGATCCGCCCCGGCCACCTCGTTCCGGACCCACCCGGCATCACCGAGCCCCGTACGGGGCTGTCGATGGGCGAGCACCAGGCATTGACGACGACGCGCTGGGGTATCGGCCGTACGGATCAGGACGAGCTCGCGCTGGCCAGCCACCTCAACATGGCGCGGGCGTGGAGCGAAGGCTTCTTCGACGATCTGGTGACGCCCTACCTCGGGGTCACGAAGGACCAGGGCGTACGAGCTGACACCACGCTCGAGAAGCTCGCGTCGCTGAAGCCGGTGTTCGGCCGCGGCGAGGGCGCCACGATGACCGCCGGCAACTCCACGGGCTTCTTCGACGGTGCGGCGGTGACCTACCTTGCTGACGCCGACTATGCCGCCGAGCACCATCTGCCCGCGCTCGCCCGGATCGTCGACGCGGAGGTTGCCGCGGTCGACTACACCCTCGGCGGCGAGGACCTGCTGCTGGCGCCCACCTACGCGATCCCGCGCCTGCTCGCGCGCAACGGCCTGACCTGGCAGGACTTCGACTACTACGAGATCCACGAGGCGTTCGCCGCGACCGTGCTCGCGACGCTCGACGCGCTCGACGACGAGACGTACTGCCGAGAGAGGCTGGGCCTGGACGGTGCGCTGGGCCAGATCGACCGCAGCCGGCTGAACGTCAACGGGTCGTCGCTCGCGGCGGGTCACCCGTTCGCCGCCACCGGAGGACGGATCGTCCCGACGCTGGCGAAGCTGCTCCATCAGCGCGGAACGGTCGATGGCCGACCGGCCCGCGGCATCGTGTCCATCTGCGCCGCTGGGGGTCAGGGCGCCGTTGCGATCCTGGAGGCCTGCTGATGCCAAAGAAGGTCGATCCACTGGAAGTCCTAGCCACATCGCCTTTCGCGAAGGCGGTCACCACCTCGTCGATCGGCAGGTCCGTGGCCACCCGGCTGGGTGTGCCGCCAGCCGCTGACCTGCGCCGCGGCCGGACGATGCCTGGGGGAGCGGTTTCCCTTGCAGGACTGGACAAAGTGACCCTTGCGCGCCGTACACTCACCCTACTGGGAGTCGAGATCATCGACCCGGTGGTTGACACCCCGGGAGCCCGCACCCCCGGTGAGTCCGGCAGACCCGTGCCGCCGGAGTACGAGAGTCGCCTGGGGGCACTCGTGATAGATCTCACCGGGCTGCGGGCGGTACCGGAGCTGGAGTACGTGCGCGGTGTGTTGCGCCCCGCGATCCGAAGCCTCGAACGCAGCGGCCGGATCATCTTCATCGCTCGGACCCCCGAGTCGTACGACGAGCTCGAGCCGCGCGTACTCGCGCAGGGCCTCGACGGGCTGAACCGTACGGTCGCCAAGGAGCTGCGCGGCGGAGCGACCTCGAACCTCATCTGGGTCGATCCCGAGACCACGCCGGAGGCGCTGGCGGCGACGTTGCGCTTCCTGCTCGAGGGTCGTTCCGCCTACGTGGACGGGCAGTCGTGGCGCGTCGGCGTGGCGGAGGTGGACGGGGACGTGGCCCGGACGGCGAGCCCGTACGCCGGGCGGATCGTCGCCGTCACCGGCGCCGCCCGCGGTATCGGCGCGGCGATCGCACGCACCTTCGCCCGCGACGGCGCCACCGTTGTCGGCGTCGACATCCCGGCCTCGGGCGAGGCGCTCGCGAAGGTCGTCAACGAGATCCATGGCACCGCGCTGCAGCTCGACATCACCGTGCCCGATGCGGGTGAGCGGATCGCGGCGCACATCGCGGAGCGGTACGGAGCTGACGCGAGGCTGTACGCGATCATCCACAACGCCGGCATCACGCGCGACCGGATGCTCGCCAACCTCGACGAGAAGGGTTGGGCGGCTGTACTTGACGTGAACCTCGCCGCCCAGCTGCGGATGAACGCGTCACTGCTCGACGGACGTTCCGGCGGACTCGCGGACGGCGGCAGCATCATCGGCATCTCGTCGACCTCGGGCATCGCCGGCAACAAGGGCCAGGCCAACTATGCGACCAGCAAGGCGGCGATCGCGGGGCTGGTACGGGCGATGGCCCCGCAGCTGGCGGATCGGGGCATCACGATCAACGCCGTCGGACCGGGGTTCATCCAGACCGAGATGACCGCCGCGATCCCGTACCTGCAACGCCAGATCTTCCAACGCTCGAACAGCCTGGCCCAGGGCGGCAAGCCGGTCGATGTGGCCGAGACGATCGCGTACCTCGCCGATCCGGCGTCGGCGGCCGTGACCGGTCAGGTCGTGCGCGTCTGCGGCCAGGCGCTGGTCGGGCAGTAGGGGACCGGCATGGAGCGGGTGGTTCTCGACACGGTGCCGTCGATTGCGCCGATGCTGGCGTCGTCGCTGGTGAGGAACGGCGTACGGCGCGTGGTCAAGCGGCGACCCGCGTCGCTACCGGACCGCGAGGTGGTGCAGGCGGACGTCGCGCAGAGTGCAGAACGTCTCGCGCGGTACGACCGAGTCTGCGGGTTCGGCGTGCGGGACCTCGTCCCCGCAACGTGGCTGCACGTACAGACGTTCCCCCTGCAGCTCGTGCTGCTGAGCGCCCCCGACTCTCCGTTCTCGCTCGCCGGGATGGTGCACGTCACGAACTCGATGACCCTGTTGCGGCCGGTCTCGGTGGGGGAGCGGCTGTCCTTGTCGAGCTCGTATGGGCCGCCGCGCGAGCATCGCCGGGGCGTGCTGATCGACATGATCGGCGAGGCGCACGTCGGCGGCGAGCTGGTCTGGCGGGGCGTGTCCGCCTACCTGGTCCGGGGCGCGGCGCTGCCCGGGATGCTGCCCGAAGATCAGCCGGACGGTGTGCACCTGCCGTCCGATGTGGACCTCGACGCGGACGCCGTGTGGCGGCTGCCCGCGAACCTGGGGCGACGGTACGCAGCGGTGTCCGGCGACATCAACCCCATCCACACCTCGGCGCTCGGAGGCAAGGCGTTCGGCTTCCCCCGCGCGATCATCCACGGCATGTGGACCCACGCCCGCGTCCTCGCGGCGCTGGAGCCGAGACTGCCGGACACGTACCGGATGGACGTCCGCTTCACCAAGCCCATCCTTCTGCCGTCGTCGGTACGGTTCGGCGCCCGCCACGAGGGCGACCACTGGACCGCGGTCGTCCGTCCCCGCTCCGGAGAGAAGAGCCACCTCGTCGCGAGGATCACCTGACGGACCGCTGGGCGGGTGACCCGGTCCGAGAGCGTCGTCCCCTCGACTGAGCACCCCCATCGTGACTGAGCACCCCGTACGCATGGTGCTCAGTCGGATTTGGGGTGCTCTGTGGCTGGTGATGGTTCGGCGGATACGGAGTCGAGAGACCAAGCACCTATCTGTCCAACCAGACTTGAGTCTGATCGACTCAAGTTGTAGATTTGGTTAGCACTCGAACAGTTGGAGTGCTAACGAAGGAGGACATCATGGCCCGCACATTCGACCCGTTCCGTGAACTCTTCGGTGACGCCCCCCGTACGGTCGGGATGCCGATGGATCTGGTCCGTACAGGTGACGACTTCGTCGTCTCGATCGACCTTCCCGGCGTCGACCCGTCGAGCATCGACATCGATGCGGAGGAGCGCACGCTGACGATTCGCGCGACGCGCAACACCCAGGGAGCCGACGGCCAGCAGTGGCTGGTCCGGGAGCGCCCGACGGGCACGTTCGCCCGCCAGCTCACGCTGGGCAACGGACTGGCTCTGGACCGGGTGGAGGCGGGGTACGCCGACGGTGTGCTCACCCTTCACATCCCAGTTGCCGAAGAGGCCAAGCCGCGCAAGATCTCGGTGACCCACACCGCTGGCAAGCGGTCCATCGAGGGCGAGGTCGCCGAGCCGACCGGGACCCCGGAAGTTCCAGTGGCGAGCTGACCCACGAGGATTCGGCCCCCTGCACCAGGTGTGCGGGGGGCCGTTCGTCGTCTCGGAGCGAGGAATGTCCGCCGCTTCTCCTACGGTGGCTACGTGACCAACGATGACGCACTCACCGCCCTTCGGCGGCTGGTGGGCAACCCCGATGCCACCTTCCGCGACGGGCAGGCGGAGGCGATCCACGCCTTGGTGCACGAACGACGCCGGGCCCTCGTCGTCCAGCGCACGGGGTGGGGCAAGTCGGCGGTCTACTTCGTCACCACGATGCTCCGCCGTAAGGAGGGTGCCGGGCCGACGCTCATCGTGTCTCCGCTGCTGGCCCTGATGCGGGACCAGGTCGGCGCCGCGGAACGGGCCGGGATCCGTGCCGTCACGATGAACTCATCGAACGCCACCGCCTGGGACGACGTCCGTGAGGCGCTGCGCAACGACTCGGTCGACCTGCTGCTGGTGAGCCCTGAGCGGCTCAACAACCCGAGCTTCCGTGAGCGCCAGCTGCCCGCATTGGCCGAGCGGTGTGGGTTGCTCGTCATCGACGAGGCCCACTGCATCAGTGACTGGGGGCACGACTTCCGCCCCGACTACCGCAGGATCAAGGACCTTCTCGCCGAGTTGCCGTCCTCGACACCGGTGCTCGCGACCACCGCCACCGCCAACGCCCGGGTCGTCGACGACGTCGAAGAGCAGCTGCGCGTCGGGGCGAACGGGTCGTCCCACGAGGTGCTCACACTGCGCGGCGGGTTGGCCAGGGACTCCTTGCGGCTCGGGGTTCTGCCTCCGGTGAGCCCGGTGCAGCGGTTGGCCTGGTTGCACACCCACCTGAACGACATGCCGGGCAGCGGCATCATCTACACGCTCACCGTGGCCGGCGCCGAGGACGTCGCCACCTCTCTACGTGCGGCCGGCCACGAGGTCGCCGCCTACACAGGTCGTACAGACACGGCGGACCGGGAGGAGCTCGAGCGGCGGCTCCGCGCCAACGACGTGAAGGCGCTGGTCGCCACCAGTGCGCTCGGGATGGGCTTCGACAAGCCCGACCTCGGTTTCGTCCTCCACCTCGGCGCCCCGTCGTCGCCGGTCGCGTACTACCAGCAGGTCGGCCGCGCGGGTCGCGCCACCGACCGTGCCGACGTCGTGCTGCTGCCCGGTCGGGAGGATGCGGACATCTGGCACTACTTCGCCACGTCGTCGATGCCCCAGCAGCGGCTCGCGGAGGCGGTGATCGCCGCGCTCGAGGAGGCTGCTCGGCCGCTGTCCACGGCTGCTCTGGAATCGATCGTGGACATCCGTCGCAACCGGCTGGAGCTGTTGCTGAAGGTGCTGGACGTGGAGGGGGCCGTACGACGGGTGCAGGGCGGCTGGCTGGGGACCGGCCAGCCGTGGACCTACGACGCCGAGCGGTACGAGCGAGTGGCGGCGGCCCGCGACCGCGAGCAGCAGTTGATGGTGTCGTACGAGACGACGACGGAATGCCGGATGCGCTTCCTCCAGGAGTCGTTGGACGACCCGACCGCGGCGGACTGCGGACGCTGTGACACATGCCGCGCGGCGGCCGGCGAGGCGTCGTGGTTCGACGCGTACATCGACGACGCCAACCTTCGGCTGGCGGAGCAGCAGCTGGCGCAGGTGGGTGTACCGATCGAGCCACGAGCGCTGTGGCCGACCGGGATGGACCGGTTGGGAGTCCCGGCAAAGGGGAAGCTCGGGCCGGATGTGGCGGCCGCTCCCGGACGAGCGGTGGCGCGGTTGACCGACCTGGGCTGGGGGTCGGCACTGCGAGACGTGTTCTCGGCACCCGACGGCGCCGCTCCGGCACACATCGCGTCGGCCTGCGTACAGGTGCTGAAGGCGTGGCAGTGGGAGGCCCGGCCGGTGGCGGTGGTGGCCATGCCCTCGGTGAGCCGACCCCTGCTGGTCGACAGCCTCGCGCAGGGGCTGGCGCAGGTCGGCCGGTTGCGCTACCTCGGACAGCTCGACCTGGTCCGGGAGGAGTCGTCGGGTCCGGGCGGCAACAGCGCGTTCCGGCTCGCGGACGTGTGGCCACGTTTCGCGGTGGGGCAAGCCCTCGCCGAGGCGCTTGTGAGCATCGAGGGCCCTGTGCTGCTCGTCGACGACCTGTGCGACTCCCGCTGGACCCTCACCCTCGCCGCGAAGCTGCTGCGCGAGGCCGGTGCCAGCGAGGTGCTGCCGTTCGCGCTGGCGACGGTTGCCTGATGCGGTCGGTAGCGCCGACACACGGCGGTGAATCCAGGCCGGGGACTCCTTGGAGGGACTGGCGGCACCTCCAGCGGGCCGGGCACGAACGGCTTGTACAGCCAGCAGGGGCTCACTGTCTACCCACGGGGCCGGGTCGACGAGCCCGAACCCGACCCGACGCGAGATGCAGCAGCGGGGACTGGTGGTAACGCCTCGGCGACGGGGGTCCTGCCCGCCCGAGGAGTCCCCCTCTTCGCCTCCTACGTGGGTGGTGGCGGCGGCTGGTCCGGCGGCGGCGCCGGGGGTGGCCTGTACGTCCAGGGCGGGCACGAGATCCAGGAGGAAACGATTCTCGTCGGGAGCGGCGGTGGCGGCTCCTCCCACGCGGTCGTTTCACCTGTGGGCCTGCCTACCGCGGTCTACCGTGACGGTGTCCAGCGCGGCGACGGGATCGTACGGATCGCGACGTGCCACCGCGCACCGAAGGTCGTATCCACGGCAAAGCCCGCCTCCGGGGGCGCGACCACGTCTGAGGCGTCCGCCAGCTCCTCGACCGACCTGTCGACCACGACGCCCGAGTCCGGTCGTGTCCTCGGTGGACACCGGCATCGGCAGCGTCTCGCCTACCCCTTCCAGCGCCTCACCCACGAACCCCGGCCCGGGCACGGTTCAAGGAGAACCCGCTCCATGCTGGCACTGGGTCGTGGGGCTGGGCCTCGTGGGTGTGGGTGCCGTGTTGTTCGCCGTGCTCAGGTGGCGGCGCCGCACACCATGATCTGAGCGCTGCGGAGTTCAGGGCTTGCGCGCCAGCACGTACAGCCGGCTGGTCTCGGACTCGACCTCCGGGATCGGCGACCGCACGTACCACTCGTCGACCTCGAGCCCGGCCGCCGTCACCGCCGCGAGTACGACATCGGGGTCGTGCAGCACGAAGTCGACATCGACGATGTGGCCGAGCAGGTCCGTCAGGTGGCGAGTCTCGGGACCCACGTGCGTGGCCAGCGCGAGGACGCCGCCGCTCACGAGCGTCCCGCCAAGAGCCGCTATCGCGGCCGGGAGCTCCGACTCGGTGAGGTGGACCAGCGCGTACCAGGCCGTGATGGCGGACCACCCCGCCGCCGTACGAGGACGGAGCAGCCGCCGGAAGTCGCCCACCTCGAACACGACGCCCGGGAAACGCGCTGTCGCTTCGGCGACCATCCCCGCCGACGAGTCGATGCCCGTCACCTCCGCGCCGCGGGACGCGAGGTGCGCCGCGATCTGGCCAGGACCCGTACCCACATCGGCCACCGGTCCCGCGACCTCGGCCGCGATCCGGTCGAGCAACCACGTGTCGAAGGGCTTGTGGCTGAGTTCGTCGCCGTAGCGCTCCGCGTACGCATCGGCCACGACGTCGTACGTGCGCTGCACGGACTCGTCGCGGACCTGCGCACCCTGAGCGAGGGCGGCTTCGCGGTCGACGGTCGGCGGCGGTACGACCTCTCCCGTGGGCAACGGCCCCAGCACGTGCACCCAGCGACGGTCCTGCTCGCGGGGCCGCAGCTCGAGCTCCCGTACCAGCGGGGGCTGCCGTTCGGCCATCGCCCGCAGCGCCGTCTCGGTGGCCGAGCGATCCGGGAACACGTACATCCGCTCCGTACGGGTCCGCAGCTCTCCGGGCGCCTGCGCGCCGCGGAGCAGCAGCACCGTGAGCAGCGCCCGCTCGGCCTCGTCCAGGTCGATCGCCTGATCGAGTGCCTGGGCGTACTTCACGGCGCGTGACCCGGACGTCCACACGAACCGTACGAGGTCGCGCTTCTTCAGCCCTCGCAGCGTCTCGTCGACCTCCGGTTCGCTGAAGTCGACGATCGGGTCGCGGCTCGAGGACTGGTTGCAGGCCGTCCGTACGGCGTTGATCGTCATCGGATACGAGGCGGGTACGGTCGTCTGCTTCTCCAGCAGGCTTCCCAGCACGCGCTGCTCTCGGGCGTCGAGCACCGGCAGATCCATGGCGACACTCTAGGGATCCGGGATTTCGCCGCGCAGTGGCCCGCCCCGCCTGTCCCGGACGCGCGGCGAGAACCGCGAACTCAGGCCTCGATCTCGGAGACCTGGCCCGCCTCGACGGCGAAGCGACGAGTGAGGTGTACGGCGTCGAGCAGGCGCCGGTCGTGGGTCACGAGCAGCAGGGTGCCGGGGTAGCTGTCGAGCGCCTCTTCGAGCTGCTCGATCGCGGGTAGGTCGAGGTGGTTGGTCGGTTCGTCGAGCACCAGCAGGTTCACGCCGCGAGCCTGCAACAGGGCGAGGGCTGCGCGGGTCCGCTCGCCGGGCGACAGCGACGAGGCGGGGCGCTCGACGTGGGCCGCGCTGAGCCCGTACTTGGCCAGCAGCGTCCGGACCTCCGAGTCCGGCCAGGCCGGCACCTGAGCGGCGAACGCACCTCGAAGGCTCTCGCTGCCGTCGAACAGCGACCGCGCCTGGTCGATCTCGCCGACCACGACGGCCGAACCGAGGCTCACGTCACCCTCGTCGGGTTGCAGCCGCCCGAGCAGCGCTGCGAGCAGCGTCGACTTGCCGGACCCGTTGGGGCCGGTGATCGCGACGCGATCCGCCCAGTCGATCTGCAGGTTCGTCGGCCCGAGGGTGAAGGAGCCGCGCCGTACGACCACGTCCCGAGCCGTTGCCACGACCGCACCGGCTCGTGGCGCCACCGCGATCTCCATCTGCAGACGCCACTCCTTGCGCGGTTCCTCGACGACCTCGAGCCGCTGCAGCAGTCGGTCGGTCTGCTTCGCCTTGGCGGCCTGCTTCTCGGCGGAGTCCTTGTTGTGGTGCCGGATGAACTTGTCGGGATCCTTCGCTTTGCGCACGGCGTTTCGCACACCCTTGTCCGACCACTCACGCTGCATCCGGGCGCGGTCCGTCAGACCGCTCCGCCTCTCCTCGTACTGCTCGTACTCCTCGCGCGCATGCCGCTTGGCCACGTCGCGCTCCTCGAGGTAGGCGCTGTAGCCGCCCCCGTACACGCCGATCTTCTGCTGTGCCAGGTCGAGCTCGACAACATGGTTCACCGTGCGGGCGAGGAACTCGCGGTCGTGGCTCACGACGACGACTCCGGCTCGCAGACCGGTGACGAACCCCTCGAGCCTCGCGAGCCCGTCGAGGTCGAGGTCGTTGGTCGGCTCGTCGAGGAGGAACACGTCGTAGCGACTGAGCAGCAGCGACGCCAACCCGGTCCGCGCCGCTTGGCCACCGGACAGTGCCGTCATCGGACGGTCGAGATCGACAGCCAGCCCGAGGTCGGCGGCCACGGCTTCGGCCCGGGAGTCGAGGTCCGCGCCGCCGAGGTGGAGCCAGTGGTCGAGGGCTGCGCTGTACGCGTCGTCGGCCGGTACGCCGTCGATCGGTTCGCCCGTGGCCAGCGAGTGGCTGGCGACGTCGAGGTCGGCCTGCGCAGACGTCACGCCCGTGCGCCGCCCCAGGAACTCCAGCACCGTCTCGCCCGCGCGACGCTCGGGTTCCTGCGGCAGGTAGCCGACGGCGCTCGATGCCGGCGACCGGACGATCTCGCCGCTCTCGGGACGTGTCAGCCCGGCCAGCAGCCGTAGCAGGGTGGTCTTGCCGGCACCGTTCGCCCCGACCAGGCCGACGACGTCACCGGGGGCGACGACGAGGTCGAGCCCGGAGAACAGCGTGCGGTCGCCGTGCCCGGCGGCAAGGCTGCGGGCGACGAGAGTGCTCATGATGGCGTTGACGCTACAGGCTGGGCGAACAGGTCGCCCGGGGGTTTCGGGAGGCTCGGTCAGTACCAGCCGTGAGCGCTCTTGAACGACCAGGCGCCGCACGGGGTGCCGTAGCGAGCCTTGACGTAGCCGAGGGCCCACTTGATCTGGGTTGCGGGGTTGGTGCGCCAGTCAGCACCGGCCGAGGCCATCTTGCTTCCGGGCAGCGCCTGCGGGATTCCGTACGCGCCGGACGAAGGGTTCGTTGCGGTGATGCTCCACTTCGACTCGTGCATGATGATGTTGTTGAAGCACTGGAACTGGGCGTCGCCCCAGCCGTACTTGTTGGCCATGAGCTGGCGGGCGATCTCGCGGGGATCGGTCGTCGTGGGGTCGTAGCCCTGGGCCCTCCGCTGCTCCTGCGCCTTCAACTCAGCGTCGGCCTGCGAGATGGCGTCGGCCTGTGTGCTCAGCTGTGTCGCGCGGGCCAACGCCCCCAGATCGACTTCGCGGCGCAGGACGGCTTCCGCGTCGATCCCGGCAGGGGCGTCGGGCACGGTGAAGATGTGTGCCTCCGTCGAGATGGGCTCCACTGCGTCAGCCGTTCCTCCCGCCACCGCCGCCACTGCGGCGACGACGGCAAGAGCAAGCCTGATCGGGTAGCTCATGCGCACGGTCCTGATGATTACATAAGTATCGCGTTCAGGGAAATCTCAGGAAAGAATCGTCACCTCGATCTGGCGTGGAGTGCCGAACCGGTGCGCTGTGATGCACACCGCCTGTTCGCGAAGGAACGGGAGCATCTCGACCCGTCCTGCTGAGACGACGGTGTTGTCGTAGAGGGCCACGTCCGGTGAACCGCCCGTGGCGGTTGCCGTGGCATGGAGATCGGCGTCGATGAGCCGGATCCGTCCGCCGTTCTCCGCGACGTGGCGCAGCCGAGCGGCCCACTGGTCGTCATCCTCGGCCCACCAGGTGATGCCGGCACTGCCGAGGTACGTCTCCACGCCGCGCTCGAACCGCCTCGCGCTCACGGACACGCGCGATCCCGTCCGCAGGCCCGCCGCCACCACGCGCAGCAGCGCGACGACCCTGGTGCCCTCGAACCGTACGGTCACCGGTACGGCCTGGTACCGGAACGCGTTCTGCTCCCGAACGAGCCCTGTCACGTCCCGTACGACCCCGAACTCGTTCGTCCACGCCGTCTCGTCGGTCGCCACGGCGTGGCGCAGCCAGGCCAGGTCTTCAGCCCCCACCCCTGCCCCCTCGGCAGCAGCAAGCACTGCCGCGCTGATCGGGCCGAGGGAGGTCTCCCCGTTGGGGAGAGGAGCTGTCCGCTCGGGGAGAGGATCTGTGTCGACCCAGCGCGTCAGCCCGTACAGGTAGTTGGGCCCACCCGCCTTCCAGCCCGCCCCGACCACGGACCGCTTCCAGCCACCGAACGGTTGGCGCTGGACGATGGCTCCGGTGATGCCGCGATTGACGTACAGGTTGCCGGCCTCGATCCTCGACAGCCACTGCTGGATCTCGCCGTCGTCGAGCGAGTGCAGACCGCTGGTCAGCCCGTAGTCGACGGCGTTCACGATGTCGATCGCCTCGTCCAGGGAGCCGGCGGTCATGACGCCCAGCACCGGCCCGAAGTACTCGACCGTGTGGAACTCCGACCCCGGCTGCACGCCGAGACGGACCCCTGGTCGCCACAGGCTGCCCGAGTTGTCGAGCTGCTTCGGCTCGATCAGCCACGACTGTCCCGGTTCGAGACTGGTGAGCGCACGCAGCAGCTTGCCGTCCGCCGGCCCGATCAGCGGCCCGATGCGCGACGACGCCTCCCAGGGCATGCCCACGGTGTACGCGCTGACTGCGTCCACGAGCTGCCGGCGGAACCGTTCGGACGTCGCCACGGATCCGACGAGCACCACCAAGGACGCCGCTGAGCACTTCTGGCCGGCATGACCGAACGCCGAGTAGACGACATCCTTCGCCGCGAGATCCAGATCGGCGCTCGGCGTGACGATGATCGCGTTCTTGCCGCTCGTCTCGGCCAGCAGCGGCAGATCGGGCCGGAACGTGCGGAAGAGCGACGCCGTCTCGTACGACCCGGTGAGGATCACCCGCTCGACGCGTGGATCGCTGATCAGCCGCCGACCCAGCGAGCTCTCGTCGAGCTGTACGCACACGAGCACGTCCCGCGGTACGCCCGCCTCCCACAGCGCCTCGACCATGACCTGGCCGCAGCGGCGCGAGGGATGCGCGGGCTTGATGATGACCGGCGACCCGGCAGCAAGCGCGGCGAGCGTCGAGCCAGCCGGGATGGCGACCGGGAAGTTCCAGGGCGGGGTGACGACCGTGAGGTGTACGGGATCGGGGTGCGCCCCGTTGACCTCGGACAGCGCCCGCGCCGACTGCGCGTAGTAGTGCGCGAAGTCGATCGCCTCCGACACCTCCGGGTCGCCCTGCTCCAGCACCTTGCCGCACTCGGCGCCCATGACCTCGAGCAGGTCGGCGCGATGCGCCTCGAGGGCGTCGCCGGCTGCGTGGAGGATCCGTGCGCGCTCGTCGACGGGCAGGGTTCGCCACGAGTCGCCCGCCGTGACCGTACGGGCGATCAGGGCGTCCAGCTCGTCGGGGGTGACCACGTGCGTGATGGCAGTCCCGAGTGTGGACGATGGCATCCTCTTCCGGATCGCGTCGCCCCACGCACGGTTGGCCGCGATCGCAGGATCGGTGTCCGGGGTGTTCTCGAAGCGATCGCTCGGCGCGGGGATCGCCGGTTGCGATCTGTTCTGGACGCGGTTGGGTGTCGGCACGGTCGCGGGCATGTCGGCGACTGAGGCGAGGAAGCGGTCGCGTTCGCGGGCGAACATCTCTGGGTCGTCGAGGTCGAAGACGGCGGACATGAAGTTGTCGCTGGATGCGCCCTCTTCGAGGCGGCGGATCAGGTAGGCGATCGCCACGTCGAACTCGTCCGGGTGCACGACGGGCGTGTACAACAGGATCGACCCCGCGTCGCGTCGTACGACCTCGGCCTGCGCCGACGCCATCCCGAGCAGCATCTCGACGTCGATCGCCTCGGTGACGCCCCGCTGTCGCGCGAGAAGCAGTGCGAGCGCCACGTCGAACAGGTTGTGGCCGGCGACGCCCACCCGCACCGCGGCGGTGCGTTCGGGGCGCAGCGCATAGTCGAGGACGGCCTTGTACGAGGCGTCCGTCTCCCGCTTCGTACCCCATGTCGCCAGTGGCCAGCCGTGCAGCTCGGCGTCGACGGTCTCCATCGGCAGGTTGGCGCCCTTGACGACCCGTACCTTGACCGGCGCCCCACCGGCGGCGACGCGCGCGGCCGCCCACTCCTGCAGGCGGATCATCGCGTCGAGGGCATCGGGGAGATACGCCTGGAGCACGATCCCCGCCGAGTACTCGCGCAGCGCGGGGCGCTCGAGCAGCGTCGTGAAGACGGCGATCGTGAGGTCGAGGTCCTTGTACTCCTCCATGTCGAGGTTGATGAACGTCGTGGAAGGCGTCGTGGCGGCGAGCTCGTACAGCGGGGCCAGGGTCTCGACCGCATGGGTGACGGCCTCGTCGAACGCCCACGGCGTGTGTGGGGCGACAACGGCAGACACCTTGACGGAGACGTAGCCGACGTCCTCGCGCTCGATGAGGCGCCGTGTGCCGGCCAGGCGCTTCGAGGCCTCGCCCTCACCGAGGATCGCCTCGCCGAGCAGGTTGATGTTGAGCTGTACACCGCCATCACCCTTGAGTCTCTGGATCGCTCCGCCGAGCCGGGCATCGCTCGCGTCGATGATGAGGTGCCGCACGAGGTGGCGCAGCACCCGCCGCGCGGCGGGTACCACGATCCAGGGTGCGACCGGACCTAGGGCCGCACCCACCCGGAACAGCGATCGCATCGGCCACGGGAGGAACCGGGGTACCAGGGGCTCCAGCGCTCGCAGGGCTCGGGCGGCGACGTGCAGGTCCTCGGGTCGTACGACCCGGTCAACGAACCCGACCGTGAACTCGAGCCCGTTGGGGTCCCGGAGGACGTCGGCGAGCAGCTTCGCCGACGAGTCGGGCTCGATGTCGCGGCTCGTCGCCAGCCACGCACGTACCTGCTCGATCGCCGCGTCGGCCAAGTCGGCGATCTCATCGGTCGTGGGCGTGTACCTGAGCTGCTGCGTTGTCATAGCGCCTCCATTTCTACTCACAGTGTCCGTCGCCGGAACCGTTCATGAAAAGCGAGCGTTTGTGACCATTACTATTCGAATACAGCGATTGATGTAGAAGTCTGAGAGGAGCCACGAGTTGTTCGAGGTACGGAGGTTGCGGCTGCTGCGAGAGCTGCAGCTGCGCGGCACGCTGGCGGCGGTGGCGGACGCCCTCTCGTACAGTCCGTCGACCATCTCGCAGCAGCTCGCTCAGCTCGAGAAGGACGCCGGCGTGGCTCTGCTCGAACCGGATGGTCGGCGCGTACGGCTCACGGAGTACGGGGAGGTGCTCGCGGCACACGCCGCGCGCGTGCTCGACCTCGAGGAGTCTGTACGTGCCGAGCTCGCGTCCGTCGAGCCCGGTCTCACATCGGTACGGATCGCGGTGATGCAGACCGCAGCGCAGGCGATCCTGCCGCGCGCGCTGGGCCTGCTTGCGGAGCGTGCGCCAGGGTTGCGGGTCGAGGTCGCCGAGGTGCCACCGGAGGTGGGCCTCTTCGAGCTGAGCGCGCGGACGTTCGACCTGGTCGTCGCCGAGCAGTACCCCGGTCAGACCCGCGCTCACTCAGCGACCCTCCACCGCGAGCCGCTGGGGAGCGACCCGGTGCGCCTGGCGCTGCCACCGGATCATGCCGCCACCGAGCTGCGCGACCTGCGCGACAGCGCGTGGGTGATGGAGCCAGAGGGCACCGCGGCCAGGCAGTGGGCGGTGCAGCAGTGCCGAGCCTCGGGCTTCGAGCCCGACGTGCGCTACGAGCTGGCTGATCTCAACGGCCAGGTACGCCTGGTGGCTGCAGGCCACGCGGTAGGCATGCTCCCCGATCTGCTCTGGACCGCCGCGCCGCCGCCGGTACGACTCGTCGCGTTGCCCGGCGATCCCGCACGGGATCTGTTCACGGCCGTCCGGTCCGCCGCCACGAGTCGTGCGGGGGTACGGGCGGTGCGTGATGCGCTGCGCGACGCGATGTCCGAGCTGGTGGCGCTGAGAGAGGAAAGTACGTGACGGGGTCGGGCTGACCTGCTACCGCATGTACCGACCGTGCGAGCCTGATCGGCCCGTCCCTTACTCCGTACGGCGTGCGCCGCCCGCTGGTTTCGCCCGGAAGAACTGCGGCTTGGTGAAGCCGTGGTGCTCGTACGCAGAGTAGATCGCCATCTCGACGCCAGGTACGAGGCGCTCGGGGACGAGCGCGATCGCCGACCCGCCGAAGCCGCCGCCGGTCATCCGTGCGCCGAGCGCGCCGGCGGCGATGGCGGCGTCCACGGCCACGTCGAGCTCCTCGCAGGAGACCTCGAAGTCGTCGCGCAACGACAGGTGAGAGGACGTGAAGAGCAGACCGACCTCGGCCAGCTCGCCCTGGTCGAGGGCCTCGACGGTGTCCCGTACGCGCTGGATCTCGCTCACCACGTGCTGGGTGCGCTTGAAGAGCTCGGGGTCGTGCTCGAGCTTGTGGAGCGCCTCGGCGAGGTGCGAGTACGGGATCTCACGGAGACTCTTGACGCCGAGCTCCTTGGCCGCGCGCTCGCAGGCGGCCCGGCGGTTCCCGTACTGACCGTCGCTCAGCTCGTGTTCGGCCCGCGTGTCGATCACGAGCACCACGAGCCCGTGCTTCTCGGGCTCGAACAGGATCTGTGAGACGTGGCCGTTGCGGCAGTCGAGCAGGATCGCGTGCCCCGCCGTACAGCGCAGGCTCGCCGCCTGGTCCATCCCGCCCGTCGGTGCTTGGGCGATGACGTTCTCGGCCTTCTGGCACAGCGCCGCCAGCGTGGTGCGCGTGCTGTCGTCGGCCAGCAGCCCCAGCCCGAACAGGTCGCTGGCCGCGGCGGCGACGGCGCCTTCGAGCGCGGCCGAGCTCGACAGGCCGGCACCGATCGGGACCGTGGAGTCGATCGCCACATCCAGGCCTCCCACCAGGTAGCCCGCCTCGCGCGCCGCCCAGAGCACGCCCGCCGCGTACCGCCCCCATCCCTCCGGCACGCCAGGCGCGATGTCGTGGAGCGAGACCTCGGTGACATCGCCACCGGCGGTCGAGCTGAGCCTGAGGAGTCCGTCGGCCCTGCGTCGGGCGGCGGCGTAGGTACGCTGCGGCAGCGCGATCGGCAGCACGAGGCCCTCGTTGTAGTCGGTGTGCTCTCCGATGAGGTTCACACGGCCAGGCGACTCCCAGACGCCCTCGGGCGCCTCGCCGAAGACGCTGCGGAAGTGGTCGACGACAACGCTCACAGGGGGCCCCCTTTGGTCTACTGGTCGTCACTGTACGGGGCGGTGGTCCGGCCCACTGACGCCGACCCGGTTTGCCAGGTCGAACCCCCCTCACTCGCCGCCACACCGCCCTCTGGACCATCGACATGGCGAATCGCGCCGCAACTAGAGTCGAGCCATGAGCGACGGACTCACCCTGGCCATCACGAAGATGCGCGCAGCCGGCGTCACCGACACCGCGATCGCGATCTTCGCCGACTACTACGCACAGCTCGTCGCCGGCACGACGGGCATCGTGAGCGAGGAGTCGATCGCACCGATCGGCGACGTGGCACGTCTCGAGGACGTCTCCACCTCGCCCGACGACATCGACGCTTTCGGCAAGACCGTGATGATCCGGCTGAACGGAGGGCTGGGTACGTCGATGGGGCTCAGCAAGGCGAAGACCTTGCTGGCGGTACGGGACGGGCTCACGTTCCTCGACCTCATCGCCCGGCAGGTGCTGGCGGCGCGCGCCCACTACGACGTACGGCTCCCGCTGCTGTTCCTGCACTCGTTCAACACGCGCGACGACTGCCTGGCCGCACTGGCCGCCTACCCCGATCTCCCCGTCGACGGACTTCCGCTCGACATGGTCCAGTCGCAGGAGCCGAAGCTCCGGGCGGACGACCTGACTCCGGTGTCCTGGCCCGCAGACCCGAAGCTCGAGTGGTGCCCGCCGGGCCACGGCGACATCTACCCGACGCTCCTCGACTCGGGCGTGCTGGAGGCGTTGCTGGCGACGGGCTTCCGCTACGCGAACGTCTCCAACTCCGACAACCTCGGTGCGTCGCCGAGCCCGGCGCTCGCCGGCTGGTTCGCCCGCTGCGGGGCGCCGTTCGCGGCGGAGATCACGCCCCGTACGCCGATGGACGTCAAGGGCGGTCACCTCGCCCGGCGCCGCTCCGACGGCCAGCTGATCCTGCGGGAGTCGGCGCAGACGACGCCAGAGGACATGCGATACTTCACCGACCCTGACATCCACCCGTACGCGTCGACGAACAACCTCTGGTTCGACCTGCAGGTCCTGCGCGATGTGCTGGCAGAGCGCGGTGGCGTGCTGGGGCTGCCGATCATCCGCAACGACAAGACGGTGGACCCCAAGGACCCGTCCAGCCCGGCCGTCGTACAGATCGAGTCCGCGATGGGCGCGGCGGTCGAGGTCTTCGAGGGCGCGACCGCCATCGTCGTACCGCGCAGCCGGTTCCTGCCGGTCAAGACCACGAACGAGCTGGTGCTGCTGCGCAGCGATCTGTACGAGTGGGGCGACGACGACATCCCTCGCGCGACCGTGGACACGTTGCCGGTCGTGAGCCTCGCGAGCACGTACAAGAAGATCGGCGACCTCGATGTCCGGATGCCGTCACCGCTGGAGCTTCGCGACGCGACCTCGCTGACGGTCACGGGGGACTGGACGTTCGGCGCGGGCGTCTCGGTGATCGGCGACGTCACGCTGGGTTCGGAGGGCGGTCACGTCCCCGACGGAACCACACTGCGCTGAGGGCGGCTCGCTGAGGCCGGCTCGCTGAGGGCGGCTCCTGTCGGTACGTGCCCGTCCACCACTGAGCACCTCTAGCGTGACTGAGCACCCTCCACGCGTGGTGCTCTGTCGAGCTTGTGGTGCTCAGTCGGGTGCCTGGCCGGTCGATGGGAGTCGACGGTGGCCAGGCACCCGACTGCGTTCAGGATCAGAAGATCCGGTTGACGACGCTCGCCGGTGCGGCGAGCAGGGCCTCGATCTCGTCGTCGAGCTTGACGAGCGTCAGTGAGCAGCCGGCCATCTCGAGCGACGTGCAGTACTCGCCGACGTAGCTGCGGGTGACGTTGATGCCCTTGGCTCCGAGCTTCTCGGCGGCGATGCCGTACAACAGGTACAGCTCGCTGATCGGCGTACCGCCCAGGCCGTTGATCATCAGCGCGACCTTGTCGCCCGACTCGAACGGAAGGTCCGGGACGACCGCGTCGAGAAGGATGTCGACGATCTCGTTCGCGGAGACGACCTTGGCGCGGCGGCGGCCCGGCTCGCCGTGGATGCCGACGCCGACCTCCATCTCGTCGTCACCGAGCTCGAACAGCGGCGAGCCCTTCGCGGGCGGCGTGCACGCGGTCAGCGCGATGCCCATGGTGCGGGCGACCGAGTTGACCTTCTCGCCGACCCGTACGACCTCCTCGAGCTCGGCGCCCTCCTCGGCCTTGGCCCCGCAGGCCTTCATGACGAAGAAGTTGCCGGCCACACCGCGACGACCGACCGTCCAGGTGGAGTCCTTCACGGCGACGTCGTCGTCGATGAACAGGGTGGTCACCTTGAGACCGTCGGCCTCGGCGAGCTCCTGTGCCATCTCGAACGCCATCCGGTCGCCGGTGTAGTTGTTGACGAGCAGCAGGACGCCCTTGTCGGACGCGACGAGCTTGGCGGTCTGGTACACGTAGTCGGACGGCGGGGCGGCGAACACGTCGCCTGGGCACGCGGCATCGAGCATGCCGGGGCCGACCACCATGACATGGGCGGGCTCGTGGCCGGACCCGGAGCCCTGGACGATGCTGACCTTGTTGTTGTTGGGCGCATCGGCCCGCATGATCAGGTTGTACTCCGGCACGTACTTGATCGTGTCCGGGTTGGCCAGTGCGATCCCCTTGAGCATCTCGGGGACGAACTGCTTCGGGTCGTTGACGAACTTCTTCATGGACGTGCTCCTTATTGGTGTGTAGGGATCGCTGTTTAGTCAGTGGGCCAGACGTCGGCCAGCTTCTCGAGGAGGACGGCGATGGCCATCGCGCCGGCGTCGACCGACCCGATGCTGCGCTCCCCGGTGTACGAGGCTCGGCCGCGCATCGCCTGCATGCTCTTGGTGTCCTCGGCCGCCTGACGGGCGGTCGTCGCCATGGCTCGTACGATCTCAGCAGGGGGCTTCCCGGCGGCGGACTCGGCCTCGAGAGTGTCGATCGCGGGTACGAGCGAATCCATCAGCGTCTTCTCGCCGAGCTCCGCCTTGCCGCGGGCCTTGATGCCCTCGACGGAGGCCCGCAGCGCCCGCACCACGTCCTCGTGGTCGAACTCGTCCTTTCCCCGGAGCTGGGCGCCGGCGCGGAGGATGGCGGTGCCCCAGATCGGGCCGGAGGTGCCGCCGATGCGAGCGGATACGGTGCCGGCGATCTTCACGAGGAACGTGCCGGGGTCGGAGCGGTCGAGGTTGTCCCAGTCCTCGTGCACGATCTCGAAGCCCCGTGCCAGGGAGTAGCCGAAGTCACCATCCCCGACGACGGCGTCCAGCTCGCCGAAGTACGTCTCGTTCTCGAGGATGGTCGCCGTGACGGTCGACATGACGAATTCGACGTCCTTGAGGGTTCCCGTCATGTGTTTCTCCTAGTGGTTTATGAGATGGGCGATGTCGGACAGGGAGACGTAGCCCGGTTGGGCGAAGGTCGGCGGCTTGCGCAGTGGCTTCCCGGCGAACGGGCGGCCGGGGTCGCCCAGGCTGGGCAGGATGATCGCGGCGCGGGAGAAGTCGTCGTTGGCCGTGTAGCTGCTCACTGTGACCAGAACGGTCAGACCGGCGCCCACTGCAGCGTCGACGCCGATCCCGCTGTCCTCGACAACAAGGCACTCGGCCGGGTCGAGGCCAAGGTCGGCGAGCACCTTGAGATAGATGTCCGGCGCCGGCTTCTTGTGGGCGACGATGTCGCCGGCGAAGACATGACACTGCGCGTACGAGTCCTCGCCGACCGACTGACGCAGCACCGCCCGTACGGACGCCTCGGCAGAGGTCGAAGCGATCGCCACGGTCCACCCAGCGGCCAGCGCCTCCCCGATGAGGCGGTGGATTCCGGGTCGTCGGGGAAGGAGGCCTGCGTTCACGCGCTCCGTGAACAGCTCGGTCTTGCGGGCGTGCAGGCGCTTGATGAGTGCCGCCTGCTCGTCGGCGTCGGTCAAACCTGCCGTCGCCGCGACCTCGGGCGTGAACACGCTCGCGATCCGCTCCTTGCCTCCGCCGACGCGGAGCTTCTCTGCGTACGTCGCGTCGTCCCAGCTGATCGGCAGCCCGAACTCGGCGAACGCGGCGTTGAAGGCCGGCAGATGCCCGTCACGTTCGGTGTCGGCGAGGACACCGTCGCAGTCGAAGATCAGCGCTGGCACGGCTCAGGCCTTTCCCGCACTGCCGAAGACGTTGATGTACGAGATCGTCATCTCGCGCAGAGCCTTGGACACCGGGGCGAACAGGCTCGGCGGGTCCCACTTCCCGGCGGCCTCGGCCGTCTTGAGGTAGGCCAGGCTCGACTGCATATAGGTCTCTTTGAGCGCCGTGGAGATGTTGACCTTCGCGCAGCCTCGGGCGATGCAGTCCTGGAACTGAGCATCGGTCAGCCCGCTGCCGCCGTGGAGCGCGATCGGTACCGGGTGGGCGGCCACGAGGTCACTGACGCGCTGGAAGTCGAGCACGGGGGCGCGCTTGTACGTACCGTGCGCGTTCCCGATGGCCGGCGCGAAGCAGTCCACGCCGGTGGCCTCGAGATAGGCGAGGCTGATCTCGAGCGTCTGGCGGTGCGACTCGGCGTCGCTGCCGACACCGTCCTCCTGGCCGGTGATCGACTCGATCTCGCCTTCGACGTCGGCGCCGTACCGGCGGGCTTCGGCGACGACCTCGACGGTCTGGCGCTGGTTCTCCGCAACCGGAAGCGTGGAGGCGTCGAAGAGGACGGAGTTCCATCCCTCGGCAAGGCAGGTCGAGATGACCTCACGGTCGGGGCAGTGGTCGAGGTGAAGACACACCGGCACTTCGATGCCGGCGGTCATCGCCTTCCACATCGCGAAGAGCACGGGCGCGGTGATCGACCGCACCGTCTTCACCGAGGTCTGCAGGATGATCGGCGACCTCGCCTCGACGGCGCCCGCGAGGACGCTCTCCATGCTGAGGTCGTTGATGATGTTGATCGCGGGCACTCCGTACCGCGCCTCGAACGCTGGCTTGAGGATGTCCCGCAGCGGCGTGACAGCCATGGCTCTCCTCTCGTCGTTGAGCGGTGCCGCCGGAAGCCGGTACCAGCTGGCGGCGACGGGTTCGACACTATGCAGCGCTGCGTGCGCCTTCTATGGGGGATTTCCCGCACGACCGCGTGCGGGTCGGCATGGGGGATGCCGACGAGGTCCGCTCAGAACTGACGGGCCACGAGTTCCGTACGGCTGTGGGCATTCTCCTTGCGCAGCACCGCGCCGACGTGCTTCTCGACTGTCTTCACCGAAATGCCCAAGCGGCTGGCGATCTGCTTGTCGGCGAGACCCTCCTCGAGGAGTGTGCGCACCTCGCTCTCCCGTTGGGTGAGGGTGCTGCCCACGGGTGTCAGGCTCAGCTGTTCCAGGAGGCCGCCGAAGACCAGGACCTCGCCGCGTGCCGCCGCCAGTACCGCGCGTCCCAGAGAGGTGGCGTCGACGTCACGGGGGACCAGTCCCCGCACCCCCTCGGCGGCCCACGACCTCACCTCGGCCTCGGCAGCCGGATCGTCGACGAGGCCGATCACCGCGACATCCGGGTCGGCCTCGTGGAGAGCGGCGAGCAAGCCGCGCTCGCCGGGGAGGCGCAGGTTCGCGATGACGACGTGGGGATGGAGCAGGGACACGGCGTCGACTGCTGCTGACACGTCGGCGGTCTCGGCGACGACCTGTACACCGGGCTCGCTGGTGTCGAGAAGCTTCACGAGCCCGGCACGCATGGCCGGCTGGTCGTGGGCGACGACCACGCGCAGCCGGGCGCGGTCCGCGAGCCGGCTCAGCTGATGCTCGTATGGAAGGTCGGCGCGGATCCGGGTGCCCCACCCGGGTGTGGAGTCGATCTGTACTCGGCCTCCGACTTGGGCGGCCCGCGTGACGAGTCCGGCGAGCCCCATGCCACCGCGTGGCCGGACGCCCTGCGCGTTGAGGTCGAATCCGCGGCCGTCGTCCTCGACGATCACCGAGACACCGTCCGAGCCGTAGACCAGCCCGACACGTACGGAGGAGGCCGTCGCGTGCTGGGCGACGTTCGTCAGCGACTCCTGGACGATGCGGATGAGCTGGACCCGGACATCCTCGGCGATCTCGCGCCGGTCGCCGAAGACGCGCAAGCCTGTGGTGACGGCCGACGTAGCGCGGACCCACGCGAGCTCCAGCTCGATGACCTCGTCGAGAGGGCGCCCGTCGAACGTGGTCGGCCCGAGGCCGAGGGCGGCCTGCCGTCCCTCGTCGAGAGTCGACTGGATGGCCCGCTGGGCGCGCAGGAGAGCGGACGTGATGTCGCCGCCCGCCGTCGACCTGTGCTGCGCGTCGCGCAACGTGAGCATCACCGACACCAGCCCGCGGCCGATGGTGTCGTGGATCTCCAGCATCGAACGTTCGCGCTCCGCTGAGACGGCCGCCTGCTGCTCCCGGTCTGCCGCCTCCGCGTGGAGACGGGAGTTGGCGATGGCGATGGCCGCGTGCGTGGCGAAGCGCTGGAGCAGCTGGGCGTCCTCGGCGTCGAACACGGGATGGGTGATCGACGCGAAGACGATGACTGCCCCGATGAGGTCGGCCCGGCGGCGGATAGGGACGCCGATGACGGCCCGTACGTACCGGCTCTCGTCGGGGTCGATGTGGCCGCACGGCACGTCGGCGTACCGGTCGAAGATCACCGGCCGTCCCTCGCGTGCCACACATCCGGTCATTCCCTCGTCGAGGGAGAACACCAGCCCGGTCTGGCAGCCCTCGTCGAGGTCGATCTCCTTGCGGTACGAGTGGGCGGCCTGGTCGATGAGGCAGATCGACCCGCTCGTACAGTCCAGGAGCTCGACAGCGCTGGCCAGGATGCGTTCGAGGAGGGGGCGGAGCCGGAACTCGCCGGCGAGATCGTTGGCAAGCTCGGTGAGGGTGTCGAGGGACGTGCGGTCACGGCCCGCGGGCGCACGACGGCTGTCTGTCGCGCCGGCCCTCGTGACGTCAGCGACCATGCAGACCCCGATTCGAACGAATCCTCCGCGTGAAGACGTTGCCGAATCTAGTCCTGTCAGGCAATAGCGACGAGGGTGCCGAGGCTCGAAGTGGCTCAGGAGAAGCGGGCGGACACCACGCGCACCCGCCAGCTGACAGCCGCGGGGTGGCAGCGCGACAGGTTCCGAGGAGCCTCAGAACGGCAGCTGGGGCTTGGTCGCCTGCGCGGTCCTCAGCTCGACGAGGGCAGTCTCGATTCCAGCGCGCTCGTCGGCGTCCACCTCGGGCAGCAGACCTTCGAGCCGGGTGATCTCATCGGCTCGTACGCGTCGACGGTCCTTCTCCACCTGCCACCACAGCTCGCGCAGTTCCTCGAGCATCGCGAGCAGCTCGTCCTGCGTGGCAGGGCGCTCGGGATCGTCGGCAGCAGGGGTGGTTTCGTCGGACATGTCCTGGACTGTACGAGGTGGGGTCTCCCGCGCTGGCACGGGAAGCGGTCGGCTCGCCTGTGATAATCTCTCCTGGCTGCCGGGAGACCGGCATGCGCGAGTGGCGGAATGGCAGACGCGCTGGCTTCAGGTGTCAGTGCCCGCAAGGGCGTGGAGGTTCAACTCCTCTCTCGCGCACCCAACGAATGTGGCTCTGACTAGGGATAATAGTCGGAGCCACTGTCGTTCTCGGGGTCTTGCGCAACTAGTGCACAACATCTCGGGGTGCTGGCTGTGCCGGTGGGCACATGTGAGCAGAAGGCCGTAGGGGGACATCGAACCCGAGCCTTGCCGGACGCGAATGACTGGTGAGGCGGTCACATGACTGGTAATCTGGTCATGTGCGATTCAGTGAACCCTTCGGGGGCTTGCTCCCGGGTGCGCGTGGGGCGGTGCTCGCCGCGCTGCTGCGGACGGGCGCTCCGATGACGGGTCGACAGGTGTACGGACTCGTCCGCGACCAGTGCAGCCTGTGGTCCGTTCAGCAGGCGCTCGCCTCCCTGGTCGGGCTTGGCGTGGTGACGGGCCGGGATGTCGGCCGGGCGACGGTCCATGCGATCAACGAGGAGCACTACGCGGTCCAGCCACTACGCGTGCTGCTCGATCCCTTCGCGGCTCTCCGGGAGGCCGTGCAAGGGGCGGTCGGGTCGAGTGTTGAGGCAGTCATTCTCTTCGGCTCCGTCGCTCGCGGCGCGGCGACGGCCGACAGCGACCTCGATCTGGTCGTGCTCGCGGACCCGGACTGGGACGGCCGATCGGAGCTCGAGGACGCGGTACGTACTCGGCTCGGGAACGACTGCGATGTGCTCGTCTTCACGCCTGAACAGTTCAGCCGGCACGCAACCACCGGCGATGAACCCGTCGTTTCCCAGATTGTGAGTGACGGGGTCGTTCTTGTCGGGTCGCTCCCGCAGATCCAGCCAGGCGCGGCGTGATGGCAACGCTCGAACAGCGCACGCACGCGCGAAGCTTCCTGACGAAGCCGAGGAGTACTTGGCCTCCGCCGAGCTGCTGACCGAACGCGGCGTAGCACTGCCTCTGCCTGGCCAGTCGACCACCACCCAGAAGACCCGGACGGAACGGGGGGTTGGCTGTCCAGAAGCAGATCTTTGGCACGGACCAGATCGATCGGTTGTACGCGACCTCGCCCGCCAATGAGAAGCACATCCAGCGCTGGCTGTCCGCGAACTGTTTCGGCGACCACCACACCCGAGGCGGCCTCGACGTGCCCACCCGTGAACTGTTGACCTTCGCCATGCTCGTGGCCCACGGCGGCTGCGACCCGCAAGTGCGCGGCCACGTCGCGGCGAACCTGAACGTCGGAAACGGCCGTCAGGCGCTGATCGACGTCCTCACCCAACTGCTGCCGTTCGTCGGCTACCCGCGCACCCTCAACGGGCTTCGGGCCGTCGATGAGGTGATCCCCGCGGGCGAGTAGCGCGGCGACTGTCGCCCGTCACAAGGCAACCCACCCGGTGGCCGCCGCAGGGGTTCCCCAACAGGGCATTCCAGGACCGTGCTGAAGGGTGTTGGCTGGACGTACGGATCGGTTCCGCATTCGAAGGGAATGCCCATGCACACTCGCACACTCGGACAAGGTCTCCAGGTCTCCGCCATCGGCCTCGGCTGCATGACGACAACGGGCGGCTACAGCGAACACCCGGACCGCGGCGCGATGGTCGCGCTGCTCCGCGGCGCGATCGACCACGGTGTCACCTTCTTCGACACCGCCGAGATCTACGGCATGGGCGCCAACGAGGAGCTCGTCGGCGAGGCGCTGGCGCCTGTCCGCGACCAGGTCGTCATTGCGACGAAGTTCGCTCAGGACATCGACTATGCCGCGCGTGCGCCGCGCGGTCGGATGCTGGTCCCCAGCGAGGTGCCGGCAGCGGTCGACGGGTCGCTGCAGCGACTGGGGGTCGATGTGATCGACCTTTTCTACCAGCACCGGGTCAACCCCGAGGTCGCGATCGAGGAGTTCGCCGGGGTGCTGGGCGAGCAGATCGCAGCAGGCAAGATCAGGCACTGGGGGATGTCCGAGGCGGCCGAGGCCACGATCCGCCGGGCCCATGCGGTGACGCCTGTCACGGCGATCCAGAGCGAGTACAGCCTGTGGTGGCGCCGCCCCGAGGAGGGGGTGCTGGCGGCGTGCGAGGAGCTCGGCATCGGCTTCGTACCGTTCAGCCCGCTCGGCAAGGGCTTCCTGACCGGCACAGTCGACACGTCAACCACTTTCGAGGCGGGCGCAGACCTCCGCGCGTCGATCCCGCGGTTCGCGCCTGAGGCGCTGGCGCACAACATGGCAATGGTTGAGACGGTACGTGAGGTGGCGGCAGCGAAGGGTGTCACGCCAGGTCAGGTCGCCCTGGCCTGGTTGCTGGCGCAGAAGCCATGGATCGTCCCGATCCCTGGCACGACCAAGCAACACCGCCTCGCAGAGAATGCGGCTGCGGCTGACGTGGTTCTGAACGCCGGAGAGGTCAAGCAGCTCACGTTCGCCTCGGACAGCCTTGAGATCATCGGTGCCCGGTACCCAGATGTTCTCGAGGCCCAGACGAATCTGTGACGGGGCCGAAGCCCCGATGAAGGTTGTCAGAACAGGGACGGGCCAAACGCCGCCTTCAACACGTTCCGGAAAGTAGGCGGCGCGATGACCAGGCAATCCCACACATCGGTACGGCACCAGCCTCCCAGGCCGAACGCGCGCTCAAGCAAAGTCGGATGTTCACCCTGGGTAGCGTGACGCGTCCAGGAGAGTGGGCTGGTCCAAGTCGGTGGACCGGGTCCGTCTCGGCTGAGCTGCTGATCTTGACGCATTCACGCGCGGCGGGGACTGGTTGCCGAGGGCGATCTGGGAGAGCCGATCCGCTCTCAGTCGGTCACGGTCAGCGGCCGTGTGCTGGTAGATCATCGCCATCGCGGGTGTGGTGTGACCGAGGCGGCCCATCAGGTCGGCGAGCGCTGCGCCTGACTGTGCGGCGAGGACGGCGCCCGTGTGGCGCAGGTGGTGGAACTTGAGGTCGTCGCCGCCTGCCGCGGCGCGGGCGGCGTGCCACGGTCTTGCGAAGGTCGGTGGCCGTTGGTTTCGTCCCAGTTCATCCGGGAACAGCAGCGCGTCCTGCCGCTTGTCTACGTGGCGTTCGAGGTGGTGAGTCACCATCGGCATCAGGTGCGGCGGGATGGCAACATCCCTGACGCCGGCGTTGGTCGAGGGCCGATCGGTGGTCACGGTGCCGTTGGTCCAGACAACGCCCCGGCGTACATGCACAAATCCCGTCGCGAGATCGAGGTCCTTGCGCCTCAGCTCGAAGACCTCGCCGTACCGCAGCGCGCACCAGGGGCCGAGCTGGACCGCCAGCCGCAGCTCATCGGGCATCTCCTCTGTGATCACCGCCAGCTCGTCCAGAGTGGCCGGGTGGATCTGCGTGGACCTGGGCACCCGGCCGGCTCCCTTGATGTGAACGGGGTTCTCTGTCAGCGGCACGTTCGGGTCGTCCTTGGCGGCGTTCAGGATGGTGCTCTTGCTGGTGGGGTACGGAGCCACCGGATGCGCGCCGGACAGGTCGGTCCAGTCGTCCTCGGTGAACGGTCGTGCCTTCGGCGCGTGTCCGTATCGATCGCCGCGAAGGAGGAGGTCTGCACCACCCGCTTGACGCCTTCGGCCGCGGCCGCCCGCAGCACACGCAGAACCCCGTCGCGTGCCGGGACGATCAGCTCGTCGGGATCCTTGGGGACGCCGACCGGGAACGGAGAGGCCACGTGCAGCACATAATCCACGCCCGCGACCGCCTCGGGGCACCCCGCGTCCGAAGGTGAGGTCGGCGGTCACGTACTGCGACAGCAGCGCCGTCCTGCCCACCGGCCGTGACCATCGCCCGCACCTCGTCGGCTCGGACCATCGAACGCAGTGTCGTGCACACCCGGAAGCCGTCGCGCAGCGCCGCGACGAGGCAGTTCGACCCCACGAATCCAGCCCGCCGGTAACAAGGGCAAGCTCTCCGCTCACGAGGCCAACGCTGTCCCGCCCGGCCATGAGGCAAGGAGTCCGGACAGCCCGCATGGTTGGGGTAGCGGGCGGTGCCGTGAGCCCTACACCGGGGAAGCGGTTCAGCGGGGCCAGTAGTGAGGGATGATGACGCCGACCAGGGCCAACCAGATCGCGAACACGTTCCAGGCGAAGAAGGCGATCAGGATCGCGGTACGGGCCTTGGGGCTTCGGATGTGCTGTGTCAGGAACCGCTGGAAGCCCTTGGTGACGAAGTAGGCGACAGGGAGCAGCATCGGCAGTATGTAGCGGCCTTGGGGTTGATAGTCCTGTGTGTACGAGTGGTACATGCTCAGGGCTATCGGAATGGGGATCGCGAGCAGCAGCGCTCCCTCGAACAGGCGTCGCCTCCACGGTGTGACTCCGGTCAGGATCAGCGGGGCGTCCACGTGGTCGGGCACCGACGACAGGCCGGCACCCACGCCGCGGCTCGCGAGCCGGCTGGCGATAGTCGGGACCAGCGCTGACAGCATCCCTGCGACGGCGATCGCGGCGTACACGACGTAGATCGGCGTCGGCATCTGCAGCTTCATGTAGCCGAACACGCCGACGGAGCTCATCCCCGAGGCGAGGATCCATCCCTTCGAGAGCATGTGCCACAGGCTCCACCCTCGCCCGATCGCTGATGATGCGCCGGGTTTGGCGAACTCGTGGGCATAGAGGGTGCCCTGCTGGGCAGAGGTTCTGAGGCCAAGAAGGTCCCCGTCATACAGGTAGGCGTTGCGGACGAACCACCAGCCGGCCAGCACGAGCGCCACCGTGGTGATGGTCGCGACCTGCACCAGGGTCTCCCGACGATGTCTGCGCCGTTCGTCGACCGGGGTGCCGCGCCATCCATGGATCCGGTCGGCGACGTAGACGACCACGCTGAGCAGGACGAATCCGTATGCCGTGAAGTAGGACAGCAGGCACACCGAGATGCCCACGCCGAGCAGGAGTGCGTTGGCCGTGCCCCAACCGTCACGCAGGCCCCTTAGCCACGCGTAGATGATCAGCGCGGTCGCGAACAGCGCCAACGAGTCGCTGTTGAGGTAGCAGCTGAGGAAGGCGAACTGGGGCAGGAGTGCGATGAAGACGACGAAGAACCATCGCCAGGCACCGACGAACAACCTGCGCGAGATGAGTACGCAGATCGCGACGGTCCCTGTCCCGAAGATCACTGAAGCGAATCGGGACGCGAGCGAGAGGACTCCCGAATCGGTCGTGAACAGGCCCGCCACTGAACGAAGCAACGCTGCGACCAGCGGTGCCAGGATCGGCTCGAACGCGTACGAGGTGCCCCAGATGGGGTCACGGATCGCGGAGTCGGTTCCTACCGGGATGCTGTGGTGATCGGAGATGTACCGCACGAGGACGTATCTCATGGACTCGTCGGGAGCCGCGTGGAACGGGATCACCCATGCCCAGCTCGCGTAGAGGACGAAGCAGGCAACGACGAAGGCGATCGTCAGAACCCGTTCCGTCGATGATCTGCGCACGACCGCCTCGCCCGTGTGCGGTGTGCTCACGACCCGGGCCCGGTCGATCCCGATGGAGCGGCACGTCGGAACGAGAAGAAGCGATGCCCCAGGAAGCTGCCGATCGCGACAACCGCCGTGATGACGACCTGCGCCAGCACCGGGTTCATCTGCAACCCCTCGACGAACAACGGCGCGGCAGCGATGGGCGCGATCATTCCCGTGCCCCACACGATCATGAACCTGAAGAGGTCCCCGCGCAGCCGACCGTGAGACTCGAAGACGAACCGCCTGTAGGCGGGAAACGCGACGGGAATTGGGGCAAGTTGCGAAAAGACGGTGGCGACCATGTAGTGCCAGCCAAAAGACAGCCCCAGCGCGACCATCGCCCAGCTGAGCATCGAAATGCTGCCTGCAACCACGAGATAACGGACCTCGGTGCGCGTGAGGACCGAGGTCACTCGGTGCAGGCGCCACGTCATGGGGAGGAGCATATCTACAGAAAAGCCAGCCGTCGGCGGGGGGCGGCGCGCGCCAACCTGTGCGTCGCCTGTATTGCGGCTATGGTCTCCGATGTGCCTCGTCTCCTCTTTTCCGTGCCCTACTCGACTGGGCTCGAGTCGACGTATATGGCCGAGGCATTGGCCTCCGACCATTGGCAAGGCGACGGCCCGTTCACCAAACGCGCTGTGGGTCTGCTCCAGGAGCTGACGGGCGCGCCGGGTGTGGTCCTGACGACCTCATGCACGCACGCCCTCGAGCTGGCGGCGGTTCTGATCGGGCTCAAACCCGGCGACGAGGTCATCTGCCCGACCTTCACGTTCCCGTCGACCGCAACGGCAATCGTGTCGCGCGGGGCAGTTCCCGTGTTCGTGGACATCGATCCGTGCACGCTCAACATCGACCCGACAGCGGCGGAAGCCGCGATCACGGCCAGGACAAGGGCGATGTTCATCCTCCACTACGGGGGCGTCGCGGCGGACCTGGACAGGCTCATGGCGATCGCGGACGCGCACGGCCTGGCGATCGTCGAGGACAACGCTC
>JBBQBP010000002.1:0-135568 GCA_038317635.1 Propionibacteriales bacterium
GGGGTGGCTCAACTCCGATCACGTCAGTCGGACAGGTCCGCGAGATCTGTGGGCGTGACCGCCACATCGGGAGCCTCGTCGGACGGGAGCGGGTGGTGCGTATGGCCCACTGCCTCGGCTGCCAGTGCCGCCATCAGCTGCTGCTCGACCGCGTGGGGCATGGGGTCCGGGTACGTGAACTGGGTCAGCTCGACGACCGACTCGAGCTCCATCACGCGCTCGGCGCACGCGTTGCATGCCTCCGCGTGATCCAGGATCTCCGCCGCCCGTGCATCGTCCGGAAGTCCGAACGTCGCGTCAGAGACCTCCTCCAGTGTGGGGTGGGGGCCGGCGGCGCTCACGATCTCATGAGTGCCGGCGGCAGCGGCGGCGGCCGCCCTGGCCGCCAGGTCCTCAGGCTTGCTCGTCATCATCGGTCCTTGTCTCTGTTGAGTCCGGTGCCTTCGCCTCTGTGGGCGGTGACGCTCTTACCGTGTCCGACGGCTCGCTGTCTGAGGTGGTTCCCGACAGCTCCGGAGCGGGGCCGAATCGTCCCGCCTCGTCCCAGGGGTCGCCGGGGGCGCCCATGAGTCCTCGGTTCACCAACGTGTCGCGAAGGTCGAGGGCACGCTTGTCGTACTCGGCCTCCGGCGCGTACCTCCGCAGCCACTCGTACAGGGTCGAGTGACCCTTCTCGAGCCTCGACGCGACCACGAGCACCTTGCGGCCGTCGCGAAGCACCAGCCGTACATCCGGGCTGCGTCCGCCGAACACGAACTGCACCTTCATCACGTCCGCGCCGTCGAAGGCCACTTGCCGGAACAGCCCATGCACCTCGCAGCGGGAGCCGTCGACGCGCAGCCCCACCCGGTCGCGCAGCCACACCGGCACCACGTACAGCGCCCACAGCACGACGAGGATCAGCGCGGACCCGGCGACGCCCGCCTGCCCGTTGGCCACCACGAACACGATGATCGCCGCGAAGATGACTCCGGAGACCACCAGGCGCACGCCCGAGTGGTACGCGCTCTGCAGCGGCTCGCTCGAGAGTGGCCCCGGCACGTACGTGTTCAGCGGGCCGTTGTCGCGCAGCGCCCACGCGGGCATCCCCGTACGGCTCATGTCGTAGCGGGGATCGCCTCCGGGAAGGTAGCTCATGGAAGGCTCAGGTGCGCGAGCAACGGCGCCAGCCGCGCCCGGCCGCGCGAACACCGCGACTTGATCGTCCCCGGCGCACAGCCGAGGATCTCCGACGCCTCGTCGACCGAGTAGCCCTCCATGTCGACCAGTACGAGGGCCGCGCACTGATCGGCGTTGAGCTGCCGCAGCGCGGCGATGACCTCCCGGCGCATCTCGACGAGCGCCGCCTCGCGCTCGGGGTCGTCGCCGCCGACGAACGCCAGCACGCGGTCGGGATCGTCGGGCAGCGGCAGCGTCGCCCGCACCTTGTTGCGCCGCAGCCGATCCAGGCAGGCGTTGATGACGATCCGGTGCAGCCAGGTGAGCACGGCCGCGTCGCCGCGGTACTGACGCGCCCTCCGCGCCGCTGAGATCAGCCCCTCCTGCAGTGCGTCGGCCGCCTCCTCGGGAGATCGCATCGTACGGAGTGCGACCGACCAGAGCCGGTCCTTGTGACGCCGTACGAGCTCGGCGAACGCCTCGTCGTCACCGGCGGCGTAGCGCTGCAGCAGGTCGGCATCGGTCGACTCGAGGACGCTCATGATTGCACTGACACCTCCGCGATCGCTGCCCTGAAGCCGCCCGGCACCGCCGGCAGCAACGTGATGTAGACCATCACGAACCGCGTTGTGACGGGCTTGGACGGCACCAGGTCCACGTTGGTGCCTGCAGCGGGATTGCTGGCGACCACCGTCCACTGGTCCGCGTTGTCCATCGGCGGCGACGTCACGGTCTGCGGATCCCCCGCCGGGACCCGCAGCTCCAGACCAGTCGGCGCTCCGATCATGACGAGTGACACTTTACCGACGCTGACCGGCTGACCGAGGTCGACGATGTAGCCGACACCTGGTTTGAGCCCGCCGAACGTCGCCTTGCCTCTGTAGACCAGGGTCGTCCACGCGGTGTCGGTCTTCCCGTCGTACGCGAGGGGGACCTGACCGGGGTTCTCCTCGCCGTTGCCGCCGTTCGCCACAGGATCGAAGTCCTTGGCCCCTGCGATCGGGTACACCTTGCTGGCCTTCGAGCCCGAGGCGCTGGCCCCGGTCGCGGTGGCCGCGCCGGCCGCGGCCTCGTTCTTGCGGTTGAACACGGTGACGAGACCGATGATCATGGCGAGGACCACGACGCCGACGAGGATGCCGGTCACCATGAGCATCCGCTGCGGGCTCTGGTGAGCCTTCATGCTCTCGGGCAGGACGAGCGGCGACTTCGTCTCGGCGTGAGAGGAGCCAGGGACGACCGGCACGACCGCGGTCGCCTCGAAGTCGGCCACCTGCGACGCATCGCGGACCATCGGGAACCGGACCCGGTGGGCCAGGTCTGGACTGGCGTCGGCCGAGCCCAGCACGGTCGACAGCGACGTCGTCAGCTGTGCGGACGACGCGATCCGGCCGGCCAGAACGTCAGCCGTGATGCGGTCGAGCGTCGGGGACACCCCCGCTCGTACCTTGGCCGGCGACAGCGTGAGGCCTTGGGTATCCGTGGGCGCCTCGGCCAGGCCGAAGCCAGCACCGCCGGGCCACCGGGACGCCAACGTCGCGTAGAGGAGCTTCCCGAGCGACTCGACGTCGTCCCTCTCGGTACCTCTGGCCGCCGGAACGGTCGTTCGCGGGTGGAGCGCCGCGTCGATGAGGAAGCCGTTGATCTTCACGTTGCCGGCGGTCGAGATGACGACCGCGTCCGGGGTGAGTCGCGTGTGGAACAGCCCTTGCGCATGCATCGCCGAGAGAGCATCAGCCAGCTCCCGTACCAGCCATGCTGACTCGAGCGCCGTCAGCGGGCCCGAGGCCAGGAGCTGCTCGAGCTCCATGCCTTCGGCCCACTCGCAGACGATGTACGAGACCTGGGCGTCGGTCACCGCGTCGAGCACGCGCAGGAACCGGGAGTCGGTCGCTCGAGCGGCCTGCCGTGCGGTGTCGATGATCTCAGGCGCCCGGGGGTTGTCGGGCGACAGGATGTGTACGAGGACGGAACGGGACAGCACCTGATCCACCGCCCGCCACGTCGAGGTCGAGCCGCGGACCTCGAGCTGCTCCTCGAGACGGAACCGTCCGCCGAGAATGTCGCCGATCTCCAACCCCACCGGTGTGCCCGCGTCCGCGTCGTCCTGGTCCGCGTCGGGGTCCCCGCCCGTCGGCTGGCTGATCGGCCCGTCTGGCACCGCAGTACTCTCCTGGGCGCCCGGCGCGATGACGGCGGTCTCATCGTCTCCTTCGGCAGGCGGCGTTGCCTCGGGCGGCTTCGGGCCGGAGCGGCCGCGACGGATACGGCGCATGAGGATTCCGACGACCTCCTCGACCTCTTCGATGCGCATCCAACGAGCCATCGCCACGTACGAGACGCCGGCGATCAGGACGCCGATCCCCACCCCGAGGATGTCGACGAGCGTCTTGTTCGAGAGACGGGTCTGCGCGGTGACGACGAGGAACGCGACGACCGTGCCGGGGAGCGCCGCCAGCGCAATGCGCCCCAGGTGGTGGAGCAGCGGCGTCAGGGAGATCCCCGGGATGTGGCGGGCGAAGAGCCTCATCGACACCACGACGCCCACGAGGTACGCCAGCGTGTAGGCGGCCCCGAGCGCCGGCGCCACCCAGTCGGGCCCTGGCGCGATGAGCTTGACGCCGATGAGCGCGAACACCGCGTTGAGCCCCGCGATGAGCACCTGGATGACGAACGTCGACTTCGTGTCCTCGAACGCGTAGTAGCCGCGCAGGATGAGGTACTGCACCGAGAACGGGACGAGGCCGACCGCGAACATGACGAGTGTCCAGCCGATGAAATGGCCGCCCCTGGGGAACGCCATCTCACCGATCGGCACGCCGAGGGTCAAGAAGATGAGCGCGACCGGGACGAGCGCGGTCACCGCGAGCCGGATCGCCTTTGTGAGCTCCTCGCGGAATGCCGGGACGTCGTTACTGGCCGCCATCCGCGACAGCGATGGCAGCATCGCCGTCGCCAGCCCGACCGTGATCAGCGAGTGCGGCAGCACCCACAACAGGACGGCGTAGTTGTAGGCCGTCACTCCGGCGCCCGAGCCCCCGGCGGTCGCCGACGTGGCCAGCTTCGTGACGACGATCAGCGCGAGCTGGTTCACCGCGACGAAGCCGAGTGTCCACTTCGCCAGCTGGAACGTGTGGCCGAGGCCGGTGTGGCGCAGGTCGAAGCGCGGCGTGAACCGGAAACCGACACGCCGCAGGAACGGTATGAGCACGGCTGTCTGGACAGCGATGCCCAGCACCGATCCGAGGCCAAGGAGCAGCATCTGTCCGGTCGAGAAGGGCTGGCTGGTGTCCGTCTTCGAGCCCCAGACGCCGGCGTACGTGACGAGGACGATGACCTGCACGATGTTGTTGGCGATCGGCGCCCACATCATCGGCCCGAAGGCGTCGCGAGCGTTGAGCACCTGGCCGCCGAGGAAGAACGCGCCGTAGAAGAACACCTGCGGTAGGCACAGCGCGGTCAGGGTGACCATCGACGAGTACTGCGGCGCCAGCGCGGCGGTGTGCCAGGCCGAGTCGGAGTAGATCCAGGCGATGACCGGCGCGGCGATCAAGAGGAGCACCGTGACGCCGGCCACAAGGAGCAGGAACGCGGTCATGATGCGGTTCGTGTACGCCTCGCCGCCGTCGCGGTCCTTCTTCACCGCACGCACGATCTGCGGCACGAGCACCGTGTTCAGCGCGCCACCGGCGAACAGGATGTAGAGGCTGTTCGGCACGGTCGTGGCCAGAGACAGGATGTCGGCCTGGCGCGTGCCGGCGCCGAGAAGGAACGCCGCGAGCACGACGCGTACGAGTCCGAGGATTCTCGACGTGATCGTGCCGGCAGCCATGATGGCGGTCGCCGACAGCAGCCGACCGGTACCGCGATCCGGCTTCTGCGCCGCGAACGTGTGGGTGGCGTCGTCGTCGGCGAATGTCATCGTCGCGGCGGATTCGTCGACGCTCTCCTCCGACATGGGCGAGGGCTGCACCATGGGGATCGGTGGCTGGGCCCGCGGCTGAAGGTGCGTCTGCTCAGCGGCAGGCTCCACCGATGGAACCGGAGTCTGCTCGGACGGGTGATCGCTGCGGAACGCCGGTACGGACGTGCCGAAACCGGGAGCGGCTGCGGGATCACCGGGAGGTGGCGCAGGGCGCCGACGGAACCAACCCGTGCTGTGCTCCGAGCGCTCGGGCTGCTCCTCCTCCTCGACCCTTCCGAACCGTGTCCAGAAGGCGGGTTCGTCATCATCGGCGGGGGAGAGGGGCCCGGGCCGGAAGCCGTCGTTGCTCACGCGGTCTCCTTTCGGCGCGGGGATCGCGCCACCTGCCGGATGCGTAACACCGTCATAGCCGCCAGGACGGCGCCCGAGGCGATGACGATGACCCATGCCACCTTGCCCGTTTCTGTGGCCTCGATCACGAATGCTTCCGGCGTGCCGACCTCGTTGCCTGCTTCAGTGACGAGATGTGCGACCGCGTCGACCGACCCGTTGGCGGTCGCCTTCGGGCTGACGTTCACGGTCACCGACTCGCCGGCGTCGATCGTCTCGAGCTGGGACGCTGGGACGCTGAGGCGGTTGGCGTTCGACGTGGTGACCACGACTCTCACCTTCACGGGGTAACCCAAGGTGTTGGACACGGTCACCGGGAACTGCGTGTCACGGGACGTCATGACGACGTGCTGAGCCACGCTGATCGTGATCGCCGCCGCGCTCACCCCGTACGGGGTGAGCGCGGTGGACAGGTAGGCCCTCGCCTGGTCATCGCTCTTCCAGGCGGTGGACACCACAGGCGGCAGGAACTGAGCACGGAGCACGTTGCCGGCCCCCGAGTCACCGGCGAGGCTGGTGAAGTTGGCGATGCGCGCGGCGCCCCCAGCGATGACCTGCTCGAGGGAGGCGTCCCGTACGGCGGCGGGTTTCTTGACTCCGAAGGCGTCGGACCAGCTCGTCGTGGCGGGCTTGAGGTCGGTGAGCGAGACTCTCGACTCCCATGGGCTTGCCGTGGAGTCGAGACTGGCATCGAGCTCCGACGCCACGATCCGTACGTTCCCCTCCGCCGGGTTCATCGCGGCGAGGAAGCTGTCGGCGCGCATCCGTGCCAGGAGCTGGAGCTGGGTCGTCGAGTCGTCAGGCCCCGGGCCTCCGGCGAACGCACCCGGGTCGACGCTGACGACGGTGGTGCTCGAGGACATGACCGTCTGCCCCGCCCCGCGGGTCTCGGCCAGGATCACCGCGGGCTTCAGCCTCGCCATCGCGGTGAGGAAGTGCTGGTCCGCCTGGTAGTTCGGGGCGGCGACGAGCAGGGGGAGACCGGCTACGTCAGGTACTTGCTCGGCGGCCTGGGTCGTGAGGTCGAGCGTCGAGGTGTCGCCGGTGGCGGCCAGGAGCGCCAGGTCGGGACTGCCGTAGGGAAGGCGGTACCCGCCGGAGAGCTTCGCGAACTCCGAGAGCCACGCGACCGCAGCTTCCTTGCCGATGCCCGGCGTATGAGAGGTGGTCGTGCCGACCTCGTACCCCGCCGCCATCGTCGTCACCTCGCGGTAGAGGAGCGGGTCGATCGCGTACGTCACGCCTGGCAACTGCGCGTGGCGGACCAGCGTGAGCAACCGGCCGGTGAGCTCGCCGGCCAGGTGGTCATCGGAGAGCAGCCCGCTGCCGAGGAACGACGGGGCCGAGTTGAGCATGACGACGGAGCTGGTGGCGGCCCGTGAGGCGGGCGTGCCGACGGTGACGAACGTACGGGCGCGGCCGACGGTCTGGTACGCGGCGGACTCGTCAGTCGCCGCGCGGACGTGGATGCCGACCAGGTACACGCCGGTGGCGGTGAGGCCGAGGTCACTGAGCCTTGAGGTGACGTCGAACGGGCTCGACGTGCCCGGCGCCCAGGGCTTGGGTGATCCCGTGATCACCTGGAACGAGCCGGGCGTCGTGAGCCGGGAGCCGGTGCCGGCCGTCGGTGAGGCGGCGAGCGCGGCGGCCAGTTGCGCGCGGGACGTGATCGGTGTGGTGTCGCGCCACGTGAGGACCTGGACGGTGTAGAGGGTCGCTGTCCCGGTGTTCGTCACCGTCCCGACGAGGTGGAGGACAGCGTCAGGGCCCGTGCCGATGATCTCCGAGGTCGAGAGGTTGACCTCGACGGGGGTGTCGGCCGCGTGCGCGGCGGGGTGGATCATGACGGCCGACGCATACACGAACAGCGCCAGAGCGATCCTCAGGAGGACGCCCACGATTCTGCCTCGCCGCCGCGGTGCGGCCGGTGCAGGATCAGGGGGCATCACTCGCTCATCCTACGGGCGCGCCCTGGGAGCGTTGGGACGCTCCCGGGCGGGGTGCGGCGGCGCCGTGGGCGCCCGTCCGCCGGGCGAGAGGGTGACCGTCATCCGCCGCCGAGCTGTGTCCGTAGACTTCGCAGATGTGTCCGACCTCTCGTTGACCCAGCAGCGCGCACTTGCCGCGCTGACGAGGCTGCCCGTGGTGGCCCGGCTGGGCGACACGTTCGCCGCCGCCGGGTTCAGCCTGTACGTGGTGGGCGGGCCGGTACGAGACGCGCTGCTCGGTACGGTCTCGGTGGATCTCGACTTCACGACCAACGCGCGGCCGGACGACATCGAGCGGTTGCTGCGCACGCTGAACCACGCGACATGGGACATGGGTCGCGACTTCGGGACGATCGGCACGATGCTGCGCGACGGCGAGCGATCCTGGCAGGTCGAGGTCACCACGTATCGTGCCGACGCGTACGAGCCGGGCACCCGCAAGCCGATCGTGGCTTTCGGCGAGAAGATCGAAGACGATCTCGTACGCCGCGACTTCACGGTCAACGCCATGGCCGTCTCGGTCGTCGACGCGACCTTCGTCGATCCGTACCACGGTCTCGACGACCTGGCCGATCACATCCTCCGTACACCGACCTCGCCGGAGATCTCGTTCAGCGAAGACCCGTTGCGGATGCTGCGGGCGGCCAGGTTCGCGGCGAGGCTCGAGCTGCGGCCCGAGCCCGATCTCGTCCGCGTGATGTCGGAGCTGGCGCCGCGGCTCGAGATCGTGTCGGCGGAGCGGATCCGGGACGAGCTGACGAAGCTGCTGCTGCTCGACGCGCCGCGGGTCGGGCTCGATCTGCTCGTCAACACCGGCCTCGCCGACCAGTTCCTCCCCGAGCTGCCCGCGCTGCGGCTGGAGCGCGACGAGCACCATCGCCACAAGGACGTGTACGAGCACTCGCTGATCGTCCTCGACCAGGCGATCGCTCTCGAGCGGGAGCGCCACCATGATCCCGACATCGTCAGCCGGCTCGCCGCGCTGCTCCACGACATCGGCAAGCCACGCACGCGTCGGTTCGAGCCGGGCGGCAAGGTGTCGTTCCACCACCACGACGTGGTCGGCTCCACGATGATCCGCAAGAGGCTCGCAGGGCTCCGGTACCCGAAGGACGTCGTCGACTCCGTGGCCATGCTGGTCGAGCTGCATCTGCGGTTCCACGGGTACGGCGAGGGCACGTGGACCGACTCGGCTGTACGGCGGTATGTGCGTGACGCCGGCCCCGAGCTCGAGCGGCTCCACATCCTCACCCGCTCCGACTGCACGACGCGCAACCAGGCGAAAGCGGACCGGCTGCGGAGGGCGTACGAGGAGCTCGAGTGGCGCATCGACGAGCTGTCGGCCGCCGACGAGCTCGACGCGACCCGTCCTGATCTCAACGGCAACGAGATCATGCGCATCCTCGATGTCGGCCCCGGCCCCGTGATCGGTCGGGCCTACAAGTTCCTCCTCGAGCGCCGCCTCGACCGCGGCCCTGCCTCGCCAGACGTCGCCGAGGCAGAGCTCCGCGAGTGGTGGGCGCAGCAGGGCTGAGCCCGGCGGCCCCTACGCCTGGATGGACCGGGTGATGCCCACTGACGCCGCGACCACGCACGCCATGGCGGCCAGGTCGACGAGGCTGAGGCCCTCGCGAAGGATGATGAACGCCGCCAGTGCGGCCACCGCCGGCTCGAGGGACATGAGGATCGAGAAGACCCGGGTCGGAAGGCTGCGGAGCGCCTGCAGCTCCAGGCTGTACGGGATGACCGAGCTCAACAGGCCGACGAGCAGCCCCAGCCCGAGGACCGTCGGCGTGGCCAGGGCGCTCCCGTCGGTGAGGATCGCCGGAATGGCGAAGACGACCGCACCGAAGCCGTGTGCCACGGCGAGACCGCTGATGCCGTCCCAGCGCCGGCCGAGATGCGGCGCGATGACGATGTAGAGGGCCCAGCCCGTGCCGGCCAGCAGCGCGAAGCCGATGCCCGACCAGCTCAGGGCCGTCGGGCTGAAGCCCAGCAGCGCGACACCTGCGGCGGCGAGGAGTGCCCAGATGATCTCGCGTACCCCTCGGCTCGTCACGAGCGCGACCGTCAGTGGGCCGAGGAACTCGAGCGTCACCGCGAGGCCGACCGGGATCCTGCTGAACGCCTGGTAGATCGACCAGTTCATCCCGGCGAGGGCGATCGCATAGCCGAGGACGAACAGCCAGTCCTTGCGCGTCCGTCCCCGCAGCCGAGGGCGGGCCCAGATCAGGAGGACGATGGCGGCAGTGGTGAGCCGCAGCCAGACGATGCCCGTCGGCGTCGCGAGGCCGAACAGGTGCTTCGCGATCGCGGCGCCGATCTGGACGGTCGTGATGCTGCCGAGGACGAGCCAGACAGCTCCCAGGCGTGCTCGACGCGGCTGCGTCCCCTTGCTCACGCGGCTCACCCTACGGCTCCCGACATGGACGGCCGCGCGGGTGGCTGGACGTGGGCGGGGCTCGGTGAGTCGAGGTGGCGGGCCCGCTCAGGCGTCCGTGAACGGCATGATCGCCGGGCCGTTGATGCCCGCGGCCGCCAGTGCGGTCTTGCAGCGTGAACGGATGGCTCGCATCACGCCCCAGTGCTGGTTCGCATGGGCCTTGACGCTGATCTGGAACGTCATGGAACCGGCGGCCATGGCGCCCACGCCCAGCACGTTCGGGGGGTCGACGAGGACATCGGCGAACTCGGGGTCCTGCCCCACGTCAGCCGCGACGTCGCGCAGGATGTCGAGCACCGCAGCGGGGTCCGCGTCGTACGCGACGGGGATCTCCACCAAGGCGGTCGAGTAGCCCTGCGTGACATTGCCGATCTTGACCACCTCGCCGTTGCGGAAGTACCAGACCTTGCCGGTGAACTCCTGGATCCGCGTGACTCGCAGCGTCACCTCCTGGACCGTTCCGGAGACGTCATCGATGGTGATGAAGTCGCCGACGCCGTACTGGTCCTCGATGATCAGGAAGATGCCCGTGAGGTAGTCCTTGACCAGCGACTGTGCACCGAACGCGAGCGCGATGCCGCCGACTCCGGCCGATGCGAGCAGCGGGGCGAGCGGGATGCCGAGGATCGACAGCATGGTCAGCAGCACGATCACGGTGATGACGACACCCGAGATCGAGCGAAGCAGGGAGCCGAGGGTACGGGTGCGCTGCTCGGCTCGTGCGCTGACGAGTCCGGCCGCGTGCCCGAACATCCGCGCGGCGGCGCTCGTCGACCCGGCGGTGTGCTGCGCGCTCCGGTGCAGCGCCAGCGCGGTCGCCCGGGACACGCCGACGGAGATGAGCGCGTGCCCGACGACACCCAGTACGACGATGACCCCGAGTGTGATCGGAGTCTCCGGCCAGATCCACGTGACGAGCGGCAACATGCTGCCCATTGTGTCTGCTGTACCGGGTGTCCTGCTCCCAACCCTCCGGTGCGCTCCCCGTGCGACCCCGGCTGCCCAACCCATCGGCCCGGCTCCCCAACCCATCGACCGCTTATCAACCCATCGGTGGCGTGGGGAGTGGAGCCATGGCTTGGGGAGCGGGGGTGGACGTGGGGCCGACCCGCTGCGTCCGTACGGGCTCGTGGCTGATGCGGCCGGTGACAGCTACTGCAGCAGCTGCTTGATGATCGGGCCCGCGACGCCGGAGCCGGAGCTGCCGTCCTTGACCCAGACGGCGACCGCGAGGTCGGTGTCGGTGAAACAGATCATCCAGGCGTGCGTCGGGAGCGAGGGGCCGGTCCCGTACTCGGCGGTGCCGGTCTTCGCGCCCACCGCGAGGCCCTTGAGCCCACGACCCGAGCCCGTCTGCACGGTATAGCTCATGAGCGACTGCAGGGTCGCCGCCTCGGCAGGCGTGAGAGGGGCGGCGGTCGGGGTGGGCCGGTTCTCTTCGACGAGGTACGGGACCACGGTGTGCCCGGCGGCGACCGAGCTCGTGAGCCCGGCCATCGTCACTGGTGATGCCAGGACGCCGCCCTGTCCGATGAACTCCTGAGCCTTCTGGGCGCTCGAGGTCGGCTTCGGCACGATGCCGTAGTTGACCGGGAAGCCCGCGTCGAAGTCGGTGCCGACCCCGAGGCTGGCCGCCGCTGCTTGAAGCTCCGGACCGGAGATCGTCCCGTACTCGTTGATGAACGCGGTGTTGCACGACTGCGCGACTGCGTCCTTGAGCGGGATCCGGCCGATCTTCGAGGACGGGAAGTCCGAGTAGTTCTTGAACCGCTGGCCCTCGACGTTCGCCGAGGACGTGCAGTCCATGACCGTGTCGGCGGTGAACCCCTTGCGGATGAGCGCCAGCGAGGTCGCGATCTTGAACGTCGAGCCCGGGGCGTACTGGCCGTACGTCGCGTCGGCTTGACCAGCGCTGCCGGGGGAGTTCGCCACCGCGAGGATGCCGCCGGTGGACGGCCGGATGATGGCGACCGCGGCCGGACCCGCGATCGTCTCCATGACCGCCTCGGCCTTCTGCTGCAGGTTGAGGTCCAGGCTCAGCACGAGGTCTCTGCCCTGTACCGGGTTGGCCGAGTAGACGACCACCGGCGTCGCTGACGCTGCGGCCGTGGCGGAGGTCGAGCCGCCCCCGCTCGATGACGATGAGGCGGAAGCCGAAGCGCTCGTGGAGCCGTTGGGCGACGAGCTGGGCGTGGTCGTACGCCGCGCCACGATCGTCACCTTGTCGCCAGGCGTGCCGCGCAGTTGGACGTCGTATCGCTTCTCCAGCCCTGTCAGTCCGACCTGGTCCCCCGCGAGGACAGCACCCTTCGACGCGCTGACGATCTCGCTCGTCGCATCGCCGATCATGCCGATGATCTCGGGCGCTAGCCCGTCGGTGACCGGCAACATCGCAGTTCCCTCGATGCCCAACGCCCCCGGTATGTCCGCGACCTGCGCCGGCACGCTCCCCTGACGCATCGTGATGGCCAGCACGAACGCCTTGTCGGAGGAGTTGGTGACCTGCGTCGCGTACCTGTCCGGGTCGATCCCCACCACGCCCGCCAGCGCTCGCGCAGAGGCGATCGCGGCATCGCCGCTCACGCGGGTCTTGTCGATGCCGACCTTGACGACGGTGAACTGCTCCACCAGCGCCTGGTTGTTCGCACCGAGGATGGCGCCGCGCTGGGCCATCGTGTGGGTGTGCACCAGGCGGTTGGCCGCGTTGAGCTCCGGGAAGACGACCGCAGGCGACCAGTCGAGCTTCCAGCCCTGCCCGTTCTCCATCAGCGGCACGGTCACGTCGTACGTCCACGGCGCGCTCGGCATCGGCCACGAGTAGTGCAGGACCGCCGTCGCCTTGGGCTCGGCCGAGTCGTACGTGATCGGGCCGAGCGTCACCACCGGCGTGATGCCGTCCATGCCGGACACGATCACGCCCAGCTCCGTCTGCGCGGAGGTCGGCGAGGACGACAGCGGCGCGCTCGAGATGTCGAGAGCACTCAGCGCACCGGCGATCGCGGTGAGCGTGTCATCGGCGACCGGAAGGTTCAGCGCGGGCTTGTTCTCCGCCTTCGCACATCCCGTGAGCAGGGCGACCAGGAGTACGAGGGCCAGCAGTACCTGCCGTGGTCCGCGCATAGCTCCCTCCTCCACCAGTCAGGCTAACGGGCACCTCGGGCATCGTCCGGCAGCCGACCGCGCGTGCCTCCTGTGAGTTCGCGGACGGCATGAGGCGAAATGCTCATGCCCCGCGCCCGATCCTGAGGCAGAGTGGCGCCATGACCACCGCTGACGTCGTACTCCTCGGTCCAGAGCGTCTCAGAGACATCCTCGATGTGGACTCGTGGGCCTTCCCATCGGCCCACGTGCTCGATGACCAGGTGGAGTGGCCGCAGCCGTTGCCCTGGGGCCGTACCTACGGTGTCGAGGACCAGACGCAGCCGGGACGCTTGGCGGCCTTCCACGCCTCGTACGCGTTCACGGACACCCCGGTCCCGGGCGCCCGTCTCCCGATCGCCGGGCTGACCTGGGTGTGCGTGCACCCGCAGTGGCGGCGCCAGGGTCTGCTGCGCACGATGATGGACGTCCACTTCGCGCACTGCCTCGAGCGCGGCGAAGCCGTCTCGATGTTGTTCGCGGCGGAGCCGGGGATCTACGGAAGGTTCGGGTACGGGCTGGCGGCCAGGCAGGTGATGCTGACGGTCCCGCGGGGCGCTGTGCTGAAGCCGGTGGATGAGGAAGGCCTGGGGGTACGCATCGAGCACTTCGACTTCGCCACCCACGGCGCCCTCGTCGCTCGGCTGCACGGTGCGGTCGAGCGGCCTGGCTGGGTGACACGGTTCACCAAGGCGCACCAGGAGGCGTACACGAGCGAGGTCCCACCCCGGAAGGGCGACTTCGAGACGCTGCGGATCCTCGTGGTGGAGCGTGACGGGCAGCCGGTGGGGTACGCGCTGTTCCGGCGCAAGTCCTCGTGGGGTCCAGCCGGTCCGACGGGTACGACGCGCGTGTGGGAGGTGGTCGCCGAGGAGCCGGCTGTCGTCCACGCCGTGTGGCGACGACTTCTGGACTTCGACCTCACGACAGAGGTGATCCCGCCGAATCTCGCCGCCGACGACCCGCTGCTGAGCATGCTCGTCGACATCCGCGCGGCGCAGCCCCGTACGCAGGACAACCTCTGGGTACGGCTCGTCGACGTCGGCACGGCCCTGGCCAAGCGGCGGTACCAGACGGCTCTCGAGGTGGTTCTCGAGGTCACGGATGCGGGGTTGCCGCACAACGACGGGAGATGGCTCGTCCAGGCTGGAGCGGGGCAAGAGCCGGAGGTGACACGTACGGACCGGCCGGCTGATCTCGCTCTCGATGTACGGGAGCTCGGCGCGGCCTACCTCGGCGGCATCTCGTTGACCGAGCTCGCGGCAGCGGGCCTGGTCACCGAGCGCACCCCCGGCTCGCTGGTGCCCGCGTCACTCGCGTTCGGCTGGCACCGGGCGCCGGTGGCGAACTGGGTCTTCTAGCCGGCCTGGTCCGCGGCGGCCTCCAGCTCGGAGACGATGATGCGGTGCTGGGAGAGCATGGCCTTCTGCGCGGCCGCCGCCCGTGCGGGGTCGGGATCGCTCAGCAGCTCGTACAGCCTCGTTGGGGTGACCTGCCACGACAGCCCGTACGGATCCTTGAGCCACCCGCACATCGACTCCTCGCCGCCGTTGGCGATCAGCCCGTGCCAGAGGCGGTCGGTCTCGGCCTGGTCCTCGCAGGTCACGCTCAGCGAGATCGACTCGTTGAACTGGAAGGGGGCGGGCTGGCTGATCGCGCGGAACTCCGTACCGTTCATCCGCCAGCTCGCCAGCATCGCGGGCTCGTCGGGACCCGTCCGGGTGAGCGACGAGACCTCGAAGTCGTCGAAGAGGCTCTCGTAGCGGGCAAGTGCGGCGTCCAGGTCGCCCTGGAACCAGAGGCAGGTGGTGATCATGGCTTCTCCTTCAGATTTCGGTGAGCAAGGTGTCGAGCTTGGCGTAGCCATCGTTGATGCCGACGTCCATGCCGCTGGCGAGCCACTGGTCACGGCCGGCGAAGCTGTCGACGAGCGACTGGGCGTTCAGGCGGGTGCGGCCGTCGCCGAGGTCGGTGAACGTGAGGGTCTCCAGCGACACCCCGTCGGGCCAGCCGTCGAAGGTGAAGGTCTGTACGAGGCGGGTCGGGGAGATCTCGTGGAAGCAGCCGTGGAACGAGTACGACTCGTCGCCGTGCACGTTCGAGAAGGCCCAGCTCCCACCCGTGCGGCAGTCCCAGTGGTCGATCCGCGTCGTGATGTCGTTCGGCCCGACCCAGCGCGCGTACAGGTCCGGGTCGGTGTGGGCGCGGAAGAGCTGTTCCGGAGTGGCCGCGAAGTCGCGGGTGACCCGGATGAGCGGGACTTCTGCGTCGGCCTCGATCGATGCGTGCGAATAGTCGGTCGTGGTGTGGGTCATCGGGTCACTCCTGTGGGTGTGTCGGACAGGTCGGCGAGTACGGCGTCGAGGCGCTGGTAGCGCTCCTCGGTCTGGTGCCGGTACGTCTCCAGCCAGTCCGTGACGGGCTCGAGGACCGACGGCTGGAGATGTACGGGTCTGCGCTGCGCATCCTTGCCGCGGCTCACGAGCCCCGCGCGCTCGAGCACCGTGAGGTGCTTGGACACGGCTTGCAGGCTCATCGGGTAGGGCGCCGCGAGCTCCGTGAGCGTGGCGTCCCCGAGCGTGAGCCGTGCCACCAGATCGCGCCGGGTCGGATCGGCGAGAGCTGCGAACGTACGGGAGAGCTGGTCGGTGGGCATCTCGGTCCTCAACTGATTGGTTGAGTAGACGGTACGGTCGATCTTCTTCAGTTGTCAACCAATCAGTTGATCTTCATCGTCGCCGGGATCGAGCGCCGAACGGCCCGTGCGGGGAGTCTTGGGGAGACGGCGGATCGAAACGAGGATCCGCTTGCGCTCATCTGCCACACTGGCTGTGAACTGAAGTGCCGGGCAGATCGAGGATTCCGACCGCCCGGTCGGAGGGCGTGACGTGATGTGCGCCAAAGTTCCATCAGAGGACACCCGTGCTCGTGCCCACTTACGTCTGGCTCCTGACGGTCGCGGCGATCGTCGCGCTGCTGGCCTACGACTTCTTCTTCCACGTTCGCAAGCCCCACGAGCCGACGCTCGGGGAGGCAGCGCGCTGGTCTGCTCTCTATGTCGGCATCGCCCTTGTCTTCGGGATCGGCGTGTGGCTGTTCGGCGGGTCCGACTCTGGCCAGCAGTACTTCGCCGGCTACATCACCGAGAAGGCCCTCAGCGTCGACAACCTGTTCGTGTTCCTCATCATCCTCAGCTCGTTCTCCGTGCCCAGGGCGCTCCAGCAGAAAGTGCTGCTGTTCGGGATCGCGGTCGCGCTCGTCGCCCGTACAGCCTTCATCTTCGCCGGGGCTGCCCTCATCAACGAGTTCGCGTGGGTCTTCTACATCTTCGGCATCATCCTCTTCGTCACCGGCGGCCACATGCTGCTGGATGACGGCGACAAGGAGGAAGAGGCCGACAACGTCGCCATCCGCGTGGCCAAGCGCTTCCTCAAGACGACGGATCATTACGACGGCGACCGCATGACCACGCTCGACAACGGACGCCGTCGCTTCACCCCGATGCTGCTCGTGATGGTGGCGATCGGCGGTACGGACATCCTCTTCGCCCTCGACTCCATCCCCGCGATCTACGGCCTCACCCAGGACGTCTACCTCGTCTTCACCGCCACCGCGTTCTCGTTGCTCGGCCTGCGGCAGCTCTACTTCCTCATCGACGGCCTGCTCGACCGGCTCATCTACCTCTCGTTCGGTCTCGCGGCGATCCTCGCGTTCATCGGCGCGAAGCTGATCCTCCACGCACTCCACGAGAACACTGTGCCGTTCATCAACAACGGTCAGCCGGTACCGGTCGTCGAGGTCTCCACCGGCCTGTCCCTCGCCGTCATCATCGGCGTCCTCGCGGTCACGGTCGTCGCGTCGCTCGTCAGCCCGGCCGGCCGTGCCCGGACTCTGGCCACACGGGCGGCGATGCATGCTCGCGAGTACCTGAGGGTCACGTACGAGGCCAGTCCCGACGACCGCGAGGTCGCCTTCGCGAAGATGCAGGACGAGGCGGCGAAGCTGGAGAGCCTGCCGAACAAGCAGCGGGTACGGATCCACGAGGACGGCACGCTTCCCGCGCTCATCGAGAAGGCGCAGCGAGTACACGCCGAGCTCACCCTCTGACGCTCGATCCGCGTTGCGATACCCGATCGGCCAGATCAGGGTCGCAGTCGGCCTTCCCGACCGTCTGGCGTATCGAAACGAGGATCAGCCCAGCAGTACAGCCGTCCGCTCAACACAGAGACGCCGCCGCGTCCGTCGGCCTCCGCGCCGAGTAGCGTGCAGCCCGGACAGGCTTGGCCGACCAGGGGACGGGGCTGAAGGTGCTGAACGCGGCTGGATCGCTCGCGGCGATCGCGATCCTCCTCGCCGCCGGCGTGGTTCTGGCAAGGCGCGGGCTCCTGGGCGACCGGGCAGTCGACGCGCTCAAGGCCCTCATCACGCAGCTGACGCTTCCGCTGCTGCTGTTCCGGGCCTTCCTGCGGCTCGAGCCCAACAGCCACAACGCCGTCCTCGCCCTCGCAGTGTTCGCCTCGTGCGCGGTGATGGGCGGCATCGGGGTCGTAGCGGCGCGTGCGTTGCGACTGCCGGGCACCGAGACCCGGCTGCTGTTCCAGGGTTTCGAGGCCGGGATGCTCGGCTACGCCTTCTTCGCCGCCCTCCACACGGGCGAGCGGCTGCCAGCCTTCGCGGCGCTCGACGTGGGCCAGGGGGTCTACGTCTTCACCGTGCTCCTGGTGCAGATGAGCATCCTCGAGCAGCACCGCACACGCGAGTTGACGCTCGTCGGCACGGCCGGGAGCGGCACGACCCCGGGGGACGACGACGCCCCCAAGATCACCTTTCCGTGGCGGGACGTCGTGGCGTCGAAGGTCTTGTGGGCGATCTTCGGTGGTCTCGCGATCTCGCTGGCAGCACCTGGCATCGCCGCGAGCCTGGCCGGTCCGGACGGGTTCGCCGCAGCCGTCTTCGACACCGTCGGCGGGCTCACGACGCCTCTCGTCTGTCTCGTGATCGGCGCGTCGCTGGCCGCGGGTGTCCCGCGGGATGCCGCCATCGTCAAAGTGGTGGCACTGCGAACGTTGGTGGGCCTGGGCCTCGGCCTGGTCTTCGGGCTCCTGATCGTCCCCGCGCTGGGCTTCTCTGAGTGGTACACGAAGGCGGCGATCATGCTGTTCGTGCTGCCCGCCCCGTTCGTCATCCCGGTGTACTACAAGCGGAGCACCGCGTTCGTGGGCAGTGTCCTGACACTCTCGACGGCGGTGTCGATCGCGTTGATCGCTGTGCTCGCCGTCGCCGGGGTGGTCTGAGGCCCCGAGGACATCACTCGCCCAGCAGCACAGCCCTCAGCTCGGCGGCCGTGTCGCAGATCGCGAGCGGGTCGGTGGCATCGATGTCGGCCCGGGCACCCGCGCCCCAGGTGACGGCAACGGCAGGTAGGCCGGCGTTGCGCGCCGCGATGACGTCGACCGCGGCATCCCCCACGTACACCGCGTCCTCCGCCTTCGCCCCCAGCAGCTCGAGCCCTCGCAGCAGCGGCCGGGGGTCGGGCTTGTGGGCCGGTACGTCCTCGTGGCCGACCAGCAGGGGGATGTCGAGCCCGCAGAGCCGGATCGCCCACTCGGCGGGCGGGCGGCGCTTCGACGTGACGACGCCGGTCTTCACGCCTGCGGCATGGAGGTCACGCAGCAGCTCCGGCACCCCCTCGTACCCCTTCAGCAGACTCTCCGTGTTCGCCTCGTTGAACGCGGTGTACGAGGCGTACGCCTTCTCGCCGAGCTCGGTCCCGATGGCTCCCCGGAACGCATCGATGAGGGACTTGCCGATCCAACTCTTGATCTCGGCCTCGTCCCACTCGTGGCCGACGACCTCGCGGAACGCATGCTGATAGCTCGTCACGATGAGGTTGATGGAGTCGGCGAGGGTGCCGTCGAGGTCGAACAGGATCACTGGCCAGCGCGGCGTCATGGACCCTGAGCGTAGCGATCCCAGGCCGTGGAGTGAGGAGGGGGTGCCGGCAGGGGACACCCCGTGAGGGGGCATCATGGACGAGGAGAGGAGTCGGTGTGATGAGCAACCTGAGGAGCTTCCGATGAGGGCCAGGGTCCTGTATGGGATGGTCGTGGTGGTCAGGATCGTCACGTTGAGCTGGGCCGCTTTCAACCTTCCGGAGCACATCGCGACGCACTTCGGCGCATCGGGAGCGGCGAACGGGTGGGGTACGCGCGGTGGCTACATCACCTTCGACATCGTGATCTCGGCCGCTCTCGTCCTGGGGCTCCCCATGCTCGTCGGCGCACTCGTCCGCGGCTCGGGTGCTGGCGTGAACATCCCGCACAAGGACTACTGGTTCCGACCGGAGAACAAGCCCCGACTCGAGCGTCGGCTCAAGGTCGACATGATGTTCATCGGGGGCGCCACAGGGCTGCTGCTGAGCTGGGTCGACATCGAGCTCGTGCGCGCGAACGCCCTTGCCACACCATCGATGGACACGGTGTGGATGCCGATCGTGCTCTTCATGGTCGCGATTCTGGGCTACAGCGTGTGGATGGCCACCGCGAGGTACGCCGTTCCTCGGGAGGCGCGAACGTCCTGACGGCTACAGGTCGCGCCGCGAGAAGGTCCTGATCCCGAGCGCGAGGAGCGCCACGGTGAGGAGCACCGCCCAGCCGAGGAACCACGGCGAGGGCTGCAGAGTCGACAGGAACGGCAGATCGGCGGGGCCGGCGGAGCTGATCGGCATTCCCAAGGGGATCGCGTACGAGGAGGCGGCTTTCCACAACGCATCTGACGGCGCCACGAGCGATACGACAGTCCCGATCGTCGTCAGCTCGGTCTTCTGCGCGAGGCCGCCGATCCACCCGATGAACCCACCGAGCCAGGCGATCCCGAAGTACAGGAACAGCACCACGCCCGTCGCGACGCTGGACAGGCGGCAGCTGAGCAGCATGCCGACGGTCACGAGCAGCGTCACCTGCAGGGCCAGGATCGCGAGCAGGCCGAACAGTGAGCTGGGCTCGTACTCGGCCACCACGCGCGCCACGAGAAGCATGGCGAGGGTCATGACGACCACGTACACCACAGACATCGTGACCAGGCCGAGCCATCGTTCGAGGTACCAGCGCCAGCGCGGCTGTGGCCGTACGACGACGGCCTGGAGCACGCCCGAGTCGATCTCGGCGGACACGGACCCCGCTGCCAGCATCATCGCGAGGAACGCGGAGAGGAACGACCCCACGTACAGCCCGAGGATCGTGAGGATGCCCCCGATGAGCACGCGCTGTGCGAGCGTGGCCAGGCCCTCGTCCTTGGCCACGTTGCCGAACAGGAAGGCGAGGCCCAGTCCGAAGAGGCCCACGAGCAGCACGCTGGCGATCCAGCCCCACAGGACGATCTTCCGCCCCAGCGCCTCTCCGAGAGTCGTCCGGTAGACAGGGAACTTCACCGGTCGCCCCCGCTCACCATCGCGACGAAGGCGTCCTCGAGGGACGCCCTGCTCACCGCCAGGCCGCGCAGTCCCCACGGGCCGCGCGTGACCGCAGCGGCCACCTGCTCGGCTGCCTCGTCAGGGACGTCGTCCCAGGGCGGCCCGAGCGTGATCTGCACATCGCCGGACTCCGTCGCGCTGATGCGGCCGAACTCGGCGAGCGCCGGCCGGAGATCGTCGTCCACCCGACCTACCGAGACGTGAAGGGTCGGGCCTGCCCCGGTGAGCTCGTCGAGCGACCCGGAGAACTTGACGTGTCCCTTGTCCATGACGACGACCCGGTCGCACACCCGCTCGACCTCGGTCAGGAGGTGCGAGTTGAGCACCACGGCGACGCCCTCGGCCTTGAGCTCGCTGACGAGCTCCCGGACGTCCCGGCGCCCCACCGGGTCGAGCGCCGACGTCGGTTCGTCCAGGAGCAGCAGCTCGGGCCGACCGACGATGGCCTGCGCCAGCCCGAGGCGCTGGCCCATGCCTTTCGAGTACGCCCCGACGCGGTCTCGACCTCGCGCTCCGAGACCCACCTTGTCGAGCACCTCGGCCACACGCGCCGTGCGGTCGGCGCGAGATACACCCGCCAGGTCGGCGTGGAACGCGACCACCTGCTCACCGGTCATCCAGTCGGGAAAGCGGAACAGCTCCGGCAGGTAGCCCAGCCGTTGCCGGGCCCGCGGGTCCCCAGCCGGCATGCCGAACAGCCTGGCCGTCCCCGAGGAGGGACGGACCAGGCCGGTGAGGATCTTCACGGTGGTGGTCTTGCCCGCACCGTTGGGGCCGAGCAGACCGACCGCCTCACCGGGAGCCACGGTCAGGGTCACGCCGCGAAGGGCGACCGTGTGGCCGTACGCCTTGGTGAGGCGGTCTGCGTCGAGTACGGCTTCGCTCACCCGTTGAGTCCCTTGGCAACCTTGAGGACGTCGGCGGAGGAGTAGGACCCGATCACACCGGTGATCCGGTTGTCGGACTGCCAGACGACGCCGGCTCCGAGCCCGGAGGCCACCACCAGGATGGCGTCATGGCCGTTGACGGTCGTCCTCGTCCCGCTGACCTCGTCGATGGGGATAGGCACCGGCAGCACCCCGGACGTCAGGTCGACCGACCCGAGCTGGTTGGTGAGGCTCATCGGGACGCCGGGCACCTGGACCAGGAAGTCGCGCAGGCCGTTGATGTCGAGCGGTCCCTCGGTCGTCGCCTCGAACGCACCGGCGGAGACCACCATGAGCTGCTTGTCCCCGGATCCGCTGTACGTCAGCGTGACCGCGTCGGGGAAGTGGAGGACGAGCTTCTCACCGTCGAGCCCGGCCGGGACCGGGACCTTGGCCGGGCCGTAGTTCTCGAGGTACGCGGCCGTGCGAGCGGCATCGAACGTGACCGTCATCGATGATGCCGGCAGGTAGTTCACCGACGGGGTTGCGGCCACGCCCGACGGCAGGTCGGACGCAGGGGGGGCCGCGATCGTGAAGCCGACCTTCGTCTGCGCCTCCGCCACGGAACCGAGAGTCATGAACTCGGTGGACGGGGTTCCCGCCGTGACGCCGAGCTGGCTCATCACGTCCGCGACCTGCGAGGCGTCGGAGCTGGTGAGTGTCACCGCGGCGACCGTCCGGCTGTGGAAGAGGTTGAGGAAGCCGCCGGCCACCGCCTGACCAGCCGGGGTGACAACGAGCCCGACCGTCAGTACGACGGCAGCGGCACCTGTGGCGAGACGGCCCCAGCGACGCTTCCGTACAGGCGGGTCGATCGGTTCCGACGACCTGTCGGGGAGCCCGGCAACTGCCGACGTGGCGACCTCGTCGTCGAGGACGGCCAGCGCGCCGGAGACGGTGTCTGCGGTGAGACGGAGCGTACGGACGGTACGGCGGCAGTCGAGGCAGCCTCGGACATGGGCGGCCAGGTTCTCGTGGTCGTCATCGGCACGGTCGAGGAACGCCCGTAGCGTTCCCTCATCAGGACAGGTCATCAGCGTCATTATCGTTCTCCTGGTCGGGGCGCGGGTGCGCGTGGAGGTAGTGGTCCTTGAAGGCGCGTTCGGCGCGCGCCAGTGTGGTGCCGACGGAGCCGGCGGCCATGTCGAGGGTCTCGGCGATCTCGAGGTAGCTGTAGCCGGCGTGACGCAGCAACAGGCACGACCTCTGCTTCTCCGGCAGCTCATCGAGCACGGCTCGTACGATCGAGCGCTCCTCGGAACGGATGGCCTCGGCCGCGGGATCGGTGGGTTCGGTCAGCTCTGCGCGCTCGGTACGTGCGCGCCAGCGGCTGACGTCGCGGGCTCGGTTGAACGCGAGGTTGAGGGAGGTGCGGCGAAGCCAGGCGCTGATCTCGCCGTCAGGTCGATCGAGGACCGGGTCGTCGGTGAGCCGGACGAAAGCCTCCTGGACGACGTCCTCCGCCTCGGCGTGGTCGACCACGCGTCGTACGAGCGTCAGCAGCGACGATCGCTTCGATCGCATGATCGACTCGACGCGCAGGTGGGACACCGGTGCGGCGCTGGCCATGATCAAGGTTCCCACGCTCTGTAAACACCGCCAGGTACCGCGGATGTGACACGAGGGTCCGGAACAGGCTCAGGGAGGCGCGTCGGCTGCGCTTGGCCCAGCTCATGGGCATGACCCACGTTCAGGTGCGGGGGCCGAACCAGCGGGGGACGTGAGCGACGTACGTGTCGTAATCGGACCCGAACCGAGCGCTCAGCGCCTTCTCCTCCGCGCGGATCTGCGGGTGGAGGACTGCCGCGAGGACGGGGATGCCGAGCAGGGCGAGGGGTTGCCCGAGCCACGCGGCGTGGGCGGCGAGGACGAGGGCGTCGCCGATGTAGATGGGGTTGCGGCTGCGGCTGTACAACCCTGAGGTGACAAGGGACGACGCCCTGTGCGGGGCGATCGGGTCGAAAGTCGTGCGGGCGTGCCAGAACTGCAGGACGGCTGTGGACATCACTCCGAGCCCGGCGATGCCCAGGGCGGTGGTCAGGGCGCGCCGGCCTCGGTAGTCGCGGGTTCCGCCCATGACGTGTGTGAGCTGTCGCTGGCCTGCGGCGATGGCAGTGGTCCACAGTGGAGGGATCGGGCGCACGATGTGATCCTAGGGAGGCGGGCAAAGCCGTCACTCGCGTGTACGCCGGCCTGGTGGGTCCTCGCGAGTCGACGACTCCCCGCTCGGGGCCTCCCGGGTGAGGCTGCCGCCGCCGACCTGCCGGCCGAGACGGAGCACCCGGACCGCGGCGACGATCCCCCAGATCAGCACGAGCAGCGCCCAGATCGCGCTGACGATCGCGGTGACGAGGGCGGCGAGAGCATCGGTGATGCTGACCAGGAAGGACGGCACGATCGAGTGCAGCAGCGCGGTCACGAACGTCAGCAGCGCCGCCGTCGCGATGAGCAGCATCAGCCCCTTTCCGGTCACGAAGCGCTGCTGCGCGACGACGAGCAGCACCAGGCACGCCAAGGTCAGTCCCAGCACGAGCGACGTGAACACTGCTGCCCCGCCGGTGTCGAACGAGCCGAACAGCGCCAGGTACGCCATCGTCCCGAACGGAACGGCGAGCAGGAGCGAGACCATGAGCAGCAGAGCGGCGAACGAGACGATCGCCGTCGCGATCGCGGCGATCAGCACGACCAGCCCTCCGATGATCGACACCGCCCCGGTGAGGACCCCCGTGACGCGCTCCCCGACCAGCAGCGGCGCTGCCGTGATGGCCAGCACGAGCAGCAGCAGCCCTTCGATCAGGGCGAGCGCCGGAATCCCCATCCCGGGCGGGTCCTCGGGCCGTGTGCTGTCCAGCGAGTCCTTGGCATCGCCGGCGTCGATGCCGAACCGGTCGAGCAGCTCCGCGGTCTGTGGGCTCGACAGCGTCTGCTGCACGCGGTCGGCGAAGGGCGGTGGGCCGGTCACGAGCGACGATCCCAGGCAGGCCAGGAACGCCACGAGCACGACCAGGACGGCCGCGACCAGGAAGGGCTTGCGCAACGACTCTGCCACCATGACGCGCTCCTCAGACCAGCCTCAGTCGGCAGCCGGTCGTCCCGAGGCAGGTCACCAGCAACCGCGACCCGTCGTCGTACAGGCTGATCGCGCCGGGGTCTGAGCAGCTCAGCTGAGCCGACGTGATCCGCTGCGGGCCGTACGAGGTGCCGCCCACCCGGACGTCCGGCAGGCCTTCCGTCGCGCACATCGTCATCCGCGTCGCCGCATCCGGCAGCCGGGTGACGCAGGTCCCGCCGGGCGGTACCTGGAGTGTCCCCTGAGCCCAGCACGGCTGCCCCTGGACGTCCGCCGGCGCCAGCGCGCGGGCGGGGACCAAGCGGCCGATCAGGTCGACCAGCCCGCCTGGGCGCGCGGGATCGCCGCCTTCGGACCCCGGACGCAGCACCACCAACGCGATCGCGGCCACGAGCAGGACCAACGCGGCGATGGGCACGGCTCTCTTCACGTCGTCGCCTCCCCGGATCCGTCCACGACGACATCGACGACGAGGTGGGCGGGCTTCTCCTGCGCGGCGATCTCGCGCACCAGCCCGGCCTGAGTGGCCGCCGCGGCGGGCACGACGATCCGCACCGCGAACGGCCCCGTCGGCTCCAGCCGAAGGTCGGCAACCCCGGTCGCGAGACCCAGCAGCCACATCAGCCCGCCGGGAGTCCCCCGCCAGCGCGCCAGCTCGGGCGAGAGAGACACCAGCAGCCGCATCCGGGCACGGTCGAGGTGCCCGGCAGCGGTCTCGTCCAGGCGGGCGAGGTCGACCCACGTCGCGAGCAGGCCGACGAACCGGTCCGGGGTGGTCAGCGGGTCCAGCACCGAAGGGAAGTCCCGCAGCGTCGCCTCCGCAGGCGCGTGCATCGCCTCCATCACCGCGACGAGCGCGGCCATCGGCGAGTCCGGGACGACGGTGCGTCGCAGAACCTCCGGCAACAGCAGCTCGATCTCAGCCGCGCGCATCGTCGTACCTCACCGTCAGCTGGTGCTCGCTCGGTGCGAACAGCCACGTGCGTGGCAGCGACACACGCTCGGTGAACGTGTCCCGGCCGGCCGCTGTCCACATGAGACCGTCCTGGCTCTCGTACACACCGCCGACGCAGCCGGACAGGATCGTCCCGTCGGCGGCCTCCACGGCGAGCACCGGCTGGAACCGTCCCACCTCACGCAGCGGCAAGCCGGAGTCGACGGACGCCGCGCGCCAGGGCGTGTCGGACTTCGCCGTGTCGGTCACGCAGACGGCCGCCCGGGCGGTCGCCGCGTACACGCGCTCGCCGGAGCACGCGAGGTCCCGGCACGATCCGCCCACCCACGTCTTGCCGACCACCTGCCAGCCGTCGGCCGAGGGCTGGTACGCGAGCAGCTCCAGCCGACTGACCCCTGCGCCGGCCTCGTCGCCGGTCGCGTACGCGCCCGCGAGCAGGAACCTGCGGCCAGGGCTGCGCTGCACCCGCAGCAGCCGGACGTCGACACCGGTGAGGCCGACCGGAGCGTACGTGCCCGAGCGTCCCGCCTGGAACGACACGTACACGCCGCCGAGCTCCTGGGCGGCCACGGCCAGCTGCAGGTCCGCACCCGGCTCCGAGACCACCTCGACCGCGTAGCACGGCTTGGCCGGGTTGGATGCGTCCACGAGTACGGCCTCCGGTACGGCGCCGTCGGCCACAGCGATGCGGAACAGACCCCGGTCGGTGGCGGCGAAGACCCTCGCGCCGCCGTCGGTCACGCCTGAGGCCACGTCCTCGATGTGGAAGTCGGTCTCCCCGAGCACCCGCCACGACTCGCCGTGGTCGATGGACACGTGGATCCGCGACGCCTCGGTGTCGCCCACCCGTGAGGACGCGACGACCAGACCGGGGGCTCCGGGGCACGCGGACAGCCTCTCGACGGTCTCGCCCTCGAACCCGGCGAGCAGCTCCCAGCCCTCGGCGTCGTCACCGGACCGGAAGAGCTTGCCGTCCGAGGCGCAGAACCACGTGTGCGGCTGGTGCGGGTCCGCGAGCAGTGCGGCCACGTCGCCGGGCACCTCGTCGACGACCAGCCGGACGTTCTCGACGAACCGTACGCCGGGCTCCGCGAGGAGCACGTCGTACACCGTCGACGCCCGCAGGGCTTCCCCGAACGCCCACCCGGGCGACTCGCCGCTGGGCAGCGGGGTGAGGGTCCGGGCCAGCGCGGCCTGCAGTCTGGTCCGGACCGCGTCGACATCCTCGGCACGGTTGACGACCGCGCTCGCCTCGACGTGGAAGCGCTTCAGCCCGACCCAGCCGACCTGGCTCGACACCCCGAGCGGCTGCCGCTCGGCGAGCACCCGGGCGACCCGGTCGACGATGTCGGGGACCTCCCGTTCGAGCAGGGCATCGGCGGTGACCGCCGTGGGGTCGGTGGAGTCGAGGGTCGGCAACAGCAGCACCCGTACGACGCCGGGCGTCGCGCCCTGCCACAGCTCCGCCTCCGACACCGCCAGCGCGCGGCTCACCCCACCGCTGGAGGCGACCGCGATCCGCTCGTAGTCCCGCGCCGTCACGGCCCGGTCGAGCGTCGCCGTCGGGTTGGCCGCACGACGCAGGGCCTCGGCCAGGGTCTCGCCGTCGCGTCCCCCAGCGGCCGGGCCGGGGTTCACCACGGTCAGACCGGGCACCGGGTCCTTGAGCACGGTCAGTGTGCCGGCCCGTACGTTGCCCGCAGCGCCTCCGCCGGAGCGGTACCAGGCTCGAACCTGCCGGCCCGCAGGGATCCTTCGCGCGGCGGTCCCGTCCGCCCCGAAGACGATCTCTCCTGCGGAGCGGTCGACGACGAACACGTACCCGTCCCCCAGATCGCCGCCGAAGTGGGGCACCTCGTGCCACACGCGGTAGGTCGTCGAGCCGACACGGACCGACGGGACCCGCTCGCCCAGCTCACTCTGGGTCGCCTCGACCCCCACGTACAGGTCGCCGAGCTCACCGGAGTCGAGCACGATCGGCGGGTGGGCGACGACGAACCGCTGTCCGGCGCCTCCGTTGCCGGAGCCGAGCACGTCGTCCTGCAGCTCGCAGTGCAGGCCGACCGCCCGCCCCTCGGTCGCGCCGGCCGGGATCGTGACGTCGTCGGCGATGACGAACACGGGTCCGTTCGGACGGCTCGTCGCCACCTTGGACCCGCGGCGGATCGTCACCGGCTCCGGACCCGGCTGCTTGAGGGTGCAGACCAGCTCGGCCTTCGCAGCTGCCGAGGGCGCGAGCGTGACGCCGACGAGGTTGAGCAGCTCGACGTACGCCTTCTCGGGCAGCCGGTTGAGCCGGAACAGCAACGACTCGGTGAGGTAGCTGAACAGCTCCAGCAACGCCACCCCCGGGTCCCCGGGGCTGAGGTCGGTCCACTCGGGTGCGAGGGTCGGCACGAGCGCCTTGGCATCGCGCAGCAGACCGGCGTAGTCGCGATCGTCGAGGATGGGGACTGGTAGCGGCATGTCACTCCTCCTGGTGTGATCCGTCGAGTGGCAACCCGACGGTGAGGGTCTGGGGTTCGCCGCCGAACCGCGGCACGTACGAGCAGCTGATGTCGAGGCGGTACGGCGTCTCCGACCGGCGCGAGGTGGTGATGGCGAGGATCCGGGCCCGCGGCTCGAACCGCTCGATGGCGCGTCGTACGTAGTGGACCGCCAGTCCGGCTGTCGTGTCGTCGTTCTGCGCGAACGCGAGCGTCAGCAGCTCGCAGCCGTAGTCGGGACGCATGACCCGCTCGCCGGGCAGCGTCGACAGCAGCATGAGCAGCGACTGACGGACGAGGCCGGCTCCGGAGACCAGCTCGAGTCGTCCATTCGAGGCGCTCAGCAAGCCCGACTCGCCGGCGTCGAAGTCGGGGTGGGCGAACAGCAGCCCTGTCGGGGTGGTGGTCATGGTTGCTCTCCCACGAGTTCCTGGGCGGCGTCGAGCACGTCGTACGTCACCTGGCCGGGCGGCGTCCCGTCGGTGTAGCCGGACAGGTCCGCCCGGACCACGGGATGCCCGTCGATCCGGACGAAGGCGGATTCGCCGGACCGGATGGCCAGGGCGGAGGTGCAGGGCTTGATGCTCACCCCGATGTTCGGGCAGCTGAGGATGGGGCGGCCGACGGGGTCGGGCGCGACGAGCACCGGCCGTCCACCGACGGTCAGCCACGTCTGGGACGCCTGCTGCGGAGAGCGCCCGACCCGGTGCGAGCAGCGGATGTCGGCGGCATCGGTCAGCCAGAGCTGGTAGGTCATGTCAGCCCCTCTCGAAGTCGACGGTGTCGGCCCGGATCAGCAGACGCCGTCCGGGTGCGGAGATGGTCAGGTCGGCCTCGGCGTGCAGCACGACGCCGGACTCGGTGATCTCAAGTCGGCTGCCGGCCGCGTTGCGCAGCGTTGCGCCGTCGGCGTCGCGGTCGAGGGCGAGGCGCTGACCGTCCGGCGTTGCCAGACCGATGGCCCGTACGGCGCCATCGCGGACGCCCGCCGCGTCGTCCGCGGCCTCGACGTGGATGCCGCCGAGAACGATGCCGTGCCCGGGCGCGTCGGACGGCTGCAGCACGGCCACGGTGTCGCCCACGTCGGGCTGGCAGGCGAGTCCCTTGTCGGACGATGCGCCGAGGCCGAGGACGGGCAGCCAGTCGGAGTCGGTGTTCCCGAGCACCTCGAAGCGCACCCGGACGCGTCCGGCCCGGTCGGGGTCGTCGACGTCCTGCACGACCCCGGGCAGCATGCTCAGCCCGGCTGCGGGGACCGCGGGCTCTGGCACCGGGCGCGAGTCGACGAGCGTGACCCAGCCCGAGACCGTGTCGATGACGTGCTCGACCGTGGTCAGCAGGTACGTGGCGTCGGCCGGGTCGTCCGTCAGCCGCAGGCCGAGGCCCGGCCGCCAGTCGGAGTCGCCGTGCAGCACCGCGCGCACCCAGCGGGCGGCGGCGTCGGCGCGGTCGGTCTCCGACCGGGCCAGGGCGTCGGCGGTGTCGGTGCGCTCCAGGAACGGGGCGACGACCGTACGACCGGTGCCCAGGCCGCCCGACGCGCCGTCGATGCCACGCCGGGCTGCGGGGTCCCACGAGACGGTGCGCACGGGGCCGTCGGGCCCGGTGGCGTCGTGGCTGAGCACGGCCTCGATCAGCTCCCCGCCCCAGGCGACTGTTCGTACGGACTCGGGTCGGCTGCCCCGTACGCACAGGTCGGTGCCATCGAGACGCCACCAGAGCCCTGCCGCGGCGCAGCAGCGGTTGAGGAGTGTGAGGTCGGACTCGCCCGTCTGCAGCAGGATGCTCCGGCGGGGGCCGTCCTCCGCGGCATCGACACCGAGCCCCGCGTGGCCCGCCAGGGTCTGTGCCAGCCCCGCCACCGTGACGTCCGTGTGGGTCGTGACGTCGGTGCGGTTGCGCAGCCTGTGGGAGGCGTCGAAGCCGCGGACCCGCAGCCGGGCCTGCCGATCCGGACCCAGCCGCCGCTCTGTGGCCACCACCTCCCCGGTGAAGAGCCGGGAGCCGGCAGCGGTCACGGTGAGCTCGTCACCTGGCTCGACGGCACCGGTGGCGGCGTCTGCGTCGACCTCGATCTCGCAGGCGGCCGGGCGGCTGGCCTCTCGCCGGATCCGTACAGGTCCGAGCGTGGCCGCAGCCGCCGACGACAGCTCGTTGCCACCGAGGCTGACGGTCAGCGCCGGGAGGCTCGGTACGAGGGGTGTGTCGAGGAGAGCAGTCATGGCTGTGAGGGGGGTTCGGGGATGGTGAGGGTCTGTCCGGGGGGCGCGAACACCGAGTCGTAGAGCCCGTTCGCCGTAGCGATGACGCGCCACAGCCACGGGGCGCCGTAGTAGCGGGAGGCGATCTCGTCGAGACGCTCGCCGCCCGCGGTCTCACCGGAGGGGTCGCGCCCGGGGTCGACCGGCATGTGGAAGTCGATGCTCGGCGCCGCGATGGCCGCGGCGACCTGCGCGGCCGGTGACGGGGCGTCGTCCGGCGCCTCGATCGGGGGTGGCGTGGGGTCGGGGATGCGGACCAGCCGCAGCGACAGCCACGAGCGCGTCGGGGCACCGGTCGCGTCGAACCGCTCGAGCCGTTCCGCGACCGCCGCCACGACGCACAGGACGTTCCACAGTCCCCAGCAGAACCGTACGGCGTGGACACCCTGGTGGGGCTCGCTCGGGTTCTCCGCCAGCTGCCACAGGGGACGGGTGAGGTCGCGGACGTCGGTGAGGTTCTGGTTCGTGTCGGACGAGGAGGTCTCGATGTCGAAGAGCAGCTCGAGGTCCATCTCGGTGCGACCGCCGCCGGTGTGCAGCAGGAGGTCGTCCGACGCCCGCGGACCGGTGACCGGTCCCGACCCGGCGACAGGGCGGCGCAGCCCCGCGGCCCGCCTCTGGACCAGCCGCTCGGGGTTGAGCTGGCACCGGATGCGCTCGTCGGTGTCGGCGACGATGAACGTGACGCTCTCCATCTCAGCTCCTCCGCTGCGCGGTGGTCAGCGTGTCCGGGCGGCCGTCGGCCTGCCAGAGCTGGGCCGCGAGACCCGGTCCGGCGTGCGCCGCGGCGTCCTCGAGCCCCTCGGTGCGGGGCAGCTGTGGCCAGGTGGGAGCCGCGATGGCGGTGGGGCGGTCGGACGGTACGGGTGCGGGGCTCGCCTCGTGGGCCGGCGCCCGCAATCTGGGCGGCTCGCGGAGGAGCGCGGGCAACGGGCCGGGCGTGCTTGCTGGACGAGAATGCACGGGCCCGGTCCGTACCTGCTCGCTGCCGGCCGCGTCCTCCAGGGTTGGGATGGGGAGGGGAGGCAGGGCGCCCGACGGCCGGTACGGACGGAGTGGTGCCGGCTCGACGGCGGGCCCGAATTCGGGGGCCGTCGTGGTGTGGGCCGTCGGGGAGTCCTGTCTGATCTCGGTGAGGTGCTCCTGAGCAGGTGTCGGGCGCTCGGGTCGGGAACGCGTACTCCGAGCCTCGGCGTCCCAGCGGTCGTCGGTGGTGGGCGCCTCGGCCGTTCCGGTGGCCGTGGGATGTGCCCGCCGCAGCGGCTCGTCGTCCGCGCTCGGGCCGGCCACGTCTGGGGGATCGACCGGCAGCAGGCGGCGGAGCTGCGGCCTGGTCCCGTGGCCCCGGCGCGCCTGCGCCGGCGGGTTGTCAGGGCGAGCCGGCTCGAGGTCGGCGGTCGTCCGTGCGACGTTCCTCCCGGGTGCAGGGGTGGTCTCCGGCCGCTCCGCGACAGGCGATCCCTCCTCCACCAGCGAGTGCCGTTCGTTCTGCCCGGTGCCTGCGGCCTTCGCCCGGCGGACGGCCCCGAAGCGTCGTACCGACGTCTCGTCGGCAGGCCGCCCCTGGTCGGCCCACCGGGAGCGGGCCAGCCAGTCGGGATCGGTCTCGGCGACCATGTCCAACCACGCCTGCGGGGGTCCGCTCTCGGGCTCGTGCTCGGCAGCCGTCCGCCGTGTCCCACGGGCCGCGACGACGACGGCACGCACGAGCGTCCCGACCGCCCGGCTCAGCTGCCGGACGGCGTCGCGGATCCCCGGGTCGCCGGACATGTCACTCAGCCCGTCCGAGGCTCTCGTACGCCAGCACGATCTCCTCGACGGCGACCGCACGGGCGCTGGCCCGCAGCTCGGGACCGACCCACCGCTTGGGGAAGGCCCCGATCAGATCCCACTGAAGCACGGGCGAGGACCCGGCGGCGTCGAGCAGCACGATGGAGACGTTGCGCCGATCGACGCGCCCCTGCGCGGTGGCGAGGAACCACGTCCACAGCTGGGTGGACTCGGTGAGCCCGTACCTCAGGGTGATGTCGTGGTACGTGGTGATCGTCGGCACCTGGTGGACGACGGCCGCCTGACCGCCCTCCCGGTACTCGACCGTGGCGACGTCGATGCTGATCCCCGAGCACTCGGTGAAGTGCCCGAACAGCTGGTCACCGGCCGTGATCTTGAAGTTGAAGGCCCCGTACGGGTCGGTCCAACGCGACTCAGGCATCGTTCAGCTCCTCTGTCGTGGTGCCGCCAGAGAACTGGGACACCTGGAAGACGATGAACTCGGCCGGCTTCACCGGCGCGAGCCCCACCCAGGCGACGACGCGTCCGGCGTCAACGACATCGGGCGGGTTGGTCTCGGCGTCGCACTTGACGAAGAACGCCTCTTCGGGCTTGCTGCCCGCCAGCGCCCCGTCGCGCCATAGCCCCATGAGGAATGCCGAGACGTCGCGCTTGATCATGTTCCACAGCGGCTTGTCGTTCGGTTCGAAGACGATCCACTGCGTCCCCCGCGCGATGGCCTCCTCGACCATGCAGAACAGCCGGCGGACGGAGAGGTAGCGCCACTGTGCGTCCGAGCTGAGGGTGCGGGCGCCCCAGGGCAGGATGTCGCCGCGCCCGACCATCCGGATCACGTTGACGCCGGCGTCGTTGAGCTCGCCCTGCTCCTGCGGCGGGATGCGTCGCTGCACGCCGACGATGCCCCGGATGGGGGTGTTCGCCGGGGCCTTGAAGACGCCCCGGGCCGCGTCGGTCCTGGCCCATACCCCGGCCATGTGACCCGACGGCGGTGCGGCGACGCTCTCGCCGGTGACAAGGTCCTTCACCGTGAGCCACGGGTGGTACACGGTGGCGAAGTCCGACGAGCGTGGCCGGTACGCCTCGACCGCGGCCCGACGTCCTCCGCCGGTCGCGGGTGCGTCAGCGCCCTCGGGCGCTGCGGCTGGAGCCGGGGCCGGCGCTTCTGTCGCCACCCGGGTGTACCCCATGGGGTCTCGCCCGTTCGGTACGGCGTCAAGGATGGCCACCCGGTCGCGCATCTTCTCGCAGTGCGCGATGACCGCTTCGTACGAGGCGGGGTCGGTGTAGCCGGGGGCTGCCACGATGGCGATGTCGTCGAGCGGCTCCAGCAGTGACAGCCCGGGGCGGTCGGCCGTACCGGTCAGCGTGCCGTCGCCGATGTCGAGGACGTAGCAGCGGCCCTGGGTGTTGAGGAAGAACCCGTTGACGGCGTGCGACAGCGGGGTCATGGCTCCCTCGCCGAGGAAGGTGTTGGCGTACTCGGTCCAGGTGGTGATGGCAATGGGCTCCCCGCGAGGTGCGCCGGACTTGCCGCCGGTGCCGACGAAGACCGGGGTCGAGGTCGACTGGGCCGCGATGGGACGTACGCCGCTGGGCACCTCCTCCACGTAGACGCCGGGAACGTTGTAGATCGGCATGCTTCCTCCTGTGTCAGGCCGGCGCCGGGGCGTCGGGTCGGGTGTGGGTGTTGCGGTCGAAGGTGAGGGCCTCCAGCGGGTGCTGGACGAGCGGGACCTGGCGGGTCGGCAGCGGCTGGGCCACGTCGATCCTGACCAGGAAGGCGGCTTGGGGGGTACGGCCGAGGGCGGTCCACCAGGCGGGCCCGGTGACCTCGTCGATCTCGTACGTGGCGGTGGTCTGCAGGGCCAACAGGGCATCGACGACATGCTCGGGAGCGTCTGGAGCGCTGACCATGACGGAGACCTGCGCTCGGCTCTCCGACCGCTCGTGGTCGCAGTGGCGCGGGGTCAGCCCCACCACTTCGACCGTGACGGCGTCAGCGGCGGGCAGGTCGGCGGCGAGCCCGGCCAAGGCCGCCGCGAGGGTCCCGTCAGGGGTTGCCGGAGGCATATGCCCACACCTCGAACGGGGTGGCGAAGTAGATCCAGCCGAAGAAGCCGCTGACCGCCGAACGGGCAGGCGGGTTCAGATGGGCGGAGCTGCGTAGCCCCATGGCCTTGAGGGCCAGCCCCAGCACCAGCGAGAACAGGCACTGGACGAGGAACGTGACCACGTAGAACAGGCCGAACAGCGGCAGGTACAGCGGACCGAAGATCCGGGCCTGCAGCAGGTGCATGCGCTCGTGCTGCCCGGACCCGCCGAGGTTGACTGTGCCGAGGGTCTGCAGCACGTTGTTGCCGAACCCGGTCGACGAGCGTGGGCTGTACGTGATCCAGCCGCGGCCCTCACTGTTCGTCCTCGACGGGTTGCCCCAGAAGGCGTACAGCCACAGGCCGGTGATCGCGCCGAACACGGTGTTCGGCAGGCTCCACGTGAGATCTACCAGGATCATGAGCCAGCCGAGGGGCGAGCCCAGGTCGTAGCTGCCCATCCAGGCGGCGACGACGCCGTACGCGAACATCACGATGCCGAGGACGACGGCCGCCGTGTAGGCGGGCTCCCCCAGCGCTGCGGTGATCCCGAGCAACAGGCCGAGCGGGATCGCCAGGCACAGCAGGACGGTGACCACTCCGGAGATGGCTTTCATGGCACGGCTCCTCTCAGGAACCCGTGGGTTGGGGGACCGGGATGATGACGGTGTTCACGACCTTCGGAATCTTCGTGGCGACGATCACGCAGGTGTTCGCCGCCTTGTGGAACACGGTGAGCGCGATCGTGGCGCCCTTGTCGCGGATGCTGCCGGCGCCCGGTGACTGGTTGGTGACGATCGAGCAGGGGGAGTTGGACGCGTCGTTGACGACGGAGCCGACCAGCCCGTACGAGGCGAGCAGCGTCTTCGCGTAGCTCGCGATGAAGCCGTTCACGTTGGGGACGACGGCACTCACCGGGGTGGTGAGCTGGCTGTCCACAGAGACGCTGCCGGCCGTACCCGTCGCGGTCACCGTGACCTTGATCTGGCTGCCGACCTCGGAGGAGGTGACTTGGAACGCCATGCCGGTCGCCCCGCTGATGGGAGCGCAGGTGGCCGGTGTCGGGCACGCGTACCACTGGACGGCCAAGCTCTTCGCGTCAGTCCAGTCGCCGGTGGTGGTCGTGAGCACCTTCTCGGTGCGCGTGAGGCCTGAGATCACCGGCGGAGCCGTATTGGTGACGGATCCGACGACGGGTGCGGTGAGCGCGCTGTCGGCTGTCATGGTCCCCCCGCGGCCGGTGGCGGTGACGGTGACCTTGAGGTGGGCGCCGGTCTGGGAGGCCGAGATCTGGAACTCGGCGGCGCCGGCTCCCGGGATGGCGGTGCACGCCGTGGCGGAGCTGCACGCGTACCACTGGATGTCGGTGCTGCTCGCGTCCGTCCAGGTCCCGGGGGTGGCTGTGAGCACCTGGCCCACGAGCGGGTTTCCGGTGATGACCGGGGCCTCGACAGCGGCCGGCGCGTTCGGGCTGCGGAGGAGGAACCACCAGATCGCTCCTCCACCGGCCAGCAGCACGACGAGGGCGAGCACGCCGATGAGGACGACAGGGCTCTTCTTCGCGGGTGCCGGGGGATCGGGGATGGCGACCGCGACGGGCTGCCCGTCCGTGACCTGCTCGGGGTCCGCCTCGTCGACGGCGCGCAGATGCAGGGAGTCCTGTCCGGCAGGGACGTCGGCGGGCACCTTCGCCCGTACGTCGACGGAGATCGTGGCCCCGACGGTCATCGGGATCTCGGGATCGCCGGCCACGGCGTACCAGGAGTCATGGGCGGCGTCAGCGGACTTCGGCTGCAGGCGAACCCGTAGCGGCCGACCTGTGAGGTTGGTCACGGTGAAGGTTGTCGTTCCGGTGCGGTCGGATGACAGCTGGAGGTCGCCCGGGCCGGTCACGGCGAACGGCAGGGGCCCTCCAGGGGCCGGGGTCTCCTCGGGCTCTGCCGAGGGGTGGGGATTCTCGGACGTCATGTACGGAAGGAGGCGTCATCCCCCGTCCTGATACATCCCTCCGACGGAGGCGTCACCCCGTCCGCACAACCTTTGTGGTTCCCGCACAACCCCTCTGACCGCCTTTTCGCGCCACAAAGGTTGTGCGGACGTCACTCGCGGTCCGCCTTCAGCCTGGCCTTCTCGGCCACCACGTCGCGGTTGATCTCCCGCTCGCGGACCAGCCAGGCCGGCGGATCGGCGATCAGCTCGCCGATCTGGTCGGAGGTGAGGGCCTCGGTGATGCCACCACGTACCAGCCCCGAGCGTGACACCCCCAGCTTCTGCGCGGTGACGTCCTTCGGGAACGGCCCGTTGCGCCGGAGCTCCACCAGCCAAGCCGGAGGGTCGGCACGCAGCTCGTCGAGGTCGCCGCGACTGATCGGTGAGCTCTGGAACTCCGCTGGCGCGGCCGGCAGGTAGATGCCCAGCTTGGCGGCAGCGGTCGTTGGCTTCATCAGTTGGCTCACGCCGCGCAGCCTACCTTCGTGCCACCCGCTAGCCTGCATGAATGAGCACGCCCCACGCCTCCGAGCGTCCCAGCCTGAGGGTCGGCAAGGTGCCCGGCGTCACGGTGACCAAGTGGCGCGGCGTCTGGGCGGAGCGCTTCCCCCGCGTATGGCTCGAGGTCGTCGACGTCGACGAGCAGGACCAGCGACGGGTGCTGACCGACGGCCGTGTGGAGCTGTGCTTCGTACGGCTGCCGATCGACGACGAGGGCCTTCACCTCATCCGCCTGTACGACGAGCTGCCGGTCGCCTGGGTGTCCAAGGACCATCTCGTGGCCGCGGCCGACGAGGTGAGCCTCGCCGACCTTGCTGGCGAGGACGTGCTCAGCACCGTCACGCCTCTCGCCATCGACCTCGTGTCGATCGGCGAGGCGGTGCTGCGGGTGCCGCAGTCGATCGCGCGCTCCCAGAGTCGCCGCGACCTCGTCTACCGCACCATCACCGATGCTCCCGACACCACCGTCGGCCTCGCGTGGCTGATGGACAACCCCCACGAGCTGATCGAGGAGTTCATCGGCATCGTCCGGGGCCGTACGGTCAACAGCTCGCGCACCGCACAGGCGCGCGCCGGTAAGGGCAAGACGAAGGGCTGAGCCCAGCCACGCGAGGACTGCAGTCAGACGCGCGAGGCCGTCCGTTCCTGGCGGTACGCCGCCAGCAGCCAGGGCCAGTCGGTCTGGATCACGTCGATGCCGAGGTCGAGCAGCGGCCCCCATGCGGCGTCCGGCCCCTCGTACAGCGCACGCTCGTCGTCGTATTCACCCGCCAGGGGAACGCCCGTCCGCAGGACAAGGGTGTTCACCCACACGGTCAATCCTAGATCGTGGAGGCGGGCGATCGTCTCGGGCTGGACGAAGGGGCTGTCACTGCCCGTGAACAACACCTCGACCCCGATGAGGTTGAGGTCCGGGTTGTCGAGGTGCAGGTCGATCTCGGCGAGCGTTCGACACATCGCCACGTACGGGATCTTGACCGGCAGCTTCGCCAAGGCGTCGACGGCGTCTCTCATCGCGGCCGGGCACTTCACGATGAGCTGCTGGGTCATGTGGAGCGAGGCCAGCACGTGGAGCACGTCGGGCCACCACGGCCACGAGCGGTCGATCTGGAACAGCACCTCGGAGGAGGCGAACGGTTCCAGGAGCGCGGCGAGCCGTTCGAGCCGTACGAGCCGGTTGGGCTGGTCGAGCCAGCGGTGGCTGACCGACTCGATCTCCGCCTCGCTGAGCAGTGCGAGGTTCGTGGGGGTCGAGAGGTGCTGGCCTTCGAGGCCGTCGTGATGGACGAAGAACGCCCCGTCACGCGAGCCGGTCACATCGATCTCGACAACGTCGGCCCCGGACCGAACCGCCGCGAGCACCGCACCGGTCGAGTTCTCCGGGATGCTGCCCACAGACGTGCCCCGATGGGCCATGACCAACGACCCGTGACGTTCGAGCCGAGCGGCGAGCAACGCGTTCTCAGTCCGGAACTGCCTGTCCAGTCTCACGTACCCCGAGAGTAGAGCCCACCCACAAGTCGTCCCAGTGCCGCAAGGATCTCGTCACCTCGTCGTCATGAACCCGACGTCAGCGGTACCGAATGGGGGATTCGCGCCCGTCACGTCGGGCGGCGAACTGACCCGTCGGACTGGCGCAGTCCCACGTTCGTCGTCCCGTCAGTACAGCCCGCTACCCTCGGCGCATGGGAGAGCGCTGGCGTCCGGAGCGGGTCACCGCTCTCGCGCCGGACTCGGCCTCCGACGTCGCTGGGCACAGGCTCGCGATCCCGACGCCGTGGTCGGACGTCGGCTATTCCCACCCGTTGTTGTGGGGCGCATGCCAGGGGTCGGGCTCGGCCCCGTACAGCGTGGCCGTCGACGTCTCCGAGCCCAGCTATCGCTGCTCCTGCCCCTCGCACAAGTTCCCTTGCAAGCACGTGCTCGCGCTGCTGTACCTGTGGGCCGAAGGCCGCATCGACGAGGGCGGCACGCTGAGCCGGTTCGCGGCACAGTGGTCTGCGACGCGGAACACGGCCGGTGAGGAGAAGACGCCGAAAGGCGAGCCCACCGAGAGGACCGAGGCCCAGCTGGCCGCGTCGGCTGCGCGGGCCGAGCAGCGCGAGGAACGGGTCACGGGGGGCCTCGCCGAGCTCGACCGCTGGCTGGCCGACCAGGTCACGGCAGGGCTGGCGCACACTCGCCCCGGCGCGATGGGCGACCTCGCCGCGCGGATGGTCGACGCACAGGTGCCGGGCGTCGCCGGGAGGCTCCGCGACCTCAACCGCCGACCGATCGGCAGCCGAACCGGCGCACGGGCCGGAGGAGCGTGGCTCGACGACACGCTCGCCGAGTACGGACTGTTGCACCTGTTGAGCCGCGGCTGGACCCGTACCGACCTCACCGACGACCTGCGTGCGACCGTACGCAACCACATCGGGTTCACCGTGACCAAGGACACCGTTCTCGCCACGGCACCCGTCGCCGACACCTGGGCTGTTATCGGCATGCGCGACTCCGACGAAGAGCAGGTGTCCACGCGACGGGTCTGGCTGTATGGAACGACGACGGGCCGGTACGCGCTCGTGCTGTTCTTCGCGCAACGCGGCATGCCGCTCGACGCCTCCTTGGTCCCCGGATCAGGCGTCACCGCGGATCTGCACTTCTACCCCGGCGGTCCCGCCCTCCGCGCGCTTGTCGGGGACACCCGCGACGTGCACCAGCGGGTTCGGTTCGGGGCGGACGGGTCCAGCGTCGCCGAGGCGGTCGCCACGTGGCGGCGGGTACTGGCCGAGGACCCCTGGCTCGGCTCGTACCCCGCCGTCATCCGCGGCAGCGCACGACTGGTACCCAGCCCTGGTATCGCGGACGACGCGGGCGACTCCGTTCGGCTCGCCGGCGGAGCGACCCTCTCCCTGCTCGCCTTCACCGGCGGGCAGCCGGCGACCGTGTTCGGCGAGCTCGAGCCGCGAGGGTTCCTTCCCACCGCCGTGCTCACGGACGACGGACTGGTGGTCCTGTGACGTTCGATGCCCTCGCCTCCATCGCGGCCGTCGGTACCGGCCAGCGCTCCAGCCTGCCTCCTGTCGGGGCGCTGAGCGCCTACCTGCCCGGTCCCGGTGAGGCCGGCCCGCAGGCCATCGCGTACGCGCTGCTCGACGCGGCGGCGGCGTTGGCCGTGGTCGCGCGCGGCACGCCTGCCGCCGCGCCCGGCGAGCCCGTGGCCCCGGCTCCCGAGGACAGCCGGCCCGAACCACCCGCGCACGTCGTGTCGCTGCTCGGGCCGTTGCTCTCCGACGACGCAGGCGTGATCCGGTTGCCGAGCGACCGCGCGTACGTGCTCGCGGAGGCGCTCGGACTCGTCGCGCAGGCCGGGATGCGCCTGCCTCACCGGCTCCTGGGCACGGCGCTCGCCCGGCGCGACCTGCGGGCGTCCGTACGGCCCGTGCTCGGCGCCCGCGGTGAGTGGTTGCTGACGCAGCTCCAGGGCGCTGGGCTGGATGGGGTGAAGGTGGCCTCAGCCGACCCGAGCGACCCGGAGCTGTGGGACGCAGGCACCTCAGAGGAGCGCCTGGCCTGGTTCCGGCGAGCCCGTTCCGTCGATCCGGAGGGTGCGAGGGCAGCGGCCGCCGCGGTCTGGAAGGAGTCGCCGGCCGCCTTCCGTACCGAGCTCATGGCGGCCATCGCTGCGACAGTGGCCCCCTCCGACGAGGGCTTCTGCGAGGAGGGACTGGAAGACCGCGCAGAGGGCGTACGCGTCGGAGCGGCGGAGGCGTTGAGCCGCTTGCCCCATTCCGCCTACGTCACGCGCATGGCCGCCCGTTCCCGGGAGTCGATCGCTGTGGCCGAGCTCGAGCCAGGCGCTCTGCACCGACTGCTGAAGCAGACGATCCGGACGCTGCGGGTGACGCCGTTTGAGCCGGACGAGGCTGCGGTACGGGACGGACTGGGGCACAAGCTCTCCTCGGCGGAGCGGTTGACCCGCCTCGTCGCTGCCGTACCGCCGGCGAGCTGGGCGTCGCTCGTCGGCGCGAGCGCCGCAGAGCTCGTGACGCTCCATCAGGACGAGCCGCGGTGGGAGCTCGGGCCCGGAGTGGTCACCGCGTCGCTGCGCAATGGTGACACCACGACGGCGAACTCCCTTGTCGCTGCGGGAGTGATGGACGTCCGGCTGGTGCCGTTGCTGGCGACGGACGCGATCCTGGCCATGACCGCGCAGGTGCCGCCGACCCTGCTGGCGGCGGTTCTGGAACGACTCTCCACGCCGTGGCCGCAGGACGTCGCGACCGCGGTCGGCCAGCAGCTGATCAGCTCGAACGGACACCAGGTGCGACCGGAGGTGTGGACGATGTTCGCCCGCGCGACGCCGCTCCGGGTGGCCGGCGGGTGGGCCAACCGCCTCCGGTCCCTCGGCCAGCCCGAGGGACGCGTGATTCGTACGATGCTGCGCGACGCCACCTCCGTACTGACCGTTCGGGCGGTCTTCGCCGACGAGCTTCGACCATTCCTGCCCGAGACGTCGTGGCAGGACCCCCCATCACCAGGAGGACGGCCATGACAGAGCTGATGCGACCCCATGCCGAGCAGGAGCACGCAGGAGAGCTCGCCGCGCTCGCCCGGGTGGACGACCGGCCGAGGCCGCCGAGCTGGAAGCTGTCGCCGTGGGCGGTCGTCACGTACGTTCTGGGCGGCACGCTCGATGACGGCACCGAGATCAGCCCTAAGTACGTGGGCAGCCGCCGCCTCGTCGAAACCGCCGTCGCGACGCTGGCGACCGACCGTGCGCTGCTGCTGCTCGGAGTGCCCGGTACGGCGAAGTCGTGGCTGTCGGAGCACCTTGCTGCCGCGATCTCGGGCAGCTCGACCCTCCTGGTGCAAGGCACGGCGGGCACGCCGGAGGAAGCCGTCCGGTACGGCTGGAACTACGCCCGCCTCATCGCCGAAGGCCCGTCGCGGGCGGCACTGGTCCCGTCGCCGGTGATGGTCGCGATGGAGTCGGGCGGCATCGCCCGGGTCGAGGAGCTCACCCGCATGCCGTCGGACGTCCAGGACGCCCTCATCACGATCCTGAGCGAGAAGTCGCTGCCGATCCCCGAGCTGGGCAGCGAGGTCCAGGCCATGCGTGGCTTCAACGTCATCGCGACGTCCAATGACCGAGACCGTGGGGTCAACGAGCTGTCCAGTGCGTTGCGACGCCGGTTCAACACGGTCGTCCTGCCCGTACCGGCGACGGCCGAGGAGGAGGTACGGATCGTCGTACGCCGCGTGGCCGAGCTCGGCCGGTCGTTGGAGCTGCCACCGGCAGACGGCGCCGAGGCCGAGATCCGCCGGGTGGTCACGGTGTTCCGCGAGCTGCGCCGCGGTGTCACCGAGGACGGGAAGACGTCGCTCAAGATCCCGTCCGGCACCCTCTCGACGGCCGAGGCGATCTCGGTGGTGACGAACGGGCTCGCGCTGGCGACGCACTTCGGGGACGGGGTGCTGCGGGCCGGAGACGTGGCGTCCGGCATCGTCGGCTCGGTCATCAAGGACCCTGTGGTCGACGCGACGCTGTGGCAGGAGTACCTCGAGACCGTCGTCCGGGAACGCGGAGACTGGAAGGACTTCTACCGCGCGGCCCGTGACGAGTCCCGGTGACCGAGTCGGGCGAGGGCCCCGTGGGGCGACCGCCTGTGCGGGTGCTCGGCATCCGCCATCACGGCCCCGGGTCGGCACGCGCGGTCGCGGCGGCCCTGACCGAGCACGACCCGGACATCGTCCTCATCGAGGGTCCACCCGAGGCCGACGCACTCGTTCAGTGGGTCGGGCGCGGGCTGCAGCCACCAGTGGCGCTCCTGTCGTACGTGGTCGGTGATCCCACACGCGCCGCGTACTGGCCGTTCGCCGTGTTCTCGCCCGAGTGGCAGGCGCTCGCGTGGGCGAGAGACCACCACCGGGAGGTGCGGTTCATGGACCTGCCGGCGGCGGTCACGCTCGCGGCTCGGCAGCAGAGCGAACCCGACGAGCCGGAGGCATTGCTCGACGATGAGGATCCGGCTCCCGACGGCGAGCGGGAGCAGGTGCGGACCGACCCGATCGCGGTGCTCGCCCGTACCGCCGGCTACGACGACCCGGAGCGCTGGTGGGACGACGTTGTCGAGGCGCGCCATGGAGTCGACCCCTTCGACGCGATCACCGAAGCCATGGCAGAGCTGCGGCGCTACGCACCGCCGCCCCGAACCTACGCCGAGCAGCTCGAAGAGGACCGCCGCGAGGCGCAGATGCGTACCGTGCTGAGGGCCGCGACCCGAGATCGTGAGCGGGTCGCCGTGGTCTGTGGCGCCTGGCACGCGCCGGCGTTGGTGGGCAAGCTGCCCCCGGCTTCGCAGGACGCGAAGCTGCTGCGGCGGCTCCCGAAGGCGAAGGTCGCCACCACCTGGGTGCCGTGGACGCACTCACGGCTCTCGGCAGCGTCCGGCTACGGAGCGGGGATCGCATCGCCCGGCTGGTACCAGCATCTCTTCGACGCGACCGACCACGTCGTCGCCCGCTGGTTCACAGAGGTCGCCCGGGTGCTGCGGCGCCACGACCTGCCCGTCTCCAGCGCGCACGCGATCGAGGCCACGAGGCTCGCCGAGACGTTGGCGGTCATGCGAGGTCGCCCCATCGCGGGGCTCGACGAAGTGCAAGAGGCCGCCCTGGCCGTGATGTGCGCGGGAGCCGAGCCCGTGCTGGCCTTCGTGACGAACGACCTGGTGATCGGGGAGCAGCTCGGCACGGTGCCTGACGAGGCCCCTCTGGTACCGCTCGACGCCGACCTCCGCCAGCAGGCCAAGTCGTTGCGCCTGCCGATCGCACCCGAGGCGAAGGACCTCGTGCTCGATCTCCGCAAGGACACCGATCGCGGCAAGTCTCGGTTGCTGCACCGATTGCGAATCCTCGGCATCCCCTGGGGGAAGGCGATGCCGATCTCCGGGACGGGCACGTTCAAGGAGGGTTGGCGCGTTCAGTGGCAACCGGAGTTCTCGGTCGCAATCGTGGTTGCATCGGGGTACGGAACGACGGTGGAGTCGGCTGCAACCAACTTCCTGATTACCGATCCGGGACCGCTCGCAGTCATCACCGATCGCATCGAGAAGGCGCTGCTGGCCGATCTCCCGGACACGCTCCCTCCGCTGCTGGCCGCGCTCGACCAGCGAGCGGCTCACGAGGCGGACATCGTCCAGCTCATGGAGGCGCTACCAGCGCTGGTGCGATCGCAGCGGTACGGATCGGTGCGCGGTACGGACACATCGGCCCTCGGTACGGTTGCCACCGGCATGCTCGCGCGCGTGGTTGCAGGGTTGCCGGCTGCAATCGGCGGACTCTCTCCCGAGGCGGCTGCCGATCTGCGACCGCATCTCGACTCGGTGTCCAGCACGATCGGGCTCCTCTCCGACGAGGCGCGAGCGCTGTGGCTTGACGCGATCCGGCACGTGCTGGAGCGAGCCGACGTACCAGGACTGCTCGGGGGTCGCCTGACACGAACACTCCTGGATGCGGGCGAGATCCAGAACGCCGAAGCGCGCGGCGCTCTCGGACGCGCCCTGTCACACGGTCCGAGCGTCATCGAGCGCGCCGCGTTCGCCGAGGGGTTCCTCGCTGGATCCGCGCTGCTGCTGATTCACGATCGTGCGATCCTCTCCGTTGTCGATGCGTGGTTGGCGGACCTCGGACCGGAAGACTTCACCGGGGTGCTGCCTGTCCTGCGCCGGGCGCTGGGCGCATACAACAAGCCCGAACGTCGCGCGCTGGCCGATCGGGTTGCGGTCCTGGATCGCGAAGCGGCGCCCGACGAGGTCGAGGCCGCCCTGCCGCTGGACGAGCTCGCCGAGGCGCTTGAGACCGTACGACAGCTCCTGGGGGGTGCCCATGCCTGACGAGCGCACACGGCGCTGGCGGCTGCTGCTCGGCGATGGGCCGGATGACAACCTGAGCCCTTCCGATCTGGGCATGGACGCGGCCCTCGGTGCGCTGTACGACAACCAGTCCGACGGCGAGCCCGGGTCGAAGGAGAACATGGTCGTCGGGATGGGAGCGTCCGCTCCTCGCGTGGCGCGATGGCTCGGTGACGTCCGTACGTACTTCCCGAGCTCCGTCGTCCAGGTCATGCAGACCGATGCGATCGATCGGCTCGGCCTCAAGCAGCTGCTGCTCGAGCCGGAGATGCTCGCGGCCGTGCGACCGGACGTCCATCTGGTTGCAACGCTCGCGTCCTTGCGATCGCTGCTGCCGCAACAGGCACGCGAGACCGCGAGGACGGTGGTACGGACGGTCGTCGACGAGGTCGAGCGCCGGATCGCCGACCGCCTGCGATCGTCCGTGCGTGGCGCGCTCAACCGAGCAGAACGCACTCGGCGACCGCGGCCCGGAGACATCGACTGGATCCGTACGATCAGGGCGAACCTCGGCTCGTACCAGCCCGATCTCCGCACGATCATCCCCGAGCATCTCGTCGGCTTCGGCCGCAAGCAGTCGGGGTTCGCGCGCGAGATCGTGCTGTGCGTCGACCAGTCGGGGTCGATGGCGACCTCCGTCGTGTACGCGTCGATCTTCGCGAGCGTGCTGGCGTCGATCCGGGCGCTCAAGACATCGCTGGTCGTCTACGACACCGCCGTCGTCGACCTCACCGACGAGCTCAGCGACCCGGTCGACGTGATCTTCGGTACGCAGCTGGGTGGTGGCAACGACACGCCTCGCGCCCTCGCGTACTGCGAACCGCTCGTCACCCGACCGCGCGACACGGTGTTCGTGCTTGTCAGCGATCTGTACGAGGGGGAGGGGTCGGTCGACATGATCCGCCGCCTCGGCGCGTTGGCGAACGCGGGCGCGGCCGTGATCGTGCTGCTGGCGCTCGACGACGACGGCAAACCGTCGTACGACAAGGAGAACGCGGCAGCTCTGGCAGCACTCGGCATCCCCTGCTTCGCCTGCACCCCTGACGCCTTCCCCGATCTCATGGCCGTCGCCGTCTCGCGCGGCGACGTTGCCGCCTGGGCTGCGTCGCGCGACGCCTCTGCCGCGGTCGGCCGCTGACGCGGAGCCGCGAGTCGATACCCCAGCCGCGGGACCTGGCGTGAATCCGGGCTCCTGGAGCTTCTGGCGTGTCACAACGCGGAATTGGCCCGGGTAACCTGAGGCCGTGACGACTCCAGGGCACGACGAGAAGCCGATCTTCGAGCCCGAAGAGGCTCCGCCGACGGTGTGGGAGCAGATCGTGGCCTCGCTGCCTCCTCGCCGGTCGTCCACACCGGTCCCGCCGCATCCCCCACGGCCGCAGGGAACCCGCAACATCCTCATCGCCATCGGCAAGTCTCTGGTCGGCTCGATCGGCGGCGTCCTGTTCATGCTCGGCATTCTCGGTGTCTCGATGTCGGTGCTGCTCGCGGTGTCCCTCGTCGTGACGAGGATCCAGAACCTCAGCATGGGCATCAACTGGGTCGTCGCACCGATCTCGTTCGGGATCTTCGCCGTCGTCGGCGGCTTCGGCTACGTGGTCCTCCGCTCAGTGGGCATGATCACGCCCAAGCGACGTCGCACCCGGTGACCCCCCAACCGCGCACTGTCGAACAAGAGGTACGGATCTCGATGAGCGAACCAACAAGGCGCGGGCCCTTCTCGCGACCCGGCCGCGGCACCGGCCCGCGCGCTGGGATGAAGGACCTGCTCCCTTATCTGCAAGCGCATCGTGGCGTCCTCGGCGTAGCGATCGCGCTGTCCGTAGTGGGCGCAGCCACTTCATTGGCCCAACCGCTTGTGGTGGCCGACCTCGTCCGTCGTGTGCAGGCCGCTCTGACACTTGGTGCCCTCCTCTGGGTGCTCGTCGGGCTGCTCGTCCTCAACGGGATCATCAGCGGCGTGCAGCACTACCTGTTGCAGCGAGCCGGCACCTCCGTCGTTCTCACTGCTCGCGAACGCCTTGTGCGGCACGTGCTGAAGCTGCCGATCAGTGAGTACGACCGCCGCCGTAAGGGCGATCTCGTCTCCCGGATCGGTACGGATACGACGTTGCTCTACGCGGTCCTCACCCAGGGTCTCATCGACGCGGTCGGCGGCGCGGTCACCCTTGTCGGCGCATTGATCGGCATGCTCGTCATCGACCGGGTGCTGCTGGGCCTGACCGTGCTCGTGCTCCTGATCGCCATGGGCGTTGTCGGCGTCCTCACGCGTGGGATCCGGGCCGCGAGCCGCCGCCAGCAGGACGCGGTCGGCGCGCTGACAGCCGATGTGGAGAGGTCGATCGGCGCAGTACGGACCATCCGCGCTTCCGGGGCCGTCGAGCGCGAGACCTCGGGGATCCTGGCGCTCGCAACCGACGCCTGGCGGGCCGGTGTCGACGTGGCCCGTGCGTCCGCACCCGTCATCCCCGTCGCGACCATGGCCATGAACCTCGCCTTCCTCATGGTCGTCGGGGTCGGGGGCTTCCGGGTCGCTTCCGGAGCCCTCACGATCGGCGGTCTCACCGCCTTCCTGCTGTTCCTGTTCCTCCTGGCTGTGCCGATCGGCAACGCCTTCGGCGCGGTGACCTCGGTGTCGAGCGCGCTCGGGGCGCTGGGCCGCATCACCGAGGTGCTCGACCTGCCTCTGGAGACGACCACCGACAGCGCGGACGCCGAGCTCGCCGGCCGACTCAACACCACCGGTGCACCCGACCAGCCGGCGATCGAGCTCGAGAGCGTGTCGTTCGCGTACGAGACCGGCGACGATCCCGTAGAGGTCCTGCGGGACGTCTCGTTCGCGGTCCCGCGCGGCACCCGGACCGCGCTCGTCGGTCCGTCGGGTGCCGGCAAGAGCACGGTCCTGGGGCTGCTCGAACGCTTCTACGACATCAGGGCGGGGACCATCCGGCTCGGCGGGATCGACATCCGGCGGCTGCCGCGCGAGGTGCTCCGGGCACAGTACGGCTACGTCGAGCAGGACGCGCCCGCGCTCGCCGGCAGCATCCGCGACAACCTCGTCCTCGCGTCGCCGCTGTCGACCGACGACGACTGCTGGCGGGTCCTCGAGGCTGTGAACCTCGCGGACGTCGTGCGGCGCAACCCTCGCGGTCTCGACGCGCCGGTCGGCGAGGACGGTGTGCTGCTGTCCGGCGGCGAGCGACAGCGCCTCGCGATCGCTCGCGCGCTCCTCACGGACGCGCCTGTGCTGCTGCTCGACGAGTCGACCTCGAACCTCGACGGACGGAACGAGCAGCTGCTTCGCGACGCGCTGGCGGCCGCAGCCGAAGGCCGTACCACCCTGGTCATCGCCCACCGGCTGTCGACCGTGGCGGACGCCGACCAGATCGTCGTGCTCGAGGACGGCTGCGTCATGGCCCGCGGGACCCACGCCGAGCTCCTCGGGACCTCGCCCCTGTACCGGGAGCTCGCCGCCTCTCAGCTGCTTGTCTGAGTCCATCCGGCTACCGCGAACGAGGCGGCCGGCGCCACCAGTGATAGAACGTCGGCATGCGCGCGGTCAGGTACTCGACGGTCGGTGGGCCGCTGGAGCTGGTGGACGTCCCGGAGCCGGGCTGTCCAGCCGACGGAGCGGTCGTACGGGTCGAGGCGACCGGCATCTGCCGCTCCGACTGGCATGCCTGGCGTGGCCACGATCCCGTACCGCTGCCGATGATCCCCGGCCACGAGTTCGCCGGGACCATCGCGGCCGTTGGCCCGGAGGTGGTGGGATTCGCGGTCGGTGACAGGGTGACGGCGCCGTTCGTCAACGGGTGCGGACGGTGTGCGTGGTGCCTGGCGGGCGAGGCTCAGGTGTGTCCCGACCAGACACAGCCGGGTTTCACCCACCCCGGTTCATACGCGGAGCTGGTTCAGGTCAGGGCCGCCGACTTCAACCTCGTACGCCTCCCCGACAGTGTGGACGCCGTCACCGCGGCTTCGCTGGGCTGCCGGTTCGCCACCTCGTTCCACGCGCTCACGCGACAGAGCCGACTGTCGGCAGGGCAATGGCTCGCGGTGTACGGGTGCGGTGGCGTCGGCGCGTCCGCGATCCTCATCGGCAAGGCGCTCGGCGCGCAGGTGGTGGCGATCGACCCGTCACCCGCAGCCCGCGAGCGCGCGACCTGCCTCGGCGCCGACCATGTCCTCGCCGCACCGGACGTCGACGCGATCCTCGAGCTGTCCGGCGGAGGCGCCCACGTGAGCATCGACGCCCTCGGGTCGTCCGCCACGGCCACAGCCTCGATCCGCACTCTCCGGCGACGCGGGCGGCACGTACAGGTCGGGCTCATGCTGGACGTCGACTCAGACGCACCCCTGCAGTGGGGGCCGGTGATCTCGAAGGAGCTCGAGATCGTGGGCAGCCACGGGATGGCGGCGGCCGACTACCCCGAGCTGCTGGCGATGATCGTCGACGGGCGCCTCGATCCGCGCGGGCTCATCGGACGCGTCGTCACGCTCTCCGACGCCCCGACCGAGCTCGCCGCCATGGACTCGTTGGTTCCGATGATGGCCGGATTGGTGGTTGCGACCGTCGGTTGATCCCCGTCGGTCGGATCAGGGCGCGGGCGTCAGGTCGAGGTCGACCATCAGCTCGCCGGCAAGGGACTCGAGATCTCCCTGGAGCTCGTCCAGGCTGAGCTCGACGGGCGCCGTCAGCACAGCGTCCGCTTCGAACAGCAGACCCCCGGCCATGGGTGCCTCCACGATGGCGGTGGCGAGCTGCTCGATGCTCACGCCGCGGGAGGCGAGCGCCGCAGTGATGCTGCGTACGATGCCGGGCTGGTCGTGACCGACGAGGTGCAGCACGAGCCTCCGGCCCTCGACGGGCGCCCGCACGGCGGCGTCCTTGACGGTGACCTCGAGCACGTCGCTCAGGCCGGTCAGCGCCGTACGGAGCGACTCCACGTTGTCCGGCGGCACCTCCACGAGCGCTATGCCTGCGAACGTACCGGCGAGCCGCGCGAGCTGGCTCTCCAGCCAGCTGCCGCCTTCGTCGGCGACGACGCGGGACACCCGCGACACGAGCCCCGGCTGGTCATCGCCGAGCAGGGTCAGCACAAGCTTCGTCATGCACGACACCGTACGACCTCCAGCCGGTCAAAACGCCGACCCGGGCCGGGTCTGAACCCCGCGCCCACAGCAACACCCTGCGACTGCGAGTATGTGCGCCATGAGCGAGTACTCCGTGCCCGACTGGGACTCGTACTTCCTGGGCATCGCGCAGGCCGTGTCCGCGCGCGCGAAGTGCCGTCGCCGGAAGGTGGGCGCTGTCCTCGTGGTCGAGCGGCGCATCATCGCCACGGGCTACAACGGGGCGGCGCCGGGCGAGCCGGACTGCCTCGAAGGTGCCTGTCCGCGCGGCCTGCTGTCGTACGACGTCGTCCCTGGTCTCGGTGACTACGACCGGCCGGGAACGCCAGGCTTCTGCATCGCCATCCACGGTGAGGTGAACGCGCTGCTGTTCGCGACGCGCGACACCAAGGGCGCCACGGCCTACATCACCGACCCTCCGTGCCCGGGCTGTCGCAAGGCGCTCGCCGCAGCAGGGATCGAGCGCGCGGTATGGCCCGGAGGCGAGTACGACCGCGCTGCGCTCACTGCGTGGTGACCACGCGGGCGCTGGTTGACCAGGCATCTGCTACAACGATGGGTATGGCACACATCACTCGACGCGGTACGCCGACAGAGACAGTCGGTGACCTGCCGGGCGTCGGCACAAAGGCACCCGGCTTCACGCTCACCGGGCACGACCTGGCGGATGTGACACAGGACGAGTGGTCCGGCCGGCGACTCGTGCTCAACATCTTCCCGAGCCTCGACACCGCCACGTGCGCCACGAGCGTCCGGAAGTTCAACGCGCTCGCCTCGACGCTGGAGAACACGACCGTCCTGTGCGTCTCGAACGACCTTCCCATGGCCCAGAACCGCTTCTGCGGCGCCGAAGGGCTGTCCAACGTGGCCACCGCATCGGGGTTCCGCTCCGACTTCGGCGACCTGTACGGGGTGCGCATACTCGACGGCGGCCTGCGGGGGTTGCTCGCCCGGGCGGTGGTCGTGATCGACACGGATGGCACTGTGCTCTACACCGAGCTGGTCGACGACACCGGGCACGAGCCGAACTACGACGCAGCGATCGCGGCGCTCTGAGGATGACCGTACAGATCGTCGCCGTCCTGGGTACGGGTGTCGTAGCAGCGGATCAACCTGTGATCACCGCTGACAACCTCGGTCTGACAAGGGGCGACGGGATCTTTGACGCAACAAGGGTGCTCACCGACGTGGACGGCCACAGCGTCGTCGAGCACCTCGACCGGCACCTGCTCCGCTTGGCACGGTCCGCACGAGCCGTGGAGCTGCCTGCCCCGGACGTCGACGTCATCACCGCTCTCGTCGCCGAGGCCGTGACCGCGTGGACGACTCCCGGCGAGGCCGCGCTCAAGATCATCCACACCCGCGGCCTCGAGCACACGGCGAGCCCTGCGGCCACGACGTTGATCACGATCACCGAGTCCGAGCCGGGCCGTCGGCGTCCGCTGGCTGTCGCGACCCTTGCCCGCGGCTACGCGAGCGACACATTCACCGACGCCCCCTGGCTGCTCGGTGGCGCGAAGCTTCTTTCCTACGCGGTCCACACCTCCGCGAGGCGCGAGGCTGTTCGGCGCGGTGCCGACGACGCGCTGTTCGTGAGCAGCGACGGGTACGCGCTCGAGGCGCCCACGTCGTCATTGCTCTGGGTCGTGGATGGAGCTGTACGGACCACACCGACCGGTGGCACCGGCATCCTGGGCTCCGTCACCGTCGAGATCCTCAAGGAATGGGCTCACGCCGAGAACGTACGGTTCGAGCCCGCGCTGATCCGTCCCGACGGGCTCCATGCGGTGACCGGAGCCTGGCTCGCCTCGTCCGTACGGGGCGTCTGTCCCATCGCCACCCTCGACGGGGCGGCGCTGCCGACATCCGGGCCCTGGACCGACCGACTCGCGAGCGCTGCCGGGTTCTGAAATGGCTGCCCAGGCGCGCCTAACTCAGCCTTGGCGGGGCCCCAACCGAGCCTTAACCGAAGTCGTACAGCTTTCACCAAGCCTTCACAGGAACTCCACAGTCACGACCGCGACGGTAGTGACATGTCAACGACCACATCCACCCGCCCGGTGATGCGCAACGCCGCGGCCCCGAGAAGGGGCACTGCCCGCGCCGCTGACTACGCCGCTGCCCTACGCCGCCGTTACCGGCTGCAGTCGATCGGCCGCAACCTTCGCGCCGACCTGCTGACCGTGATCGCCTGGGTGTCCGTGGCCATGGTGATCGCGCTCTGGCTCGCCGATGGCGGACTGTACAAGATCACCTCCCTCGGCGCGGCCCTCACGGCCATCGGGATCGTCACCGGGATGGTCGCCACCGACCTCATGGTCCTCATGCTCCTGCTCGCCGCGCGGATCCCCTTCGTAGACCGGGCGTTCGGACACGACCATGCGGTCCACGTGCACAGCAAGCTCGGCAAGTGGGTCATCTACGGCCTGCTGCTTCATGGCTGGTTCCTGCTTTGCGGCTATGCCGCGAAGGACGGGCTCGGTCTCGGGACAGAGCTGAGCTCGCTGCTCAGCGTCAACGACCTTGTCCTGAGCGTGTGCGGCATGGGCATCCTCATCGGTGTCGCGGTCTCGTCGATCATCTCGGTGAAGAAGTCGCTCCCGTACGAGGTGTGGCACGTGATCCACCTCGCCACGTACGTCGCTGTCGGCTTCTCCCTGCCTCACCAGTTCTCGATGACCACCGTGCTGCGCCCCGGGACGTTCGCCCGCGGGTACTGGATCGGGCTCTTCGTCGTGGCCGGCTTCGCGATCCTCGCGTTCCGGGTCTTCCTGCCGGTCCTCTCCTCGTTCGAGCACCAGCTCGTCGTCACGAAGGTGCGGTACGAGGGGAACGACGTGGTCTCGATCGAGATGCAGGGCCGCAACCTCCCCGCGCTCGACGTCGAGGGCGGCCAGTTCTTCCAGTGGCGCTTCCTCGCCAAGGGCCTCTGGTGGCACCAGCACCCGTTCTCGGTGTCGGCGGCGCCCACGGCGGACACGCTGCGGATCACCATCCGCGCCCTGGGCCGCGGCACGGTCGCCCTGATGAACGTGAAGCCCGGTACGAGGGTCATGATCGAAGGCCCGTACGGGATCTTCTCCGACGCTGCTCGTACCGCGGCGAATCTGACCATGGTCGGGATAGGCATCGGCATCGCACCGATCCGGGCCCTGCTCGAGACGACCGACATCGTCCCCGGACGGGCGACCGTCATCCTCCGCGGCCACACGCCGAGCCAGCTGTACCTACTGCGCGAGATCCAGGTCCTGTGCCAGGAGAGGGGCGTCAAGCTCATCACGCTGATCGGGTCACGGACCCAGAACCGTCTCGGTGAGACGGGCTGGATGCCGACCTCCCATCGCGGGAACCGACTCCGCGACCTCGTCCCGTACGTGGCTGACAGCGATGTGTACGTGTGTGGTCCGCAGGCCGCATCCGACCTGGTGGTCGCCGATGCGCTGGCATGTGGCACCCCGCTGAACTCCATCCACAACGAAAGGTTCGTCTGGTGAGTACTCGGGCGAAATTCGCCGCAGTCATCGCCTCGGCGGGCGTCCTCGGGGCCGGGTGGGCGGCAGGCACCGCGAACGGTGCGACCGTCACGAACACGACGACCACGACCGGCACGACGGCCAACAACGGGACGACGTCGACGACCAACAGCAACAGCAACAGCAACAGCAACAGCAACAGCAACAGCAACACCACGACATCGGGCGGCACGACCTACAAGGACGGCACGTACACCGGTTCGACCATCAGGCATCCGTACGGCACCGTCACGGTCACCGTGACCATCTCGGGCGGCAAGATCACCAACGTCTCGGCCCAGGCGCTCGACGGCGGTGACCGCAGGTCCCAGTCGATCGACAGCCAGGCCGTCCCGATCATGAAGTCGGAGGTCCTGGCAGCCAACTCGGCCAAAGTGTCGACCATCGGCGGCGCGACGTACACGTCAGCCGCGTACATCACCAGTCTGCAGTCGGCACTGGCCAAGGCCTAGTGGGGAGGTCTTGATGACTGTGGCGCTCGCGCCGACGGGACTGGTGTTCGAGTCGATGAGCCCGGTGGAGACAGTGTTCTCCACCGCGCCCACCGACACTGCTACCGCTGACGGGGTCAAGGCGGCGTTCACCGCCTAGTCGTCGACCTCGCCCCAGTCGAGCTGCTGGTCGGGGATGCCGAGGGTGCGTCCGTACGCGACGACTTCCTCGTGCCCCGCGGGATCGCCGGTCCGGTAGCGGAGGATGTGGCCCGGGAAGATGACGACGTGCTCCTCGCCGATGCGCAGGTCCGCGTACCAGTGGTGAGCGGGCTCCATGGCTTCCGACAGCTGCGTGGCGAAGCCGTCGGCCGACTCGTCCGGGCCGCGGAAGTCGACGATCGACCACTCGTCGGGCTGTTCGGCCGTGGCCCCGTCGACCGGGACGCGCAGGATGCGGTCGATGTGCAACCCTGGGGTGTGGATGTCGGTGCCCAGCCGGAGACTCTCCAGGATCAACCGCCCCGCGAACATCGCACCGCCCCTCCTGCGCTCATTCTGTGAGCAGTGAACCCATCGTAGGCGGCGGCGCCGCGTCTCGGAGGTCAGTGTTGGGCCACGATCCGGAGTCATTGGGAGGCCATCCGAGGGGACCCCACGGGAACGATGCCTCAGGCCGGCGCTTCCCATCGCCGAGCCATCAGCCGGCGGTCAGCGTGTAGGCGTGACCAATGGTCTCTGGGTCGGCGAGGGCGGCGAGGAGCATCTCCGCGACGTCGGCGCGTGCGATCCTGCCCAGCGACCCCGACGAGCCGTCGCCGGGCGCCAGCCGTACCGTTCCTCTGGGCTTCTCCGCGGTCAGCCCGCCTGGACGCATGACGGTCCAGTCGAGACCGCTGTCGACCAGAAGCGCCTCCTGCAAGCCGTGGTCGACCAGCGCCTGCTTCAGGATCAGTGGTACGACAAGGCGCTTCACGATGAACGGCATCGAGTTGTACGAGTCGCCGACACCCCACGAGCTCTGCACCGCGATCCGTCGCACGCCCTCGACCCGCATCGCCGAGATCACTGCCCGGGTGACATCCGTACGCGGCGTCTCCCCAGCGCGAGCCTGAGCTCCCACCGTCACCACGACAGCGTCGGCGCCGCCCAGCGCAGGCTGGAGCGCTCCGGCATCCGTCGCGTCCAGTGCGAGCTGTTCCACGCCTAACAGGGGTACGCCGAGCGACCGTGACACGGTACGGACCTGATGGCCCGCGGCCGCAGCCTGCTGAGCGACGAGCGCTCCCGTGCCGCGGCTGCCACCGATCACTGTGATGTTCATAGTTGCCAATGGTGGTGCACAGGACCCGGGTCGCGCGAGCGCTCGGCCGCGGGTACGGCCTTCGAGGGAGAGGCGCTCACCTTCCGTACCGGAACCCGTACCCTGCGGCCGCGACGATCTGGTCGACGACCTCTCGTACTCGGGCGTAGGGGAAGTCCAGCACGTACTGGCGGGAGTACTGGCGCGCCTGGTTCTCGATGTCGTCGGCGATGGTGTCCCTGCGGGTGTTGTACGACGAGGCCTGGAACCCGAACCTGGAACCCTCGCCATCGTCGCCACCGGAGGACACTCCAGTCCCCCTTTCGACCAGCATCTCCGAGAAGGAGACACCGCGTCGGCCTTCGTCGACGGTGATGGTGGCGCGGTACGTGAGCTTGGCGGTGCCGAGCATCACCTTGCGTTCAGCCACGATCCGTTCGAGCCGCACCATGTCGCGCTTCTGGCTCCAGGTGAGGTGCCAGGCGTCGGCGAACCGGTGCAGCTCGGACAGGACGGGGTGACCGGTCTCGGAGGCGTTCGGCGCTGGAGCTGCGGGCTGGATGGGTACCCAGCGGTTACCGTCCCAACGATGACCATTGCTGATCTGGCCGATGGCCGGGGGCGGAGCCAGAGGTACCCAGTGGGTCCCGTTCCATTGGTGGCCGTTGACGATCTGCCCCAGCTGGGGAGGTTGAGGCGTCTGGCTCATGTCTCGACGATAGTGAGAGGCGTCTGAGTCTTCGCCCGAATCCTTGAAGTCGGCGCGCGGTCGCCTGCTTCGTCAGGACCCTGAGGAGCCGCGGTCAGCGAGGCGAGGGGGTCGCGGCGGACAGGAGTGGCTCGACGGGTGCGACGTCCCTGCGCGGGATCTTCCCGTTGTGGATGCCCTCCATCTTCCGGCTGTGGATCGCCTCGTGGATGCAGCACTCGCGAGACCTTGGGACTGGGCGGGGGTTGTGCGATGCGGACATGACGGTGCCTCCTCAGAGAGGGCGCCAGGCTGGCGGCCTGCCTGCTGACTAGTTTAGATAGGAACGATTCCCATGTTCAGTATAAGGCCCGACGTCGTCATGGAACGAATCGCACGAGCGCTGGCCTGGTGAGGCAGGCAGGTCCGTGCTGCTGAACGGCTGGGGAGGGAGATCCAGGCCTCGGGGTACGCATGGATGAAGCCTCAAGGACGCAGGTTGCCCACGACGGGGCGACCCTGTGGATAACCTGGCGGTCGTCAGCCGACTGTCTGCAGGTACCGCCCGAAGTGGGGGACGGTGAAGGCGACGCGTCCGCGCTCGCCGGAGTAGACGAGGCCCTTTTTGAGGAGGGAGTCGCGGGCGGGGGACAGCGACTGGGGGGTACGGCCCAGGACCCGCGCCACCTCCGAGGTCGCGACCGAGCCGAGGCCGTCAGCGTCCGCGTCGGCCATGGCGCGGAGGTAGTCGCGCTCGGCGGGCGTCGCCCGCTCGTACCGGCTCCCGAAGAACCCGACCGCAAGCTCCGCCTCGGCCTGGGGCGCGCCGACCACGACGTCCTCGCGGCTGATGGGCGTGCGCGGGGCGGTGTCCCAGACGGCCTTCCCGTACGCCTGGACGAAGTACGGATAGCCGCCCGTGACCCCGTACATCTCCTCCAGCGCCTGTGCGTCCCATTCGACGCCCTCGTCAGTTGCTGGTGCGACGAGTGCCTGGTCGGCGGCGTTACGCGGCAGGCGGTCGACGAGCTGGTAGCGGAACAACCGTTCCGAGTACGACTTCGAGGCCGAGAGCACTGCAGGCAGATGCGGCAGGCCGGCGCCGACGACGACCAGGGGGAGCCCCTGCTGGCCGAGCTCGTGCACGGCTGCGCAGACGGCGGACACGTCCGCGGGCCCGAGGTCCTGCATCTCGTCGATGCAGAGCGCGACCCCCCGTCCGACGTCCGCCGCGAGGCCCGCGATGTCGACGAGCAGCTCGACGAGGTCGATCTCGATGTCGCCGGAGTCGGCTCGTCCCGTGACGGTCGGCGCGATGATGCCGGGCTGCCAGCGGTCGGCGGGCTTCGAGCCCTTCGGCGAGTCGCGCTCGACGAACGCCTTGAGCGCGCCGAGCACCGGTACGGCATCGGGATGTGCCAGCTCGCGTACGGCCATGTGGAGTGCGGCGCCGATCGGACGCCGCACGCTCTGGTCGGGCCGCGCCTCGAACTTGCCGGTGCCCCAGCCCGCCCGTACGGCCGCGGACCGCATCGCGTTCAGTAGTACGGTCTTGCCCACGCCGCGCAGGCCTGTGAGCACCAGTGACCGTTCCGGACGGCCCCGTGCGATGCGCTCCAGGACGATGTCGAACTGGCGCAGCTGGTCGTCGCGGCCTGCCAGCTCGGGCGGTCGCTGGCCCGCACCGGGGGCGTACGGGTTCTGGACGGGATCCATGTCCGGACACTATCCGGCTCTCTAGCGCAGATCGAAGATTCGCCTCGGAGCGCCGTGCCCGGATGCGCGCACAACCCTTGTGGTGCGTCAGCGTGGTCAGAAGGGTTGTGCGGGAGTCCGAAAGGTTGTGCGCGGGGGCTAGTGGGCGGGGACGTTCTCCAGGTCCGCGAGCCAGATACGCGCGTTGCCGTCGGAGGGGGCGCGCCAGTCGCCGCGCGGGGAGAGCGAGCCGCCTGCCACGACCTTCGGCCCGTTCGGCAGCGCCGAGCGCTTGAACTGCGAGAACCCGAAGAAGCGGTGCAAGAACACCTCGAGCCAGCGCCGGATCTCGGCCAGATCGTAGGCCACCTTCTCGTCGTCGCGGATGCCAGCAGGCCACGACCCGTACCCGGCGTCGTGCCACGCGTTCCAGGCGAGGTACGCGATCTTGCGCGGCCGGTAGCCGTACCGGAGCGTGTAGTACAGCGAGAAGTCCTGCAGGTTGTACGGGCCGACGGTCGCCTGCGTGGACTGCGGAGAACCGTCCTCGCCGGTCGGTACGAGCTCGGGCGTGATCTCGGTGTCGAGGATGCTGCGCAGCGTCGCGTTGACGTCGTCGCTGAACATGGATTCGCTGATCACCCACCGGATGAGGTGCTGGATGAGTGTCTTGGGCACGCCGGAGTTCACCGTGTAATGGCTCATCTGGTCGCCGACGCCGTACGTGCACCAGCCGAGTGCCAGCTCGGACAGGTCGCCGGTCCCCAGCACGATGCCGCCTCGCTGGTTGGCCGCGCGGAACAGGATGTCCGTACGCAGACCCGCCTGGACGTTCTCGAACGTCACGTCGTACGTCGGGTGCCCATCGGCGAACGGATGCCCCAGATCCTGCAGCATCCGCTCCGCCAGGGGGATGATCGAGATCTCCTCGAACGTCACCCCGAGCGCCGTCGCCAGCGCCGTCGCGTTGCTCTTCGTATGGTCGCTCGTCGCGAAGCCCGGCAACGTGAACGCCAGGATGTCCGACCGAGGCCGGCCGAGCCGGTCCATCGCCCGCGCGGCCACGATCAGTGCCTGGGTCGAGTCCAAGCCGCCGGACACACCGATGACGATCTTCGGGTGACCGATGGCCCGCAGCCGCTGCTCGAGGCCGAACACCTGGATCGAGTACGCCTCGTAGCAGTCGAGGGCGAGGCGGGCGGGGTCGTTGGGGACGAACGGGTACCGGTCGATCGCCCGCTTGAGACCGAGGTCCCGTTGCGGCGGGTCCAGCGTGAACGGGATCGTCTTGTAGTCGTCCGAGCCCTCCGCGATCCGGTTGTCGTCGAAGGAGCCCTGTCGCAGGCGGTCCTGCCGGATCCGGTCGAGGTCGATGTCGGCGATGGAGTACCGCGGACCCTCGGGGAAGCGCTCGGTCTCGACGAGCAGCTCGCCGGACTCGTACACCATGGTCTGGCCGTCCCAGGACAGGTCGGTCGACGACTCGCCCTCGCCGGCGGCAGCGAACACGTACCCGGCCAGACAGCGTGCCGAGGCGCTCTGGCACAGGAGCGCCCGCTCGGACGCCTTGGTCACGGTGATCGGGGAGCCCGACAGGTTGGCGAGAACGGTCGCTCCGGCGAGCGCCGCCTGCGCCGACGGTGGCACCGGAACCCACATGTCCTCGCACACCTCGACGTGCAGCGTGAGCCCGGCCACGTCGGCGGCCTCGAACAGCAGGCGGGACCCGAACGGCACGACTGCATCGCCGATCTCGATCTCGCTGTACGGGCCGACCTCAGCGCCGAGCGCGAAGTGACGCTTCTCGTAGAACTCGCGGTAGTTGGGCAAGTACGACTTCGGCACGACGCCGAGGATGCTGCCACGGTGGATGACGACAGCACAGTTGTACAGACGGTTCCCCGTCGCAAGGGGAGCTCCGACGACGACGACCGGCGCCAGATCCTCGCTCGCCGCACGCACCGTCTCGACCGCCTCCCGGACAGCATCGAGCAGCGGGTCCTGCAGCAGCAGGTCGTCGATGGCATACCCGCTCAGACAGAGCTCGGGGAACACGGCCACCGCGACGCCTTGCTCGCTGCACTCTTGAGCCGCCGCGATGACGGTTGCGGCGTTCGTCTCGGGATCTGCCAGCGCGACCGGCACAGCACACGCGGCGACCCGCGCGAAGCCTTGGTCGTACAAGGAGTAGAAGGAGTAGAAGGAGCCGCTCGACCGGCTCCGCAGCGCAACGTTCACATGCTGAGTCTTGCGTATCAGGGGACGGCACGCTATGATTGAAACATCAACTACTTGGAGGATACACCAGATGTCCAGCCTCACAGATCTCAAGGGCACGTACGTCATTGACGCAGCCCACTCCCGCATCGGCTTCAGCGCCCGTCACGCGATGGTGACGAAGGTGCGCGGCGGCTTCTCGCAGTTCGAGGGCACAGCTCAGCTGAACGGTGAGAACCCCACCGCGTCGAGCGTGAACGTCTCCATCCAGTCTGCCAGCTTCGACAGCGGCGTGCAGATGCGCGACGACCACGTGAAGGGTGGCGACTTCCTCGCCGTCGAGACCTACCCGACGCTCAGCTTCGCCTCCACGGATGTCAAGGTCACCGGTCCGGACACGTTCGAGGTCACGGGCGACCTGACCATCAAGGACCAGACCCACCCGATCACCATCCCGTTCTCCTACGTCGGAACCGCCAAGGACCCTTTCGGCAACGTGCGCTCCGGCTTCGAGGGCGAGACCACGATCAACCGCAAGGACTACGGCATCGCCTGGAACGCGGCCCTCGAGACCGGGGGCGTGCTGGTGAGCGAGAAGGTCACCCTCGACATCGAGATCTCGGCCATCCAGCAGCCGTGACCCAGCAGACGCGGCCGCTGTGAGGCCGGCCGCACGAACCCCCCGCACCCTTTCGAGGGTCGGGGGGTTCTGCGGCTTCCGGGCTAGCTGACCCTCTCGCGCGTGCGACCGCGGGCCCAGAGGAACACCGCGACGCCGGCGACGAGGACGAGGACAGCGCAGAGAAGGGCGACCACCGCGAGGCCGTACGCCTTGGGTGTGTCCATCACCCGCCCGTACGCGATCCAGACGAAGCCCCATGCCATCGCCATCGCGATGTACAGGCGGCCGGGCAGGTAGCGCATCAGAGCCATACCGAACCCGAGCAGCGCTGTGGTGGCAAGGATCCCCCACGTCTCTGCCGAGATGGCGATCGCGGGCACATGGTGAGCAGCCAGTGCCGCGGCGATGGTGTCCGCAGTGAGGACGGACATCCATCCGAGCGTCACGGCAAAGCCGATCTGGGTGAACTGCCGCCCGAGGAAGCTGCGGCTCGGGGTGCTGTTCGAGACGTGCAGGGTCCGGATCAGTGCCGCGACGACCGCCAGCGACGCCAGGGCTCCGATGACGAGCTCGCCGCCCCGTACGACGAAGAACCAGACTCCGAGCAGACCCAGGGCTGCGGAAGCGGGATAGGCGATGGCCCGGCCGCGCGCCTCGCCCGAATTGACGGGCAGCCAGATCCACCCGACGTAGACACCCAGCCCTATCATCACGACCCACCACAGGCGGTCGGCCTCCACGGCCGGCGAGAGTAGCGACGCGGTGGGCGTGAGGATCGTCGAGAGGGACGGCGGTGGGTCGTCGATCACGCCGAAAGCGGCGAGGGCAGCGACGAGGCAGAAGAGGTACGAGACGGTGAGGATCACCCGGCGAACGCCGTCGGTGGCCAACGCCTGCGAGAAGGTGACGGGCCCGGAGGGCCCAGCGGTGTCGTCGGACATCCGTCGACCTCTCTCCCTGTCTTCCCGGGCCCGATTCTAGGGGGAGGCCATGATCTCGATCATTGAATCGGTCAAGTCTCGACTACCTCTTGTCGTACGACAGTGCGGGGGCGAGGATGGGATCACCGGGGGCCGGACATCCGACTGCCGGCCCTTCTGACCCCCCCCTCGGAGGAGGTGGACGCCCCCCATGAGTACACCATTCATCGCATACGCCGGAAGGCCGTGGCCAGTCGAACAGGATTCCGACGTCCTCCGCCAGGTCGGCCGGTTCTGCTCGCTGGACGAGGCCCAGCGTGCGTTCCGCCCCGTCGCCTTCACCAACCTCCCAACGCTCAACGGCCGTATGAGATGGCGCGGCATGAGTCCTCAGTGCGGGCTCATCGTCCAGATCGAACGGTCCGTCGCGGCCTGACCAGGTCCGACACGACTCACCATCCCAGGTCCACAGAGAGTCTCCCCGCCGCGCCGCGGCGGGGAGGCGCGTTTGTACGCCGCCACGATGAACTCTCCTGCGGGCACCTCGGCGACACCAAGGTAACGATCTGGCAAAGGTCTGAATCCGAATAGTTGTTCCTCCATACAAACCAGGTTATGGTGAACCTGCTTGCTCGCACGTGGTGTGCGGGCCGCGGACCTCAGGAGAGTCAACGATGACGCATCTATCCGCATTTTCCCGCCGCGGGTTCCTCGCCGCGGGCGCCGGCATCGCAGCCGTCTCGGTGGTGGGCTGCAGCAGTTCGACGGCGACGGGTACCACCTCCGGTAGTGCTGCACCCGGCAAGGCCTCGATGTGGGGTCTGTCCGGACAGCCCAACGAGAAGATCGTCACGGACTGCGTGACGGCGTTCAACGGTATGGGGAAGGGCACTGTCGACGTCACCTTCTTCCAGAACGACGCCTACAAGCAGAAGATCCGGACCGCTATTGGCGCCGGCCAGGCTCCCACGCTGATCTACGGCTGGGGCGGGGGCATCCTCAAGGGCTACGCCGATGCCGGCCAGGTCCTGGACCTCACGAGCTGGATCGGCGACCAAGCGGCATGGAAGGCGAAGTTCTTCGACGCCGCGTGGGGTGCAGGGACGAGCAACGGCAAGATCTTTGGCGTCCCCACGAACAATACCCAGCCGATTGTCATGTATTACAACAAAAAGTTGTTCGACCAAGTGGGCGCGAGCCTCCCCACCACGTGGGACGACGTCATGAAGCTCGTCGGGACCTTCAACAGTAAGGGCATCGCCCCCTTCTCCCTCGGCGGCGGCTCCAAGTGGACCTCCATGATGTGGCTGGAGTACCTCTTCGACCGCATCGGCGGCCCCGCGGTCTTCAACAACATCTATGCGGGCAAGAAGGACTCCTGGGCCGATCCCTCCGCGCTGGAGGCGTACAAGATGGTCCAGGACCTCATCGACGCGAACGGCTTCATCAAGGGCTTCAACACCATCACCGCCGACAGCAACGCCGACCTGGCGCTCCTGTACACCGGCAAGGCCGCGATGATGCTCCACGGCGGCTGGGCCTACGGAGCCATGAAGTCCGCCTCGGCCGACTTCGTGGCGAAGGACCTCGCATTCGGGGGCTTCCCCACCATCTCGGGTGGTAAGGGAGACGCCAAGGACATCGTCGGCAACCCGGCCAACTACTGGTCGATCTCTGCCAAGGCGAATGAGGCTGAGCAGGCCGTCGCCAAGTCGTGGCTACTCGATGGCCAGTTCACCGACACCGTCGTCGACGCGTTCATCGCCAGCGGTGGCGTCCCCGTGCAGAAGTCGGCGCAGGCGAAGCTCTCGAGCTCCCCGAACAAGGACTTCCTGGACTTCATCTACACCCTCGCCACGTCGGCCCCGAACTTCCAGCAGTCGTGGGACCAGGCACTCAGCGCCACACAGGCCGAGGCGTTGCTGAACAACATCTCGCAGCTGTTCAGCAAGCAGATCGGTCCGGACCAGTTCGCAAGCAATATGAACGCAACGCTCTAATGGCGTCGGCAACGCGCTCGCGAGACACTCCGCTGTCCGTGCTCGTGCTGCCTGCGCTCATCATGTTCGTGACCTTCGCTGTCGTCCCGCTGTTCGGTGTGGTTGTTCTCAGCTTCACCAAGTGGGACGGCATCGGGGCCATCCTGCCCAATGGTCTCGACAGTTGGCGGCAGGTGCTCGCCGACCCCCAGACGTGGGCGTCGTTGGGCTTGACCCTGATGTTGATGGTCGCGTCGTGGGCGGTGCAGACGCCGGTGTGCATTCTGCTGGGCACGTTCATCGCAGGACATCAGCGGTACCGCGGTGTCCTTGCGGTGCTCTTCTTCCTGCCGCTGCTGCTGAGCTCCGTCGCGATCGCGATCGCGTTCAAGGCGCTGCTCGACCCGAACTTCGGGCTCGGCGCAGCCCTCCACCTCCCTTTCCTCAACCAGGACTGGTTGGGAGTGCAGCTCGCCTTCCCGGTGATTGTCGGGGTGATCGCCTGGCAGTTCATCCCCTTCCACACCCTGCTGTACCAGGGCGGGGTCCGGCAGATTCCTGTGCAGCTCTATGAGGCCGCGCAGATTGACGGCGCCAACCGGGTGCGGCAGTTCTTCCACATCACGTTGCCTCAGTTGAAGTACACGATCATCACCAGTTCCACGCTGATGCTGGTCGGCTCGCTGACGTACTTCGACCTGATCTTCGTGATGACCGAGGGTGGTCCCGGCAACGTCACCCGGATCTTGGCACTGGACATGTACATCCGGGGCTTCAAGGCCAACCAGATGGGCGCCGCAAGCGTGATCGCCGTCTTCTTGGTCGCGATCGGGCTCAGCTTGGCGCTCGGGATCCAGCGACTCGGTGGCCGCGACAAGACCGCCAGCCAGTTGGAGGGGATGTGACATGAGCGTGGAATCCACCACCCGGACGAACCGGGTACGCAAGACGCGGGACCAGGGCAGTCGCGGGGTTGACAAGCCCAACGTACTAGGCGGGATCTTCGGCTGGTTCTGGCTCGCAGTGGTGATCCTTCCGATCTACTACGTCGTGGTCACCTCCCTGAAGAACCAGGGTCAGTACTTCACCGGCAACCCACTGGCGCTGCCGATCCCACCGACGGTGGACGCGTACCAAGAGGTCATCGCCAACAAGATCCTCATGTACTTCACCAACAGTGTCCTGGTGGCTGTCGGCGCGGTCGTGCCGATCGTGCTGTTCGCCTTCATGGCCGCGTACGCCATCGTGCGTGGCACAGGACGGTTCCTGAAGTTCACCAACGGACTGTTCCTCATGGGTCTCGCGATCCCCATCCAGGCGACGATCGTCCCGATCTACCTGATGATCACGAAGATGGGGTTGTACGACTCGCTGTGGGCCATCATTCTGCCTGCTGTCGCCTTCGGGCAGCCCCTCTCGATCCTCATCCTGTCGAACTTCCTGCGGGACGTGCCGAAAGAGCTTTTCGAGTCGATGCGCCTCGACGGGCTCAACGACTGGCAGATCATGTGGCGCCTGGCATTCCCGCTCACGACCCCGGCGCTGGTCACCGTGGCGATCTACCAGGGGCTCAACGCCTGGAACGGCTTCCTGTTCCCACTGATCCTCACCCAGTCTCCCGACAAGCGAACGATGCCGCTGGGACTGTGGGCCTTCCAGGGCGAGTACCAGGTGAACATTCCCGCGATCCTGGCGGCGGTCATCCTCTCGACCCTACCGATCCTCGTGCTGTACGTCGTGGGTCGTCGTCAGCTCCTCAGCGGTCTGACGGCAGGAGTCGGCAAGTAAGGACCGCCGTCGGCACTATCGACTGAAAGGCTCCTCATGACAGCGTTCGATGCTGCTGTAGTTGCTGTGCGCGCGGGTGCGGACGCGGAAGCGGCCGCCGGCGGGTTGTACGACGAGCTGACCGACGACGAGCGACTCGGCCTGCTGGACGGCGACACGTCGTTCTGGCCGGGCTTGGTCGAGATGATGGGCCGCTACAACGAGACACCCATCGTCCACGGTGAGGTCGCTCGGCTCGGTATCCCCGGCACCCGGTTCGTCGACGGGCCGCGAGGCTGTGTGGCGGGTCACGGCACCGCGTTCCCCGTCTCGATGGCGCGCGGCGCGACCTGGGACGTCGACCTGGAGGAGCGCGTCGGGCAGGCGATCGGCGCGGAGGTCCGAGCGCAGGGCGGGAACTTCTTCGGCGGCGTGTGCATCAACCTGCCACGGCATCCCGCCTGGGGCCGGATCCAGGAGACGTACTCGGACGAGCCGTACCAGCTCGGTGAGCTGGGCGCCGCCCTCACCCGCGGGGTGCAGATGTGGGCGATGGCCTGCGCCAAGCATTACGCGCTCAACTCGATGGAGAACAAGCGCTTCGAGGTCGACGTCACGATCTCCGAGGCCGACCTGCACGAGACGTACCTGCCGCACTTCAAGCGCTGCGTCGACGAGGGCGTCGCCGCGATCATGAGCTCGTACAACTCTGTCAACGGCGAGTGGGCCGGGCAGAACCGCTATCTGCTCACCGAGGTCCTCCGCGACCAGTGGGGCTGGACCGGAATCACGGTCAGCGACTTCATCTGGGGACTGCGCGACGCGGCCGCCTCGCTGGAGGCAGGTCTCGACCTCGAGGAGCCGTTCGCGCAGCAGCGGGCGACACACCTGCGCGATCAGCTCGCGTCGGGTGAGGCGAGCTGGGACTCGGTGCGACGCAGCGGCATCCGGCTGATCGCCGCGCAGCTGAGGTCGTACGCGTCACGGGTGGAGGCCGACCCCGAACCGGGCGTCGTCGTGAGCGAGGCGCACCAGGGGCTGGCCCAGGAGGTGGCGGAGCGGGCGATGGTGCTGTTGCGCAACGACCCTGTGGATGGCGCGCCGCTGTTGCCACTGGACCCGAGCTCCCTGGGGACCGTCGTCGTGGCCGGGAGGCTCGCTGACAACGCCAACCTCGGGGACCATGGCTCGTCTCAGGTGCGCCCTCCCACGCACGTCACCCCGATCGACGGGATCCGCGCCGCTCTGCCTGGCGTGGATGTTCGGCTCGTCGCCTCGGACGACCCGGCGGAAGTCGGTGCCGCGGCGACGGGTGCTGATCGCGTGATCGTCGTCGTCGGGTTCGACGAGCGCGACGAGGGCGAATGGGTCGGCGGCGACACCCTGACGAACCCGGACCTCCTCGCGCTGTTCCCTCCGGCCATGGAGGGAACAGCGCTCGGCGAGGGCGAGGGTGTGATGGCCGAAGGCTTCGGGGGCGACCGTGAGTCGCTGAGCCTTCGTCCCGGCGACGAGGCGGTGATCGCTGCCGCCTTGGCCGCCAACCCTCGTACCGTCGTGGTCCTCGTCGGCGCGGGCACGATCATGATGGAGAGCTGGCAGCGCGACGCGTCGGCGATCCTCATGATGTGGTACGCGGGCATGGCCGGTGGGACCGCCCTCGGGCGCATCCTCACCGGAGCGGCAAACCCGTCGGGTCGACTTCCCTTCGCCATCCCCGCCGACCCTGCGGACCTGCCTGACTTCGACCGTGAGGCCACCACCGTCACGTACGGGCATCTCCACGGACAGCGGCTCATCGACGCACGGCACGGCACGGCGGCGTTCCCGCACGGCTGGGGCCAGTCGTACACGAGCTACCGCCTCGACCAGGGGCAGGTCTGCGAGGTGTCGGGCGACGCTGTGACCCTCGCGGTGACCGTGACCAACGCTGGAACCCACGACGGGCACCACGTGGTGCAGGTCTACGGGAGTCGTGCCGACGGCCCGCACCCTGGCGAGCACTTCGTGGCCGGGTTCTCGGTCGCGGCCGTACCCGCAGGGCAGAGTGTCACCGTTCCCGTACAGGTCTCCCTCACCGCGCTCGGCGCCTGGAATCCAGAGACCAGGACGATCGATCCGGCCCCAGCATCCTCGGTCGTGCTCCGTGTCTCGTCCTACGCCCACGACCCCGACGCACTCGTCATTCCGCTCACCTGACCATCTGCATCAAGGAGTCTCATGACCATCTTTCACGTCGCCCTCACCGGCGATGACCTCGCGGCAGGCACCGAGTCCGCCCCGGTCCGTACGATCAACCACGCTGCACAGGTCGCTCTCCCCGGGGACACGGTGCTCGTCCATGAGGGCGTGTACCGGGAGTGGGTCAAGCCGGCCAACGGTGGTCTCACCGACACCCGGCGGATCACCTACGCTGCTGCGTCCGGTGAGCACGTGCTGATCACGGGTGCAGAACAGGTCACTGGCTGGACGCACGAGGGCGGCCCGGTCTGGACGGTCACGCTCCCGAACGAGATGTTCGGCGACCACAACCCGTTCGCTCTCGCCGTCGAGGGCGACTGGGTGGTGCGGGCGGTCGAGGACGAGCCTCGCAAGCATCTGGGTGATGTGTACCTCAACGGGCAGAGCTTCTACGAGGCGCTGAGCCGCGACGAGCTGACGGCCCCGGCGCGCACAGACGTCATCGACCACTGGACCGGCCGTACGATGCCGGTGCCGGACGTGGAGCAGACGACCCACCGCTGGTACGCGGAGGTCGGCACCCAGTCGACGACGCTCTGGGCCGCGTTCGGCGACGCCGACCCCAACGCGGAGCTCGTCGAGGTCAACGTCCGCCGCTCTGTCTTCTACCCTGTGGTGACGGGTCTGGACTACATCACGGTGCGTGGCTTCGAGCTCGCGCAGGCGGCGTGCCCATGGACCCCCCCGACTGCGGACCAGCCTGGCCTGATCGGTCCGAACTGGGCCAAGGGTTGGATCATCGAGGACAACGACATCCACGATGCGAAGTGCTCTGCAGTCTCGATAGGCAAGGAAGCATCGACGGGACATAACTACTTCACGCGCCGCCACGACAAGCCGGGTTATCAGTACCAGCTGGAGTCGGTCTTCGCGGCGCTCGACATCGGCTGGAGCAAGGAGCAGATCGGCTCGCACATCATCCGCAACAACCACATCCACGACTGCGGCCAGAACGGCGTCGTCGGGCATCTCGGGTGTGTGTTCAGCCAGATCCACGACAACCACATCCACGCGATCGCCACCAAGCGGGAGTTCTTCGGCCACGAGATCGGCGGCATCAAGCTGCATGCCGCGATCGATGTCGAGATCGGCCACAACCACATCCACGACTGCACGCTCGGCATCTGGCTCGACTGGCAGACCCAGGGCACCCGGGTGACGCGGAACGTGCTCCATGACAACTGCCGTGACCTGTTCGTCGAGGTGTCCCACGGCCCGTACGTGGTGGACCACAACGTGCTCGCTTCGAAGGCGTCGATCGAGACGGTCTGCGAGGGAGGCGCGTACGTGGCCAACCTGATCGGAGGCACCCTGCGGGTGGAGTCGGTCATGAATCGCGCGACGCCGTACCACCGCGCTCACTCGACGAAGGTGTCGGGATACGGGGTCATCTACTCAGGTGACGACCGCTTCCTCGGCAACATCTTCTGCGGCACGGGCGGCGATCCGGCCGACGTCTCGGCGGCCTACCCGCAGACGGTCCGTCCGATCACGCAGTCCGGCTACGGCACGCTGGGCTACGACGGCTTCCCCGCCTCGTACGAGGACTACCTGGCGACGATCGAAGCCCGGCTCCCGGGCGACCTGGACGTGTTCCTACCGGTCAAGAACCCGGTCATCATCCGCGGCAACCTGTACCTCGACGGGGCCCGGCCCTACAAGGAGGAGACCGACGCGGTGGTAGCGGGGACGGTGCCTGGGCTGGTCGTCTCGGGTGACGCGGGCCAGGTGGAGATCGAGCTCACGCTTCCTGACGACTTCCGGTCGCACACGATGAAGGTCCCGACCACCGCTGACCTGGGCAGGGTCCGCTTCCCTGATCTTGAGTTCGATGCTCCGGACGGTTCAGGGATCCAGCTCGGCACCGACCTCGTGGGTGCCACTGCTGACGGTCCCGTGGTCGCCGGCCCGATCCAGTCCCTGACCGGCGGCCGCAACACCGTCGTCGTCTGGAGCTGAGACCACCGAGCTAGTCCCCACACCCAACCGACCGAGAGAAGCCATGACCACCTTCCACGTCGCCACGACCGGCAACGACACCGCAGCAGGTACCGAGGTTGCTCCGTTCCGTACGGTCAACCATGCCGCCCAACTCGCGCTGCCCGGCGACTCGGTGGTCGTCCACGCCGGCGTCTATCGCGAGTGGGTGAAGCCTCGTGTCGGCGGTCTCGACGCGACCCGCCGGATCACCTACACCGCGGCCCCGGGCGAACACGTCCACATCAAGGGTTCCGAGCAGGTCACCGGCTGGACGCACGAGGCCGGGCCGGTGTGGACAGTTAGCGTGCCCAACACGGTGTTCGGCGATCACAACCCGTTCGCCCTGGCTGTCGAGGGTGACTGGGTGGTCCGCAAGACCCTCGACGAGCCGCGCAAGCACCTGGGCGACGTCTACCTCAACGGACAGAGCTTCTACGAGGCACTGAGCCGCCAGGAGTTGACGGAACCCGCCCGTACGGAGGCCGTCGACGCCTGGACCGGCCGCAGCATGCCGCTGCCCGATGTGGAGCAGACGACGCATCGCTGGTACGCGGAGGTGGGCGCCATCTCGACCACCGTCTGGGCGACGTTCGGCGACGCGGACCCGAACGTCGAGCTTGTCGAGATCAACGTCCGGCGGTCGGTGTTCTACCCGGTGGTGACGGGGAACGACTACATCACCGTCCGCGGTTTCGAGCTGTCGCAGGCCGCCACTCCGTGGGCCCCTCCGACGGCCGACCAGCCGGGCCTGATCGGCCCGAACTGGGCCAAGGGTTGGATCATCGAGGACAACGTGGTGCACGACGCCAAGTGCTCGGCGATCTCCATCGGGAAGGAGATCACGACTGGCCACAACTTCTTCACGACGCGCCACGACAAGCCCGGCTACCAGTACCAGCTGGAGTCGGTGTTCGCCGCCCGGCACATCGGCTGGAGCCGGGAGAGGGTCGGCTCGCACATCATCCGCAACAACCACATCTACGACTGCGGCCAGAACGGCGTCGTCGGGCATCTCGGGTGCGTCTTCTCGCAGATCTACGACAACCACATCCATGGAATCGCCACGAAGCGGGAGTTCTATGGAGCCGAGATCGCCGGCATCAAGCTCCACGCAGCGATCGACGTTGAGATCGGCCACAACCACATCCACGACTGCACGCTCGGCATCTGGCTCGACTGGCAGACCCAGGGCACGCGCGTGACGCGGAACGTGCTCCACGAGAACACCCGGGACCTGTACGTAGAGGTGTCCCACGGTCCGTATGTCGTCGACCACAACGTCTTCGGCTCGAAGGCGTCTCTGGAGTCGATCTGTGAGGGTGGGGCGTACGTCGGGAACCTGTTCGCCGGCACCGTGCTCGTGGATGCGGTGATGGAGCGGGCCACCCCGTACCACCTGCCGCACTCGACCGAGATGGCAGGCTACGGCGTGATCTACTCCGGCGATGACCGGTACGTCGGCAACATCTTCCTCGGCGCCGGGGGAGACCCTCGCGACGTGAGCGCCGCCTATCCGCGTCCGCTCCGAAACATCTCAGGGATCGCATATGGGACAGCGGCGTACGACAAGCACCCCGCGTCGTACGAGGAGTACCTGGCGCTCGTCGAGGCGAACATGCCGGGCGACCTGCCAGCATTCCTGCCGGTCAAGAACCCGGTGATGATCCACGAGAATCTCTACCTCGGCGGCGCCGAGCCGTACGTGCGTGAGACCGGTGCGGTCGTGAGCAACACCGTGCCGGAGCTCGTCATCAACTACGACGGGGCCACCGTCGAGCTCCAGCTCACTCTGCCGGACGACTTCGCCGATCAGCAGGTCCCGGTGCCGACGACCGCCACCCTGGGTCGGGTTCGCTTCCCGGACCTGCTCTTCGAGGCGCCCGACGGCTCCGACATCCAGCTCGGGACGGATCTTGTGGGCATGGCAGCTCACGGCACGGTCGTCCCGGGTCCGGTCCAGTCACTGACCGGAGGCCGGAACAAGGTCACCGTCTGGAGCTGAGATCAGTCGCCGCGGCGCCGACGTACGCTGAAGAGCATGGTCCTGCGGCGCGTACAACGAGCGTTCGGCGAGGCCGTCCGATCGAAGGTGGCCGGCTCGGACGCCGCTGACCGGGCCGTGCAGATCTGGGGCAAGCCGGGGCCGCGGTGGTTCACCCCGAGCGACCCGGTGTGGCGCGTGCACGAGGACGCGTCGATGTTCGCCGGAGGCATCGCCGCGCTGCTCATGCAGACGCTGCACCCGCTCGCCATGGCCGGCGTGGCGGGTCACTCCGGCTACCGCAGCGACCCGTGGGGGCGTCTCAAGCGCACGAGCGACTACATCGCCATCACGACGTACGCGACGATCCCGGACGCCGAGGCGCTCATCGGCCGCATCCGGGCGCGGCACGAGCAGGTCCGGGGGAGGGACTATCGCGGTCGCCAGTACCGAGCCTCCGATCCGACCCTGCTCACCTGGGTTCATGCCGCCGAGATCCAGTCGTTCTTGTGGGCGCACCAGGCGTACGGACGGTGGCCGCTCTCCGACTCCCAGGCCGACCTGTACGTCGAGCAGGCGGGACTGCCCGCGGCCAAGCTCGGCGTACCCGACCCGCCCTGCTCGGTCGCGGAGCTGACGGCGCTCATCGACTCCATGCGGCCGCAGCTCGAGGTGAGCCCCGAGGCGCTCGACACCGTCGACTTCCTGCTCCGCACGCCACCGGTGACCGGCGCTGCCCGGCCCGGTTACCAGCTGCTCGCGAACGGAGCGATCGCGATCCTGCCCGACTGGGTACGCGAGATGTTGGACATCTCCCTGTCTGGTGTGGCCGTACCGATCGCCTCAGGCCTCGGCCGTTTCGGCACCGCCGCGGTCCGCTGGGGCCTCGCCGGCGTCGAGAACCGCCGTTCCACCCCGCCCGCGGCCTGAGCTCACCACAGGTTGATCAGCCACAGAGCCAGACCGGCACCGGCCGCGGCGACGAGCGAGCTCGCGAACGTGCCGATGATGAACCGCTCGGCAGCGCCTCGGCGATCTTCCGCGCGCAGCTCCGGGTAGCGGGCGAGGCTCTTCACGCCGAGGATGACGATCAGTCCGCCGCCGTACCCCGCCATGATCGTCGCGAAGATCGCCAGCCGCTCGAGCAGACCGATCCAGAACCCGCCGCGCAGCTGGCTCGCCGCAGCCTGGATCGGACCGTCCTCCCCGCCATCGTGGCGGGCGGCCAGCGCCGACGACTCCGACTCCTTGAAGCCCGGTCCGGGCCCGACAGCGCGCGGACCCTCGGCTTTGTCCGCGAGACGGAAGAGGAGCCGTACGAGGGGGCTGCCGCCCCACGTGGTCAGCGCGCCGATGACCACGACGATCAGGATCTTGAGGATCACGGAGACACCTCCAGCAGCCGGTCGAGGAGGCGGGTCGCGAGGCGTGCAGCTCGCTCGGACTCCGCACGCGCCGCACGTCCCAGGCGCTGGCTCACGGCGGACGGGCTGATGCCGAGGCGCTCGGCGGCCTGGGCGTTCGTCAGGCCCTGGTCGAGCAGGTCCATGAGCTCCCATCCTTCCCGGCTGCGGCGCGCGAGCGTCGAGCGGAGCAGCCACAGCGCCGTCTCCGCATCATCGACGTGTTCACCGTAGCCACCGCCTCCGACACTGTCGCCGGCCACGAGGGAGAGCGCCACCGGGCTGCGTCGCGCGTCACCGATGGCCGCCCGAGCCGCGAGGTAAGCATCGCCACGCGCCGCCCGCGTGGACTCGGGCAACGGCTCGTCGACCAGGCCCACGCCGATACCGACCCGCCATCCGTCGAGCCTCGTCAGTGCAGTGACCGAGGTCACGACGGCTTCCCCCGTGGCCGCGAGCCCTTGGACTTCGTCGCCGGCCGTCCTCTCGTAGGGCAGCAACAGCCCGATCCCCGAGAGTGCCTTGAGCGCCCACGGGACCCGGTCCGACTCCGTCCGACTGTCGACCTGGTCCGCAATGACCACGAACCTGAAGGCTGTTGGCTTCACTGGCCCAGTGTAAGGCAAGTGCCTTCACTTCGTGCGGTACGTCGGGTGAATGGTGAAAGGCTCTTCAGGAACCGTCATCCCCCGGCTCAACACCTTTCACGGTGAGGGCAGGAACAGCAACCTGCCCCCGAACTTCCCACCGCCTCCGCCAGGCGGACCTGTCGACGGCCAGCATTTCCCGCCGGCCCTTGCCACGGTTCGGACGGCCATCGACGTGCGTGCGCTCCGGGATCGCTACGTCGGGAAGGCCTGACGCGCAGGAATGTCATCGGGGGCAGCGGAGCGGAATCCTCAGATCGGTACGCCAGGAGGGCTTGAGGCCCCGATTTCGGGGAGTCCAGGCAATCTGCGGTATCGATCTGAGGACTCCGGCTACCCCTCCAGCACCGTGATGTGGCCGGTGCTGCCGTCGAGGCGGATGAGCTGGCCTGTGACGAGGCGCTCAGTAGCGGCGTGGACGCCGACGACGGCCGGCAGCCCGTACTCGCGGGCGACGACGGCGCCGTGCGTCATGAGGCCACCGACCTCGGTGATGAGCCCGCCGGCCGTGAGGAACAGCGGAGTCCATGCCGGATCTGTACCGGGGCAGACGAGGATCTCGCCCTGCTCCAGACCAGCGGTGGCCGGCGTCAGGACGACCCGGACACGTCCCTCGACGACCCCGGGAGACACCGGTGCCCCCATGAGGTCGCCGTCCGCGTCGGCCATCCCCTCGTAGAACGTGCGGCCGTCGCCGAGCAGCAGCCGCGGGACCTGACGACGCCGCGCCTCTCGCTCGTAGGCCTCCCTGTTCGCCGCCACCCGGCGCTGCAGGTCGCCCGCCGGCAGGGACCACGCCTGCACCAGGTCACCGAGATGGCAGTACATGACGTCGGTCGGGTCGTCGAGGCGGCCGGCCTCCACCAGGTCCCGACCTGACTCGAGCAGGGCCTTGCGGACCAGGGCGAACGCCCGGACGATGGTGAACTTCGGCGTTTCGCGGGCGCCGAAGCCACCGCGAACCGTACGGATGAGGTGGCTCACCACTGCCCCTTTGAGACGGCCCGCGGCCCCACCCGCCGCGAGCTTCGCGACCAGCCGCTCGCTCGCCGCCCGAGCCACATGCTTGCCCTCGGCGTACTCGGCAGCGGGTCCTGCGGCATCGTCGGGAAGCCCCACGTACGCCTGAAGCGAGACGATCGCGCCTGCCGGGTCGTCGCCCCAGCGCGGATGGCCGAGGTCGATCTCGCCGACGCCACGGATGCCGTACGCGTCGAGGAACTCGCCGAGTGCCCGCTGGGCGACTACCGGCAACGCTCCCACCAGGTACGCGGCCGCCACCTCCTCGGCCGGCTGCCCGAGCACGGCCGTACGCGCGGCAGCGTCCGCCCGGATCGCCTCGGCCGTGTGCCACAGTGCGAGGTCCATCTCCGTGGTCACGTTGCCGTCGAGCGACCGCATGGTCTCGAGCGCCTCCGGTCCGCCGACCTTGCGCAGCACGTTGATCCCGAACGTGCCCACCGGCATGATCGCCCCGAACCGTACAAGCAGCACCGGGAACATCTGCTCCAGCGACTCGTGCATGGCAGCGATCCGCGCCAGTAGGCGTTGCTCGGCCCCTCGCACTGACGACGCGCGCCGGAACCGGGTGGCCGTGTCGGCGACGAGCCCGTCGCAGTCCTGCTCCAGTCGGTGCCGTACGGCCTCGGGGTTCCGAAACGACCGCAGCAAGCCTGGAAGGATCCTGCGAACCGGACGAGACAGCGCACGCACCGTCTCCGGCGAGATCGCCACCCGCGGTGCCCATCGCGGCTCGTTGAGCGAATCGATGATGCCGACCGTTGCCGGGTCCGCGAGGGAGAGGAACTTCGGCAGGACTCGGCGCCCCACACCGGTCCGGTAGGCAAGGTCGAGCCGCACCCACAACCTCTCGCCCGCCACGCGCAGCACGGGTGAGTCGGTGAGGGTCGCACGTGTCGGCGGGACAACTCCCAGCAGCCGATTGATGCCACGGATGAGCAGCAGGATCGCGTCCTGCCCGATCGGCGTGATCGGCTCGAGCATGCCCTGGAACGCCCCGAAAGACCCCCACATACCAAGCTCGTCGGGCGTGTCGATGTCCTGCGGCAGCTCGTACAAGGACGTGATCGCCCGTGCCTGCAGCAGCCACAGCCTGCCGTCCGCGACCGCCCACTCGATGTCCTGCGGCGTCCCGTACTCCTGCTCGACCTGGACCGCGAGCCGCGCCACCGAAGAGAACTGCTCATCGTCGAGGGACCACTCCTCGCCGGTGCGCGGGCGGGTCTCGACGCCGCCGTCCGCGAGCGGCACCGTCACCACGGCCTTCTCGCCGCGCGCTCCCGCGAGGACAAGCCCGCTGCGGCTGCACACGACGTGGTCCGGGACCACCTGGCCGGACACCAGCGCCTCGCCGAGACCCAGCGTCGCGTCGATGACCACACGGTTGCGTGCGCCCGAGAGCGGGTCGGCGGTGAATGCCACGCCAGATGCGTCGGACGCGATCTGACGCTGTACGACGACGGCCAACGCGACGTGCTCGTGGGGGATGCCGGCCTGGGCGCGGTAGCCGATCGCGCGCGCCGTCCAGAGCGATCCCCAGCACCGGACCACCGCGTCCACGACGGCGTCGCCGCCGACGACGTTGAGGTAGGTGTCCTGCTGGCCCGCGAACGACGCCTCCGCGAGGTCCTCGGCCGTCGCCGAGCTGCGGACGGCCACGGGCCCGTCACCGAGCGTGGCCAACGCGTCGCGGATCGACGCCGCGACCTCCCGCGGCACCTCGGCTGCCTCGAATGCCGCGCGGATCAGGGCAGATGTCCGTTCGAGAGCCGCCGGATCCGTGCCGTGCAGGCTGCCGAGAGCCGCCTCCACGACGCTCCCGAGGTTGTTCGCCGAGACGACCGCGCGATAGGCATCGGTCGTACAGACGAACCCCGGCGGTACGGGGAAGCCTCTCCCAGCCAGTCTGACCAGGTTGACGGCCTTGCCGCCGCCACGCTCCAGACCGATGGTGCGCGCGGCGCTGCCCGCACCGAATTCGACGATGAACGAGGTCACCGTGCCATCATTCACCCATCCACCTTGCTGCCGTGGGCGACCCTCGGACCTTGTTGGGTGACAATGGTGTCGCCGACGCGCGAGGAGCAGCCGTGACCAACCCGTACGGGATCGATCCCGGGTCCCAGTCCCAGGGACTGGGGATCCCCGGGAGCCAGGGGCCGCAGTTCGTCGCCCCCGGCCAGTACGGACCAGCCCAGTACGGTCCCCCGCAGGGCCAGCCCGCGCAGCCGTACGGACAGCCCGCGCCCCACGGTGCGCCGGGCTGGTACCCGCCGCCGCCCCCGCCGTACCTGACACAGCCACCGTCGCAGCAGTACCGGCAGGGCTATCAGCAACAGCCGTACGGACCGGGCTACCCGCCCCCCGCACCGCAGCCGCCGCGCAGGCGCTCGTCGTCGACGGCCATCGTGGTGGTGCTGGTGGCGCTGGTGGCATTGGTGGCCGGCATCGCCTACGGCGGTTACGCCCTGTATCGGGGGACGATCTCGGATCCGGTCACGCAGCCGACCCCGACGCGGCCCGGGAAGACCGCCACCGCCACACCGTCCGACACGATCCGTCCGGCCGCGGGTGGATCGGCCGCAGACAGCACCAACTGCATCAGCGGCGACAAGATCACCACGACTGCCTTCATCGCGACGGTCCCGGCGAACTGGTCCTGCGACGGCGACGACGGTGACATCTCGATCTCGTCGACGCGCAACGACGCGATCTGGGTCGAGCACGACGCCGGCTCAGGTGACACGGCGGCGGACTGCACGTCCCGGATCCAGGACCTGGGCATCGTCTCCACGCTTCCCCAGGAGACCTGGGGCGGCAAGCGGGCGATCGCCTACCAGGCGGTGCACCGTGGCGGCATCTTCGGCGTCCGCTGCGCGGTGGCCGGTGGGCAGACGTGGTACCTCATGTACTTCCCTCTCGAGGCCAGCGACGACGCGACCGTTCGCGCTGGAGTCACCGCAGTGATGTCGACCTGGGTCTGGAAGTAGTTCCCGGCAGACCTCCCATCCCCCCAGCGGGGAGGCGCGGACACTACGCTGATCTCACCTGCTCGCGAGGGGAGTGACCCGTGACCCAGCCGCCTGGTTCCGGATCGGGACAGAACGGCCAGCCCGGACCGAACCCATACGGTCAGCAGCCGCCCAACACGCCTCAGCCCGGGGGCGGTCAGCCTCCGCAGTTCCCCTACAGCTCTCCGCAGCAGCCTCCCTATGGGTCCTCGCCCCCGCCGCAGCCGTACGGCCAGCCGCAGGGACCGTATGGTCAGCAGCCGCCTGGATTTGCCCAGCCGCCACCCAGCTTCGTGGCCCCGCCGCCCTATGGCGCCCCGCAAGGACAGCCCCGCCCGAGTTCGTATGGGCAGGCGGCTCCAGGGTGGAACGCGCCCGGAGGTGTACCGCCGCAGCGCCCGAAGAAGAAGTCGAGCGCAGGTCTCGTCGTCGGTGTCGTCGCTATCGTCCTCGTGCTGATGGTCGCGGGCGGTGTGGCGATCCTCATGAACCAGGCCAAGAGCGCGACGACCGCCGCAGCGTCCTCGACCGTCACGGCTGCTCCCACGTCGAACGCCACGAAGGCGACCACTGCGACCAGCGCCGCCACGGAGACCACGACGAGCACCGCAGGCGGCGAGGTGAATGTCTCGTGCTCGGGAGGCACCATCGACAGCAGCGCGTTCTCCGCCCAGGTCCCGTCGGGATGGTCGTGCGCGTCGACGACGGGCAGCTTGGTGGTGAGCGACACGAAGTACGACACGTTGATGGTGATGAACCTGCCGTACACGTCTGACGCGGCCGCCGTCTGTACGTCGCTCGCCAACACGGGCACCTTCACCACGCTGCCTGACACCCAGTGGGGCGGCAGGCCAGCCAAGACAGTCGCCATGGAGAGCTCGGGCACCGAGATCCACCTGCGCTGCGTCTCCGTCAACGACTCCGTCTACTACCTCATGGGGATGCCGATCACCGGTACGTACGACGAGGTCGTGGCCGGTGCGGACGCCCTGACGAGCGGGTGGACCTGGAAGTAGGCCGGTCCGATTCTCCCTGCGAACGAGCCTGTTCGTGGACATGGTCCCATTAGGCTGAGCGCAGTCGACCGCGAGGGGAGTGTCCGATGACCCAGCCGCCCGGATCCGGACCGTACGGCCCGCAGAACCCTCACGGTCAGCAACCGCCGCAGCAGCCACAACCGCCTGCGTATGGACCGCAGCCGGGCCAGGTCCCTCAGCAGAACCCGTACGGCCAGCAGCCGAACAACGCGCCGCAGCCGCCGCAGACGCCGGCGTACGGGGCGTCGCCCACGCCTGCCCCGGGCACACCGGCGGATGGGTCCTCCCCGACGCCACCGGCTTCAACCCCTACCTATGGGTCGTCCCCGACGCCTCCGCCGGCGACACCTGCGTATGGCTCCGGAACCCCGTCGTACGGGACGCCGACGCCTCCGTCGTCGTTCTCCAGTGCACCGACGGCGCCCTCGGCGACCCCGAATTATGGTGCGGGGCCGAGCGGCCCTCAGCCGTATGGGCCCACGCCCAGTCCCGCGCCGCGGGGGCCGGCGTATGTGCCGGGACCGGCGGGCCAGGGATGGTCCACGGAGTCGCGGGCCCCGCAGGCGTACGGGTCTTCACCCACGCCGCAGAGACCGGCATACGCGCCAGTTCCCGGCGCGTACCCGCCCGCCCCTCCTGCCAGGAAGAAGTCGAGGGCCGGCCTGGTCCTCGGTGTCGTCGCGGCGGTGCTAGTCCTGCTGGTCGGCGGCGGCTACCTCGTCTGGCAGGCGCTGAAGGAGCCCGCGGCGGCGGGGCCGATCACGTCCACGACCGCCCCGACGACTACGCAGGCCTCGTCGGGCGCTTCCTCGTCGGGCGCTTCCTCGTCGCGCGCCACTTCGTCAAGCGCCTCTTCGTCAAGTGCCCCTACGTCGGCCGGGCCGTCGGCGTCGTCCGCTGCCAGCGGTTACCCGGGCTTCACCCAGAGCGGGTCGACCCTGACGGGATCCGACTTCACCGCCTCGCTCCCGACCGGTTGGACACTGAGCGCCAACAACGGCGGCAAGAACGAGGGCGAGATCATCGACCAGGACAACAACCTCATCGACTACTTCAGCGACTTCCAGCGTGCTGCGATCGAGAACTGCGCGTACCAGGCCTCAGCCATCGCCAGCGCCTCAGGTGTCGAGACGGCGCAGCCGCCCGTTGCCGTCAACGGTGCCATGTGGGGCAGCGAGCAGGCCGTCGGCGTCGAGGTCACGCTCAAGCGGACCTCTCAGACGGAGCAGGAGGTCATCGGCTACTACTGCCTCGACCATGCGGGCGTGAGCGTGCTGGTGCGCAGCGTCGCGTGGGCGAACAACCGAGCGTCGGTGCAGGCAGGTACCAAGCAGCTGCTCGCGAGCTGGAAGTGGCAGTGACCTGAGATCGCTGGACGCGACCTCAGATCAGGGGCACTAGACCCGGCGGCGGGCTGCTCCGCGATCTGCGGACTGCGCGAGGGTCGCGTAGATCTTGAGTGCCTGCGAGACCTCGCGGTCCCGGTTCTCCGGCTGCCAGCCACGTTCGTCGCGACGTGCGCGCCGGGCAGCGAGGACCTCGTCAGTGACCAGCAGCTCGATGGAACGCTCCGGGATCGAGATCGCGATCTCGTCGCCTTCCTCGATCAGGCCGATCGCACCGCCGGCGGCCGCCTCCGGCGACATGTGTCCGATGCACAGTCCGCTTGAGCCGCCGGAGAAGCGTCCGTCGGTGATCAGCGCGCACTGGGGTCCGAGGCCGACGGCCTTGAGGTACGCGGTGGGGTACAGCATCTCCTGCATACCGGGCCCGCCCTTCGGGCCCTCGTAGCGGACCACGACCACGTCGCCGGGCTTGATCTTCCCGCCGAGGATCGCCTCGACAGCCGCCTCCTGCGACTCGGACACCTTGGCCGTGCCGCGGAACGTCCACTGGTCCTCGGACACGCCCGCCGTCTTCACGATGGCACCGTCGGGCGCGAGGTTGCCGTAGAGGATGGCCAGGCCGCCCTCAACGGTGTACGGAGTGGCGGTCGACCGGATGCAGCCGTTCTCGGAGTCAGTGTCGAGGCTCTCCCACCGCTTCGTCGAGGAGAATGCCTCTGTGGTACGCACTCCACCGGGGGCCGCATGGAACAGCTCGATCGCCTCCGGAGTGGCGGCGCCGCTGCGGATGTCCCAGTCGCTGAGCCAGGTCTCGAGGGAGTCGGCGTGCACGGAGTGGACGTTGCGGCTGAGCAGCCCGCCGCGGTCCAGCTCACCGAGGATCGCCGGGATGCCGCCGGCGCGGTGAACGTCTTCCATGTAGTACTTGTGCGAGCTCGGCGCGACCTTGCAGATGCAGGGTGTCGTGCGGGAGAGCGCGTCGATGTCGTACTGGTCGAAGTCGACCTCGGCCTCGACGGCCGCGGCAAGCAGGTGCAGCACGGTGTTCGTCGATCCGCCCATGGCGATGTCGAGGCGCATCGCGTTCTCGAACGCGTCCTTCGTCGCGATGGAGCGCGGCAGGACAGAGGCGTCGTCGTGCTCGTACCAGCGCTTCGCCAGCTCGACCGCGGTCCTGCCCGCACGGAGGAACAGGTCCTTGCGGGCGGCGGCCGTCGCGAGCGTCGAGCCGTTGCCGGGAAGCCCGAGGCCGAGCGCCTCGACGAGGCAGTTCATCGAGTTGGCGGTGAACATGCCGGAGCACGAACCGCACGTCGGACAGGCGCTCTCCTCGACGATCTGCATCTGTGCGTCGGACACGTTCGGGTCCGCTGCCTGAACCATCGCGTCAACGAGGTCGAGACCGACGGCCTCGTTGTCGATCGTGGCGCGTCCGGCCTCCATCGGGCCGCCGGACACGAAGACCGTCGGGATGTTGAGCCGCATGGCCGCGATGAGCATGCCGGGCGTGATCTTGTCGCAGTTCGAGATGCAGACAAGGGCGTCGGCGCAGTGGGCGTTGACCATGTACTCGACGGAGTCGGCGATCACCTCGCGGCTCGGCAGCGAGTAGAGCATGCCGCCGTGGCCCATCGCGATGCCATCGTCGACGGCGATCGTGTTGAACTCGCGCCCGACCCCACCTGCCTCGGCGATCGCGCCGCAGACGAGCTGGCCCATGTCTTTGAGATGTACGTGCCCGGGCACGAACTGGGTGAACGAGTTCGCGACGGCGATGATCGGCTTGCCGAAGTCGTCGTTCGTCATGCCGGTGGCGCGCCAGAGGGCGCGCGCGCCAGCCATGTTGCGACCGTGGGTCGTGGTGCGGGAACGCAGAGCGGGCATGGATTCTCCTCAGATGACGACGGGTCCCAGGGTAATCGGCCTGTCCACTGAGTGCGCTTCGTCCCGAGATCCCTGGTCAGCCGTCCTCGTACCGCTGACCGTCTGCAGCGAACCCAGAACGACGGAGGCCCCATCGAGGAGCGGGTCGACCTCCTCTTCACCTGTCGGTCATGGATCGGGTAGCCGCAGCGCCTCGAGATGGACAAGTCCGCGGATCTCCGCTGGTTCTCGTTGTCGGATCTGCCATCACCGGTCGTGCCACATGAGCTGCTCGTGCTGGAGACGCTCGCCTCCGGTGAGCCAGTCCCGCTGGTCATCACGGACGGCTTCGAGCGCTAGCGACTCGTACCCCGACGCCAGCTGGCGCACTCCCCAACCCAAGACGCGACCCGGGAGTTAGCTCCCTCCCCAACCCATGGCGAGATCCGGGAGTTGGCTTCCCAACCCATGGCGCCACTTCCCACGGCATCGATGGCTTATGGAGCGGCCCATGGGTTGGGGAGCTGGGCTGAAGGGTTGGGGAGCCGCTCGGTCAGATGTCCTCGCCGGCCACCAAGGCGGCGCGGCGGGTGTTGCGCAGGGAGCCGGTCAGGTAGAACCCGAGCCCGACCCACACGAGGCCGAGGCCGACGAAGTACAGCGGCGGTACGTGCTGGCGGAGGATGAAGATGCCGGTCAGCAGCTGGATGGTCGGGGAGATGAACTGCATCATGCCGAGCGTGCCGAGGGGGATGCGTGGGGCCGCGATCGCGAACAGCCACAACGGTCCTGCGGTGATGACGCCGGCTCCGATCAGGAGCAGGGTCGGTCCGACGCCCGTACCGAGATGCTGGGACGGACCCAGCCAGATGAGGTACCCGAGCGCGATCGGCACGAGGACTCCGGACTCGACCGCCAGCCCCTCGAGAGCGCCGAGGGTCGCACGCTTCTTGAACACCCCGTACACCGCGAAGCTGGTCGCCAGCACCAGCGCGACCCAGATCGTCTTCGTCATGACCACCGCGATCACCGCGACGCCGATCGCCGCGAAGCCGATGCCGAGCAGGGACTGCCGCGCGGGACGCTCGCCGAACACGATCATCCCCAGGACAACGTTGAGCAGCGGGTTGAGGAAGTAGCCGAGACTGGCCTCGGCGACGTGGCCGGCGTTGACGGCCCAGATGTAGGTGAGCCAGTTCAGCGCGATGAAGACCGACGCCGCCAGCAGCCTAGGCCAGATGAACCGCAGGCTCTTCAGCCAGCTCCACGGTCGGCGCAGCACCACGAGCATGACCACGACGAGCACGAGCGACCAGACGACCCGGTTGGCGAGCAGCTCGAGAGCTCCCGCCTGCTTGATGAGCGGCCAGTAGAGAGCCGTGAAGCCCCACAGGATGTATGTCGTCAGACCCTGCGCCATGGCCTTTCGGTCCGCGGCTGCGTCGTCTGTCGGCTTCACCGGGCGAGCATCCCACAGCCTCCAAGAGAGGCCGTACGCATTCTCACTCCCTGCTGAGTGTTGCCGCGCCCTCGACGATCTCCCGCAGTGCTGCGATGTGGGCGGCGTAGGCGGCTCGGCCCTGCGACGTGAGAGCGACCGACGTGCGCAGTCGGCGATCCGACGTGGCCTTGGCCAGCTTCACGTACCCCACCGCCTCCAGGGTCGCCAGGTGCTTGCTGAGGACGGAGTCGGACACCTCTAGCTCGTCCCGGAGCATCGGGAAGGCGGCGTGGTCGAGTCCCACGAGCAGCGCGCAGATGCGCAGCCGCACGAGGTTGTGGATGGTCTCGTCGAAGGCCGTGGTCATCGTGACCCGTGCAGGCTGGCGTAGGCCACGTCGAAGGCCTGGCTCAACCAGGTGGCGGCAACCGCTACGACCGCGGCGACCGGGAGCCCAGGCCACCAGGCGCCGCTGACAGTGATGGCCGCGAAGCCGAGGGCGCTGCCGATGATGAGGACCATTCCAGCGGAAATCAGGTAGCGGAGCAGTCCCTTCGACGAGGGCCAGACTCCGGTGGTCCGACGGAAGGCCGAGACGAGCAGACCCAGCGAGGCGAAGGCGATGGCGAGAACCACGAAGGCCGCCGTCTGTCGCGGGCCGTACAACGAGAAGCCGAAGGTCAGCGTGCCGCAGGTCACGCCGTACCAGGGTGCGTACCAAGGTGGCGAGGTGGCGATCTGAGCGCTACGCCGCTCCGCTGCGGCGACCGCGTCGAGTGCGGACTGTGCGTCTACCGGATCAGTTTCCATAACGGAAAGAGTAGTCTTGACTTTCCGTTACGTCAAGAGAGCGATGCCTTCTCGAGCCGGTCGGCCGGGAGGATCGAGACGATGAGGGCGCCGTCGTCGAGGTACGCGACGCGGGCCGACCACGTGTCCGCGACCCGCAGCCACTCCATGACGAGCCCCGGCGAGGAGCCGTCGACGAGGCAGAACGCCGTCGTCGGTCGCCGTACCCGGTCGCCGAGCGATCCCAGACCGGATCGCGTACGGGACGACATGCTCCGGACGGTACCGGTCGCCACGGACATGGCCGACCGGCGGCTCAGGCCCGGCGCACGTCCGTGTGACCGAAGTCGTCGCCCTTCCAGAGCAAGGGTTCGTCATGGTCCTTCGCGAGGGCGTACGAGAAGCAGTCCCCGAAGTTCAGCCGGGCCGGGTGGCCGCTGCCGCGTCCGAAATCCCGATATGCACTGCGCGCCAATCGTGCCTGGCCAGCGGTGACATCGGCGACCTCGATGTCGAGTGTGGCGAGAAGATCATCGAGGCCTCGTGCCGCGCTCGGGTCGTGCCGGTTGTCCAGAACGATCCCGAGCTCGAGATACGAAGCGGCGGAGATGCTTCGATCGGATGCCTGCCCGATGATCTCCAAGAAGTCGACGCGCTCTGCCTCGTTACGGAGAATCGCGACCAGCGCTGACGTATCGATGATCACCGGGGTAGACCTGCTTCGTCGTACAGATCATCGAGGTCCCTGCCCATTGCAGCCCGATCCTCATCTGTGAGGCGAGCGTCGAACATGGCGAGGATCTCATCGACACGACGACGCTTGGCATCCTTGTCATCGTCAAGGCTTCTCAGATACTGAAGCAGCGCGGTTTCGATCACGCTTGTCTGGGACAGTCCCGTCCGAGACGCAGCCTCTCGCGCCAGCTGGTGCACCCGCTCGTTCTTGATGTTGAGGCCCATGGGTAGAAGTCTACCTGACAGAGGGTATCTTCTACCTTCGCCTGCTCCCCGATCCCGGACATCTCGGGCATCTCGCGGGCCGGCTCGCTCACCTCGACGCGCGCCCAGAGTTCTCGGGCATACGAAGCCCCGGATCAGCTCTGCCTACGGTTACTTCATGGTCAGTGCGCTGATCGCCTTCGTCCCGGTGATCCGCCATGGGTAGGTGTGGCTAGGACTCGCAGCGCCTTGGCTGATCTTCGCGGTCTGCGGCGCCCTCTTCTCGCTGCTGGGCGTCTGTCTCGCCGCAATCGCTGCTGTTTCACAGATCGTCTTCAGCGTGATCCGAACCGTACGCGCGATCAGGGAACCGGCGCCCGTGGTGCAGTCCGGCTAGGTGCGGTACCCCGGAAACCCTCCGAGCGACACGGCTGAGCGGCTCCGGACGAGAGAGCTGCCGTCTAGCCGAACGTGGGGTGAGCCACAGGTCCGCAGTCAGGTGTGTGAAGTGGTTCAACCTCGTGGTGGCCGCCTCGATCCTCGGTGTAGCGATCTGGGCCGAGCAGCTCATTCGTGACGGGTCGGGCATGGCCCATGACCTCGTGCACACCGCTGAGTCCATCCAGGCGCAGTCACTCGGCCAAGGGATGATGGGTCTCGGCTACCTCGTCTTCGTCGTCATCACCGCCTGCGGCTTCGCACTGCTCCGTCCGTGGTGGCTGGCGCTGGGCAACGCACTCCCGGCTGCCGTGGCGATCTTCGCGTCGGCGTTCGTCGTGCCGGCCCGTGCGGGTGCGATCACCCTCCTGATCGTCCCGGTTGCTCTGCTGACGTCCGCGGCGGGAGTGGTGATCTACATGACCAGGCTCGCCATCGTGGAGGAAGCGCTCCCGCCCGTACAGATGCAGGAGTCCACGCTCCACGTGAGCGGCTAACGCTCCCCGGCCCGCATCCAGTCGGCGACCGCTCGCCGCAGGTTCGCGGGTCCGCGACGAAGGGCTTCCGCGAGGGGCTGACCCTCTGGCGTGATCGTGACGAGGTCGACCGCGTCAGAGGCGAACGAGGCTGCGTCCTCGGTGACCCGACCGCCGAGGACGACGACGTGTACGCCATGGCGCCGGGCGACGTCCGCGACGCCGGCGGGTGTCTTACCCTGCAGCGTCTGGGCATCGACGCTGCCTTCGCCGGTGAGCACGAGGTCGGCGACGGCCACGGCCGCGTCCAGACCGACAGTGTCGGCGACGAGTTCGACTCCGGGCCGCATCTGGGCTCCCAGGAATCCCAGCAAAGCCCAGCCGAGACCTCCGGCCGCGCCGGCGCCGGGCAGCACGGCGGCCAGCTTCGCCGCGGGCGGGGACAGGGAGACGAGGTGGGCCAGGACACCGTCGAGGTACGCGACGTCGTCAGGTGTGGCGCCCTTCTGCGGCCCGTACACAGCACTCGCACCGGTGGGTCCCAGAAGAGGGCTGGTCACGTCGCAGGCGGCCTCGATGAGGCAGTCGGCCAGGCGCGGGTCCAAGTGGCTGGTGTCGATCGCGGCGCAGCGCTCGAGCTCAGCCGGTACGGGCGCCAGCTCCGCGCCGTCCGAGTCCCGGAAGACCACTCCCAGCTCCATCAGAAGCCCGGCACCCGCGTCGTTGGTCGCGGATCCGCCCAGGCCGATGACGAGGTGGCAGGCGCCCGTGTCGAGAGCGGCGTGCACGAGGCGGCCGACGCCTGCCGTCGATGAGTGCCTCACCTCGCGCTGACCAGGCGAGATGGCCTCGAGCCCGGCGGCTGACGCCATCTCGATCACCGCGCGATGGGTGCTCGGCGACCACGCGTACCCAGCCTCGATCGGCCTCCCCAGCGCGTCGGGCACCACGACCAGTACCGACGTGTCACCCGTCGCCGCGGCGATCGCGGCCCCGAAGCCCTCGCCACCGTCGGACATCGGCAGCTGGATGACGACCGCGTCGGGCACGGCGTCGCGCACCCCGTCGGCCATCGCCTGCGCCGCCTCAGGAGCGGTCATGGACTCCTTGTACGAGTCCGGCGCGCACACCACGATCATCTGGCACCTCCGGGCGAAGACTTTACGCCGACACCTTCGGCGCACCCCCTGCAGGCCTGCCCCAGACCCGATGTCACACCGCCTTCGTGACGTGGATGCTGTTGTGCCGTTTCCAAGCCCGATGTCAGCGGGCAGGCTGGAGCCATGAAGATGCTCCTGCTCGGTGGTACCGCGTTTCTGGGTCGCGCGATCGCAGTGGAGGCGGTGGCGCGCGGCATCGATGTGACATGTCTCGCCCGCGGCACGAGCCCCTCGCCTGAGGGCGCGTCCTTCGTGAGAGCCGACCGCGACGAGGAGGACGGTCTCTCCCAGGTCGCGGCGCAGCAGTGGGACGCCGTCATCGACGTCTCGCGCCAGCCAGGACAAGTGCGCCGCGCCCTACGAGACCTGTCGACCGAGCATGTCGTGTTCATCTCCACGACAAGCGTCTATGCGTACGGCGACCGGCTGGAGCAGGACGAGAGCTCTCCGACCCTCCCCGCGCTCGACGGTGACGTCATGACCGACATGAGCACGTACGGACCGGCCAAGGTGGCGTGCGAGGAGGCTGTCCGGGCGGGGACGGCGACCTGGACGATCATCCGACCGGCTCTGATCGGCGGTCCGGGGGACACGTCTGCACGTACGGGCTACTATCCGTGGCGCTTCGCGCACCCGACGGCAGCTGACGTGCTCGTACCGGACGACCCCGACTTCCCGTGCGCGCTCATCGACGTCGACGACCTGGCCGCCTGGACGGTCACTGCTGCTCAGCACCGCATCGCCGGGACATACAACGCGGCCGGTCGTACGACTCCGTTGGTCGAGGTTCTTGACGTTGCCCGGCGCGTTGCCGGTGACCAAGCACCTCCGCCGCGCCCCGTGCCCGTCGAGATCCTGCGTGCAGCGGGCATCGAGTCCTGGATGGGAACGAAGTCGCTGCCGCTGTGGATCGACGACCCGGCTGATCGCTACGGCGCCACGGCCGACACCCGCGCCGCCCGCGCGCAAGGTCTGACGACCCGACCACTCGAGGACACGTTCGCACGAGTGCTGCCGTACGAAGAGAACCGGGACACGCCTCGCCGGGCAGGCCTGTCAGACCTCGAGGAGCAGCAGCTTCGCAGCCAGCTGGTCTAGCTCTCGACGAGCGCTGCGAGCCGTTCGAGGGTTGCGGTCATCGCCGTCTCCGTACGGTCCGGGGCAGCGCCGCGACCGATGAGGTCGGCCGCCTTGGATGCGCCCCAGTCGAACGTCTCCCGGACGAGCGTGTCGTGGCCCTGCGGCTCCAGCTCATAGCGCCACCGCTGGCCGCCGAACACGACCTTGCCGAAGATCTCGCCGATGGTCTCCCAGGCGATCAGGCGATCCGGGGCGTACTCGACGACGTGGTTGGTGGTGCGGTAGGGGAACCCTCTCATGGCCATCCCCATCGTGAACCGGCTGTCGTGCACGAGCGGCGCCGGACCCTTGGCGCGACCCTTGACCATGCCGGACCCGTCGATCAGCGGGTGCTGGGTGATGTCGGTGAGGACGCCAAAGATGCGACTGGCAGGCGAGTGGATGACGCGCTCTACCGAGCGCTGTGTCGAGGGCATTCTCCCACGATACCGTCTATACCCCAGGGGGGTGTTATTGGCTGCGGTTTCTTCACCCCGGCATAGACTCGGAGTAATCCAAAGAAGGAGAAAGCCATGGCTTCAGACGAGCGGCACGAAGGCGTCCCTGACAAGGTCGACGGCACGGTTCCCGAGGGCGAGGCCACACCAGCAACAGAAACACCCACTGGCTTCCCGGATCGATGGTCCGGCGGCCCTGACGACTCCACGGCAGCTGCCGTGGACATGGGCGAGAAGTGGGCGTCGGGAGAGCCGGACAACTCGGGCGCGAAGGCAGACGAGATGGGTGATCGCTGGGGAGGCGGTGCAGACGACTCGGCCGAACGGGCCGGGAAGTTCGGCCCCACGTGGTCCGGTGACAACCAAGGAGAGCCAGAGAAGTGACTTCTGCGTGAGGGTCCCGCCCAACGATACGGGGCCTTCACTCGGGAGTACCCGCTCCGAGCGGCTACTGCGTGTGCTTGTCCCAGAAGGCGTCGGCGTCTGCGTCGCGCCCGGCGCTCAGTAGCGCCCGCGCGCCGATGCCGGCCATGTCCGAGATCGTGGGCTGAGGCTCGTCCCAGGTCCGTACGATGTCGATGATGCGCTCGATCTGAGCGATCCCTTCGTCGACGCGGTCGGCGGAGAAGAGCAGTTTCGCGCGCAGGAGGCGTGAGTTGAGGCCCGGGGTCTCGGCGCCGTGCTCGTACATGCGTTCCGGCACGTCTCCGAGGATCGTCAGCGCCTCCTCGTACCGCTCGGCCGTCCCGTACATGCGGGCCCTCGTGTCGCGTAGGTCCATCCGCTCGAACTCGAAGTCCCAGTCACCCAGCTGCTCGCGGAAATCCGTGTCCGTGAGGACGCGCGCCTCGTTGTCGTCGTTGAGCGCCGCCGCGGCCTCGAGCTCGCGAAGGCCCGCATCGAGTCCGTCGGCGTCCTGCACGGCCATCGGCAGCTGCCGCCTGGCCACCATGAGGGCCCGCTGATCCTCGTCGGCCTCCGCGAGACCGATGGCACGACGGAACGCGCGGACGGCCGAGACGCTGTCGGTCGCCTGGACGAGCCGCGCGTACGATCCCCAGGCGGTCCCCGCGGCCGCCTTCTCGTCGCACGCCTCGTACAGCTCGGCCGCTCGCTGGTAGAGGCTGGTCGCTCGGCTCGTCTCCTCGAGGTCCGCGGACACCTGCGCGGACAGCGTCATGAGCCGGGCCTGTTTGAGGTCCATCGCGGGCTCCAGGTACACATCGCTCGCTCTGGCCAGCTCCACGGCTGCGAGGCCGCCCTCGGCCAGCTCGGCGGCCTCCAGGAGGCGGCCCGCGTGGCGGTACATCTCCGCGAGGATGCCCTTCGCGTCGGCGACGGAGTCGATCGCGCGAGCCCTGTCGGCAAGGGCGGCTGCCTGGAGCAGAAGTGGTTCGGCCCGGTCGGTGTCCTCGTCCCCGAGGGCCATCCGCGCTTGTGCGAGCAGGACGGCGGCCTGGGTGACATCCCCGCTCGCGCGTGCCGCACGGAACGCCTCCGCCAGCTCGGCATCCGCCTCGTCGGAACGCTCGAGCAGCTTGCACGCGAACGCCCGCTGGACGTGGAGCCCGGCCGCTGAGTCGGAGTACTCGCCGGGCAACAGCATCGCCAGTCCCTGCCCGGTCCACGTGTAGAGCTCCTCCGGCGACTCCGTACCCGCGCTGTGAGCCGTCGCCCAGATCCGGCGCAGCTGGTGGTCGGAGTCGACGGCGCACGGGAAGTCGCGCACCTCGGCGAGCAGCTCGTAGCGGCGCTCCTCCGAGACGCCCGGCAGCACCCGTACGCGCGCCCGGCCCCGTTGCCCCGGCGTACCGATCGCGTCGATCGCCTGCATCATCGCCTGAGCGTCGTCCCACCGCTCGGCGCGTGCCGTCAGCCACTGCTCGACGATCAGCGCCTCGGCCTCGTCGCCTGCGGCCCGGTACAGCTCGGCGGCCGACGTGATGCGGGTGGCGGCCCGTGCCGCTGTGATCTCCGAGTCGCTCCAGACGAGCAGGTACTCCAGCGAGGCCAGTGCCGCCAACCGCCCGGTGTCAGCGCAGTCGCGCAGCGTAGGGAGCTGGTCCCGCCGTCGCTGCCATTCCGCAGCCAGGACACGCACGTCGTCCAGCGGCGAGTAGCGCAGGGCCAGCTCGACGAGGTCGGCGAGCCGCTCGACGGTCAGTGCGGACAGGTCCCGGAGGTCCGGTGCGAGCGGGTGCTTCTCCTCTCGAGCCGCCGGCGGCGGAGGCGTCACCGGCGCGGGGAGCGGGAGGGCTGGCAGCCTCGGGGCGTTGAGGTACCGCTCCCACACGTCGCGGCCCACCTCCGGCGTGCCGTTACGTGCGTCGAAGCGCTGCGCGAGGTCGAGCGCGTCGGCCCGCAGCCGCTCCCGCAGCTCGTCCACCGAGACCTCCCGCTCCTGGTGTTCCAGGGTGCGCGAGCCCATCCCGTACAGCTCGGAAGCCGCGTCGAGGAGCCGGGTCGCGGCGGCCGCGAGGGTCATTCGCTCATACGGCGTCAAGGGTGTGTCGAGAAGGTGGATCCGTCGCGCGAGCAGCTCGAGGCCGCGGTCGATCGCCCCCGCACGGGCGAGCGTGAGGATGTGCGTGGTGGCCTGGTCGATCGGGGTCTCGCCGTCGTCGGCGAGACGCCAGCCGCGGCGGTGGGCGACGAGAGCATCGTCCCCACGGCCGGTCATGAGGAGGGGCTCGACGACGATCGCGTACAGCGTGCTCGGCTCTTCGCTGCAGGTCTTGCCGCTCGCCAGCGCCGGCAGCGCGAAGTCGAGCGACTCCTGCCAACGGCCCTGCTCCGCCCGGTAGCGGGCGCGGGTCGACGGTTCGCACGCGATGCAGTCGCTGAGGCGGGTTCTATCGGACGCGAGCCAGTCCTCGAACTCGCGCTCGGCCCCCCGCACGCCCCGTACGTGCCGGGCGAGCAGGAACGCGGACCCGTGCACGGGTCCGAGCCCTTCGCCGGCCTCGGTGTAGATCCGGTACATCGTGGCGAGGTTCTCCTCGATGCGCGTGAGGGGGACCTCCGGGTACGAGGCGAGATGGCCAGTCATCCATTTGAGCTGCCAGAGGAACTGGAAGCGCAGGTCATCGTCGAACCAGGTGCGCCGCAGCTCGTACCGCTGGAGCAGCCACGTGAACGGCGTGAAGATCTTGGGGCCGGAGTTGGAGCGCTCGTACGCATCGACGAGCCTGAGTCGCGACTGGCCGCCGAGGTCCTCGAAGCCGAGCTCGTCGGCGAGCTTCACCGCCTGCTCGAGCAGCGGCACCCGTCGACCCACGGGGAGGGCCTGCGCCTGCTCGAGCAGTGGGAAGTAGTCGCCGACGTCAGCCACGGTCGACGCCCATCGCGCGGTCGAGCAGGCCGAGGAACGACCGGTCGAGGGCGGCCAGGTCGGCCGCGCGGAGCGTGTGATGGCCCATGAGCAGTGCTCGCGTGTAGAGGGACTCCACCCCCATCGCCGCCAGCCCCGGGTCACGGACCTCGAGCAGCCTCCGTACTGTCTGGTTGTCGTCGTTGAGCAGGAGGCGTGCGCGAGAGCTGGCGCCGTCGTCGAATGCGCCGAGGATCGCGGCCCAGGTGTCGTCGGCGGTCTCCTGGACGGCCCGCCGCTCGCGCCGCTCCTGAGCGGTCTCGGAGTCGAGATAGAGCGCTGGCACGGATGCCGGCGAGAAGCCGCGCAGCTCGACGTCGACGTCCAGCCGGTCGAGCGCGGCTCGCATCTGTGTGAGCGGCCACGCGACGTCGGACTCGCGAGAGATGTCGACCGTACGGATGTGCGCGTCCAGGTCGTCCGGTGACAGCGGCACGAGCTGGACGCCCGGCAGGACGGTCGCCGCCTTGAGCAGCAGGTCGTACTCGTAGACGTAGCCCCCGTTGACGATCTCCATCCCTTGGCCGCCGCCGACCTGGGCGACCTGGCGGAAGTCGTCGACGGTACGGGTGATGTAGATGGTGCTGGTGCGTGCCATGAGGTCGGGCAACGTTCTCTCGCCGGTGTTGGCCTCGAACGGCAGGAGCGGGAGCAGGAGCTTGAGCATCTCGTCGTCGGCGAGCGCCATGCCCTTCGCAGCGACGTGGTGGATCCGCAGGAACTCACGGATCCGGTCCGGCTCGGTGGCGGCGAGACGGGTGAGCCAGCGGCGGAGCTGGTTGCCCAGGGCTGTCCGGGTGTCGGCGAGGAGGTCGTCGGAGTACAGCGCCTCACGACTCGCGGTCGGCTGCAGCGAGGCGGTGTCGACGACGAGCCGCGCGAAGAACGCCCACTCGGGCAGCAGCCCGCCCATCTCGTCGCCGAGCAGCATCCCCTTGAGATAGACGCGGCTACCGGGCCGACGGCCGGAGTGTGTGGGGTTGCCGAGGATCAGGGCGACCCCGTTCAGCCCCGCCTCGGGCACGCTCACGGGAACCGTGGCGAACGCGGCGATGCCGAGCTCCGAGATGCCCAGGTCGTGTACGGCCGAGCGACGCTGCGCCGGGTCCCCGATGAGCCACGGCGGGGTGACGGGAGCGATGGTGACGGATCTGTCCGGGGTGGTGGCCTCCACCCGGCAGGGCAGGAAGCGGCCGTACTCGTGAGCGAGGGCGATGACGCGATCGCTGGCGAGCCACTCCTCCGCGCCGCGACGGGGTGCGAGGGCGACGCACGTACCGGGCCCGGCCGCGAGCCACTGCGCGCGCGGGTCGCCGGCCTCGGGCGGGGTGTGGTCGACCACGTACGACCCGTCGCCCCGCCCACGCCAGCGCACGATCGGGCCGTCACCCTTGCGCGACAGGACCTCGATCTCGTCGGTGACGAGGAACGCCGACAGCAGGCCGATGCCGAACTGTCCGAGCATGTCGGTACGGGCGAGGCCGAGCTCGTCGCGCTTGGAGGATCGGCCGATGGTGGCAAGGAAGGTACGGACGTCGGAGTCGTCGAGGCCGACGCCCGAGTCGAAGCAGTGCATCCGGCCGTCAGGCGACTGGTCGGCGCCGGTGAGCTGGATCGCGGGCCGGTCGTCCATCGAGCCCCGCTGGGTCACCGCGTCGATGCCGTTCTGGAGCAGCTCCCGCACGTACACCTTCGGGGAGCTGTACAGGTGGTGACTCAGCAGGTCGACCAGCCCTCGTAGGTCGACCTGAAACGTGTCGTTCGCCTTGTCCGTCATCGCACGTCCCAGGTTAGGGGCCCGTACCCCCCGGACGCACGGCCCTGAGACCACCCCGTCCAACTGCGAAGCCCGACGTCACACCGCCAATCTGACGTCACACCGCCTGTAGCCGGTGTGATCTCGTGCAGGCGCTGTGACGTCGAGGGGAGGGAGAGCGGGATCGGCTCAGAGCTTCGCCTGCCACTTCTCGGTCCAGACGAGGTCGTTGTACGTGCCGCGGAACGGGCTGTCACCCGTGATCTTGTCGACCACGAGCCGGATCGTCTGCGCGTTGTCGTGGTACGCGTTGATGTAGGCCTTGACCATCGTCGCGTCGTGCAGGTGCGTGGTGTAGTTCAGGCTCACCATGACGGTCGGAACCTCGTGCACGTACCAAGGGCAGTCCGTGCTCATCGGCGTCTTCCAGCGGATCCGGTAGTTGTTCTCGGCGGCGTAGCCGACGATGTTCGCGACGACGATCGCGGCGTCGACCTCGTCGCGGTACGCAAGGGTCGCGCCCTTGACCCGGCTCGCCCCGTCGTTGAGCGTCACCTCGAAGCCCTGCTTCTCCAGCTCGGCGACGAACGTGTCCCGCGCCGCTGGACTCGACTCGTAGATGCCGCCGCCCTCGGTGTCCAGGTAGTACAGCCGTACGCGGCGATGGGTCTCCGGCCTGATCGGCAGCTGACCGAGGGTGTTCTTCACCAGCGTGATCGACGCGTCTGCGGCCTCGGCCTGCCAGCGCAGGTGCTCCTCACAACCGATGACGGCCAGGTCCGCGGGCTGACGGAGCAGCGTCCCAGCCTTCTGCTTCGAGGGCAGTCCGAGCTTCGCCTTGAGGCCCAGCACGCGCCGTACGGCATCGTCGAGGCGCTCTGGGGTGATGACACCCGATCTCACCCCGTCGACCATGAAGCCGAAGTCCTCGGCCATGTCGTTGAAGAACAGGAACATGTCACAGCCCGACGCGATCGCACGCGGCACGTACTCGGAGCGCCGCATCGTGCTCGTCATGCCGAGCATGTGGCTCGCGTCGGTGATGACGAGGCCGTTGAACCCCAGCCGCGTCTTGAGCAGCTCCTGCAGCAGCTCCGGCGCGAGCGTCGCGGGCATGACGTCGGCATCGGTGAGTGTTGGGTCGAGCACCTTCGAGTACGCCGGCAGCGCGATGTGGCCGGCCATGATCATCTCGACGCCGGCGTCGATGTGGTGGGCGTAGACCTGACCGAAGGAGGCGTCCCACTGGTCGGGTGCGAGCTCGTTCACGCCGAGTACGAGGTGCTGGTCGCGCTCCTCTGTACCGTCCCCCGGGAAGTGCTTGATGCAGACGGCGATGTCCTCGCCCGCGTCGCGGATGCCGCGGGCCTTGGCGCTCGTGGAGCGGATGACATCGGTCGCCGTCGTGCCGTGCGCTCGGGTGTTGACGATCGTGTTCCGCCAGTTCGTGAGGATGTCGACGATCGGCGCGAAGATCACGTTGACGCCGAGCGGTCCGGACTCGCGGCCCGACACGAGACCCGTGCGGTACGGGACGTCGTCGCTCTTCGTCGCGTCGCACTGGGCGCCCGAGGCGATGTAGGTGCCATCGGCGCAGGCGCCGTTTCCGCCCGCCTCGCAGTTCGCGGCGACGAGCAGCGGGATACCGGACGCGGCCTGGAGCGAGTTCAGCAGGCCCTGTACCTGGGTGGCCGAACCTCCGTGATAGCGCGCACCGCCGATCCCGTACCGCGCAAGGATCTCTTCGTTGCTGCCGACGTTGCCACTGAACGTGTCCTCGCCGAGGTGGAAGAGGTTGAAGAACAGCTGGCCGACCTTCTGCTCGAGGGTCAGCCCGCCGAGGGTGGTCTCGACCCAGTCGATGCGGTCGGCGGCGAGCTGGTATGGGACGGCTCTCAGATCCACGGTGCGGGGCATGGGGACTCCTTGGTGTCAGATCCGCCAGGGCGGGGTGGTGGGGAGCAGGGCGGTGAAGTCGGCGAGGAGCGCGTCCTGGTACGGACCGGCGTAGCGGCCGGTGAGGAAGCGGTCCAGTGCCTCGTTGCGGAAGCGCCGCCACGACTCGGCCTCGCTGCCGGGGTTGATGGGGTAGAAGAGGACGCCGGCCACGGCGGCGGTGTCGCGGTCGGCCGGCGCGTCGCCGATGAGGAGGATGTGGTCGTCGGCGTACTTGCCCTTGGCGGCCAGCTCGAGGTGGCGCCCCTTCGTGCCCGCCTCCTGCCCGGCGATGAGGTCCATGTAGCGAGCGAGGTCGTGCTCGGCCCACTCCCGTGAGAGTGCATCCAGCGGCGTGGCCGAGACGACCATGAGGTCCGCGACCGCTGATGCTGCCGCGAGGCTCTGACGCACATTCCTGAACGGCGGTACGTCGTGGACCATGTCCGCGATCCGCTCGTCGACCTCGCCGGTCCACACCAGCGCGGTGTCGAGCTCGGGATCGGGGTGGAGAGCCGCGTACTGGCGAAGGCCCGTACCGCTCAGCGGGAAGCCCGACGCGACGAATGCACGCAGCGCGGCTCCGGTGGGCAGTCGGACGTCGCTCTGGGCGACATCCAACCGTCCGGCGAGCAGGTCGAAGACCCTCGAGAGCGCGAGCCAGCGGTTGAGGCCGCGGCCGCCCGAGTACAGGTTGACGAACTCGGCGGTCTCGCGAACGAGCGAAGACACCGCCTGGAGGCGCCAGCACTTGATGGTGGCCGGGATGAAGCACTCCTTGTGCTTGATCTCCATGGCGTCGAAGACGCAGCCATCCGAGTCGACGCCGACGAAGTGGTCTTCTCTGGGCTGGAACGAGGTCAGCCCGTCAACGTAGTCATCAGCAGGAGCGAGGTGCTCGGCGACGTGTGTCACGGTGCCTCCTTTGGCGGTGACCTCACTCCACTCCGCTGGTGCAGTTTGTGCAAACCGTTGCCAGGGGTTGCCGTGCATTGCCGTCGCGGCGGTACGCCTCCGGGTCAGTCTCGCTTCGGCGCGGGACCCGTCGAGGCGCGCAGCTTGAGATACACGGGGAGGTCGACGACAGTTCCCCGGTCGAGGTCGTGCCCCTCGAGCTGGGCGAGCAGCAGGGTGGTCAGCTCACGGCCGACGCGGCGGGTGGGGCCGCTCATCGTTGTCAGCGGCGGCGAGCAGAAGTCGGACCCGAAGATGTCGTCGCAGCCGACGATGCTGATGTCGTCGGGGACCTTGATGCCCCGCTCGATGAACCGCTGCAGCATCCCGATGGCGAGCATGTCGTTGAACGCGATGCCCGCTGTGGCTCCGCTGTGCCACAGGACGTCCGCGGCGGCGGCGCCTGAGTCGGGCTTCGGGTTGAACGGACCGATCCGCGTCACGTCCAGCTCGAGTCGTTCGGCAGCGTCCTGGCAGGCCTCCCAGCGTTGTCGGTTCGTCGCCGACCGCTCCGAGCCGGAGACGTAGCAGATGCGTGTATGCCCTAGTGAGGCCAGGTGCTCGACGGCTTGTCCCACGACCGCGGCCGTGTCCATGGTGATCGCGGGGACGCCCTCGATCTTGCGGTTCAGCGTCACCAGGGGGATCCGTGCCGAGAAGTTGCGCAGGTCATCGTCGGGCAGCCGGCTCGCCACCACGATGGCCCCGGTCGACGCCTGAGCGAGCTGCTCGAGCGAGGCCCGCTCCGCGCTGCCGGACTCCTCGGTATCGATGAGGATCTGTGTGAACCCGGAGTTGCGCAGCCGTTCCTGCGACCCGCGGATGATGTCGAAGTAGAACGGGTTGGTGATATCCGGTACGAGCAGGGCGACGTAGCCGAGGTTCGTCCGGGGAGCAGGTTTCGGCGCTGGGGCGGCGTAGCCGAGCTCTCGGGCGGCTCGGAGGATCAGCTCGCGGGTCTCGGTACTGATGCGCTCGGGCGACGCCAGGGCCCGGGACACCGTGGACACGGCCACACCGGCGCGGTTCGCGACATCTCGCATCGTCACTGTGTCCCTGGCCACGTCGATCTCCTTCGATCCGTTGCGTCACGTCGGCAACCAGCCTCGTTCCGCCGCATCCGGCCTCCGTCTGCGTGTCCACCATTTCACATCATCAGGCGGAAACTGGCAACGGGTTGCAAAAGTTTCCAAGACGATGGCAACGAGGCCTACCTTTCTGGCAACGGCACCGATGCCGCTCCGACTCGAAGGATCCGAAATGTCCACGGCCGTCGCAACTCCTCCCAGCAGTGACCTGGGGTCGCTGGCGAAGCAGCCCGCAAGCGCAGTGCTCGGCTACGGCCTGGGTGACTTCGCGAACAATCTCGCCTTCTCGATGGGAACGGCGTTCCTCCTCTACTACCTCACCGACGTGGCCGGCGTCACGGCCGCAGCGGTCGGCACGATGTTCCTGGCCGTTCGGCTCTGGGACGCGTTCACAGACCTCTTCGCCGGGCGCCTGGTCGACCGCACCATGACGAGGTTCGGCAAGTTCCGCCCCTTCATCCTGTGGTTCGCCGTACCGGTGCTGTTTCTGAGCTTCCTCAACTTCAACGTGCCCACTCCGGGCGTGAAGTGGCTGGGCCTGTTCGACGTGAGCCTGTCGGCGCAGGGCCGGGTCCTCTACATGTACCTCGCGTACGCGGTGCTCGGCCTGTGCTACTCGCTCATCAACATCCCGTACGGCTCCCTGGCCTCGGCGATGTCCCAGTCCGTCTCGCAGCGCGCGAAGCTCGTCGCGGCCCGCGCGTTCGGTGCGGCCATCGGTGGGGTCGGCCTCACCTACGTCGTCGCCCCGCGGATCTCCGCCCTCGCGAAGAGCGCCCCCAAGCTGCCCGCGAACGCTGACGCCGCCGCCACAGCCGCCTATGACGCCGCAGCTCTCGTCTACCGCCAGAACGTCCAGAGCGTGTTCACGACGACCACCCTGCTCTTCGTCGCCATCGGCTCGGTCGCCTTCTTCCTCACGTTCTGGTGGTGCCGCGAGAGTGTCGTCCGTGCGACTCCTCGCGTCACGATTCGCGAGACGGTCGACACCCTCAAGCACAACAAGCCGCTGGCGTTCCTCTGCGGCGCGAGCTTCTTCTACCTCATCGGACTGTTCGCGGTGAGCGGCGCCACAGCCTTCTACGCCAAGTACGTGATGGGTGACATCTCCCAGACCGCGACGATGACGCTGATGAACTCGGGCATCGCGCTCCTCATCACGCCGTTCATCCCCGCGATCATCCGCCGGTTCGGGAAGAAGTCGGTCTTCCAGTGGTGCGGCGTGTTCACCGTCGTCGGCGGTGTCTCCCTGTTCTTCACCCCGGTGGGCGGTCTGGCGCTCGCCCTGATCTTCCTCGCGGTCAAGGGTGTCGGCGCGTCGCTCATCAACACCGTCATGTTCGGGCTCGAGGCGGACACGGTCGAGTACGGCGAGTGGAAGTCCGGAAAGCGTTCCGAAGGCGCGACGTACGCGATCTTCTCCTTCACCCGCAAGGTCACGCAGTCCATCGGCGGCGCCCTCGGTGCGTGGATGCTCGCGTTCGGCGGCTACCTCTCGGCCACGGCCAGCAACCCGAGCCCGGTCCAGCCGGACTCCGCGATCTGGGCGATCCGGTTCACGATCGGCCTGCTGCCGGCGATCTGCGCGATCATCGCCATGGTCATCTTCTGGAAGTACCCGCTCACCGACAAGCTGTTCGACGCGATCCGCAACGAGAACGAGGCACGCAAGAGCGAGGCTGTCGCCGTCACTGAGTGACGCCGTACGACGATGGCCGGCCGCCCCAGGGGTGGTCCGGCCATCGTGGCACGCATCGACTGGCGCGCGTCACAGCGGCCGGGGTCGTCGTGGGTTACCGTCTTTTCGAGCACCACGAGTCGCAGGAGGGAGCCGGATGACCGAGCCGCACGGGCCGTCGACACCCACTGATCCCGGTGACGGGTCGGTCCCCACACGGACGTACGGGTCGACGTCGCCCAATAAACCTCCGGCAGCGCTGGCCGGCGTGAACATCTCCAAGCGCCTCGTCCGAGGGGCGGCGGTGGTCGTGGTGATCGTGGTGAGCGTCATCGGCTACTTCGTGTTCTTCCAGAACTCCGACCCCACCGCCGCGAAGGTGGGCGACTGCGTGAGCATCTCGGGTTCGGAGAGCGTTGCGACCGCCAAAAGGCTCTCCTGCGACGACCCGAAGGCTCTCTACGTGGTGACGGCGGCGGGCAAGAACGTGACCTGTGACACGTCCGAGGTCAGCTACACCGGGAGCAACAGGGACCGTACGAAGCTGTGCCTGTTCTACAACGTACGTGTCGGCGACTGCCTGAAGGTCGCACAGAGCGGCAACGGCGATGCCAAAGGGACGTGCGCCGCGGGCATGCTCAAGGTCGTCTCGGTCAGGACGGACACGGCCGACGAGGCGCAGTGTCCCGCCAACGCCGACGCTGCCAGGGCTGACGTCACGCGTAAGCGGCTGATCTGCTTCACCACCCTCACGTAGCGCTGGCGTCGTCCGCGGATCTGTTCGGTACGCGGCGAAGCTCCACGTGCAGGGCCTGGGCGATCCTCTTGAGGTCCCCGAGCTCCTCGGCGTTGCGACGGCGGTCGAGCTGAGCGAGCTTGAACTCGGCCTGCGTCGCCTCGTGGGTCTCGACGATGAGCTGCGCGGTCTTGCGGGACGACAGGTCCTGGCCGACCATGATCACGCTCAACAGCACGAGCTGGAGGAACGTCTGTGCGATCCAGGAGATGATCGTCACGAGGTTCCCGGACGCGATCGCACCGGGCAGCGACACCAGGGCGAGGATCGCGAACGCGATGGCGCACCACATCGTGCCCACGACGCTGGTGATCTTTCCCCCAGCCGTCTCCAGTGCAGCGTTGATCCGCTTCATCACTCCGCCTTCCGTCGCTACCGGCCGATGAGCCGTCGGGCTTCAGTCTTGCCAGTTCGACCTCGACCGAGCGGGAGGAACGCAGGATCTTGACGCGATCCTTCCGTCGCGGTCGCTCGGGCGTCTCAGGTACCCGCGACCGCGGCGACGCGTGTCACTCATGCGTGAATCGTGGCACGTACGAGGTGGCAGAACGGCCCCTCACGGGCTCTGGTCGTGGAACTACCTCGCTGGGAGACTGTGCGACATGGATCTGGGAGTCGAATGGCCGGTGTCGCCGATGCTCGCGAAGGCGGTCGCGGAGGTGCCCGATCCGGACGGGAAGGGCGGGCCGTACGCGTACGAGCCGAAGTGGGACGGCTTCCGCTGCATCGTCGCTCGTGACGGCGACGAGGTGGAGCTGGGCAGCAGGGGCGAGAAGCCGCTGACCAGGTACTTCCCGGAGGTCGTCGAGGCCGTACGGAAGCTGCTCCCGGAGCGGATCGTCGTCGATGTCGAGCTGGTGGTACGGGCGGGTGAGCCGGGCGCCCAGCGGCTCGACTGGGAGGCGCTCGCCCAGCGGATACACCCGGCGGAGTCGCGGATCAAGAGGCTGGCGGTCGAGACGCCGGCCGAGATCGTCGCCTTCGACCTGCTGGCGATCGACGGCGAGTCGCTGATGGGAACGCCGTTCCGCGAACGCCGCGCACGGCTGGAGAAGGAGCTGGCCCACCTGACCGCGGGCGATCCCGTACACCTCACGCGCATCACGACCGACGGCGACGAGGCCCGCGACTGGTTCGAGACGTTCGAGGGCGCCGGGCTCGACGGGGTGGTGGCCAAGCCGCTCGACGCGACCTACCAGCCGGGCAAGCGCGCAATGCTCAAGATCAAGCACCATCGCACGGCGGACGTGGTCGTGTACGGCTACCGGGTCCACAAGTCCGGTGAGGGCGTCGGGTCGTTGCTCGTGGCTGTGTACGGCGACGCGCCGGAGAGCTGGCCCGGCTTCGACCCCGACGCCGCCGAGGATGGGCTGGCGCTCCTGCCGGTCGGGGGGATCGTCAGCCTGCCCGACACGATGCGGCGGGCCCTGGTCACCGAGCTTGAGCCGCTGACGACTCGCGACGAGGCCGGTGAGCTGGTGAGGATGGGTGGTGCCCCGTCGCGGTTCTCGGCAGCGGGAAAGGACAGCTCGTTCGTACCGCTGCGCCCGGAGCTGGTCGTCGAGGTCGCCTTCGACCAGCTCGAGGGCCATCGGTTCCGCCATGCCGTCTCGCTCGTACGGTGGCGCCCCGACCGCGAGCCTCGCTCCTGCCGGATCGACCAGATCGACCGCGCGAACGCGTACGACCTCGGGCAGGTGCTGGTCACGGGGTAGGGCGTCGCCCCTACGTCGCCAAGCAGTCAGGGCACCCGGCGGTACCCGAAGATGTCGGGCATATGGGGGCACCTGTCACCCGATAGGACCACAACCCCGAAGTTGTCGGGCATATCAGGCTCCGGCCGGTCCGGTTATGCCCGAGAACTTCGGGATGTGCACTTCCGCGGTCGATCAGCCCCCCATATGCCCAAGAACTTCGTGGCGACGAACCGCCAGGCGCTGGTGGCGGGTGGCGCGATACGGCGAACCGGGTTGCGGGATCGAGTAGTTCGACCAGATCGACCAGATCGACCAGATCGACCGCGCGAACGCGAACGAGCTCGGGCAGGTGCTGGTCAGCGGGCCAGACGTCAGGAGGCCAGGGCGCGTTCGATGCGGGCCAGCACGACGTCGGGCCTCGTCATGATCTCCTTCGCCATCCAGCGGACCATCCGGTAGCCCAGATCGCGCAACAGCTGCTCGCGCTCCTTCTCGGCCACGATCGACTGCTGGTCGACGTACTTGATGGCCCCGTCGCGCTCTCCGATGAGCATGAGGTCTGGCCAGAGGAAGTCCGGGTACAGCGTGCCGAGCGGGGTGACTATCGGCGCCTGGAAGAGCGGCGTGGGCAGGCCGGCGAGCCGGAGGTGCCCGGCGGTCAGAGACTCGGCGGGGGACTCTCGTCCGGGGAGGACGAGTTCCACAGTGGTCTGGAGGCGGGACCTGTGGCGGCCGGCGGCGGTCAGAAGCGCGTCGCGTGCCGCAGCCACGAGTCGGGGGTTGGCATAGTCAGAGCGCCGAGGGTTGACGACATAGGACGCGATGAGGAGCCGAGCCGCGTGGTCGAGGATCGCCAAGGCGCCCGGGAGGCCGAGTGGGCCCGCCAGGTCGATGGCGGTACGGGCCACGGACGTCACGGCGTAGCCGTCGCCGTCCCGGGCGAGGTCGGAGGGGGACAGCCGAGCCACGTGCCGGGTCGCCGTGCCGCTCCAACCGTGCGACCCGTCGTGAGGGAAGGTGACCGACGGAGCGGAGGCGTACCAAGGGGTGAAGCCCGGCGTCGGTAGGCCCCACACCACGGCCGCTGACCCGTGACTGATCACGGCCGCTGGGTTGGCCACCTGTTCAGCGCGGGCGAGCATCACGTGCCGGCCCGCGTCGGAGTCGGGCCAGGCATCCCGGGCAAGGTAGATCCCTTGTCTGACCCGGATCAGACGGCCGGACCTGAGCTGCGTCCGGATCATCTCGTCCGACACGCCGGACGAGCTCAGCAGAGCCCGGGAGACCGGCTGGCTGGGCAGTGCCCAGGGCTTGGGGGTGCGCATCCCGCCATCGTGGCAACTCGGGCCCGCTCGCAGGGAAGTTGTGCACAGGGTCCGGTGTGCAGTGCCCTGGTGACTGCACGATGGTCAGGAGTTGTCGGGCATATCAGGGCCCTGCTCCCTCTCCTCGCCCACGACACCGAAGTTCTCGGGCATATGGGCCGAGAACGGGCTCCCACATCCCCGAGAACTTCGGGATGTCCGCGTCGTCCGTCGACGAGGCCAGCCATATGCCCGAGAATTTTGGTCTCAGTCTCCCGCTACGGGTGAGCGACAGCGGAGGTGATCGTTCGGGCATCGAGGAGTACTCCGGCACCCGTGGTCGAGCTGATGAAGACGAACGTGGTGGCCACCAGGGCGGCAGCGAGAGCGAGGCGTCGAGCAAGGCGGCAGATCAACGTGTTCCCCATGCCTGGTCAGAGGCGTCGGGTTCGCCCCTGATACATCGGAACGGCAACCACTGTGATCAGGGCGCGAGCGTCACCGGAGACCGGGCGCACGAGCGGCGACGCGGCGAAGCTCGGCGACGTCGTCGGGCGTGACATCGCCGGCCGCGACCAGGGCGGCACGCTGCCAGCTGGCACGATGCGAGGTGACCCACACGGTGGGCAGGAGGCGCTCGCCAGAGACGTCCGCGACACGAACCTCGGCCGGAGCGGCCGTGGCCGGTGACGGCACGACTGCGTCCAGTCCTCCCGAACCTGTCAGCAGGCGAAGGCGCAACGTCGACGGGATCGCATCGGTGACGACGACCGACAGCGTGAGTGGCGCGCCGCCGGCCAGGTGCCCCGTGAGGTGGCGACCTCCGGCGTCCTCGCGCGCGAGGCGCAGGGAGGAAACGTCACCGAACACCCGGCTGGCCGCGGTGAGCAGGTCGAGCAGTGCGGACCGTACATCGGCGTCCCGCCTGACCGACAACGTGCCTTGGGCGAGGAGAGCCGCACCGAGCAGCGGTAACGCTTCAGTCGCTGCCGCCAGCACTCCCGGACTGGCCGCGAAGTCCCAAGCCAGGACGACACGTGACTGCGCCGCGAGGCTCAGCTCGTCGGCCCTGGAGTCGACGGGCGCGGCGACCACCACTGCCAGAGCTCCGGAGGCCAGGGCGTTTCCGGCCAGTCCGTCCCAGCCGGGAGCGCCGGTGAGCCCCACGACCTGAGGCGGGCCTTCATCGACGGCCCTCAACGCCAGGGGCAGGGACGAGACGATCTCCGCCAGGCCCGGAAGCTGGCTCGTGTCGACGGTGAAAGCGCTCATGTCGACACCCCCATCAGGTGGTCGCGCCCGGCTGTCGCGATGGCCACCGCGAACGTGATGTCGTCGGTCAGGGTTCCTATCGGTGGTGGTTCGGCTGTACCTGCCACAACCGCGGCGAGCCGCCGCCACTCGTCCTCGTATCCGTTGGACCCGAACGGGCCGGCGACCGTGCGCTGTCCACCCGAGGCGTACTCCGCGACGGCTGAGCCTCCCTGGACGAAGGAGGGCGTGAACCGTACGGTCAGTGCCGCGTCCGCTCCGAAGACCTCGAACGTCCAGTCGGGCTTCCAGCCGTCGTTCATGGCTCCGGTCAGCTCGACGGTCCGTCCGGCCACGCGCAGGACGAACTCGTACCCGAAGGGACGGATGAACTCGGCGTGCAGGACTGTGAGGTCGTCGAAGTCAGGGAGGAAGCGCCGCACGAGGGGCAGGTCATGGATGGCGAGTCCGAGGACCCCCCTCTGGAGCAGCGCCGCCACGACGGCCCGATCGCGGTAGTCGAGGCGGGAGGAGCCGGGCTGACCGGTCGACTCCGTCGCGAAGTCTACGAACCGTGAGTTCGGCGGAAGGATGATGGTGGACCGGATCGTGTGCGCGGTCGCCGGCAGGTCCTGCCAGATCCGCTCCGCGGCGAGCCACCCCGGATCGAAGGTGTGCATCGCACCGACGAGGATCGGTACGCCGGTCTCGCCTGAGACAGCTGCGATCTCGGCAGCCTCCTCGGCGGACACCGTGAAGGGCTTCTCGCAGAGCACGGCCTTCTTGCCGGCCCGGCACGAAGCCACCACCTGTGCCGCGTGGAACTCGTCCGGGCTGCAGATGGCGACGACGTCGACATCGGGGTCCGCGAGGAGCTTGTCCATGGACAGGGTGGCCCGCGCGCCGACGCGCGAGGCCATCGTCTGGGCGGCGTCCGGAAGCACATCCATCACGTGCGTGACCCGGTACAGGTCCTTCAGCTTCGCGAGCACCGGCAGGTGAACTGTTCGGGCGACGCTGCCGGCACCGACGAAGCCCACACCCAGTCGACGGCCCGTACCGCCATCCCCGTCGTACATCGATGTTCCTCCGCAGTGATGCCGATTCCAGTGCTCAACCTACGCGCGGACAAGGGCATGTGGTGAGGGACCGGTGAGACTGTCGGCAAGCGGCAATGTGTCGGTGGTGCATGACACAGTAGGGCTCGCACAAGGAGGGCGATGGCGGACGTACTGGACCGGTTCTCCCCGGCCACGGCTGCGTGGTTCCGGTCGAGCTTTGCCGCGCCCACCGCGGCCCAGCGCGGCGCCTGGGAGGCGATCTCGTCGGGGCAGCACACGCTCGTTGTCGCGCCCACCGGGTCGGGTAAGACGCTGTCGGCCTTCCTGTGGGCGATCGACCAGCTCGTGACGACATCGCCCGATCCGGAGCGTTCCGCGTGTCGGGTGCTGTACGTGTCACCACTCAAGGCCCTCGCCACCGACGTCGAGCGCAACCTCCGCTCCCCGCTGGTCGGGATCGGCCATGCGGCGACCCGGCTGGGCGTGACGGCGCCCCAGATCAGCGTGACCGTCAGGTCCGGCGACACCCCTGCCGACGAGCGTCGTACGTTCGCCCGCCATCCAGCCGACATCCTCATCACGACGCCCGAGTCGCTGTTCCTGTTGCTCACTTCCGCAGCCCGCGAAGCGCTCACGGGGATCACCACCGTGATCGTCGACGAGGTGCACGCGGTCGCGGGCACCAAGCGTGGTGCTCACCTCGCGCTGTCGCTCGACCGACTTGACGCGCTCCTGCCCACTCCCGCGCAGAGGATCGGGCTGAGCGCGACCGTACGTCCTCTGGAGGAGGTCGCCCGCTTCTTGTCGGGTGGGCGCCCGACGAAGATCGTTGCGCCCCCGTCGGAGAAGAAGTGGGACCTTCAGGTGGTCGTCCCGGTGCCCGACCTGGGCGAGCTCGGTACGGCGCCGGCGAAGGACGACCCCACCGCGCACGCCTCCATCTGGCCGCACGTCGAGGAGCGGATCGCCGACCTCATCTCGGCGCACCGGTCGACCATCGTCTTCGCCAACTCCCGTCGCCTGGCCGAGCGGCTGACCGGCCGCCTGAACGAGGTGTACGCGGAACGGGCGGGTGAGAACGCGCCTCAGGTGGCCGTACGACCTCCTGCGGAGCTGATGGCGCAGTCCGGCATCTACGCGGCGAGCCCACCATTGCTCGCCCGAGCCCACCACGGGTCGGTCTCGCGCGAACAGCGGTCGATCATCGAGGAGGACCTCAAGGCCGGCCGTCTGCCGGCGGTGGTCGCGACGTCGTCGCTCGAGCTGGGCATCGACATGGGCGCCGTCGACCTCGTCGTACAGGTCGAGGCGCCCCCTTCCGTGGCCTCCGGGCTGCAGCGGGTCGGCCGCGCCGGCCATCAGGTGGGGGCTGTCTCGCGGGGCGTGCTGTTCCCGAAGTTCCGCGGCGACCTCGTCCAGACCGCCGTCATCGTCGAACGCATGCGGGCCGGCCAGATCGAGGCGTTGCGCGTGCCGAAGAACCCGCTCGACGTCCTCGCACAGCAGATCGTCGCGATGTGCGCGCTCGAGGACTGGAACGTCGACGACCTGTTCGACCTGGTCAGGCGGTCCGCACCGTTCGCCGGGCTGAGCCGCGCGGTGCTGGAGTCCGTGCTCGACATGCTGAGCGGTCGCTACCCGTCCGACGAGTTCGCCGAGCTGCGGCCACGGCTCGTCTGGGACCGGGTCGCCGGCACGCTCACCGGCCGCCGCGGCGCCCAGCGACTCGCGGTCACAGCCGGCGGGACGATCCCCGACCGCGGCCTGTTCGGGGTCTTCCTCGCCGGAGCCGAGGCAACCGGTCGCCGGGTGGGCGAGCTGGACGAGGAGATGGTCTACGAGTCGCGGGTCGGCGACGTGTTCGCGCTCGGTACGACCTCGTGGCGGATCGAGGACATCACCCACGACCGGGTCATCGTCACGCCCGCGCCCGGCGTGCCCGCTCGTCTGCCGTTCTGGAAGGGCGACTCCCTCGGACGTCCGGCGGAGCTGGGCGCCGCGGTCGGCCGGTTCGTCGGCGAGGTCGCGCGGCTGGCCCCGAAGGCCGCTCGGGAACGGGTGCGGGCCGCGGGTCTCGACGAGTGGGCGACCGACAACCTGCTCGGCTACCTCGATGAGCAGCGCGAGGCGACCGGGCATGTCCCCGACGACCGCACGCTGCTCATCGAGCGTTTCCGCGACGAGCTCGGCGACTGGCGAGTGGTCATCCACAGCCCGTACGGCGCTCCGGTCCATAGCCCCTGGGCACTGGCGATTGCGGCCCGCCTGCGCGAGGCGTACGGGCTCGACGTGCAGGCGATGCCCACCGATGACGGCATCGTGCTCCGGCTGCCCGACACCGCGGAGGGCGCGGACCTGTACGGGCTGGGAGACAGCGGCGCGTCGTTCGACCCGGCCCAGCTGCTCGACGCGATCCTGCTCGACCCCGACGAGGTGTCCGACCTTGTCACGTCGCAGCTCGGCGGATCGGCCCTGTTCGCGGCCCGGTTCCGGGAGTGCTCGGCGCGAGCGTTGCTGCTGCCGCCGAGGACGCCCGGCAAGCGGCAGCCCTTGTGGCAGCAGCGACAGCGCTCGGCCCAGCTGCTGAGCGTGGCGTCGCAGTACCCGTCCTTCCCGATCGTGCTCGAGGCCGTACGGGAGTGCGTCCAGGACGTCGTCGACGTGCCGGGACTCGTCGACCTGCTGCGCCGCATCCGCAGCAAGGAGGTCGCGCTCGTCGAGGTCGCGACCCGCCACCCGTCGCCCTTCGCGCGGTCGTTGCTGTTCGGCTACGTGGCGCAGTTCATGTACGAGGGCGACAGTCCGCTGGCCGACCGGCGCGCGGCTGCGCTGACGCTCGACCCGACGCTGTTGGCGGAGCTGCTCGGCACGAGTGAGGGACTGGCGCTCTCGGAGCTGCTCGACCCCGAAGCGCTCACCCGCACCGAGGCGGAGCTCCAGCACCTGGCCGAGGACCGACGCGCCCGTGACGCGGAGGACGTCGCGGACCTGATCCGTACGATCGGGCCGATCAGCGCGTACGAGCTGTCGCGACGCATCGCCGGGGACGACCCGGTGACACTCGCCGTCGCGTGGACGACGCAGCTCGCGGACGCACGGCGTGTGGTGCGAGTGGGACTCGTCGGACAGGAGCGCTGGGCGGCCGTCGAGGACGCCGGGCGGCTCCGCGATGCCCTGGGGGTCTCGTTGCCGGTCGGCCTGCCCGAGGCGTACACCGCGCCGGTGGCCGACCCACTCGGCGACCTCGTGATGCGGTTCGCACGGAACGCGGTGCCGTTCGCGGTTCCGGAGGTCGCTGCGTGGCTCGGGCTGGGGACGGCAGTGATCCGCGACGCGGTCCGACGGCTGGTCGGCGACGGTCGGCTCACAGAGGGAGACCTGCGGCCGCCCGGCTGGGTTTCTCGCGCCACAGATCCGGCCGCTCCTGACGGGCCGCCGCCGCACTACTGCGACCCACGAGTGCTTGCCCTTGTCAGACGGCGGTCGCTCGCGGCGCTGCGCTCGGAGGTCGAGCCGGTGGCCGCCGCCGACTACGCCAGGTTCCTCCCTGCGTGGCAGAACGTCGGCGGTCGGCTCCGCGGCGTCGACGGAGTGCTCCGGGTGGTCGAGCAGCTCGCGGGTGCGGTCGTACCGGCCAGCGCTCTGGAGTCGCTGATCCTGCCTGCGCGGGTGAGCGGGTACGCGCCGTCGATGCTCGACGAGCTCGTGGCGGCGGGTGAGGTGCTCTGGCAGGGTGCCGGCGACCTGTCCGGCGGCGACGGGTGGCTGACGCTGCTGCCCGCCGATCTGGCGCCCATCCTGCTGCGAGCCGGTGACGACGCCGCCGACGACACCGACCGGCAGGTGGTCGAGGCGCTCAGCGGCGGCGGCGCCTACTTCGCCCGCGGCATCGCCGACGCGAGCGGGCTCGACGTGTCCGCGGTCGGCCAGTCGCTGTGGCGGCTGGCATGGGCGGGGCGCGTGACGACAGCGACGCTGGGGCCGCTGCGGGCACGCCTCGCGCAGGTATCGACAGCCCACAAGCCGCGCGCCTCGGCGAGGCGAGGGCGGTACGGGAGGGCTGGCGGCGGGTTGGGCATGCCCGGCGCGTACGGTCTCCGGCGACCCCTCCCGACGGGCGGCGCGTCGGTGCCCGAGGATGCTGCGGGTCGCTGGTCGTTGCTGCCGACGCCACCGGCCGAGCCCGATCAGCAGCGGCGCACCCACCTCGAGTACGTGCGTGCCGAGACGCTGCTCGAGCGGTACGGGGTCGTGACGCGCGGATCGGTCGTCGCCGAGGACGTGCCAGGCGGGTTCGCCGCGGTGTACCGAGTGCTTGCGGCGGCTGAAGAGGCCGGCCGCGTGAGGCGCGGCTACTTCGTCGAGGGGCTCGGTGCGTCACAGTTCGGCGGTACGGGGGCGGTCGACCGGCTCCGCGCGACGACACGCTCGTTGGGTGGTGACGGGCGTGAGCGGGCGCGCTCCCAGAAGGACGATCAGGGCGACCAGGTCCTCGTGCTCGCCGCCTGCGACCCGGCCAACCCGTACGGTGCTGCGCTCCCGTGGCCGCTCCACGAGGCCGGACCGGGCGAGTCGCGAGGGCACCAGCCGGCGCGAAAGGCCGGGGCACTGGTCGTACTCGTCGACGGCGCCCTCGCACTGTACGTGGAGCGGGGCGGCAAGACGCTGCTGAGCTTCACCGACGCAGACGCGTTGCTGCTGCCGGCGGCACGCGCGCTGGCCGACTCCGTACACGCCGGCGCCCTCGGCAAGCTCACGGTCGAGAAGATCGATGGTGAGTCCGTGATGGGCGCCGCCCACCCGCTCGGTGCGGCCCTGTCGGGCGCCGGCTTCCAGCTCACCCCCAAGGGACTGCGCCTCCGCCGCTGAACCGCGTGGGGTCTTCAAGCAGCAAGTCAGGGGGTCGCGTCAACGTAGAGTCGGGCCATGCGCGCGCTGGCCAACTCCATGCTGCTTCGGATCGGCATCTCGATCGTCGGGGGTGTCGCCGCAGGGATCGGGTTCGCTCTGTTCCGCCACCCCACTGATGCGCTGATGGCGGCCTGGGTCGCATTCGCGATGCTGTTCACGCTCCTGACGTGGCTGGCGATCGGACGGCTCGACGCGCGACAGACCCGGGACCATGCCAAGGAGAACGACCCCAGTGACGGCATGGCCGACACGCTGGTGATCGTCGCCAGCCTCGCCAGCATCGTCGGAGTCGGCTTCCTGCTCGCCGGCACGCGGCACAACGGCCAGGTGTCGAACACGCTCGAGGGGATCGTCGGGGTGGCGGGAGTCGCCGCCTCCTGGGCGGCCGTGCACACGGTCTACGTGTTGCGTTATGCCCGCTTGTACTACTCCGCGGAGTCGACGGGGCCCGTCGACTTCCACTCAGACGACAAGCCCGACTACCAGGACTTCGCCTACATCGCTTACACCATCGGGATGACCTACCAGGTCAGTGACACCGACTTCACGCAGAAGCGCATCCGTCACGTCGCACTGCGACACGCCCTGATCTCGTACGTCCTCGGTGCGGTCATCCTGGCCACCACGATCAATCTCGTCGTCCAGCTCGCGTCCTGACAGTCCGCGGCCCCGTACGATCACGTACATGGCCGACTCGCAACCCTCGTACCGTGTTCTCGCTCCAGGTCAGCGCTGCCAGGTGTGGGTGTCCGACCTCGCCGGGGCGACGCGCCTGGTACACGAGACCCGCGACGTGCTGTTCGAGGCACCGAACTGGGGACCGGACGGCCAGCTCGTCCTCAACGCACAGGGCCTGCTGTGGGAGCTGCCAGCGGCAGGCGGGGAGCCGCGCCAGATCAGTACGGACAAGCTGCCGCCCGTGAACAACGACCATGTGCTCTCGCCCGACGGCCAGACGATCTATGCCTCGGCGAGCGACTGGCACATCTACACCGTCCCTCGCACAGGCGGCAGGGCCGCCCGGGTCTCCCTCGACGACGGCCGGATGCACTTCCTCCACGGCATCAGCCCTGACGGGGACGTCCTGTCGTACGTCGCGCTCCAGGCCGGGGGCGGCTGGGCGAACGGCAACGTACGTCTCCTCGCCACGGACAGCTCATGGGACATCCCGCTGACCGACTCTCCGCGCCACGACGACGGCCCGGAGTTCTCGCTCGACGGTCAGTGGGTCTACTTCAACACGGAGCTGTTCACGCGCGAGGACGGGCATGGGCAGATCGCCCGCGTCTCGCTCGACGGCTCCGACCTGCAGCGGCTCACGCACGACGACCAGGTCGACTGGTTCCCCCACCTGTCACCCAACGGCACCCATGCGGTCTACATCAGCTTCCCGTCCGGTACGACCGGGCACCCGGCCGACAAGCCCGTCGAGCTCCGGATCGTCGAGCTGCCCGAGTGGGACTCTCCGACCGCGACGATCCGGCTGTTCGGCGGCCAGGGCACCAGCAACGTCACCAGCTGGTCCCCCGAAGGCGCCGAGTTCGCGTACGTCGCGTACCCGACGGAGTAGAGCTCTGGCGCAACTTATCGATTGTCGTTCCTATTACCGATAATCGATGAGTGGCTGAAGAACGACCGCGCCCGGGCCATCCGCTTCTCGATGCTCACGGCGATCTGCGACGCGCTCGACTGCCAGGTGGGCGACCTGCTCACGGTCGACCGTTGAGCTGAGTGTCCGAGCGCCCTGGCACGACCGTCGTCGCCGCGCGACCCTCGGATCGGTACCCCATCCGCGTCTCGGGTCCGGATTCCGGCCACGTGGCGCGTCTGGCGTACGAAAACGAGGAGTGGTGCCGATCACCGACAATGGGCCCATGCCCGAAGGCGACTCGGTGTTCCAGACTGCGCGACGGCTCCATGCCGCGCTGAGCGGCCACGAGCTCACGATCGCCGACCTCCGCTGGCCATCGCTCGCGACCGCTGACCTGGTCGGCGACACCACGATCGAGGTGGTCGCAGCCGGGAAGCACCTCCTTTATCGCCTGACGTCCGGCCGTACCCTCCACTCCCACCTCAAGATGGAGGGTCGCTGGCGGGTCAGGTCTCGCGAACCCCATGAGCGATGGGGCGATCCGGCGGTACGAGCGGTGCTGGCGACCGACGCGCATGTCGCTGTGGGCACCAGGCTGGGCACGCTCGACCTTGTCGCGACGCGGGACGAGCGCATGCTGATCGGCCACCTCGGGCCCGACGTGCTCGGCCCGGGCTGGGACGCCGAGCAAGCCGTGGCCAACCTGATGGCGAAGCCGGACGTCGTCATCGGGGCCGCGCTGCTCGACCAGCGCAACCTCGCCGGGCTCGGCACCGTGTACGTGGCGGAGACGCTGTTCCTGCAGCGTCTCTCGCCCTGGACGCCGATCGGCGAGATCAGTCCTGAGCGGCTGGCCGGTACCGTCGCCCGAGCCCATACCCTGCTGACGGCCAACAAGGACACGTACGCCCGGACTATCACGGGCAGCCGGGTCGAGGGCCAGCAGGACTACGTCCATGGCCGGTCGGGACTCCCATGCCGCCGCTGTGGGACGACGATCGAGGTCGCCCCGCTGGACGACACAGGTCGTGTCGTCTTCTCCTGCCGGACCTGCCAGGAAGGCCCGTTCCCCACGCCCCGGCAGCAGCGTCCGCTCGGCTCGACGCCCCGTGGCCCGCGGACCCGCCGCTCCTACCGCACCGGTCGTTGACGCGTGCGCGGCGTCTGCCAGGGCCGCGAACGTGGGAGGATTCGTCGGTGCCCGTGACACTGCCTCCTCTCGACGAGGTGCTCGCGAGTGCCCACGTGGTCGCGCTGCCCATGCGGGTGCGGTTCCGCGGCGTGATCGTCCGTGAGGCCCTTCTCCTCGACGGTCCCCACGGCTGGGGGGAGTTCGCACCGTTCGTGGAGTACGACGACGGCGAAGCGGCCGCCTGGCTCGCGTCGGGGCTCGAAGCGGCCTGGCGGGGATGGCCTGCGGCGAGGCGGGATCGCGTGGCGGTCAACGCGACGGTCCCCGCGGTCACGGCAGAGCAGGTCCCCGCGATCCTCGATCGCTTCGGCGACTGCGGGACGGTCAAGGTCAAGGTTGCCGAGGCGGGACAGAGCCTCGCCGACGACGTCGCACGGGTACGGGCGGTGCGCGAGACCCGTCCCGATGCCGCCATCAGGGTCGACGCCAACGGCGCCTGGTCGGTCGACGAGGCGCTGACCGCTCTGCGCTCGCTCGCGGAGGTCGGGTTGCAGTACGCCGAGCAGCCGTGCGCAAGAGTCGAGGAGCTGGTGGCCCTGCGCGGGCGGCTCGATCGCGAGCACGTACAGGTCCCGCTCGCTGCTGACGAGTCGATCCGTAAGGCCGACGACCCACTGCGCGTCGCGCGTACGGGCGCCATCGAGGTGGCGGTGGTGAAAGTGGCACCCCTCGGTGGCGTTGCTCGGACGCTCCAGGTGGCCGAGGAGCTGTCGACGCTCGGGGTGCGGCTCGTGGTGTCGTCAGCCCTCGACACGAGCGTGGGGATCGCCGGCGGTGTCGCCGCGGCAGCCGCGCTTCCCGATGAGCCGCTCGCCTGCGGGCTCGGCACGGTCGCGCTCTTCTCGTCGGACGTGTGCGCCGACCCGCTGCTGTCGGCATCCGGGTGGCTGTCCGCACGGCCGACGGCACCGCTGCCGGATCCGGAGCGGTTCGCCGCGGCGGCTGACCGTACGCAGTGGTGGCTGGACCGACTGGCGAGGTGCTGGTACGTGCTCGACTCGAGGAGGACCGTGTGAGCTCGTCTCTCGAGGCCGCCGGGCGGCTGATCGCCGATCTCGTGGCCGCCGGCGTCCGTGACGTGGTCCTGTCGCCGGGCTCGAGGTCGGCTCCGATCGCGTACGTGGTCGCGGCCGCCGAGCGCGATGGTCGGCTGCGCCTCCACGTCCGTCACGACGAGCGGAGCGCGGCATTCCTCGGCCTGGGCATCGGGCGCGCGGACCCGGAGCACCCGGCCGTCGTGGTGACAACCTCGGGTTCCGCCGTCGCGAACGTGGTCCCCGCGGCGATGGAGGCACATCACGGCGGCGTCCCGTTGCTGCTGGTGACCGCTGACCGCCCCGTACGCCTGCGCGGCACCTGGGCCAACCAGACCTCGGACTCACAAGGGAAGCTGCTGGCCTCGATCGCCTACTGCGTGGACATCGACCCGGTCACCTGCGAGGGAACGCCGTGGATCGACGCGCTGGCGGCGGCCAAGGGCGGTACGGACCGGCGTCCCGGCCCGGCGCACCTCAACGTGTGCTTCGACGTCCCGCTCCAGCCGCCCCCGGGCTACAAGGTCGTGCTGCCTCCGGCCAGCCCTCCGATGGATGCCCCAGCTCAGGTTCCCGAGCTTGGCACGGCCGAGTTGGGTCTGGGGCCACGGACCGTCGTCGTCGCCGGAGACGGAGCGGGGGCAGAGGCGAGCGCTCTGGCCCAGCTGGCACGCTGGCCACTCCTGGCCGAGCCCACGTCGGGCGCGCGTTTCGGGGCTGCTCGCGTCGACGCGTACAGGCTGCTCCTCCCCACCATGGCCGACCGGGTGGAGCGGGTCGTCGTGTACGGACGCCCGACCCTGTCGCGGCCCGTCACCTCACTGCTGGACGACGCACGTGTCCAGGTGATCCAGGTCGTGCGGCACCCCGACGACCTCGGCCCAGGGCGCGACGTCATCCGGGTTGGCGCCGTGACCGTCACCGAGAGTGATGACCCGTCCTGGCTGTACGAATGGGCCGGAGCCGGTCTCACACGCTCGATGGACGCGCTGGAGACCATCGATGCCTGGCCTGTGGTCACCGGTCTCCACGTGGCGCAGGCGATAGCCGCCGCGACCCGACCGGACAGCGCGCTCTTCGTCGGCTCCTCCAATGCCGTCCGCGATCTCGACCTCGTCGCCAGCGAGCTGTCGCCTGACGCCCTGATCGTCGCCAACCGTGGCCTCGCGGGCATCGATGGCGCGATCAGCACCGCGGCCGGTGTCGCGATCGCCTCGGGCCGTCCGACGAGGGCCTACCTCGGTGATCTCACGGTGCTGCACGACATCAACGGCCTGGCGATCCCTGCGATCGAGCGCGATCGCATCATGCTGCAGATCGTCGTGGCCAACGACGACGGCGGCGGCATCTTCGCGACCCTCGAGCACGCGAACCACCCTGAGGCGTTCGAGCGGGTGTTCGCGACGCCTGTCGGCGCGGACCTGGGGTCGCTCTGCCACGGCTACGGCATCCTCCATCGGAAGGTCCAGCTGGCTGACCTGCCCGATGCGTTGGCCGACATCGCCCACGGGGTCACGGTCGTGGAGGTTGCCACGAGCCGTAGGAACCTCGCTCGGCTCCACGCCAACCTCTGAACGAGTCCGCTAGGACTGGAGGGCCCCCAGTACCGGTCGCAGCTTCGCCACGGTCTCGGCCAGCTCAGCGTCAGGTACGGAGTCGCCCATGATGCCGCCGCCGGCGTACGCGGTCAGCTCGCGCTCGCCTGTACGGACCCCGCACCTCAGCGCGATCCCGATCTCGCCGTCTCCGGCCGCGTCGATCCAGCCCACTCCGCCGGCGTATACGCCGCGATCCATGCCCTCGATCTCGCCGATCAGCGCCAGCGCCGCGTCACGCGGCGTCCCGCACACGGCCGCGGACGGGTGCAGGGCCGCTGCCAGGTCGAGGACGCTGCGACCCTCGACGGCGACGCGCACGTCGGTGGCGAGGTGCCGTACGTTCGGCAGCGTCAGCAGCGACGGCCCCGTCACCTGCAGCGTCCCGAGTGGTGCGAGCCTCTCGGTGACCGACTGCACGGCGTACGCGTGTTCAGACAGGTCCTTCGACGACTCCAGCAACCACGCGGCGAGCGCCTCGTCCTCGGCCGGGTCGTCTGCTCGGGACACGGTCCCGGCGAGCACTCGCGACTCCGCGACGCCGTCCCGCAGCCGGACGAGCAGCTCAGGCGTGGCGCCGACGAGCGATCCCACGAGGTAGGTCCAGCAGTCCGGATATGTCTCGGCAAGCCGCAGAGCCAACCACCGCAGATCGATCGGGTTCTCGGTCGTCGCCACGACGCTGCGTGCAAGAACGACCTTGGCCAGGTCGCCGCGACGAATCCGCGTCGCAGCGTCAGCAACCCGACAGCGCCAGTCACCAGCGTTGACCGGGCCGTCGACGACCGACACGGCTCCGGGCCCCGTGGGAGCGGCCGCGTCTCGCACGATCCCGTTCCCGATGGTGGTCTCGAAGGCCACACCGTCTCGCCGCCCGAGGATCCGGGCCGGCACAACGAGACGGCCACCTTCGCCGTTGAACGCCGTGGACACGAACCCGACCAGGCCAGATCCTTCGACGCGAACCTCATCGTCGACCGCGGCGGTGGCCACGATCCTTCGCCAGATGTCAGCGGCCTCCTCGAGCCCGTCGCGCAGAGGAAGGATGAGCGCAGCTCCCAGACCGACCAGGCCATCGTCGCCGTGGGTCCAGGCGCCTGTGACATCGGCGGAAAGAGCATCCGTCAGGGGGAGAAGGTCGCGCCCCTGAACCGTACGTACCACCAGAGTCGGTGGCGCATCAACAGACATCGTCCTCCACTCTATCCACCCGGCAAAGCATGTCGTGCCTCGGCCGAGGCACGGGCACGCGCGCGGGCGGTCCGAGACGGGACTCTGGCCGACCTGATCCGCGGCCCAGGTTTCGCGCCTACTGTGTGTCACATGAGAGATCGGCCTGCCTACCTGACCACAGAACAGGCGGCTGCGGTCTATGACCGGATCGGACGCTGGCAGGACACCCAGTCGTTCTACGAGTCACCCGCCGTCGAGGACATGGTGCTCTCCGGTGGCTTCGAGCAGGCCCGACGTGTGGTGGAGGTCGGCTGCGGAACCGGGGCACTGGCCGAGCGGCTTCTGTCGCACCATCTCCCAAAGGACGCCACGTATCTCGGGCTCGACGTCAGCTCACACATGGTGTCCCTGGCCCGTGACCGGGTACGGCCGTGGACGGATCGTGCCCGCATCGAGCGTGTCGATGGCCACTCAGCATGGCCGGTCGAGGACCACAGCTGTGATCGTGTGGTCGCCACGTACGTCCTCGACCTTCTCTCGCCGGAAGCCATCGCGACGTTCTACGCCGAGGCTGCGCGCGTGCTGCGAACGGACGGCGTGGTCGCGATGACCAGCCTCGCCCCTGCAGATCGGGGAGCTGGGCGGCTGCTGTCGGGGGCCTGGGTGCGACTGTTCTCCGTGGATCCCCGGCTGACCGGGGGATGCCGCCCCGTCGTCCTCGCCGACCATCTGCCGACCGGGTGGCGGATGACCCACCGCGCCACCTTCAACGCGTACGGCCTCCGGTCGAGCGTCCTCCTCGCCTCCCGTTCCTAACGCCCGGCGCGTAAAGTCCGCTTATGAAGCCCGCCCTGTCTCAAGGTGCCACCCACTCCCTTCTCAAAGTCGTCGACGAGACGATGACGGTCCCGTACGGGCGAGGCGACTATCCCTTGTTCGCCGACATGCCGAAGGTCCTCGCGACCGCCTCGCTCGTCACGTTCATCGAGGCTGCCTGCGCGGAGGCTTTGGCGCCGCACCTGGAGGAGAACGAGGTCTCTCTCGGTACGGTCATCGACATCACGCACTCCGCGCCCACGCCGATCGGCGCGACGATCCGCGCCGAGGTGACGGTCATCAAGGTCGAGCCCGAGACTGTGTCGTTCGCCGTGACCGTCCTCGACGATGAGGACGTCGTCTCCGTCGGCACCCACACCCGGGGCGTCGTCCAGAGGCATCACGTCGAGCAGAAGGTCTCCGACAAGGCGCAGCGCTTGCGCATCAAGTCCTGAGCTTGCCAGCGCTGTATCGACGATTCTAGGGAATTGTGTAGAGAGCACTACAGGCCCCGATCGATCTCCCACAACGCGGACGGCCGGCCCACTGTCGTGGACCGGCCGTCAGGTACGTCGTGGACTCAGGCCTCGTCGGGCTCGTACTTCATGGTTCCTGCGGAACCGTCCGTGACAGCTGGTGTGCTATCCACATCGGTGTACTTGCGGGCCAACGCCTCGAGGTCGATGCCCGTCGTGTTCTTGAGCATCTCGAGGATCTGGACGACGTTCTGACCCACCTGCTTCGGCAGCGCGTTCGCACCGTCGGAGCTGATCACCGTGAGCTTGTCGATCTGGCCCATCGGCGCGGCGACCTCGCGAGCCATCGCCGGCAGCACCGAGACCAGCATCTCGAGGACCGCCGCCTGGTTGTAGTGGCTGTACGACTGGGCCCGGAGCTCCATGGCCTGCGCCTCGGCTTGGCCCTTGGCCAGGATCGCGGCACCAGCGGCCTCGCCCTCGGCTCGCACAGCGTCGGCCTCGGCGATACGGCGTGCCTTCTCGGCCTCACCGGCCTTGGCGCCTTCGATCGCGACCGCTTCGGCTTGCGCGGCGCGGCGGGACTTGTCGCCGACACCGGTGAGCCGTGCCTTCTCGGCCTCGGCCTCGGCCTGGGCGATCGAAGAGGCCTTCGCTGCTTCGGCCTGCAGGATCGCAGCCTGCCTGGCTGCGGCGGCCTCGGTCTCCACCCGGTACCGCGCGGCGTCGGCCGGCTTGCGCACCTGGGTGTCGAGCTGACGATCGGTGAGTGCAGCCTGACGAATGGCCACCTTCTCCTGCTCGGCGAAGATCGCCTGGTCCCGATCGGCCTGGGCCAGCGGGCCCGCGGCAGCGGCCTGTGCGGCGGCCGCATCCGTCTCGGACTTGATCTCGGACTGCTTGAGCATGAGCGCCCGGTGAGCGATGGCGATCTGCTGCTCGGCGGCGATGCGGGCCTGCTCCGCGGACTGGCGTGCGCCTGCCTCGGCGATGGCAGCCACCTGGCCGACGCGGGCGGACTCGGGACGGCCGAGGTCGGAGAGGTACGTGCCGTCGTCGGTGATGTCCTGGATCTGGAACGTGTCGAGGTTGAGGCCCTGGCCGGTGAGCGCAGCCTCGGACTCCTCGGCGACCCGCTGGGCGAACGCCGCGCGGTCACGGATGATCTGCTCCACCGACATCGAGCCGACGATCGAGCGGAGGGCGCCTGCGAGCACCTCTTGTGTGAAGGGCTCGATCTGCTCCTGCTGGGTGAGGAAGCGCTGGCCGGCAGCGCGGATCTGGTCCTCGTTCCCGCCGACCTTGACGAGCGCGACGCCGTCGAGGTTGAGCTTGACGCCCTGGCCGGACACGGCGCCGCGGATCGTGACGGGGATGCGCCGGCTGGACAGGTCCAGGATGTACAGCCGCTGGACGAACGGCACGACGAACGCGCGGCCGCCCATGATGACGCGCTGGCCGGAGAGGTCCTGCGTCAGGACCCCGGTCTGGATGTCCCGCAGCTCCTTGCCGCGGGCGCCGGTGATGATGAACGCCTCGTTAGGGCCGGCGACCTTGTACCGCGTGATGATGACGATCACCAACAGCAAGACGATGGCAACGAGGCCGATGATCGGCAAGGCAAGTACTGGCACGACTGCTCCTCAGTTCTACGAAAAATTCAGCTACCGGTAGGTGGGTTCGACGACCACGGCGGTGGCACTCAGTACGTTGATGACGGTGACCTGCGTGCCTGTCGAGATCGGTATGGCAGATTTGGCGTTCAGCTTCATCATCTGCCCTTGGCGGGTCACTCTGATTTCGCCGAAGCCCAGTGCCGGGATGTCCGAGAGGACGACGCCCGGGGCGTCCATGAGGTCGTTGGTCGTCACGGCGCCGCCGGTGTCGATGAGGCGCAGCTTGATCATCCCATACGCGATGAGCCCTCCGAAGACCACGCCGAGGAGGATCCCGCCGACAACCGCGAGGGTGGTGCTTCCGGTCAGCTGCTGCACGATGGCGCCGCCGAAGCCCAGGGCTCCGAGGAAAGCAGCCAAAGACGACCCGGTGAACCAGTCACCGCCGCCGACCGCGTCGAAGATCCCGTTCACATGCTCGCCAACGATCAGCGAGACCAGCAGCATGACGATCCCTACAGCGCCGATGACGAGGAACCAGGTCATCACTTCCTCCGATCCAATACATCCCACTGTAGGGGGCGGGGCCGCAGGTCGCCGGGGTGGGGGGATCAGACGGAGCGCGGAACCTTGCCAGTCCAGGTAAGAATCCTGCACATGGCTCGGTGCCCCAGGTCGCCCTCCGGGTGGAACATCAGCGGGCAGCCCCCGTCGATGACGGTGATCCCCTTCTCGCGGCCCCAGGATGCCGCGCTGGTCGAGACCGACCCCGCGCCGAACGATCGATGCATCCACACCCTGGCGATCCCGAGATCCGCGGCCTCTTCCATCGTGCCTTGGGCATGCTGTGGCGCGGTGGCGATGACGACTGCGTCGACACCGCCCGGGATCGCATGGAGGTCCGGGTACGTGTGGTCGCCCTCGACCTCGCTGACGTTCGGGTTCACGGCGAACACCTTGTAGCCCTTGTCGCGCAGCCAGGTGTAGACGGCATTGCTGCCGTGACCGGTCGGCGCATGGGAGACCCCCGTCACCGCAATGCGTCGGCTGGCGAGGAACTCACCCGCCGCATTCTTCGTGGCGGTCGTCATGGGGGCGCCTCCTTCTCACCCAGGATCGTTCCACACGGTCGCCGGCGGTCCTGCAGCGGCACCGCTGCTCCGCGGTCGCGCCCTCCGAACTGTGCGTGAAGTGGGTGACGGCGCCTACCATGCGGTCGTGCCACTATCTCGCCAGCTGCGCATCGCCATGGTCTCGATGCACACGTCCCCGCTCGACGCTCCCGGGTCGGGTGACGCGGGCGGAATGAACGTCGTGGAGCGCCACACCGCGGAGGCCCTCGCCCAGCTGGGCCACACCGTCGACCTGCTCACGCGACGCAGCGACCCCGGCCAGCCGGATGTCGTGGATCTCGGCGGGGGGGTGAGGGTGCGCCACCTCGACGCCGGTCCTGCGGAACACCTCGCGAAGTCGGCGATCGACGCGTACGTGGACGAGTTCGGCGTGTCGATGGGCAATCTCGCCCCGTACGACGTCGTCCACAGCCATCACTGGATGAGCGGCATGGCCGCGCTGCCGCTCGCACGGCTGTGGGGCGTCCCGCACGTACAGAGCTACCACTCCGTCGCTGCGCTCCCCGGCGACTATCTCAGCGAGGGCGAGCCCCCGGAGTCGGGCGCACGCGTGGCGGGGGAGTCGCTGCTGGCCATGGAGTCGGATCTCGTCGTGGCGATCTCCGCCGCTGAGGCCCGTACGGTCGTGACCCGCTGTGGCGCAGACCCCAACCGCGTCGTGATCGTGCCACCAGGCGTCGACGCACAGGTGTTCCGTCCGCGCGCAGCCGACGAGCCCAAGTGGACCTGGCCCCACGAACGGGGCCCTGCCTGCTCCAAGGGCTACATGTTGTTCGCGGGGAGGCTGCAACCTCTCAAGGGACCCGACCTCGTGATCGCCGCACTGGCACAGGTGCCCGAGGAGCTGCGCCCTCACCTCGTCGTCGCCGGCGAGGTGAGCCAGGACTTCGCGGGCTACGCCGACGAGCTCGGTTCGATGGTCGACCGGTTCGGGCTCGGCCAGTACGTGACGTTCATGGGCTCCAAGAGCCGCGAGTGCCTCGCGGAGATGCTCCGTGGCGCGCTGTTGTGCCTCGTCCCCTCGCACTCCGAGACCTTCGGCCTCGTGGCGCTCGAGTCGGCGGCCTCGGGCACACCGGTCATCGCATCGGCCGCCGGTGGCCTGCGCGAGGCGGTGGTCCACGGTGAAACTGGCCAGCTCATGGACAGCCGTCTGCCGCACGACTGGGCATCGGCGATGATCCGCCTCCTCGCCGATCCCGACCTGCTGTCACGGATGGGCACAGTCTCCCGGATCCATGCCCGCCGGTACGCGTGGCACAACACCGCACAGTGCCTCACCGAGGTGTACGAGCAGCTGCTCGACGCCCGGGACGGGTCCTACGGCCAGGGCACGCGGCCGCTCGACCTGCCCCCGGACATCGAGGCCAGGACCCGGAGCGGCGACCTGCACGCCGATGGTCACGTCTAGGCCAGGCCTCGTGACCGCCCGGAGATATGTGCTCTGCCACGCCCACCCCGACGACGAGACGTTGGCCACGGGGGCACTGGCGCTGGCGCTGCGGGCGCGGGGTGACGCCGTCGTCGTGCTGACGGCCACTCGGGGCGAGCTGGGCGAGGTGCGGCCCGGTCCCTACGCGGGTCTGGAGGGGACGCCCGAGCTGGCGGCGATCCGGGAGCGGGAGATGGAGACGGCACTGGCGGCGCTGGGGGTTTCGGGACACGCCTACCTCGGCGAACCGCTGGCGCGCGCGGATGGGTTGCCGCCGCGCCGCTACACCGACTCAGGCATGCGGTGGGTCACGCCCACGCTGGCGGGCCCTGGGGGGGACGCCGGACCGGACTCGCTCACCGCTGTCGACGCGGCCGAGGTCGCGGCCGACATCGCGGCATTCGTCCTCGCGGCCGAGGCGACCGACCTGATCTCGTACGACGACGACGGCGGCTACGGCCACCCGGACCACGTCCGCATGCACCAGGCGACGCGTGCGGCGGCGAAGGAGCTCGGGCTACCGTTCCACGTGATCGTGACCGACCCCGACGAACCGTACGACGAGTGGCTGGACGCCACGAACCAGAGCGCGGCACTCGAGCGGGCGTACGACGCCTACGAGACGCAGTTCAGCCGGGTGGGCGAAGACGTCACCCACGTGGGCGGTCAGGCCGACCGGGTCGTGCGCGCTGCGGGCCTGCGGCTCGCCTGAGCTACCAGGAGCCTCCGCCTTCGGGCTCGGCGGAGTCCGGCGTGCTGGAAGACCTCAGCTCGTCCTCGAGTTCGGCGTACGGCTGCTCCTCGCGAAGGCTGTCCTCGTCGAAGACCTCGTGATCGGCGTTGTGGGTGTGACCCTGGGTACGCTCCTCGCCTGAGGAGTCAAAGGGTTGTTCGTGCATTCGGACCTCTCTGATCGCGTACTGGAGCCGACTGTAGCGCGGGGCCTCCGGCTGCGACGGGAGACGGATCTCGGCGGCAATCCTGTGCGGCGGAGCGGCAAAGACGACGAGGACTTCCATACTGGGTAGCATCGGACGGTCAGCACCGGCTCGCGGCGCGACGCGGACGAGGGGAGGGAGGCGCTCGTGGGATTCATTGGCAATGTCGAGAAGAAGATCGAGGGCGCCGTCAGCGCAGCCTTCGCGCGCGCCTTCCGCGGTGACGTCCAGCCCGTCGAGATCACCGCCAGGCTGCTCCGTGAGCTCGACAGCGAGGCCCAGCTGCTGAGCCGCGACAAGCGCCTCGTGCCCAACGACTTCCTGGTCGGCCTCTCTGCGCAGGACTACGCCCGGTTGTTCCCGTACTCACGCACGCTGAACGACGAGATCGTCGCGGAACTGAGGGAGTACGCGATCCAGCGGAGCTACGTGTTCAACGGACCGATCGCGATCCACTACGAGGAGCGCAGGGACCTTCCCACCGGTCGGTTCGTCGTCACCTCGGACGCCGTGGCACTCGTCACATCCGGCGAAGAGCCGTCCACGACCCAGGTCCGCCGTGCTGCCATGGTGGTCGAGGTGAACGGCGTCCGTCACCCGCTCAACCCGCCGGGCCTCGTCATCGGTCGCGGCACGGAGGCGGACCTGCGGATCAACGACCCAGGCATCTCGCGCAGGCATGCGCAGATCATCGTGACCGGTACGGGCGACCTCCAGACGATCCGGATCGTCGACCTCGGCTCGACCAACGGCATCACCGTCGACGGCCGGAAGGTCCGTGAGGCGGACGTCACGGACGGCACCCGCATCGACATCGGCTCGACCCGGCTGCTCGTCCATGCACCCGCGGCCAGCTGAGGCGCTGACCACCGATGGCGGATCTCATCGTCACGCTGCTCAAAGTGGCGTTCCTCGCGGTTCTGTGGCTGTTCGTCCTCCTCGTGGCCAATGTCATCCGCACCGACCTCTTTCGCACGGCCCCGGCTGGCCCGCGCGGGAAGGTCAAGGCGTCTGAATCAGTTCGATCACCCCAGCCGAGGAAGCGGTCCAGGAACGAGCCCAAGATCCTCGCGATCGACACCGGACCACAGGCAGGAACGCGGCTGGCTCTCGTCGACGAGTTCAGGATCGGGCGCGCGGCCGACTGTGCGCTGATCCTCGATGACGACTACGTATCCGGCGACCACGCGTCCCTCGCTCGCCGCGAAGGAGGGGACTGGGTCGTCACCGACCTCGGCTCCACCAACGGAACCTTCGTCAACGAGGTGAGAGTCGTGACGCCGACTGTGGTCACGGCATCCGACAGCCTTAGGATCGGGCGAACTCAGATGAGGCTGGAGACCTGATGCCGCTCACCTTGCGCACGGTCGCACACTCCGAGATCGGCCTGGTGAGGAAGAACAACCAGGACTCGGGATATGCGTCCCCGACGATGGTGTTCGTTGCCGACGGCATGGGCGGCGCTGCCGCCGGAGATCTCGCCTCCACGGTTGCCATCACCGAGCTCCAGAAGGCCGACGGACTCCACAAGGGCTCTGAGATGCTCGAGGTGCTGGGCGGCGCGCTGCAGAGGGCCAACGACCGCCTCGCTGAGCTCGTCGCCGACGACCTGTCCCTGGACGGCATGGGTACGACGGTGTGCGGGGCCCTCTTCGACGGCGAGCAGCTCGGTGTTGCGCACATCGGAGACTCGCGTGGCTACCTGCGCCGCGGCGGGGAGCTCACCCGCCTCACCCACGACCACTCCTGGGTGCAGTCGCTGATCGACGAGGGGCGGATCACCGAGGACGAGTCGCACGTGCACCCGCACCGCTCGCTGCTGTTGCGCGTGCTCAACGGGCAACCCATCTCCGAGCCGGATCTCGAGCTGGTCACCCTCAAAGCCGGCGACCGGATCATGTTCTGCTCCGACGGGTTGTGCGGGCTGGTCACGGACGACGTCATCGATGACGCACTGGCGGGCGAAGACCTCGACCTCGTGCTCACGGATCTCGTCGAGGCGGCACACGCGGGTGGCGGTCTGGACAACATCACGATCATCGTCTCCGACGTCGTCGAGGAGGCGTTCGTCGGTGAGGCGGTCCACGCACCGCCTCATAACCCGGCTCGCGGTCTCGTGCTGGGCGCCGCGGTCACCCGCGAGATCCCTGCGGTCCGCTCCAAGCCGATCGACCTCGGCGACCGCGCCGCGGACGAGACCACCGACGCCTCCGGCAACATCGTCCCGGCCGCATCGGCGTCGGCACTGACCTCCGCCGGTGCGAACCGGTATGAACCCGAGGCCGGTCAGGGGCGTCGGCGGTTCGGCCTGTGGGGAGCGATCCTGGCCGTGGTGATCGTGGTCGGTCTGGCGGCCTACGGCACCTACGCGTACGCCATGACGCAGTTCCTCATCGCACCGACGGGCCAGCAGGTCGGCATCTATCAGGGCGTACCGGGCAGCGTTCTCGGCGTATCGACAAATCGGCTTGTCGAGGACGCCGGGATCCAGATGAGCAACCTGCCGCCGGCGTACCAGGACAAGGTCCGGGCCGGCATCACGATCCGCGAGGGCGGCCTCAACGCGGCCAAGGCAGCGGCTGACGAGCTGCGGACACAGGCAGCGCAGTGCGTCGCGCAACGCCTCGCGCGAGCCCAGGCGACGCAGACCCCGCCCCCGACCTCAGACACGCCTGCCCCGGGGGAGACGACACCGGCTGCTCCCGGGTCCAGCGGACCGACGAGCACCTCGACCGCATCGGCCTCGTCGAGCGCACCGCCTTCCACCGGGACGCTCCCCGTCCAGTCACCGACGACCGTCCCGATCCCGAGCGCGCCCGACGAGTGCTGACGTGTCCGCCACGGCAATGAGCACGGGCCAGACGATCGTCCACCGCAGCCGGCCGGCGATCGGACTACTGCTCCTCGTGCTCGCACAGGTGGTCGGAGCCTCGGGCTACCTGCTGACCCACCTCGACATCGACGGGACCTTGCCGCGCCCGTGGCCGTACGTTCTCTCGGCCTGGTTCGTCATCGGCCTCGCCACCCACTTCGTGGTGCGGTGGAAGCTGCCGTACGCCGACCCGGTGCTGCTGCCTGCGACGTTCCTGCTCGTCGGGCTCGGGCTCTCGATGATCCACCGGATCGACCTCATCTCAGAGCCGGCACGCTCCGATGCCCAGACCCAGTCGTTGTGGGTGCTGCTCGGCATCGTCGCGGCCGTTGCGGTCATCCTCGTCGTCAAGGACTACCGGATCCTGCGACGGTTCCCGTACCTGCTTTTCCTCGCCGGCCTCGTGCTGCTGCTCCTCCCGCTGACTCCTCTGGGCGTCGAGCTCAACGGGTCTCGGATCTGGATCCGGGTGTTCGGCTACAGCTTCCAGCCGGCCGAAGTGGCGAAGCTCGTGCTCAGCCTGGCGTTCGCCGGCTACCTCGCCGACACCAAGGACGTCCTGGCGATGGCCGGTCCGAAGATGCTGGGTTTCTCGCTGCCCCGCGCCAGGGACCTCGGCCCGATCGCGGTGATGTGGGTGGCGAGCATGCTCGTCCTCATCTACCAGAAGGACCTCGGCACCTCGATGCTGTTCTTCGGTCTCTTCGTCGCCATGGTCTACCTGGCGACCGCGAGGGTGAGCTGGGTCGTGATCGGTGGTCTGCTGTTCGCCGCCGGCGGCTGGTTCGCATACCAGCGCTTCGCCTACGTCGGCGTCCGCGTCAGCTCGTGGCTCGACCCGTTCAGCAACTACCAAGAGAACTACCAGGTGATCCAGGCACAGTTCGGCTTCGCGTACGGCGGTCTGCTGGGCCGCGGCTGGGGTCTCGGGCGTCCGGGTCTGACGCCACTGGCCAAGAGCGACTTCATCACCGCCGCGATCGGCGAGGAGCTCGGCGTGGTGGGGCTGATGGCCGTCATCCTCATCTACGGGATCATCGTCTCCCGCGGCCTCCGGACGGCCCTGAACTGTGCGGAGCCGTTCGGCAAGCTGCTCGCGGCCGGGTTGTCGCTGGTCTTCGCGCTCCAGGTCTTCGCGATCATCGGCGGCGTCACCCGGCTGCTCCCGCTCACAGGCCTGACCACGCCTTTCATGTCCCAGGGCGGCTCGTCGATGGTTGCCAACTGGTTGGTGATGGCCGTGCTGCTCGTCGTGAGCCACGACTCACGAAGACCCAAAGTCGTGCACCAGGACGAGGGGGCCGTCGCGTCCTTGTCCGCCGATGCCACGCAGGTGATCAACGTGCGGCCCTCGCAGGTACCTCGTCCTGAGCCACGCACCGCAACGAGCCCCAGCCTCCCCGACGAGGACGAGCCCCCCGCCCGCGCGCTCCCCGACGAGTCCGACATGGAGGCGACCACCGCCTTCACCCCGCCGGACGAGTCGTCCATCTCCATCGTGAGCGGCCCCGTCACGGACCCCGACGAGTCGACGCAGATGTTCCGGTTCGACCAGGAGGAACAGTGAACGCATCCATCCGCCGTACGGCCGTCGTCGCGTCGGTGCTGTTCCTGGCGCTGCTGGTCAACGTGAGCGTCGTCCAGCAGTGGCGCCAGTCGTCGCTGTCCGCTGACAACAGGAACCGCCGCGTGCTCGACGCGGAGTTCGCCCAGAACCGGGGAGCCATCCTGGCCGGTGACACCCAGATCGCGAAGACGACACCGGTGAAGGACCGCTTCAAGTACCAGCGTTCGTACCCGTCGGGCAGCCTGTACGCGACGGTGACCGGGTGGTACTCGTACGACTTCGGCCGCTCAGGGCTGGAGGCGAAGTACTCGACGGACCTGGCCGGTACGGCATCCGGCCAGACCCTCGACCGGTTGGTGGACACGTTCACGGGCGCGACGCCAGTGGGCGCGACCGTACAGACGACGATCAGCCCGAAGCTGCAGCAGATCGCGTTGGAGCAGCTCGGGACGAAGAAGGGCGCCGTCGTCGCGCTCGACCCCAAGACGGGGGCGATCCTCGCGATGGTCTCGACCCCCACGTACGACCCGAACACCCTCGCGACGCACGACCTTGCCGCGGCCAGGGCAGCCTGGACGGCGCTCAACGCGGATCCCTCGAAGCCCTTGTCGGACCGGGGGACCCGCGAGATCTACCCACCGGGCTCGACGTTCAAGCTCGTCACCGCAGCGGCGGCGCTCGAGAACGGGATCGCGCCCGACACGCTCCTCGACACCCCGTCACGGCTCACACTGCCGAACTCCTCCAGCGTGCTCGGCAACGAGTCGAACTGCGGTAACACCCAGCAGACGATGGACCGGGCGCTGCAGCTGTCGTGCAACACGGCGTTCGCGAACCTCGGGTTGATGCTGGGGGCGGACAAGATCCGGGCCCAGGCCGAGAAGTTCGGCTTCAACACGACACCGATGACCGACATCAACGCTGCCAAGAGCCAGTTCCCTAAGAACCTCGACCCCGCCCAGACGATGCTCAGCGCGATCGGGCAGTACGACGTCGCGGCCAGCCCCTTGCAGATGGCCATGGTGGTCTCGGCGATCTGCAACGACGGCGTGCTGAAGACCCCGTACCTCGTCAGCGAGGTCCGCAGCGCCGACCTGCGCGTCCTGTACCGCCATGGTCCCGACGAGAAGCAGGCGTTGTCGGCTGCGTCGGCCCAGGCGCTGCAGCAGATGATGGTCAACGTCGTCCAGAAGGGGACCGGTACGAAGGCGCAGGTGCCCGGTGTCGTCGTGGGCGGCAAGACCGGGACGGCACAGACGGACCCGTCGAAGAACCCGTACGCGTGGTTCGTGTCGTTCGCCAAGAATCCCGACATCGCGATCGCGGTGTTCATCGAGGACGCGAACGTGCCCCGTACCGACATCGCCGGCGGAGCGCTTGCCGGGCCCATCGCCAAGGCCTTGATCGAGGCATCCCGATGAAGAGATCACCGTCCGCTAACACAATCTTGAGAGCCCCTGACGAGCGCGTTCAGCCCTCTCTCATGTTGAATGGTCACAATGTGCCGGGACTATTCAGTCGAACACAGGTCGTGGGAGGGTCATGGTGACAGCCGAGCAGGGGACGCTGCTGGGCGGCCGCTATCAACTGGGGCCTGTTCTGGGCCGCGGTGGGATGGCGGAGGTTCGGCGAGCTCTCGACATGCGGCTCAGCCGTCCGGTGGCGATCAAGATGCTGCGCATCGACCTCGCGGGCGACTCGACCTTCCAGGCACGGTTCCGTCGTGAGGCGCAGGCCGCGGCCGGACTGAACCATCCCAACATCGTCAGCGTGTACGACACGGGAGAGCAGCTGGACCCAGCCTCCGACGTCCACGTCCCGTACATCGTCATGGAGCTCGTCGTGGGCCATACGCTGCGCGACCTGCTCCGCGAGGGACGCAAGATCCTCCCCGAGCGTGCGCTGGAGATGGAGATCGGCGTGCTGGACGCCCTCCAGTACAGCCACACAGCCGGCATCATCCACCGCGACATCAAGCCCGCCAACGTCATGCTGACCTCGACCGGTCAGGTCAAGGTCATGGACTTCGGCATCGCGCGCGCGGTCGCCGACACGTCCGCCTCGATGACCCAGACGGCCGCCGTGATCGGTACCGCCCAGTACCTGTCGCCCGAGCAGGCGCGCGGAGAGACCGTTGACAGCCGCTCCGACGTGTACGCGGCAGGCTGCCTTCTGTACGAGCTGCTCGTGGGCGAGCCACCGTTCAAGGGCGACTCTCCGGTGAGCGTGGCGTACCAGCACGTCCGCGAGCTGCCGGTACGACCGTCGTTGCTCGACAGCGTGATCACGCCCGAGATGGACGCGATCACGCTCAAGGCTCTGGAGAAGGACCGGGAGAACCGATACCAGTCGGCGAAGGAGATGCGGGACGACATCGCGCGGCTCCTTGCAGGACTGTCGCCGACCGCGCAGCTGCCGTCGGTGGCTGTGCCGGAGACAGCGTTGGCTGCCACGGCCCTCGTGCCGGTCGCCGAGCCGGTGATCAGCCCGACCACAGGCACCCTGCCGCAGCGCGCCATGCCCGCGTCACCGGGTTCGCCGCAGTGGGAGCCGAGACGGAGCAGGAGCCGCCCGGGGCTCATCATCGGCATCATCGCCGCCATTCTCGCGGTGGTGCTCATCGGCGCGTTCGCTGTGTGGTGGAACTCGCGACCGCCTGCCATCCCGCAGGTCGCGGTGCCTCAGGTGCAGAGCATGACGGAGAAGAACGCGACCGATACGCTCACGGCCAATAAGCTGCACGCCGTCGTGACAACCGTTGAGGGACCCGACGACAACACCAAGGACACCGTCGTCGACCAGAACCCCGTGTCGGGCGTCCAGGTCAACCAGGGCTCTGACGTGACCATCACGATCAACGTCGGCCCGGCCAAGCTCCTCGTTCCGACTGGGCTGGAGGGCCAGAACAAGGACGAGGTCCTGGCGGCGCTGACCAAGGAGGGGTTCACGAAGGTGACCCTTGTCGCGGCCACAACTGAGCCGCCGACGTCTGTCAAAGACACGGTCATCTCCCTGAACCCGGCCGCAGGAGCCGAGGTGGCGAAGACCACTCCGATCACGGTGACGTACGCGACCGGAATGTCACCCTTCCCCAATCTGAGTGGCTTCGCGCAAGCAGCCGCGGTCCAGAGCGCCAAGGACGCTGGTTTCGCTGACGTCTCGGTCAAGGAAAGGGTCCCCACGGCTGCGGAGAGTGTCAACGGTCCGCCCGCAGTGGGCACCGTCATCGAAACCGATCCCAAGGCGGGCACCGTCGCGGATCGCACGACCCCGGTGACGATCACCATCGCGAAAGCGTCTTCTCCGTCGTCGCCGCCGCCCAGTTCTTCGCCGCCGTCGCCGTCCACCTCGACGACGCCTTAGTCAACTCTCAGGTGGACGGTGGGCGCGACGCGCTGTCTACCGGGCGAGAATGGGCCCATGACGCGGATCCTGGTGGTCGACAACTACGACTCGTTCGTCTACAACCTCGTCCAGTACCTGGGGCAGCTCGGTGCCGAGGTCGAGGTCTGGCGCAACGACGACCCGAGGTTCGCCGGCGAGGACTGGGTGGCGGGCTTCGCCGGCATCCTGCTGTCGCCCGGGCCCGGTACGCCGGAACGCGCCGGCGTGTGCATCGACCTGGTCCGCCGGTACGGGGGGAAGCTCCCGATCTTCGGCGTCTGTCTCGGGCTCCAGTCCATGGGCGTCGCGTACGGCGGTGTGGTCGATCGTGCCCCCGAGCTGCGCCACGGCAAGACGTCAGAGGTCTTCCACAACGGCACCGGGGTCTTCGCGGGCCTGGCGTCGCCCTTGCGGGCCACGCGGTACCACTCGCTGGCGATCCTTCCCGAGTCGATGCCCGGCGACCTCGACGTGACGGCCTGGACCGCCGACGGCGTGATCATGGGCGTGCGACACAAGTGGCTCCCCGTCGAGTCCGTACAGTTCCACCCCGAATCCGTCCTCACCGAGGGCGGCTACCAGATGCTCGCCACCTGGCTCGCCGAGTGCGGCGACACCGAAGCAGTCGAACGCGGCCGTGGCCTGGCCCCGCTGATGGCGGCGAAGTAGCCCGTACCGGCGCCCGAGCCCCCGGAGGGCTGGCGGCGTAGACCGAAGCCGCGCTCAGGGCTCCGAGGAGTTCGTCCTACTTCGAGCTCGGCTTGGCGTATCCCAGCTCGATGGCGCCGGCGTACGCGGCCAGGGTGGCTTCGGAGACCCGTTTCTGGGAGTAGCCGAGTCCGTACCGGTCGGTGTACTGGCGGTACGCCTGCAGGTACGTGGAGCTGTCCAGCGCCTCCTCGATCGCCTGCTGGTTGCCGATGGCGACGATGACGTACGGGGGCGCGTACGGGACGCCGTGCATCAGGACGCTGTTGCCGACGCACTTGATGCCGGTACGGGATGTCACCCGCTGTCCTTGAAGGCTCATCGCCTCGGCGCCGCCCTGCCACATGGCGTTGACGACGGCCTGGATGTCCTGCTGGTGGACGATGAGGAGCTCCTCGGCAACGCCGACCGGCTGCACGTTCGCCGGGGCATCGGTGAGCGTCACCGACACGGCTGGGCCCTTCACTGCGGTGAGCCCGGCGGCGGCCGCTCCGGCGGAGGTGTCGACGACTGCGCCACCTTGCTGGGACGACAGCTTGTCGACCTCGCTGCGCAGGTCGCCGACCTGCTTGGCGAGGTCGATGTTGCGTGACGCCTGAGTGCGTACGAGCTCGATGAGGTCTGTGTTGCGGTTCGGCCGCAGGTCCTGGCCGCGGGCTGCGACGGCCGCGGACGCCATCATGGCCCCCGCGAGCGCGACCACGACGATCGTGAGGAGCTTGCCCACTGCCGTACGGCGCCCGTCCCTGGCCTTGATGAGCGCGCGGACCACAGCTCGCCGTACGGCTGCTGCGGGGTTGCGGGACATGGTTCTCCTCGGGCGGACGGCCCCTCGGCGCCGCCGATGCTGCTCGAAGGGGCGGCATTGACTACCCTAGTGCGGACAGGAAGGTAGGTGCGGCGTGCCGGAGTCCAAGACGAGGAAGGCTGCCGAGGAGAAGCGGAAGCTCAAGAGAGCTCAGAATCTCGTCGAAGATCGTCAGACGAAGCAGCGTCGTACGATCATGCCCGGGCAACGGGCATGGGTCCCTCCGTTGTTCATCACGGTGGGTCTCGTGGGTGTTGCGTGGCTGGTGGTCTACTACGTCGCTGGTGCCATGGTCCCTGTCATGAACAGTTTGGGCAACTGGAACATCCTCATCGCTATGGGCCTGATCGCAGCCGCCTTCAGCCTCGCCACTCTCTGGAAGTAGGCCTTATGCCCATGCCATGGGTCGCGCGCAGCCTCAACGACGAGGAGCGCGCCCAGCTGGTAGCCGACCCGACCGGCGCCACGCAGCTGGCGGCTGTTCCCGGCAAGCAGCACATCGAGCTCAAGACGACCTGGCACGGGCTGAAATGGCTCCTCGCCGTTGGTGAGGACATCCCGAGCGGCGCGGAGGACGCGATCCTCGGCGGCACAGAGCTGCCGAGCGAACCAGGTCACCCCGTACGGCTGATCGACGCCGACGCGGTCGAGGAGATCGCCACTGCGCTCGAGCCGGTCAATGCCGACGACGTCCGCGACGCCTTCGACATCGACCAGATGCTCGACGCGAGCGTCTACCCGCCGATCTGGGCCGACCCCGACGTCCTCGAGAAGAAGGTCGTGCCGGCGTTCGAGAAGCTCCGCAAGTTCTACCTCCAGTCCGCCGCCGACAAGCGAGCGGTACTGATCGTCGTCGGCTGAGCAGTGCCCCCCGCAGATGACTACCACCTCACGGTGACGGGCACTCGCGGGGGCGCTGGCTGACGTGGCCGCCTTGAGGGGCGGTCAGCGGCTGGCGAGGTGAATCAGGTTCCCCTCGAGCCGATTGACGCCGTCGTAATGGTCAGCACTCCGATGCTTGCGGGGACCCCGCCGCGAATACCCCCCGAGGTGTCTGTCACGCTTCGGGTATGGAGAGTGCGCTGACAGACGAACGCACCTCGCTTGCGGCCGGACTCAATGCAGCAAGGATCGAGCAACACATGTCTGTCCGTGCGGCAGGTCGCGTGGCTGGGGTGCCCGCCGCCACTGTTCAGGGCTGGTTGAGCGGCCGATACTTCCCCACGCCGGCCCTGCGGGGTGAGTTCGCCAGACTTGCGGCTGCTCTGGGCTTCGACGACCGGTTGTCGGCCTCGCTGTGGATAGGCGCCGAAGAGGTACATCCCCTGGAGGGGGGCAGAGCTCCGTTCCTCGGCTTCGCCCCTTACGGTCCGGCGGACGCCGACCTCTTCTTCGGCCGTGACGCCGAGACGGAACGGCTGGCAGCAGCCGTCGAGGCAGCTCGAGACACGGCATCGCCCGTCGTGGTCGTCCTCGGCGGATCAGGGTCCGGCAAGTCGTCGCTGCTCGGCGCGGGCTTGGTGGGGCATGCGTGTCGGGAGTCGGGCCTGCTCCGGGGATGGACCCCGCGTTTCCTGTCTCTCGACGAGGTGCCGGCGGCTGTGGCTGTCACGCAGTGGGGTCCTGAGCTGTGGATTGTCGATCAGGTCGAAGACGGCATGGACGAACTCGCAGCGCAGCCGCTCGCAAACCTCGAGAATCTGCCTTCGGGCATTGTGGTCGTGATCGCGGTGAGGCCTGACGCCTTTGCTCGATTGGCTGAGGCCCCTGCGCTTGCGGAGCCCATCAGCCGCCCGTTCGTCATGAGGCCGCTGACGACAAGTGAGGCGCAGGAGGTCATTCGACGCCCGTGCGAACGGCTTGGTGCAACGGTCGAGGAGAGCCTGGTCGAGCTCCTCCTGCGCGACGTGGGACTGTCATCCGATCGCCTGACATTGTCCAAGGGAGTCCTTCCGCTTCTCTCGAACACCCTCATGCTGACGTGGGCCAGCCGTAGCAGCGAGAGAGCGATGAGCACTGCCGGGTATCTCGCGAACGGGGGTCTGGCAGGAAGCATGAACACGCTTGCGGAGAGGGTACATGCCCTGCTTCCGAAGAGCGACTCCCATCTCGTGCAGGCAGCGTTCCTCACGCTCATACAGATCGAGAAGTTGGCAGCGAGGCGTCGTACCGTTGACCTGTCAGATCTCACGCCGGATCAGATGCGGCTGCTCAGGCCATTCATCGACGAACGGCTGGTATCGATCTCCGTCGCCCTCAGAGTCCAGATCAGCCACGACGCGCTCTTGACAAGCTGGGGTCGTCTGATCGACTGGGTCGCCCAGGACCTCGACAGTCTCCGCGCTCTCAATGTCCTGCGGCATGCCGCACAGGCATGGAGCGACAACGAGCGATCTGACGAGCTACTGAAACCCGTGGACAGTGTCCCGGGACTTCACGAGGCGATCGTCGGGACCTGGACGGATGCGCCGCTCACCGAGTCGGAGCGGGACTTCCTGAGAGCAAGCACACAGTATTCCGCCAGGCGGCGTCAGATCGAGCAGCGGATGGACCAACGGGTACGCCGTCAGCGTTACGTCATCTGGGCGGCCTTGGCGCTCGATCTCGTCTTGACCATCGCGATCGCCATCCACCTCGCCTTGACCACTGGCCACCCGTAGACGTCCCTGGTCTGTACCCCGGACTGACGCGCGCCAGGACCAACGGGGAGGCACGAGGCCCTGTACGAGTCCGTATGGCCTCCCCCAAACAGGCTTTGCGGCACGTGGTCGTGCGATTGGCTGTGCCTGTGGGGGTCTCGGACGAGTTTCCCTGCTCGCTGCGCGCCCCCATGAGGGTCGTAGTGCATAGGTGTGGTTGCACAAGAGTTGAGGACAGATCGTCGCTCGGCAGGAGCCGCAGGATGCGGCTCGAAGGGGATTCGCAATGAGGAAACTAATAGGGGTCATCACTGCGATGACACTCGCTTTATTCGGGACAGTGGTCGCGGCAGCACCTGCTCAAGCTGCAGCTCCCACGCCCAAGGTCTGCGCAGGGTCTACCGTCTTGCCAACGAGCACCAACGTGGACCCGCTGGGTTGGGGTGACCTGAAGAATGGCCAGTACGTCGCGGGTGGGATTCAGTTGACGGCGACGGCTTCCGCCGAGGCGTACGCCTACGTGGATTTCGCTGCCATCCCCTTGTCGCAGATTGGCGACCTCTCGACCTCCTCCAGCAATGGGACCGGAAGCTTCGGGATCATCCTTGGCGGAGAGGACAACACCAAGGTCAACATTCATTACGACACCGGCGGCTACTGGACCATCTATCCTGGCGTT
>JBBQBP010000003.1:0-126145 GCA_038317635.1 Propionibacteriales bacterium
GGTTCTTCCCCGAAATGCGGCGGGACCCCGCCCCCTGTCCCACTTTTTTTTTGGCTTACCCTGCCACTCTCTTGCAACTTGCCCAATTTCAAGCGACCAATCGCCCACTTAACATGATGAACCGAGCCTCACCCAGCCAGGTCGAGGTACGTCCCCACGGCGGTGGGCTACAGCAGGTCGATGAGCGTTGGATGCACGATCGCCATCACCGCGACCCGCGCCTCCTTGGCCGTGCGCGCGTCGACCGCGTACGCAGCCATCTGCTGGCACGTCGCGAAGTTGTGGAGTCGCATGGCGGCCCGGACCACGTTGACCTTGCTCGGCGCCATCGACAGCGACGACACACCGAGGCCGGTGAGGACCAGAGCCAGCAGCGGATCGCCGCCCGCTTCCCCGCAGACGCCGATGTGCTTGCCGGTCGCCCGGCCGCCGTCGCACGCGGCTTTGACCAGCTGCAGCATCGCGGGCTGCCACGGGCTGAGCAGGTCCGCGAGCCCTCCCTGCATCCTGTCCGCCGCCATCGTGTACTGGGAGAGGTCGTTCGTGCCGATCGATGCGAAGTCGACCACGGAGAGCAGGTGCTCAGCACGGAGTGCGGCCGCCGGGATCTCGATCATGATGCCGACCGTCGGCAGCCCCACCGCCCGTACCTTGGCAGCGAACCACTCGGTCTCCTCGACCGTCGCGACCATCGGGGCCATGACCCGGACATCGGCTCCGGTTGCCTTGTACGCAGCCGCGAGTGCCGCCAGCTGTGTGTCGAGGAGGTCCTCGCGCGCCTGGCTGAGCCGCAGTCCGCGGACCCCGAGCGCAGGGTTCTCCTCGGGACCGAGATCGGCGAACGACAACGGCTTGTCGGCGCCCGCATCGAGGGTGCGCACCACCACCCGACGGCTGCCGAAGGACTCGAACACCGAGGTGTACGTGGCCGTCTGCTCCTCGAGCGTGGGCGCCGAGTCCCGGTCCAGGAACAGGAACTCGGTACGGAACAGACCGGAGCCCTCCAGGTCGAACTTCGCCGCCTTGGCGGCGTCGTCGGCCGTCCCGATGTTCGCGAGCAGTGCGACGCGATGCCCGTCACGGGTCGCGCCTTCGCCGCTCGATCCGGCCAGGGCCGCGGCCCGACGCCGCGACCTCTCGGCGAGCAGCGCGATGTCGTCCTCGGTCGGAGCCAGGATCACCTCGCCGACGCCACCGTCGAGAGCAACGATCGCGCCCTCCTCGATGGAGTCGATTCCAATGACCTGTACGACTGCGGGGATGCCCAGCTGTGCAGCCAGGATCGCCGTGTGGCTGGTGGGGCCGCCGGCTGAGGTGAGGATGCCCAGCACCATGTCCGGGGACAGCGTCGCCGTCTCGGCCGGCGCCAGGTCGCGTGCGACGATGATCGTTGGCGTCTCGAGAACCGGGACGCCGGGCGGCGAGACGCCGAGCAGCTCGCAGATCAGCCGGTCGCGTACGTCGTACAGATCGGTGACACGCTCTGCCATGTACCCGCCGAGCGCGGTCAACATCTCGGCGTAGTCGGCCACAGCATCGGTCACGGCCCGCGTGGTCCCCACGCCCTTGACGAGCAGCTTGTCGACGGCCTTCGCCAGCCCGCGGTCCCGGGCCAGCTGGGCCGTGGCCTCGAGGATCGGCTTGGCAGTGGCGGAGGCCGCTGTGGCTCTTTCGGTCAGCGAGTCGGCCACGACCGTCATCGCGGCCCGGACCCGTTCGCCTGCAGCCACCGCGTCGGTGGTGGCGGGCTCGTCGGCGTCCACGCCGGGGGCGGGATGGACGACCGCTACCGGTCCTGAGGCCGTACCGGCGGAGACGCCGATCCCATGCAGTACCTGGTGCTCGGTGGACATGTCGCCTACTCGTTGTCTAGGTCGCGGGAGAGAAGCTCGACCAGGGAGTCGAGGACGGCGTCGGCCCCTTCTCCGTCGGCGGACAGCGTGACGACGTCGCCATGCTCCGCGCCCAGCGTCATCACCTCCAAGATGCTGCCGGCGTCGACGGCGTCGCCGTCCGCCAGAGCGACGGTCACGTCGAGCCCGGAGTCGTTGACAGCGGAGGCGAGCAGAGCCGCGGGGCGTGCATGGAGGCCTACGGACGAGGCAACGGTGACGGTACGGGTGGGCATGATGTGTCCTTATCTGGGGGGTTGGATCTGATCAGCGGCCACGCGGGCCACATGAAGTGCGAGGTAGGAGATCTCGTCGACGGTGAGCGGTGCGCCGAGCCGCAGCTCGAGGATCGCCGAGAGCCGATCGGCGCACTGGGTGGCTCGCGGGAATGACTCCTGGATCGCCATGGAGATCACACTCGGTTGGTTGACGAGCTGCTGGTGCTGCTTGATACGTACGAAGAGGTAGCGCACGTGGGTGATGAACCGGCCCACGCTCACGGAGCCCTCGTCGAGGGTGACATCGAACGTCTGCTCGATGACCTCGATGAGCTGGGAGATGACCGCGGTCATCGTGTAGGTGTACGAGAGATCTCCGGTCGCAAACCCTGCGTTGACCAGGTGGAGCGCCAACGCCACGGCTTCTCCGTCGGGGAGATGCACGGAGAGTCGCCTGTTGACCGCGGCGAGCAGCGCGAGCGCTTGGCCGTACTCACGCCCGTACAGGTTCTTCACCTCGCCGAGCAGTGGGTACTCGAGAACGAGACCGTGCTCAAGACGCCGCACGGCGAAGCTCACGTGGTCGGCCAGGGCGATGACGAGTGCGGGGTTGGGCAGTACGGACTCGTCCAGCCCGACCTCGAAAAGCGCCTCCCCCACGAGCTGGATGTGCTCGGGTGGGATGCCGGCCACCAGCTCGGCAAGGTGATCCGGGTCGCGGCCGTCCACCGGCACGAACGTGCGCTGGACGGCCACCGGGTCGACCTCCCGACCCGGCCGGGCCTGGTATCCCAGGCCTCGGCCGGTCAGGATGACGTCGCGTCCCCCGTCGTCCCGGGCCAGGACGACGTTGTTGTTGAAGACACGGAGGACTTTCACCTCATACCCGGCTTCCGCAGCGTTGCGGAGCGACCATCGGACTCTCCCCTTTTACCTGGTGATGTCGATCACGGAATCGCCGACTACCACATCCTCCCCCGTACGAGGCGTCACTGCGGTGAGGTTCTTCGTATTCGTCACCACGACCATGGTCGTCGGGTCGTACCCAGCGGCCTTGACGACCTCCAGATCCACGGTGCCGAGCGTCTCCCCGCGGGTCACCCGCTCACCCTTGGTGACGAGGACTGTGAAGCCCTCGCCCTTGAGCCGCACGGTGTCGATGCCGACATGGATGAGCACCTCGACCCCGTCGTCCGTCTTGATCCCGTACGCGTGACCCGTGCCGGCGACGGTCGCCAGTACACCGCTCACGGGAGCAACGATCGTGCCGTCGGTCGGGACGATGCCCACGCCCTCACCGAGCGCCCGTGACGCGAACACCTTGTCAGAGACGTCGTCGAGCGAGATGACCTTGCCGGCGACGGCCGTGGAGATGTCCGTGGTCGCAACGAGAGTGGCCACACCCCCGTCAGCCGCCTCCGCGCCTCCAGCATCCGCTGAGGCGACAGACGCCGCAGGAGCCTCCTTGGCATGATGTCCCGCAGCCTTGGCGTGACGGCGAGTGGCCTCGAGCGCGCGGTCCGCTTCGGCCTGTGCGCGCTCCTCGGCCGCCTCGGCCTTCTGCTCGGGGGTCCGGTAGTCGGAGATGATCACGAGGATCATCGCGGTCGCGAACGCCGCTGCGATCGAGATGATGTAGAGAATCATCGGAGTGAAGACAGGGATCGTGAGCAGCGAGGTGAACGCGAACGCCTCCGTCTTGACGCCGCCGCCAATGCCGGTGATGAGACCACCGACGAGACAGCCGACGAGCATGCGGGGGTAGATCCGCTTGAACCGCAGGTGGATGCCGTACAGGCTCGGCTCGGAGATGCCGCCCAGCAGACCCGCCGCCAGTGCGCCCGTCGCCGTCTGACGCATCGGTCCATCCTTGTCTCGCATGGACAGGACGAGCACGCCGGCTGTGGCCCCGAAGCAGGCGAAGTTCCACGAACCCATGGGGCCCTGGATGAAGTCGTACCCGAGCGTCTGGATGTTGACCAGCATCAATGCGTTCAGCGGCCAGTGCAGACCCAGCGGCACGAGGAACGGGTAGATCAAGGGGATGATGATGGCGAACACGATCGGGGCATTGCTGTTGAGCCAGGCGAGGCCGCCACCGAGTCCGGTGCCCAGCCAGATGCCCAGCGGGCCCAGGAGGAATGCGGTGAGCGGGATCATGACGATCATCGACAGGAAGGGTACGAACACCATCTGGATGCTGTCGGGGATGAGCCTCTTGAACAACCTGTAGAGGGGCGCCAGTATCGCGACCATGATCAACGGCACGAACACCTGGCCGCCGTAGTCGTTCAGCTGCATGGGCAACCCGAAGACCTGGGCGACGCAGAGCTGGGTGCCCAGTGTCGCGTCTGTCGAACACGTCACGCCGGGAACCGTCGCCAGCAGCGTCGTCGCATTGTGGGAGGTCAGGCTGACGAAGTTCGGCGTCATGACCGCGCCCATGATGGTCGCGCCCAGCCACGGGTCGACGTTGAGCTTCTTCGACGCGTTGTACGCGACCATGATCGGAAGGAAGTAGAAGACCGCCCGCCACATCGCGTCGACGAACACCCACGTCGCGGACTTGTCGGCGGCTCGGAAGTCGACGACGCCGAGAGCGTCGAGGATCGCGGCGAACGCGATGATCAGCGAGGCTCCCAGGAGCACGCCCAGGAGCGGGCGGAAGCTGTCGGACAGATACTCGAAGAAGCTGTCGAGCCACGCGAACTTGCCGCGGCCCTTGGCCCTCTGTGCGGCCTTGACCTCGGCATCGCTCAGTTCGCCGCCGACACCCTTCATCGACGGAAGGTTCATGATCTCCTGGTACGTGGTCTGGACCGCGCCGCCGATCACGACCTGGTAGCGGTCACCGCTCTGCGGGACCACGCCGAGGACCTCCGGCACGCTGTCGAGCGCCTTCTCGTCGACCTTTGCCGCATCTTTGAGGACGAAGCGGAGCCTCGTCGCACAATGCGTGACACTGATGATGTTTCCGGGTCCACCGACCTCAGCCACGATGGCTTCAGCCGCAGGCCCCTGCGTCGTGGACGTCATTGTTCATTCCTGTCTACTCGCCACGCTCTCGTTCGGGGGGAAACAAAAAAGACCTGGGCGGCACGGATGTGCGGACCCAGGTCTTGCCTCGTTACGAGTAACAACCCTGTTGAGCGGCTTGCTCAATGGTGACATTAACACGGGCCCGTCGAGGTGGCTATAGGGGGTCTTCTAGGCTCTCGCGCGGAGGTAAGTGGTGGCCGAGCCGATGGGACGGCGGTTCTGGACGGTCTGGGCGTCCAGCTCCGCCTCGTACCTCGCCGAGGGTCTTCTCTTCGGCGCGCTTCCCGTTCTCGCCGCCTCGCTCACCAGGGATGCTCGGCTGATCTCGGTCACCGACGCGCTCCATCAGGCCGGCTGGCTGCTGCTCGGGCTGGTCTCCGGGGTGGCCGCCGACGTGCTGCCCCGACTCCGCATCATGTGGGTCGCCAACGCCGTCCGGGCCCTGACAGCCGGCGTGTTCGCATCGCTCGTGGCCACGGGTCATGCGTCCTTGCCCCTGGTGTACGGACTGGGCTTCGTTCTCGGTCTCGCCGCCCCGTTCTTCGACAACGCGTCGGCATCGATCCTCCCGGAGCTCGTACCGGCCGATCAGTTCCAACGCGCGAACTCGCTGACCCAGGTGGCCATGGCCGTCGCCGGCAACCTCATCGGACCGGTCGTGGGCACGGTCCTGTTCGTCCTCTGGCCGGCGATCCCGTTCGGGCTGGCGGCCCTCGCGTATGCCATCGGCACCTCGATCACGGTCCTGCTGGCCCGTCGGGAACCGCGCAGGGCCTCTTCGGACGATCGACCCAGACCGTTGGCACTACTCGCCGAAGGCCTGTCGTACCTCGCCCGGCATCGCGTCCTGCGCAGTCTCGCCGGTGCCGTGGCCATCGTGAACCTCGTCACGTCTGGCGCCATCGCGGTCGCCGTCCTCTACGTCCTCCAGGAGCTCCACCTGCCGCAGTCCACGTACGGGCTCGTCATGGCCTCGTTCGCCGTCGGCGCGATCGGCGGTGGCCTGTTGACCGTGCGCCTTACGCGCAGACTCGGGGAACGTACCGCTGTGCTTGTCGCATTGGTCGCCTTCGGCGTCTCGATGGTGGTCCTGGGGGCCGTGCGCCAGGTCGTCGTGTCCGTCTCCGCCATGATGCTCATGGGCTTCTTCTCCATGGTGTGGAACATCACCGTCAACAGCTACCGGCAACGCGTCGTGCCGCTGAGCCTCCTCGGCCGGGTGACCTCGGTCTTCCGGATGGTCGCGTTCATCACGATGCCCCTGGGGGCTCTGCTGGCGGGCCTCGGAACGCATGCGATCGGCTTGCCCTGGACGTACATCCTCGGCGGGCTCCTGCTCTTCGTCACGGCCGCCGTCGCGATCAGGCCCCTGCAGGAGATGCCGAACCGGCCGTAGGGTGAGCCCATGTTCAGCGGATTCCCCGAGGCGGCGCTCGACTTCTATGACGATCTCGAGGTGGACAACTCGAAGTCGTTCTGGACCGCCCACGCGGACGTGTACGCGACGTGCGTCAAGGAACCGATGAACGCCCTCTGCACCGAGCTGAGCGAGGAGTTCGGCGACGCGAAGATGTTCCGGCCCAACCGCGATGTGCGGTTCTCGGCCGACAAGTCCCCGTACAAGACCCACCAGGGGGCGTATGTGCCTGCCGGACCGGCGCTCGGCTGGTACGTCCAGCTCTCGGCCGCCGGGCTGATGACCGGCGCTGGTTTCTACCAGGCCACGCCCGACCAGCTGCGGCGCATCCGCGAGACCATCGCTGGGCCCCGCGGCAGCGAGCTCGAGAAGCTGCTCGCTCCCCTGCTCGAGGCCGGGTGGGAGCTGGGCGGCGACACCGTCGCCACGGCTCCGCGTGGCTTCGAGAAGGACCACCCCCGGATCGCGCTGCTGCGGCACAAGACGCTTCAGATGAGCCACGCGTTCGGGTTCGAGCCGGTGATCCACTCCCCCGCCTTCCTCGACGCGGTGCGGGCCGACTGGCGCGCCGGCCGTCCCCTCGTGGAGTGGCTGTCCGAGATCCTCTAGACAACGAACCGCGACCGCACAGGCATCACGCCCGTGCGGCCGCGGTCGAGTTGTGGAACGACTACACGCCCAGTCGAGCCCTACGCAGCAGCTCGCCCTCGGTCTGGTTGGAGCTCGGCACATGGCCGGGCAACGGCAGGATCCGCTCGTGGATCGCGTCGATGATCCACTCCGGCTGCGGGAAGTACAGCGACTCCAGCTCCGGTGCGGGGGTGACGTGGTTCCGCGAACCGACGATGACGACCGGCGCGTCCAGGTCGTCGAAGGCCACCTGGGACACGTTCGCCGCGATCGTCTGCATCACCGAACCGCGCTCGACGGCGTCGGAGGACACCACGAGACGACCGGTCTTCTTGACCGACTCCAACAGCACGGAGTAGTCGAGCGGGCACACGAACCGGAGGTCGACGACCTCGGCCGAGATCCCGTACTTCTCCTGCAGCTCGTCCGCGGCCTGGAGCGCCCGGTACACGGTCGCTCCGTACGTGGCGATCGTCACGTCTGTACCCGCGCGACGCACGACGGAGGTGCCCTCCGGCGTCTCGTAGTAGCCCTCGGGCACGCCACCGGGCTCGAACTGCTCGCCCATGTCGTACAGGAGCTGGGACTCGAGGAAGACCACCGGGTCGGTTCCGGCCAGGGCCAGGTTGAGCATGCCCTTCGCGTCGGTCGGGGTCGTCGGGAAGTAGACCTTGAGGCCAGGGATGTGGTGGACCAGCGCCGACCAGTCCTGGCTGTGCTGGGCTCCGTACTTGTTGCCCACCGAGACGCGCATGACCAGCGGCATCTTCAGCAGACCAGCGGACATCGACTGCCACTTCGCGGCCTGGTTGAAGACCTCGTCGCCCGCACGGCCCAGGAAGTCGCAGTACATGAGCTCGACGACCGCGCGGCCGCCGCTCAATGCATACCCGACACCGGCGCCGATGATTGCGGCCTCGGAGATCGGGGAGTTGAACAGCCGACGGTACGGAAGGAGCTCGGTCAGACCGCGGTAGACAGCGAACGCGCCGCCCCAGTCACGGTTCTCCTCGCCCCACGCGGCCATCGTCGGATCGGTGGCGAACCTGTGCGCCATGGCCTCGAAGAGGCCATCGCGGAACTGGTACATCTTCACCTTCGAGACGGCCTTGCCGTTCTCGTCGGTGGCCGTCCGGATCTTGTTCGCGATCGCCTTCACGCGGGCGTTGTCGGCCAGCGGCTGGAGAAGCTCCGGCTCACCGGACCCGAAGGACTCGACATGGGTGTTCGAGAGCATGACCGACTCGACGAACTGGGCGTCGACGCGCGGGCACTCCTCGTCGTTGGTCGCGAGCGTCAGCACCTTCGTGAGGCGCTCGACGATCCCGGCGTGCATGTCCTCGACCTCGGTCTTGCCGACGACCTTCTTGCTCACCAGGAGCTTCGTGAAGGCCTCGATGGAGTCGGCCTGCTCCCACAGCTCCATCTCCTCCTTCGTGCGGTACGAGGAGGCGTCGGACGGCGAGTGGCCGGAGATGCGGTACGTGATCGTGTCGAGCAGCACCGGGCCCTTGCCGGCCAGCAGCAGCTCCTTCTTGCGGCGTACGGCGTCGGCCACGGCCAGCGGGTCGTACCCGTCGACACGCTCGGCGTGCATCGCCTCGGGGTTGACGCCGGCGCCGACGCGCGCGAGCACGTCGTAGCCCATCGTCTCGCCGTCGGTCTGGCCACCCATGCCATAGAAGTTGTTGAAGAAGTTGAACAGGATCGGCGGGTTGCCGCCGTCCTCGGGGCGCCACAGGTTGCGGAACTGGTCCATGGCCGAGAACATCATCGCTTCCCAGACCGGGCCACAGCCCATGGACGCGTCCCCGATGTTGGCGACGACGATGCCGGGCTCGTGGTTGATCCGCTTGTACAGCGCCGCGCCCTGGGCGATCGGCGCGGAACCGCCGACGATCGCGTTGTTCGGCATCGAGCCGAACGGCGTGAAGAACGCGTGCATCGAGCCGCCCATGCCCCGGTTGAAGCCGGTCTTGCGGGCGAAGATCTCGGCGAGTGTGCCGAACAGGATGAAGTTCTCCGCCAGCTCGGCCTCGGTGCCGTACGGGATCTTCTCGGCGTGACGCAGCGTCTCGCCGTCGAGGAAGCCGGACATGATCGTCGTCAGCTTCGCCGGGTCGAGCTTGCGCGCCGCGGAGAACGACTTGGCGAGGATCTCGCCGTGGCTACGGTGCGATCCGAAGATGAAGTCCTCGGCGCCGAGCACGGCCGCCTGGCCGACGGCGGCAGCTTCCTGGCCCATCGAGAGGTGGGCCGGACCCATGTGGTTGTACTCGACTCCCTGCCACCCGCCGGTGATCTTGATGGAGTTGAGCATCGTCTCGAACTCGCGGATGGCAAGCATGTCGTGGAGCATCGCGACGAGACCGTCTGCGCCGAAGCGCTTCTTCTCGGCCGCGAAGTCCATGGTGTAGGCGTTGATCGGGATCTCGGGGACCGTCACCGAGCCGCGGGCGCGGACGGAGGCCGGGTCGACCGTGAGGGACTTGGGCATGTGTGTTGGTCCTTCTGACTAGACGCGAATGGCCCAGACGGCTTCGCGGATACCTTCGGAAACTGTGGGATGAGGGAAGACGACCTGTCGTAGGTCGCTGACGGTGAGCTCGGTCTCGAGCGCCACCGCGGCGCCCCAGATCGTCTCGGGTGCGTACGTGCCGAGCATGTGGATGCCCCTCACGATGCCTGTGCCCTTCTCGGCGATCACCTTGACCGCCCCCGCCTTCGACAGACCGTTCTCGGCGACGAACCGGCCGCTCAGCACGAGCGGTACGGTCACGGTGGCCACGTCGAGCCCGCGGCGCTTCGCCTCGGTCTCGGTGAGGCCGACGCCTGCCGACTCGGGCATCGCGTAGACGGCCCACGGAATCGTGTCCCAGCGCATGACCTCGCCGTGCAGGTAGGCCTCGGGATCCAGGATGTTCGCGACCGCGATCTCTCCCATCCGGTACGCGGCGTGCGCGAGCAGGCTGCGGCCGGTGACATCACCCACGGCCCAGACGTTCGGCAGGTTGGTACGCATCCGGTCATCGACGACGATGCCTCGACGGTCGATCTCCAGACCTGCCTCGCGAGCACCCCAGCCGTCGACGAGCGCACGACGTCCGACCGCCATGAGGACGAGGTCACCGTCGACACGCTCCTGGGACCCACCCTCGGGGGTGAACACGACTGTGCTGCCCTCGATGGACTCGACCTTGCTCTTCAGGCGGAACGTGATGCCCGGCATCGACTGGCGGGCGGTCTTGGCCAGGTCGGCATCCATGAACGGCAGGATCTCGGGCATCATCTCGACCACCGTGACCTCGCTGCCGAGCGCCGCGAACAGGCTGGCGAACTCGATGCCGATCACGCCGCCGCCGATGACGACGAGACGCTTCGGAACCTCCGGTACGGCGAGCAGGCCGGTCGAGTCGACGATGCTCGGGTTGTCCTTCGCACCGGGGATCGGGGGCATGACGGGCACCGAACCGGTCGCGAGGATGACGTGGTCGGCGGTCTTGCGGGCCCCGCCGATCTCGACGACTCCCGGGGCGACGAACGTCGCAGGCTCCGGGACGATCTCGACCTTGAGCCGTTTGAGCATCTGGGTCACGCCGCCGACGAGGGTCTTGACGACCTCGCCCTTCCAGGACTGGACCTTTGCCCAGTCGTACGAGACTCCTGCGGCCGTGACGCCGTACTGCGCCGAGTGCAGCGCATGCTCGTAGAGCTTCGCCGAGTTCAGCAGGCTCTTCGTCGGGATGCAGCCGACGTTGAGGCAGGTGCCGCCGACGAACTCCTTCTCCGCGAGCAGCACCTTCTTGCCGGCATGGCCGAGGCGTTCGGCTGCGAGGTAGCCACCGGGGCCGCCTCCGATGATGATGACGTCGTAGTCGCTCATGGTCACGCCATCAGGAACAGGTCGATGGACGCGATCGCGGTCGTCAGGTCGCGGAGGAAGCGCGCAGCGTCCGCGCCGTCGACGACCTGGTGGTCGGCGGTCAGCGAGAACGAGATCCGGCGCTCGACACCGACGTTGCCGTCCTTGTCGATCGTCGCAGCGGGCACGATCGCGTTGATGCCGAGGATGCCGGTCTGCGGAAGGTTCACAATGGGCGTGAAACTCGTGATCCCGAAGGAGCCGAGGTTCGTCACCGTGAACGTCGCCCCCTGGAGCAGGTCAGGACTGATCCTGCCCTCCTGGCACTGTGCGGCGAGGTCCTTCGTGGTCGCGGCGAACTCGCGAAGCCCCATGGCGGCGGCGCCTCGGATCGTCGGCACCATCAGCCCGCGCGCCGTGTCGACGGCCATGCCGAGGTGCACCTCTCCGAAGCTTCGCAGGACCCCGTCGACGAGGTGCGCATTGAGGTTCGGGTGGTTGCGGACCACCTTGGCCGCGACGAGCCCGATGAGGTCGCCGATCGTCACGACGTTGAGTCCGAGCGACGGGTCGGTGGCCTTGAGACGGGCGCGCAGCGCGAGCATCGCCTCCGCCGAGGCCGACATGTCGTACGAGAGCTGGGCCGAGACCGCCAGCGACTCCCTCATCCGGTCCGCGATGAGCTTGCGGATCCCCTTGAGCGGGGTCTCGGTCACGGTGCCAGCTGTCGGTGCGGTGACCGGGGTCGGCTGAGCCGGGGCCTGCGGTGCCGACGTCGCGGTGAGGTCGTTGGTCGTCACGCGGCCGCCGATCCCGGTGCCGGTCTGGCCAGGCGTGTACGCATCCGATCCGCGGGCGCCGGCCGTCAGGCCGGGACCTGCGGCCAGGGCCGCCGCCACGTCGCGCTCGATGATCCGACCGTGAGGTCCGGTACCTGCTCCAGCCGCCTGTACGGGGATGCCTGCAGCCGTGGCCGTGGCCCTGGCCCGAGGTGATGCGGGAGCGTCATGACCCGGCGACGCAGCAGGCGCCTCGACGGCAGGGGTTGTGGAGGTGGAGGGCGCGAGGGGCGCGGCGGGAGCTGACTCCTCGGCCGCTGCCGGCGCAGCCTCCGCGGCCGGCACTGTGGGCACGTCCACCGACTCCCCGGGATCGCCGATGATCACGATGGGGCTCTTGACGGGCACGTCGTCGCCCTCTTCGACGAGGAGCGCCAGGACTGTACCGGCGACGCCCGCCGGCACGTCCATGGTCGACTTGTCGGTCTCGATGTCGCAGAGCACTGTGCTCGCCTCGACGGTGTCGCCCTTCGCGACATGCCAGGCCGTGACCAAGCACGACTCGACGGTGTTGCCCAGCGCGGGCATGACAACGGTGGTGGCCATGGGACCTCTCTTCAGACGATCCGGATGTCCGGAACGGTGACGGTGAGTTGTTCAACAGCCTCGGGAGCAAGGCCTGAGTCGGTGATGATGCCGGCGAGGCCGGACAGGGGAAGGACGGAGACGAAGCCGGCCCGGCCGTACTTCGACGAGTCGGCGAGCAGCCACGTCTCTTCGGCGCGCTCACGCATGGCCGCCAGGACTTCCGCACCCTGCGGGAACTGCGTGGTCATGCCGCGGTTGGACGTGAAGCCATCAGTACCCACGAACGCGAGCCGTACGTTGAACTCGTGGAGCGTCCTCAGCGCCACGGGACCGACGAGGGACTCTGACTCGTGATGGAACTCACCTCCCGTGAGGATCACCTTCAGCTGCGGATTCTGGCGGGCGTAGGCGAAGACGAGCGTCGAGTTGGTGACGATCTGCACCCCCCGCCGATGGGTGAGGTAGCGTGCGACCAGCGCCGTGGTCGTGCCGGCTTCGATCATGATCGTGTCGCCATCGACGACCAGGTCCGCAGCAGCCGCAGCGATGCGGTCCTTCTCGTCGATGCGGGACCGCTGCCGATCGAGGACGTCCACGACGGAGGTCCGCTGCGCGCCTCCATGGGTACGGGTCAGCAGGCCCTTGCTCTCGAGATCACGGAGGTTGCCCCTGACAGTGACCTCGGAGACGCCGAGGTCTCGCGACAGCGCAGATACCGACAGCGACCCGTCCTTCGCCAACAGGTCGAGGATGTACGTCTCGCGGCTCGCACGGCTCACAGTCACACCCACACCGCCTTCGGTTGGTTTCGGATGGCTTTCGTTTCTTGTCTCTGAAACGCTATACCGAAGCCTTTTGCGAAGCAAGGGCGGGGTGGGCCTCGGGGAGGGGAACGTGGACCAGTGACGAACTCTCCCTCGTTGACTACGTTGTGCCCATGAAAACGGGCCCCAGATGGTCGACCGGGTGGAGCATCGTCCGCCTGGTCGCCTGCCTACTCATCGCCGCCGCCATCGTGGCGCAGGCGACCCGTACCATCGGCGGCGCGATCTCGCGGAACGGTGACGTCGCCACGACAGCCGTGAACTTCTTCAGCTTCTTCACCGTCCTGTCCAATGCCGGGTCCGTTGTCGTACTGGCGATCGTCGGCGTCTGGGGGCTGCGCCACCGGCAGGCACCGGGCCCGCTGCCTGTCGGCCCAGCCATCGCGCTCTCCTGCGTCACCACGTACATGCTCGTCACCGGCGTCGTCTACAACACGCTGCTGCGTGGCATCGAACTGCCGCAGGGAACCACCGTGCCCTGGTCCAACGAGGTGCTCCACGTGGTCGGCCCCGCCTTCCTCCTGTTCGACCTGCTCATCGGCTCGCCGCAGGCCCGACTGCTCTGGCGACACCTGCTCGGGATCCTCGCCTTCCCCGTTGTCTGGGTGGCGTACACCCTGATTCGCGGACCGCTCGTGACGAACCCGACGACAGGTGCCGCCTGGTGGTATCCGTACCCGTTCCTCGATCCTCACGTCGTGGCCGGCTACGCCGGCGTCATCCCGTACGTCCTGGGCATTGCCGTAGCTCTTGGTGCGTTCGGAGCGGGTGTCGTGTCCGTCGGACGCCGCCGCACGGGCGGACCAGCCCTGGAGCCAGAACCCATCAGTCAGGCTGATCCGGCCCGATGAGCTCGACCAGGACCTGACCACGGCGCCATCTGAAGACGATGTCACCGTCGTCCGAGGGCTCTGCCGGATGCGCGGTCACGCGTGTCCGCAGGCACGCGACGGCAGCATCCATCAGGTGACCCGGTGGGACGGAGCGGACGAGCGCGATCGATCCGTCGGCGAACACCGCGCGCGCCGTCTGCGAGGCAGGTCCGGGTTCAAGCCGGTTCACCGGCACCCCGCGGCGCAGCACGTCACGGACCTTTGCCCTGACCAGCAGCATCGGTGGCTCGTCCGGAGGCCGCTGTATGGGTGGCGCCTCGCCTGAGCCGTCCCGCAGTCCCAGGGCGTCGGCGATCGCCAACAGTGCCTGCGACAGCGTCCCCATCGAGCGCTCCTCGGATCGGTACGTGTCCGAGGCTAAGCGCGCACGTGGCCGGATGGTAGGGGTGGTGGCCGAACTGCAACCTCAGCGAGGCGCGAACGTGGCGGTGAACCCGCGGTGGTCCGTACCCGACAACGCGACGTACTGCGGCCGCCACGCATCCACCGACGCGGAGTGGAGTGCGTGGTCGATGCGGATCAGACACGGCACCCGAGGGTCGTTGGGCCAGCTGTTCTGGAAACCGTCCCCCGCCCTGAGTGGCCAACCGGTCATCGAGTCCTGGAGGCCCACATCACGGATCCGCTGCATCGTCAGATGCTCGTCGATCGCGTTGAAGTCACCGACGACGACGAGGCGTTCCCCGACATACGGCCTCAGCAGGTCTGCGATCGCCGCCGCATCCTGAACCCAGACTCCGCTGCCGTCCTTCGGGGACACCGCGTGAAGCGTCGAGACGGTCCAGAGGGTGCCGTGCACCGTCGTGTGCACCACCAGGGAGGTGTACCGGGTCTTCCCTGTGGCGACCAGCGTGAGGGGCGTCCGGGACCAGATCATCGTCCCGTACGACTCGTACGCGGCCGTCCCCAGCCGGTAGGGGAAGTCGTGGAGCAGCCCTTTGTTCTCCAGGGACGAAACGAACTCCGGTGTGTTCTCCTGGAACGCGAGGACGTCTGCTGACTGGGCCAAGCGCAGGATGGCGTCCTGGTCGGCCTGCCCGAACTCCGTGTTGAGCGAGAACACCCTCAGGTCACTCGCCGTCGGCCGAGGTGTCGACGCCATCGGGAAGCGCCACCACGGCGCACTCGCGGCGACAAGGCTGACCACGATCAGACCGATCCCCACGAGGCGTCGGCGCCGCGGAAGCGCCAGGAACAGACCAAGACCGAAGATCACCAGGGGGATCGAAAGGTACGGGATGGTGCAGGCCATGACGGCGAACAGCCTGTTCATCGCTTGGAGCGACGGCACGACGAGGAGCACGACCGGAGGCACCGTCATCAGGGCCCCCACGACAGCCAAGAGGACGCCGACCGCATGCAGCGGTCGGCGTCCTCGAGATGGCTTCACGGGCTCGATGATGTCAGCCCCGGCCAAAGCGCGCGCGCCACCACCGCATCAGCGGCCCAGCAGGGCGTCCTCCGCCTCCTTGGTCCACAGACCGTCGTCGAGCTTCGCCGCGACGTGCGGAAGCTTCTCCGGCATCTCGGCCACGCGCACGTACCCGAGGTCGGGCAGCGTCGGGTAGACCATGATCTTGCCCCCCGACGTGCGGTTGTTGACCGCTTCGATGGCTTCAGCGACCCCTGCCATGCCGCTCACCGCGTCGAGCGAGATGTTCGTGTCGACCGTGCCCTGCTCCACGAGGTGCAGGACGGTGTGCATGTCGACGATCCGCGAGCCGGAGGTGCCCACCAGGTACACACCGCGCGCGACCATCCCGTCGAGGTCGAGCTCGGCAAGGGTGCCGATCGCGAACCCGGCGAACGCGTTGACGATCGAGTTCGGGCCGGTGAGGTCGATCGCCTGCCCCAGCAGAACCGGGACCGGAACCATGACCGCCACATACGAGTAGCCGGCTTCGAGAGGCTGTTCCTTGGAGTTGATGACGCGTACAGGCAGCCCGTGCTGCTCAGCGATCGGCAGCAGCACCTTCGCCAGGCGGGCGAGCCGGTCGTCGTCGACGTCCACGGCGTCGAGGGTGAGGCCCTCGATCCCGGACACGGCGGTACGGACGGTGTGCATGAGGCCCATCGGGCCTGCAGCGCCGATCACGGCGACGGTGTCTCCGGCACGCAGCTCGCACGTGGCAGGGATGCGGGCGTACGCGTCGCGGGCATCGTCACCGGTCGTCCCCACGTAACGGATGAGGTCGTAGTGGACCCGGCCCACGTCGATGTTCACCCGACGCCCGAACGAGCCGCCGTGCGTGACGATCGCCATGATGCCGCGGCCGGCGAGCTTCGAGCCCAGAGCCTCGACCTCGTCAGGGTCGGACCCGGCGTACACGATGTCGTCGTAGGACTCCCCCGCCTCGGCGACGGTCGCCACACGATCCACCGACTCTGAGTCCGCGAACAGCTCCTCGGTGCCCTCGGCCTTGCCGACGACCAACGCCTTGCCGCCAGTCTTAGGTGCTTGACGCTCCGGCCACGCGTAGGACGCCTGCACACAGGCCCACGGCTCGATGAGAGCGACGGCCGATGCCGACGGAGCATCGCTGACCGGGATGAGGAACCGCTCCCCCGTCACCGGGTCGAGGACGACCCGCTCGTCCACGAGGGCGTACTCCTCCAGCGCACCGTCGAAGTTGTAGCCGAAGGACCCGTTCGACGAGGCTGTCGGCAGGTGCCGGTAGTCAGTCTGAACGAGGACGCGCTCGCCGACCTTGTGCTGGGTGACCGCGTCGCCGACGGCGACGATGCGTGCCACAGGCTCGTGACCCGGCACGACCGGCTGGCTGCCCGGCCGGTACGTCGGTATCTCGGCGAGCTGGGCCGGGGTCAAGCCCCCGAGCACCTCGCTCTTGCGTGGGTGGTGGTCGAAGGCGTGCATGAGCTTCGTGTCGCTGAAGCAGATACCGCTCGCCTCCATCTTGAGCAGCATCTGCGTCGGGCCGATCGCCGGTACGGGCTTGCTCGGGTTGAGACGAACCTGGTCGACGCCGTAGATCTCGATGGCGTTCTGTGTCGTGGGGAACGTTGTCATGGTCGTGTCTCCTTCTCAGTTGAGCATGTTCTGGCCGCCGGTGACCGGGAGGGCCTGGCCGGTCTCGTACTGCTGCTCGATGACATACATCACCGCGCGGCCCACGTCGCTGGGAAGGCAGCCGCGGCCGATCGGCACCTTGGCCTCGTAGAAGTGGCGCACGTCGTCGACTGTCGTCGCGCCCTCGACCTTGCCGGCCCGCAGGTACTGTACGAACAGACCCCGCTCGGGGTCGGACCACAGGGGTCCGTCGAGGAAGTTGCCGGGGCAGACGGCGTTCACCTTGATGCCGTACTCGATGAGCTCGAGGGCGAACGACTGGGTCAGCCCGATGCCGCCGAACTTCGAACCGGCGTAGGCGAAGTTGCGCTTCGAGCCTTCGAGTCCGGACTTCGAGTTGATCTCGATGATGTCGAAGAGCCGATCCGGCCGGACCGCGTGCTGAGCCGCCAGAACCGGAGCAGCCGCGCGTACGCCGAGGAAGTAGCCGCGGTAGTTGATGTTCGTCACGAAGTCGAAGTCGGCGACCGACTGCGTCATGACCCCGTCCGCTCGGAGCACGCCGGCGTTGGAGATGAACACGTCGAGACCGCCGAGCTGCCGTACGACCTCATGGATGGCATCGACCTGCGAGTCGGGGTTCGAGACGTCGACGCCGACGGCGAGAGCCTTGCCGGCGCCGTACTGGGCGGCGAGACGCTCGGCCTGGGCCGTGGCGCCGTCGACGTTGAGGTCGGCGAGGACGACCGTCGCTCCTTCCGCGAGCAAGGACTCGGTGATGCCGAGCCCGAAGCCCTGGGCCGCTCCGGTGACGAGGGCGATCTTGCCCGTGAGCCGGCCGGCCGCCGCACCTCCCGCGACCTTCTGCCGGTACGCCTCGGCTTCCCAGGTCTCGATGAAGCCCCGCTGGGCGGGGTTCATGACGTGGACGGTACCGAGCCGGTTCGCGTCTCGCGTGACCCGGAGCGCGTCGGTGAAGATGGCCAGCGCGTTGTCCGCAGCGGCCTTGTCCTTGCCGGCTGCGAACACGACGGTGTGCGGTACGACGACGATGACCGGCGCCTTCCCGTACGTGGCCGTGTAGTCGGCAACGGCAACGGCCGCAGCGACACCGGCCTCCGTCAGGTCGTCCACCGTGAGCACGCACGGGAGCGAGCCAGCGTAGACGATCTGGTCAGGGATGAGCGGTCCCCCGGACACCATGGCGGAGTCCGCTCCGGTCTCGGCGCGGACCAGGTCGCCCGCGTCGCTTGCGACCACGGCCAAGTGGTCACCGCCGAGCAGACCGCGCAACGCCGGGGCGATCGCGTCGATGAGGGCCCGGGTGCTCGCGTCATCGGCGGCGGGCGCCGGCGGCGCCGGGACTGCCTCGATGGCCTCGCGGATCGCATCCGTCACGGTGGCCACGTGGGCGCTGATCTCGGCTGCCGTGTCGCCGGAGACGATGATGCCGTGGTTGCGCAGAAGCGTGATCTTCGGTGCCGGCTTGCCGGTACGGGCCGTGTAGGCGTGACGTACGGCCGCGATCTCACGCGCCAGCGGGACACCGGGGTCGATGTAGTCGACGACGATCGCGTCGTCACCCAGCAGCCGCTCCGCGAGCGCCTCAGCATCTGTGTTACAGGTGAGCGCGTTCGCCGTGAGCGGGTGCAGGTGCAGAACGAGAGGCTCGTCGATGAGCGCGTGGAACAGGATCTCCACACTCGGGCGGCGACCACCGGTGTACGACGGCACGAGTGCCGCGGTGGCGGCTGCGATGACCGGGTCGCCGTCGACCGGCTCGTCGCTCACCAACGCGTCGAGCAGGGGCTGCAGATAGAGCGGCACGAGGTCGGTCTTCGCAAGCGTCAGCAGCGGGACGCCGCTGGGCTTGATGTGGAGGACGCCGTCGAGCTTGACGGAGGCGTTGCCACCACCGGCTCGGGAGTACTCGGGGTCCCCGAACCGGTTGGCGACCTCGATGAGGTCTGCGAACAGCTGATCAGACATCCAGAATCCCTTCAGCCCCGATGATGGCGGCACCTTCGATGACGAGCTCTTCGACTTCGGCAGCACGACTGCCGTTCCGGTCCACGTACCCGGGCCGGCCGGCCGCGACGCGAGCCTGGTGCGCGGCCACGATGCACGTGCCCCGCCAGAACGCTGCTCTGGCGTACGACGACAGGGGTCCGTCCGTACAGGCCGGGTCGAGCGGGATGCGGTCCGCAGTGTTGTGCTCCGTACCTGCGACGACCTCGATGCCGGCCGCCAGGAACGCCTCGACGTACTCGTCCACGACCGCGGACTTGTTGCGGATCGGGATCAGCTCGGCCAGATGGATGCCGCGCTCCAGGACACGAGCGGCGAGGTCTGCCGGAGTCTCTTCGAAGGGGCAGACCGGGTCGACGCCGTCCGCGAGGGTCGGGTAGCACGGGATGCCGCCCATGGCGACGACGTACGCGTAGGCCGCACCGAAGGACAGCGGCACCTCGGGCGCGAAGCCGGGCGTGCCCGCCTTGAGAAGCCGCGAACGCACCTCGCCCTGCATCGCCACCGGGTCATCCAGAGAAGCCTGTGCGGGACGGCCGTACGCCGCCTCGAGCAACGCCTTGCGCTCCTCGACGGGAAGCGCGGTCACCGCCTCTTCGACGGCTCGGGCGATGTGTCGCTCCTGCAGGGAGACCCACTCCACCGGTACGGAGGTGCGCGTGGCCACGTCGATGGCGATGGCCTCGGCGGTGAGCGCCGTCGGCAGCCCAGCAGCGCGAAGATGGGTCTCCAGACGCTGCACCATCTCCTTCGCGCGAGCGTCATTCCCCTGCCGGATCTCGGCGGCGGTGGCCGCCGCCTGCTGGGACTTCTCGCGGAAGGGGGCGATGCCCTTGCCGCACACGTACATGCGACCCGGGTTCGCCGGATCGTTCACCCGGATCCCGGACGCCTCGAGGTCGGGCACCAGGGTGATGAACTCCAACCCGAACAGCGGCACGATCCCGGCGGTGCGGCAGAGCTCCGCGAACCGGCCGTACACCTGCTGGTCGTAGAAGTTGGAGATCCCGATCGCGCGAGCACCTTCCGCGCGGGCGCTCTCGACGAGATCCTCGGGGGTGGTGAACGCCGAGAAGTTCGGCGGTACGTGGACGTGGGTGTTGACGATCGGTGTGGTCATGAACTCCTCCTACCGGGCGAACGCGCGGTGTTCCGCGTCGGCCCATTGCTGCTGACTGATCCCAAGGACGCCAGGCGTGTAGCGCTTGAGCTGGGAGCTGGCACGTGCGACCTGGCGGAGCTCCTTGAGCCCACCGGACAGTGCGCCCATCGCGCGGGCCTGTACGAGCAGGTTGCCCATCGCCGTACCCTCCGTCGGCCCGGCGACCACGGGCAGGCCCGTCGCCTCAGCCGTCAGCTGGCACAGCAGCTCGTTCTGGGAGCCCCCGCCGACGATGTGGACGACCTCGATCTCGCGGTCGGCCATCTCGCAGGCGTCGCGGATGGCGACGCGGTAGGTCAGCGCGAGCGAGTCGAGGATGCACCGGGCGAACTCGTCCTGCGTCCGCGGCGCCATCTGCCCTGTCTCGGCGGCCATCGCGGCGAGCCGACCCGGCATGTCGCCCGGGGGCAGCAGCCGAGCGTCGTTCATGTCGAGCACGCAGGCCAACGCCGGGTGCGTGGCCGCCGTCGCCAAGCGGTCAGTCAGCGGGACCGGTTGCGTGGTCTTCTCCCAGGTCCGAATCGACTCCGAGAACACCCACAGGCCCATGACGTTCTTGAGATAGCGGACCGTACCGTCGAGCCCCAGCTCGTTGGTGAAGTTGAGCGTGTGGCTCTCTGGAGTGAGCACCGGTGCGTCGAGCTCGAGGCCGACCAGCGACCACGTGCCGCTCGAGATGTACGCGAAATTCTCGGTCGTCGTCGGCACGGTGACGACCGCCGATGCAGTGTCATGGCCCCCGACGGACACGACCGGCACGGGCTTGGCGAGGCGGATCGCCGGGGCGCCGACGGTACCGGGTTCGACGAGCGTGGGGAGGACGCGCTCCAGCGGGAGCCCGTACAGGCGGGTCACGTCCGCGAGCGTCTCCGCGCTCCAGCAGCGCTTCGCCACGTCCAGAAGACCTGTCGTCGACGCGATCGTCATCTCGGCGACACCGACGCCCGTGAACCAGTGACCGATGAGGTCAGGGAGCATCAGCACCTGGTCCGTGAGGTCCCACCCGGGCTGTCCGGCCGCCGCCACGAGCTGGAACACCGTGTTGAACGGCATCACCTGAAGGCCGCAACGGCTGTACATCTCTGCAGCGGGGATGTCCGCGAAGACCTTCTCGGGGAGGCCGTCCGTACGGGAGTCTCGATAGTTGTACGGATCCTCGAGCAGCGTCCCGTCGGCTCGGACGCGCCCGTAGTCGACACCCCAGGTGTCGATACCGATGCTCTGAAGGTCGATGCCCGAGTTCTGGGCCACGTCGAAGCCGTGCGCCACCGACGCGATCAGCGTCCCGAAGTCCCAGTGGAGCTCCTCGACGTTGTCCCGCATGATGGTCGAGGACGGCGTGACGAAACGCGCGGTCTGGCTGAGCTCGATGCGTCCGTCTGCGAGCACGCCGAGAATCACGCGCCCACTGCTTGCTCCGAGATCAGCAGCAGCGAAGGCCGCCGGGCCGGTGTGGGTCATCGCTCCTCCTCGAGCTCAGTGCGCCCTCCTGCTTCGGGACCGTACAGCGTCGAACGACCCCCGCACGAATCGATTCGCGCTCTGGCCTTGAACTCTCGTCCCGGCTTGTCGGAAGTCCTTGACGACTACTCTAGGCCGAGCATACACTGAATCGATTCATACTCGTCCTTGAGGAGCAAAGATGCCCCAGTTCAGCGAGATCGCCGATCGGCTCGCAGGCCTCCAGATCGAAGTCCCTTCGTGGGCGTACGGGAACTCCGGCACCCGGTTCAACGTGTTCTCGCAGGCCGGCACGCCTCGTACGGTCCAGGAGAAGATCGCCGACGCAGCCCAGGTGCACAAGGCCAGTGGACTTGCTCCGGCAGTCGCGCTCCACATCCCGTGGGACAAGGTCGACGACTACGACGAGCTCAACGCGTTCGCCGCCGACCACGGCGTGCGTATCGGCACGATCAACTCGAACACCTTCCAGGACGCGGACTACAAGCTCGGCAGCCTGTGCAACGCGACGGCATCGATCCGCGCCAAGGCCGTCCAGCACAACCTCGACTGCATCGAGGTCATGACGGCGGTGGGCTCGCGGGACCTCAAGATCTGGCTCGCTGACGGTACGAACTACCCCGGCCAGGACGACATTCGTGACCGTCAAGAGCGCCTCGCCGAGGGTCTGGCGGAGATCTACGCCGGTCTCGGACCGGATCAGCGCATCGTGCTCGAGTACAAGTTCTTCGAACCGTCGATGTACACGACCGATGTCCCGGACTGGGGCACCTCCCTCCTCCACTGCCTGGCCCTCGGTCCCAAGGCGTCGGTTTGCCTCGACACGGGACACCATGCGCCCGGCACGAACATCGAGTTCATCGTCGCCCAGCTGCTGCGCCAGAACCGGCTCGGCTCCTTCGACTTCAACTCGCGCTTCTACGCCGACGATGACCTGATTGTGGGTGCGGCGGATCCGTTCCAGCTGTTCAGGATCCTCTACGAAGTGGTGCGCGGCGGCGGGCTCGAGAACCCCGATGTCGTCCTCATGCTCGATCAGTGCCACAACATCGAGCCGCACATCCAGGGCCAGCTCCGCTCCGTGCTCAACGTCCAGGAGATGCTGGCCAAGGCGCTCCTCGTCGACCACGAGGCGCTGACCGCGGCTCAGAAGGCCGGCGATGTACTCGGCGCCAACGGCATCTTCATGGACGCCTTCTACACCGATGTCCGCGCCGACCTCGCCGACTGGCGCGAGTCCCGTGGGCTCCCCCGCGACCCGATCGCCTCGTTCATCGCCAGTGGCTACCAGGCGGGCATCGAGGCCGACCGCATCGGCGGCAAGGCGTCCGGCTGGAACTGATCGACTCCGCATCGCGGCCGAAGGCCCCCTCAGGTAGCGCTGAGGGGGCCTTTCCGCATGCTGAGGAGAGGTTGTCGGTGGTCATGAACACGGCCGAGTGGTCGCCAGAAGCACCCGGTAGCCTGGTTGTCATGTCCGAAGCCGATCTGCGCACCCTTCGCGACCCGATGCTCGTCATGGCGTTCAGCGGGTGGAGCGATGCTGCCCAAGCGGCCAGTGAGGCGGCGGACCACATCGTGAGCCAGTACGACGGGCGCGTCGTCGCCTCGATCGACCCGAACGAGTACTACGACTTCCAGTCGTCGCGACCCATGGTCGCCCTCGACAGCGACGGGGAGCGGATGATCTCGTGGCCCACCACCGAGATCGTGCTGTGCAGCCTGCCGATGCGGGATGTCGTCGTGATCCGGGGCCCGGAGCCGAACTTCCGGTGGCCGTCGTTCGCCGCCGCGCTTTCCGCGCTCATCGCCCTCGCCGAGCCCGAGCTCGTCATCGTGCTGGGCGCTCTCCTCTCGGAGAGCCCGCACTCGCGGCCCGTACCGATCTCTCTCAGCAGCGGCGATGTCGCCGTGCGTGAGAAGTACGGCGCCGAGCGCTCCATGTACGAAGGCCCGACCGGCATCCACGGAGTGATGGTCCAGGCCTGTCAGGTCGCCGGCATCCCGACGGTCAGCGTGTGGGCGGCATGCCCCCACTACGTGGCGAGCCCGCCCAACCCGAAGGCGACCCTGGCGATCCTCAGCCGTCTCGAGGACCTCCTCGGTGGTCCGATCGATCTCGGTGACCTCGCCGCACGTGCTGAGCTCTGGGAGCGCAGCGTTGACGACCTCGCGGCCGACGACCCAGACGTCGCCGAGTACATCTCGAACCTCGAGACCGCTAGCGACGCTCGTGAGCCTGAGCCCTCGGGCGATGCCATCGCGGCCGAGTTCCAGCGCTATCTTCGCCGTCGCGACCAGTAGCCCGGTCGGCACTGCGTAGCTAGGCTTCTGCTGTGAGTACCTCCCAGCAGCGCGAACCGACCAACGACCAGCTGTGGGCCCAGCCGCCCGCGGACGCGCCGTCAGTTCAGCATGGTCAGGTGGTCGCCCCGTACACGGCGCCCTCTTCTGCTCCCTTGCCGGCGGTCCATCCGCACGCACAGGCGGACAAGACTCAGTTCGTCCTCGGCATCGTGTCACTCGGCATCGGCGTGCCACTGAGCGGCATCGGCGGGGGGATCGGCGGGCTGGCAGGGCTGCTCATCGTGTGGGTGGGGATCGTGTTGGTGAACTTCGTCTACGGCTGGACGCGGCGCCCTCACTGACGCTCGCGCCGTGGATCAGGACGCGCTCTCGATGATCCCCTTGAGCTGCTCGATGCCACCGGTCAGTACGATCACGCGACGCGGCAGTTCCTCGAGCCCGGCGAATCGCCCAGGCCGGTCCGGCACGACGCCGATCGCCTCGACGATCGTGGACGCGAACTTCACGGGCAGCGCCGTCTCGAGCACGACCATGGGCTCGTCGCCCACAAGCCTTCGCGCGACGGCGACACCGTCAGCGGTGTGCGGATCGATGACCAACCCATACGCGTCCGAGACCTCTCGGATCGTACGGATCCTGTCTGCGTGGGACGACGCACCGGACACGAACCCGTACCGCTCGGGGATCGACGCGAACTCCGCCGTGCGGGACAGGTCGAACTCGCCGGAGTCGGGCAGCTGACGGCCGAACAGATCCCGAAGCTGCTCCTGGTTCCGTCCCAGCAGGTCGAACGCGAACCGCTCGAAGTTGGACGCCTTGCTGATGTCCATCGACGGGCTGGACGTCTCGTACGTCTCGGAGGAGGCCCGCACCCGGTACACGCCGGTGGAGAAGAACTCGTGCAGCACGGTGTTCTCGTTCGTCGCGAGCACCAGCCGGGCGATCGGCAGTCCCATCTCCCGGGCGATGTGCCCGGCACAGATGTTGCCGAAATTGCCGCTGGGTACGCAGAACGAGACCTGCTGGTCGTCGCTGCTGGTGGTCCTCAGCCACGCGACCACGTAGTAGACGACCTGTGCGAGGAGCCGGCCAACGTTGATCGAGTTCACAGCGCCAATGGAGTACCGCGCCTTGAAGTCCGCGTCGGCGAAGACCTCCTTGACGAGGTCCTGGCTGTCGTCGAAGACTCCCGGCACGGCGATGTTGACGATGTGCGGGTCGAGGATGCTGAACATCTGCGCCTGCTGGAACGCCGACATCCGCCCCTGTGGGCTCAGCATGAACACGCGTACGGATGGCTTGCCCAGCATCGCGTACTCGGCCGCCGACCCCGTGTCGCCGGATGTCGCGCCGAGGATCGTGAGCGTCTGCTGGCGCCGCTCGAGCTCGTACTCGAAAAGCTGCCCCAGCAGCTGCATCGCCAGATCCTTGAACGCAGCCGTCGGTCCGTTGGACAGGTGCGCGAGCCACAGCCCGCCGCCGACCTCCGAGACCGGTACGACCGCGTCGTCGCCGAATGCCTCGGCGGTGTAGGCCCGCTCGCACAGACGTCTCAGGTCCTCGGCGGGGATGTCGTCGATGTAGGAGCTCAACACCTCGTACGCCACTGCGGCGTACCCCTCGTCGACCAGCACCCGCCGTAGTCGCGCCAGGTCGAGGGGCGGGTACGACTCCGGCACGTACAACCCACCATCAGGGGCGAGCCCGGCCAGGAGAACATCGCAGAACGGAAGCCGTGGCGCGTCGTCCGCGCCTCGGGTCGACAGGTAGCGCATCAGTGCCAGCACCTCGCGAAGCCGCCGCCCGCGAGGCCCGCCAGCTGCTTCACCATCGCGTCGGGATCCTCGGCGCTGTACACGGCGGAGCCCGCCACGAACGTGTCCGCCCCGGCTTCGGCGCACCGCTCGACCGTATCGACCGACACTCCCCCGTCCACTTGGATCCACACGTCAAGGTTCGCGGCGGACACCAGCTTCCGGATGGCCGTGATCTTCGGCAGCACGAGGTCGAGGAACTTCTGGCCCCCGAACCCGGGCTCGACGGTCATGAGGAGCACCATGTCGACTTCGCCGAGCATCGTCGCGCATGCCTCGATGGGCGTTGCCGGGTTCAGCGCGACACCGGCCCGTGCGCCCTTGGCGCGCAGCTCGCGAGCGAGCCGTACGGGCGCGTGCGCGGCCTCTATGTGGAACGTGACCGACTCGGCACCGACCTCCGCGAAACCTGGGGCCCACTGATCGGGGTCGGCGATCATGAGATGGATGTCCAGCGGAGTCGTCGTGGCCTTTCGCAGCGATGCCACGACGGGCAGACCGATCGTGAGGTTGGGGACGAACTGGTTGTCCATCACGTCGACGTGGATGAAGTCGGCGCTCGGGATCCGGCCAACCTCGGAGGCCAGGTTGGCGAGGTCGGCGTTGAGGATGCTGGGCGTGATGCGGACGGTCACGGGGACACCCTATCGAGGGTCGCCGGTGGGTTTCCGTCGCAATACCGCGCAGAACATCGCGTCCGTGCCGTGGCGCTGGGGCCAGAGCTGGAGGTAGGGGCCGCGGGCGGCGTCGGGTACTTCCGGAAGCAGGGCCGGCGCATCGAGCACCTCCACCTCGCCATCTGCGACGACCGCCGCCACGACGTCCTCGGTCTCCGCCCGGTGCGGCGAGCACGTGACGTAGGCGACGACGCCTCCCGGCATCAGCGAGGCCACAGCCGTGCGTAGGAGCGAGAGCTGCAGCGGCACGAGGTCGTCGAGGTCGCTCGCGCGGCGGCGCCAGCGGGCCTCGGGACGGCGTCGCAACGCGCCGAGTCCCGTACAGGGAACGTCAGCCAGCGCGCGGGCGAACGACCCGGGACGCCACGCCGGTCGCGTACCGTCGGCCGCAATGACCAGCCGCTGACCCGGATCGAATGCCCGCAGTGCCTGCGCGACGAGGCGGGACCGGTGCGGCAGACGCTCGGCAGCGAGCACCAGTGCGCCGGTGGAGGCCGCCAGACCGAGGAGCAGGGCCGCCTTCCCGCCGGGTCCGGCGCACAGGTCGAGCCACGGTCCGAGCGGTGCTTCCGCGCGGGACAGTGCCAGAGCCACCAGCTGACTGCCCTCGTCCTGCACGCCCACCCGCCCGTCCCGCACAGCCGCCAGCTCCGTCGGGTTCCCGGTCCAGACGGCTCCGTAGGGCGAGTAGGGGGTCGGCTCGGCACCGGCTGCCACGAGCTCAGCCCGCTCGTACAGGCCAGGCCTCACGACCAGCGTCGTACGTGGAGACGCGTTGTCCGCCTCGAGCGCCGCCTCCGTCTCGTCGCCGAGCAGCTCCTCGAACGCAGCCGCTATCCACACCGGGTGGTGGTTGCGCAGCGCGATGGCCTCGAGGCCGCTCGCCTCGCCGACCAGCTCGTCCAGCCAGCCATCCATGTCGCGCTGGGCCACCTTGCGCAGCACAGCATTGACGACTCCCGCGACCCGCTCACCGATGGCCGCCGCTGCCAGCTCGACAGTGGCCCCGACGGCGGCGTGCGTGGGAACTCGCATCCCGAGCAGCTGGTGGGCGCCCAGGCGCAGCACGTCCACCACTGCCGGCTGGAGCGTGCCGAGCGACCGGCCCGAGGCGCGGACCAGGATCTCGTCGTACGTCCCTTCGCGCTTCAACGTCCCGTACGCCAGCTCGGTCGCGAACGCGGCATCGCGGGCCGCAAGCCGTCGTTCGGACAGCAGGTCGGCGAGCACGAGGTTCGCGTACCCGTCGGCCGCGTGAACGGTCCGTACCGTGTCGTACGCGACCCTGCGGGCAGGATCCGGGCGTCGCCTTCCTGTCTTCGTGCTCACACGAACGCCTCGCCGCCGGAAAGTCGGGCCCCTCGACCCCAGTCCGCACCGGCCATGGCCTTCTTCCCCACCGGCTGCACCCTGAGCAGGCGCAGGGACGCCGACCCCGTGCCCACCAGGACCTCGCGGCGTCGCGCCTCGATCACTCCGACAGCCAACGGCTCATCGGCCGGCTCGGCCAGGAGCACCCTGAACCGCTCGCCCGCCCACGTCGTCCACGCCCCTGGCTCGGGGTTCGCACCGCGGACCAGATCGGCGAGCTTCTGCGCAGGAAGGGTCCAGTCGATGCGTACGTCGTCGAGCTCGAGCTTGGCCGCGTACGAGAGGCCCTCGACGGGCTGCGGCGTGGGCTCGGCGCCTTCCGCGATCCTGTCCAGGGTCTCGACGAGCAGTCCTGCGCCTCGGATGGCCAGCCGGTCGAGGAGCCCGCCGGACGTGTCGAGCGGCGCAACGGGCTCTGTGATCGATCCGTACACAGGTCCCGCGTCGAGCTCCCGCACGATCCGGAACGTGGTCGCGCCGGTCTCCCGCACGCCATCCATGAGGGCCCGCTGCACGGGCGCCGCGCCCCGGTAGGCGGGCAGCAGCGAGAAGTGGAGGTTCACCCAGCCGTGGACCGGGATGTCGAGCGTGCGTTGGGGCAGGAGCGCTCCGTACGCGACGACCGGACAGCAGTCGGGGGCCAGCCCGGCCAGACGCTCCCGGAAGGCCCGGTCCTTGGGATGCTCCGGCGTCAGCACCTCGGCACCGTGATCCTGCGCCCAGCTCGCGACAGGGCTCTGTACGAGACGAGCGCTGCGGCCCTGTGGCGACGGCGGGCGCGTCACCACGCCCACCAGCTCATGGCCGCTCGCCACGATCGCGTCGAGGCTCGGCAGTGCGGTGACAGGGGTACCCGCGAACACGAGGCGCATGTGCCGAAGCGTACCTATCGTGTTCTCTGTCGGCCGCTCAGTGAGCGGCGACGGCTGCCTCGAGCTGCTCCTTGGACATCCGGTGGCGACCAACGATCCCGAGCTCACCAGCGGTGACGAGGAGCTGTCTACGGGTCGGACCGGCGGGCGTCACCGCTGCCTCGACCTCGTCCGGCTTCTCCGCGACAACCGGCGTTGACAGCACGGGCACGACATCGGCGATAGCCTTCTTCGCGGTCGCCAACATCTGCGCGGCCTTCTTCGCGGCGGCCTTCGCCCTGGCGGCGGCCTTCTGCTTCGCCTTCTTGGCGGCAGCCAGCTTCTCCGCTGCCTTCTTCGCGGCGGCCTTCTCCGTGGCCTTCTCCGTGGCCTTCGTCGCGGCCGCGAGCGCCTTGGCCTTCGCCTCTGCCTTGGCCTTCAGCTTCTTGTCTGCAGCCTTCTTCGCAGCCTTGTCGTCGCTCTTCTTCGACTTCGCCATGTCCGATCCTCTGTTCGCCGCACGCCCGATCCGTACAGGCTACTTCGGTCCGCTACCGGCACACCTGAGCCGCGCCGCACGGATCAGCCCACGTCGACCGGGTCGACCTTGATCCGCAGCGGGCGCTGGTCCTTCCGCGCCGAGCGTCCGGCCATGAACGCTCTCACAGCGTCGGTCAGCTCCGGTCCCGATGCCAACGGCACCCTGATCACGAGCCGCGCCAGCTGTTCCCCGTCGTCCTCGGCCGGTACCACGAGGGCAGGACCGAGAGCGACCGCATCGGGGACTCTCGCTACTGCCCCGGCCAGCTCCGTGAGAGCGGCCCACTCCCCCTGTGCCACGACGAGGCGCACGACCGGTGGAAGCTCTGCCTCGGTGCGTTCTTCGAGCTCTCGCTCCGCGAACCCGACCGGATCGACTCTCGTCAGCGCTTGGAGCGCCCGCGATCGGGAAGGACCCACGGCGAGAACGGTGCCGCCGTCCGTGGCGGGACGTACGAGGGCTGTCGCCAGGAACCAGCGTCTCAACGACTCTTCGGCGGCGCGCAGATCGGGCCGGTTGAGCAGCACGCCCGCGTCCAGCAGCAACGCGGCCGCATACCCCCCGTCGGCGACCGGCTCCGCGCCAGGCGTCGCGACGACGAGACACGCCTCGGCGTCGACCTCTGCGAGGACCTTCCCCATCGATGACTGCCGGACGGCGATGCCGGGGAACGCCTTGCCGAGCTCCTCGGCCGTCCTCTCGGAGCCGACCCGCGCGGACCGCCAGCGGGTGCCTCCGCAGTGGGGACAGCTCCAGGCCAGAACAGTCCGACCGCACCACGTACAGGTCGTGATCGGGTCTGGAGAGCCGGCGGAGACGTCGGTGCGGAGCCGGCCTCGGCAGTACGGGCACCGCACGGGCTCCCTGCAGGTCTGGCAGCTGAGGCTCACCACGTAGCCGGCCCGCGGTACCTGGACGAGCACGGGCCCTTGCGCAAGGCCAGTTCGTACGGTGCCGAATGCCTGATGCGGAAGCCTCGCGGCACGTGCGGCGGGATCGCGCTCGAGCGCGAAGTCGTCGTCGGCGGCCACTCGTACCGCCGGTGCCTCGGTGCGCGCACGATCCGCCGTCATCGCGATCGGGTGGAGCCAGCCGCGGCTCACCCAGGACTGGACCTCGGCGGTGCGTGAGTAGGAGCCGAGCAGCAGGCCGGCGCCCCGCTGCGCGATGCGGATCGCGGCCACGTCGCGGGCATGCGGGTAGGGGGCGTGCGGGTCGCTGAGCAGGTCGTCGCCGTCGTCCCACACGCACACGAGGCCAAGGTCCGAGACCGGCGCGAACACGGTGGAGCGCGTACCGACGACCACACGGGCCTGACCTCTCAGGCCTCGCAGGAAAGCTCGGTACCGCGCCGACGGCCCCAGGTCCGCGGACTGGCGCACCACGGTCGCCCTGCCGACGCGACGCTCGACCGCCGGGAGCACGCGGGCCACGTCCTTCACGTCAGGGACGACGATGACGACCGATCGTCCGGATGCCACGCACGCCGCCGCCGCCGCCGCGAACCCCTCGGCCCAGTCGCCGATGGGAGCCGCGACCGGTACGACGGTCCAGGCCGCCCGAGGCGAGCTCCCTGAGGCCAAGGCCGTGACGTAGCCCGCACCGTCCGGGTAGTCCGCGAGCGGACCCGGGGACGCGTCGGGCGCCGGCTGCACCGGTACCGGTTTGGTCTCGGCCTTCTCCGTCGCCGCGTGGCGTGACGGCACTGCCAGCCGCACCACATCGGAGAACGTCCCGGCGTAGTGATGGGCCACGGCCCGTACGAGCTCGATCGTCTCGGTAGGGAGGACGACCTCGTCGGACAGGCTCTTCGAGAGGGGCGCCAGGCGCGGTTGATCGCTCTCGGCAACCCGTTCGATGACGTACCCGTCCACCAGGCGCCCCGCGAACCTCACGCGCACGCGCGAGCCCGGCACGGCGGAATGCTCGAGCGCCTCAGGCACCGCGTAGTCGAACAGCCTGTCGAGATGCGGCAGCCCGACGTCCACCTGGACTCGCGCGACGGGCAGGTCCAAGGCCTACTACCCCCGGACAGACTTCGCCAGCGCGTCGGCCCTGTCGGTCCGCTCCCAGGTGAACTCGCTCAGCTCGCGACCGAAATGGCCGTAGTTGGTGGTGAGCGAGTAGATCGGGCGCAGCAGGTCGAGCTGTCGGATGATGACCCCGGGACGAAGGTCGAAGACGCTCTCGACCGCCGCAGTGACCTGGTCGAGCGGAACCTTCTCCGTGCCGAAGCAGTCCACGTACAGGCCCACCGGGTGCGACCGGCCGATCGCATACGCGACCTGCACCTCGCAGCGCGTGGCGAGGCCTGCGGCTACGACGTTCTTGGCGACCCAGCGCATGGCGTACGACGCGGACCGGTCGACCTTGGACGGGTCCTTGCCCGAGAACGCACCACCTCCGTGACGGGCCATGCCACCGTACGTGTCGACGATGATCTTGCGGCCGGTGACGCCGGCATCTCCCATGGGGCCGCCCACGACGAAGGAGCCGGTCGGGTTGACGTACACCTTGAGGTGGGGCCGGGTCAGCTCGTACGTCGCGAGTACCGGCTCGATGACGAGTCGCTCGACATCGGCCTTGATCTGCGACTGCGTGACATCGGCACGGTGCTGGGTGGACACGACGACGGTGTCGATCGCCACGGGGGTGTCGCCCTCGTACTCGACCGTGACCTGCGTCTTGCCGTCCGGACGGAGGTAGTCGAGCTCACCGCCGCGTCGTACTGCGGTGAGTCGTTCGCTGAGGCGGTGGGCGATGTCGATCGGCAGCGGCATCAGCGTCGCAGTGTCCGAGCACGCGTACCCGAACATCAGCCCCTGGTCGCCGGCCCCTTGGGAGTCGTTGTCGTCGGCCGAGCCCTCGGCGCGGTGCTCCTCGGCCGAGTTCACGCCCTGGGCGATGTCGGGTGACTGGCTGCCCAGAGCGACGACGACACCGCACGACTCACCGTCGAACCCGACGTCGCTGGAGGTGTAGCCGATGTCCAGGACACGCTGGCGGGCGATCCTCGCGATGTCCGCGTACGCCTCGGTGGTGACCTCCCCCGCCACGACGACAAGTCCGGTGGTGACCAGAGTCTCGACGGCCACCCTGCTCAACGGGTCCTGGGTGAGCAGGGCGTCGAGCACCGAGTCAGCAATCGAGTCGGCGACCTTGTCGGGGTGACCCTCGGTGACGGACTCAGACGTGAACAGACGAGACAACTGACGCTCCCTAGATGGCTGTGGCGCGATGGCGGAGCACCGCGTCGAGGATCCGATGCGCGACGACGGCTTTGCTGGCCGCCACGCGGTCGCGGACACCGGCGGCATCCACGATCATGACAACGGTGTCGGACATCCCGAACACCTTATGGTCCGACACGTCGTTCACGACGAGCAGGTCAGCACCCTTGCGCAGCAGCTTGGCATGGCCCGCAGCTGCCAGCGCGGCCTCGTCGGGGATCGTCTCCGCGGCGAACCCGACGATGATCTGTCCCTCGCGGCGCGTACGGACCAAACCCGCGAGGACGTCGGTGGTCTGGGCGAACTCGAGCGTCAGCCCGTCGTCACCCGACTTCTTGAGCTTGGAGTACGACCGCTCCCGGGGCGTGAAGTCCGCGGGAGCCGCAGCCATCACCACCACGTCGGAGTCCGCGGCCGCCTCGGCCATCGCGGCGGCCAGGTCGCCTGTCGAGGAGACTCTGCGAACGTCCACGGATGACGGGGGCGCTACGTCGAGGTGCGCGGCGACGAGTGTCACGCGAGCGCCACGGAGGGCTGCGGCGCGGGCGATCTCGACGCCCATCCGGCCGGAGGAGGCGTTGCCGATGAACCTCACGGGATCGATGGCTTCGTGTGTCCCCCCGGCGCTCACCACGACGGACAGCCCCGCAAGGTCGTGTCCAGAGGCGCGACCGGCCACATCGGCGTCCAGCAGCGTCTCCGCGATGCCCACGATCTCCATCGGCTCAGGGAGGCGACCCACGCCGGAGTCGGGGCCCGCGAGTCGGCCGGATGCCGGATCAAGGACGACGATGCCGCGAGAGCGCAGAGTCTCCACGTTGTTCCTCGTCGCAGGGTGTTGCCACATCTCGGTGTGCATCGCCGGGCACACGAGCACGGGGCACGTCGCCGTGAGCAGCACGTTGGTGAGCAGGTCGTCCGCCCTGCCGGCCGCCTGCCGGGCGAGGAGGTCTGCGGTGGCCGGAACGACGAGGACGAGGTCGGCGTCGCGTCCCAGTCGTACGTGCGGGATGGCAGACGCCTCGGTGAAGACGTCGGTCGCCACCGGTCTCCCGGACAGCGCTGCGAACGTCGTCTCGCCGACGAACCGCAACGCGTTCTCCGTGGGTACGACAGTGACGTCGTGCCCATCGTCACGCAGCCGCCGAAGGACCTCGCACGACTTGTACGCAGCGATGCCGCCGGACACGCCGAGGACGATCCGGGTCATGGGGCGGAGGGCTGTCTCAGAGCTCAGCGTCGCCGAAGGGGTCGCCGAAGACGAAGTCGGGATCGGCAACAGCCTCGGCGCGGGCGGCAGCCTCAGCCTCAGGATCAATCTGCGTGCACTCGAGCACATCCGCGTTGACCTCACGCAGCGCGATCGACAGCGCCTTCTCCTGAGGGGACGTGTCGACCAGGGGCCCGACGTTCTCGAGCAGACCCTCGGCCAGCTGAGAGTAGTAGGCATTGATCTGGCGGGCCCGCTTGGCAGCGAACAGGACGAGGCGGTACTTGCTGTCGACCTTCTCCAGCAACTCGTCGATCGGCGGATTGGTGATGCCTTCAGCGTGGACCGTCACTAGTACCTTCAATCGGGTTGGTTTCGCGCCCGGCAACGCCAGCGCTCAGACCCATGAAGCCTACCAACTCTTCGCAGGTCTGCGCGACATCGCGATTCACGATGATCTCGTCGAACTCCGACGCCGCCTCGAGCTCCTCGTCTGCCGTACGAAACCGACGCGTCAGCTCGGCCTCTCCCTCCGTACCACGACCCCGGAGCCGACGTTCGAGCTCCGTCCGGCTCGGAGGCATGAGGAACACTGTCCGTGCCTCAGGCATCTTCCGCCGAACCCTGCGGGCGCCGGCGAGGTCCAGCTCGAGCAGGCAGGCTCGACCTTCTGCCAGTGCCTTCAGGACCGGGTGCCGCGGTGTCCCGTACCGATGGACCCCGTGGACGAGCGCCCACTCGAGCAAGTTGTCCGCTGCGACCAGCGCGTCGAACTCGTCGTCACTGATGAACCAGTAGGTGACTCCGTGCTCTTCACCGGGTCTCGGGGACCTCGTGGTCACTGAGACCGACAACCAGATTTCGGGGTGCTGCTGGATCAGCCTGGCGACCACGGTCCCCTTCCCGACCCCGGAGGGCCCGGTGAGGACCGTAACCGTCACGAGAATTCGGCCTTGAGCCCAGCGACCTGGTGCCGACCGAGCCCACGCAGTCGACGGTTCGGCGCGATGTCGAGCCGCTCCATCACTTCTGCGGCACGCTTGTCGCCGACCCTTGGCAGACACTTGAGAAGATCTACAACCTTCACGTGAGCCAGAATGTCGTCGGAAGCCGCCAAGTCAAGAGCCTCGCCGAGTGTCACCTCTGAACCTCGCACCCGTGCCTTGAGCTCGGCGCGCGAACGGCGCGCTGTGGCAGCCGCCTGTCTCGCTGCCTGTAGTTGCTCAGGTGACAACTGAGGAATGGCCACGTGCGTCTCCGATCGCCTTTTGGCCTCGCTCGAGAGAGTGAGGGCCCTCAACATACGAGCGGGATAATGACTACTCGGGGCTCCCCATGTCCGACCGTCACAATCCGTGCAGGCCAAATCTATCCAATCCTCACAGGGCTTTGTGCACTTGACACGCGACTCAGGCCAGTTGCAGGCCCAAGACCGCTTCCCGGAGTGCCTCTGGATCAGGTCCGCGGAGAAGCACCTCACGGCTTGCGGATGGCAGGACGCGACCAGTCGCCGCACCGAAGATGCCTGCCAGGCTTTGGATCGTGCCACCCTGGGCGCCGATTCCGGGCGCCAGAATCGATCCGTTGAAGTGGTCCAGGTCACATCCAGGATCAGTGTGCGTGGCTCCGATCACGAGACCGACGGCACCCTGTCCGGAGGCCTCGTTCGCGGCGATCGCGGCGTCCACCATCCCCTGTGCCACGGATGTTCCGTCGGATCTGACCGCTGACTGCACGTCTCCGCCCTCAGGGTTGCTCGTCCTCGCCAGCACGTACAGCCCGCGCCCCGTCGCGTGTGCCAGGTCAAGAGCCGGCTGCAAGGATCCGAACCCGAGGTACGGAGACACCGTGAGGGCGTCGCCTGCCAGCGGTGAAGCGTCGGAGAGATAGGCGTCGGCGTACGCCGCCATGGTCGAGCCGATGTCGCCGCGTTTGGCATCCACGATCACGAGCGCCCCGGCTGCCTTGGCGGCAGCGATCGTCCGCTCCAGGACGGCGACGCCGGCCGAACCGTGCGCCTCGAAGAACGCCGACTGCGGCTTGAACACCGCTACCACGTCGCCCAGTGCCTCCACCATCCCGAGGGCCACGGCCTCGAGCCCGGCGAGGCCGTATTCGAAGCCCCAGGCCTCGATCACCGAGCGGTGAGGGTCGATCCCGACGCACAACCGACCCCGCGCAGCCGTGACCGCGGCCAGGCGTTCTCCGTACGAGCTCATGTCGTCCTCCTCAGCAGTCGGGCGTTGATGCCGGCCACGAGGCCGTTCCCGGAGTAGATGAAGCCCGTGTAGACCTGTACGAGCCGGGCCCCCGCGTCGATCATCCGCTCGGCGTCGTCCGGGGTCATGATGCCGCCGACCCCGATCACCGGCAAGGTGGTCGACGCGACGACCCGCGTGACGACCTCCAGGGCGCGAGCCGTGAGCGGAGCGCCCGAGAGCCCTCCGGCCTGGTCGGCGTGGATGCGGTCCACCGGGGCGAGCCCGTCACGTCCCAGCGTGGTGTTCGTCGCGATGATGCCTCGGCCCCCGTGCTCCGTGACGACCTCGACGACCTGGTCGAGCTGGGCGTCGGACAGGTCCGGCGCGATCTTCACGAAGATCGGCACGGGTCCTAGCCGGTGGCTGACCTGCGCCGCCTCGCTCGTCAGCGACGTCAGCAGGTCCCGCAGCAGGTCGCCTCCCTGCAAGGTCCGCAGGCCGGGTGTGTTGGGGCTGGACACGTTGATGGCGATGTAGTCCGCGTACGGAGCGAGCATGCGCAGGGATGCCACGTAGTCCGGTACCGCGTCGGCGACGGGCGTCACCTTCGACTTGCCCAGCGAGATGCCCAGCGGGATGCCGCAGGTGAGCTCGCCGCGCCGGATGCCCAGCCCGTACAGCCGGTCCGCCATCGCCTTGGCCCCGGCGTTGTTGAAGCCCATCCTGTTGATGATCGCGTCGGAGCCCCGCAGTCTGTACAGGCGGGGCCTCTCGTTGCCCGGCTGCGCCAACGCGGTGACCGTCCCGAGCTCGGCGAAGCCGAACCCGAGCGCGGACCAGGCCTCGACGGCGTGGGCATCCTTGTCGAGCCCGGCAGCCACTCCGACGCGTCCCGGGAACCTGACCCCCGCGACCGTCACCGGCGACGTGGGACGGCCGGAGAGCAGGCGCAACGCCGAACGCGCGGCAGGGCTCAGCCCGCCCAGGAAGCGGATGAGCGACTCGTGGATGAGCTCCGGGTCGCCCCCGTGCGCGCGGAAGAGTGCCGGACGTACGACTGAGCGGTACCCCACATCGAGTACCGCCGAGCGCAGGCTCACAGCGCGTCCAGTGCCGCCGTGACCTCGGCGCCCCAGGCCTGGAGCGACCGGACGTTCACGTCACCCTTGCGCGCCGCCTCGATGGCCTGGACGGCTGCCGCCAGGCCCTGGACGGTGGTGATGCACGGGATGTCGCGGTGGATGGCGGCCGTACGGATCTCGTACCCGTCGCGACGCGGCGAGCCGGTGGCCGAACGACCATGGGGGGTGTTGAAGACGAACTGGATCTGTCCGTCCAGGATCATGTCGACGATCGTGGGAGAACCATCCGCACCGCCGCCCTCGCTGAACTTGCGGACCGGGACCACCTCGATGCCGTGGTGCGCCAGCACTTCCGCCGTACCGGCCGTGGCGTAGATCTCGAAGCCGAGGTCCGCGAGCCGCTTGATGGGGAAGACCGCGTGCCGCTTGTCGGCGTTGTTGACGGAGACGAAGACCCGGCCGCTCTCGGGCAAGGGCCCGTACGACGCGATCTGGGACTTGGCGAACGCGTTGCCGAACGTTCGGTCGAAGCCCATGACCTCGCCGGTCGACCGCATCTCCGGGCCGAGGACCGTGTCGACGCTCGACCCCTCGGAGGTACGGAACCGGTTGAACGGCATGACGGCTTCCTTGACCGCGATCGGCGAGCCCTGCCACGTAGCCGCTCCGTCGACGTGCTTGCGAAGCCTGCCGGAGGCGCGCAGCTCGGCGATGGTGACCCCCATCATCACGAGCGCGGCGGCCTTGGCGAGCTGCGTGCCGGTCGCCTTGGAGACGAAGGGCACCGTACGGGACGCACGCGGGTTGGCCTCGAGCACGTAGAGGGTCTCCCCCGCCAGCGCGTACTGGATGTTGATGAGGCCACGCACGCCGACACCCTCGGCGATCTTGCGGGTCGACTCTCGGAGCTCGGCGATGATCTCCTTGCCGAGCGTGATCGGCGGCAGGCTGCACGCCGAGTCGCCGGAGTGCACGCCGGCCTCCTCGATGTGCTCCATGATCCCGCCGAGATACAGGTCGGTCCCGTCGTACAGCGCGTCGAGGTCGATCTCCACCGCGTCGTCGAGGAACTTGTCGACCATCACGGGGTTCTCGACGCTCGCCTCGGTCACGCGGGTGATGTAGTCCTCGAGCGTCGCGTCGTCGTACACGATCTCCATGCCGCGCCCGCCGAGCACGTACGAGGGCCGCACGAGCACCGGATAGCTGATCTCGTGCGCGATCTGGAGTGCCTCCTCACGCGAGGTGGCCATGCCGTACCGGGGGGCCATCAGGCCTGCGTCCTTGAGCACCTGACCGAACGCGCCACGCTCCTCGGCGAGGTGGATCGCCTCGGGGGACGTGCCGGCGATGGGGAGCCCCGCGTCCTTCAGCGACTGTGCGAGCTTGAGCGGTGTCTGGCCACCGAGCGCGACGATGACGCCCGCAACAGGGCCGGCCGCCAGCTCGGCGTGGTAGACCTCGAGGACGTCCTCGTACGTGAGCGGCTCGAAGTACAGCCGATCCGACGTGTCGTAGTCGGTGGAGACCGTCTCAGGGTTGCAGTTGACCATGACGGTCTCGTACCCGGCCTCGGACAGCACCATCGCGGCGTGCACACAGGAGTAGTCGAACTCGATCCCCTGGCCGATGCGGTTGGGCCCGGAGCCGAGGATGATCACCGCGGGCTTCGTTCGGGGCGACACCTCGGTCTCGTCGTCGTAGGACGAGTAGTGGTACGGGGTGCTGGCGGCGAACTCGGCCGCGCAGGTGTCCACGGTCTTGTAGATCGGCCGGATGCCCTGCTGCCAGCGCTGCGCCTGCACCTCGGTGGCCGACATCCCGCGGATCGCTGCGACCTGTCCGTCGGACAGCCCGTGCCGCTTCGCGTCCCGCAACAGCTCGGGCGTCAGCTCGTCGGCGGCCGCCAGCTGCTCGGCGACGTTCACGACGATCCGCAGCTGGTCGATGAACCAGGGGTCGATCTTGGTCGCGTCGAAGACCTGCTCCGGCGTCGCGCCCGCGCGGAGCGCGAGGACAACCTTGCCGAGCCGTCCGTCGTGGGGCCGGGCGGACTCGACGAGGAGCTCGTCCAGCGGCGTGGTGACCGGACCGTGCAGGACGAACGGTGCGCGCGGATCCTCGAGGCTTCGCAGCGCCTTGCCCAGGGCCTCGGTGAAGTTGCGGCCGATGGCCATGGCCTCACCGACCGACTTCATGTGAGTGGTGAGCGTGTCCTCGGCGGTCGGGAACTTCTCGAACGCGAACCGGGGCACCTTGACGACGACGTAGTCGAGGGTCGGCTCGAAGGACGCGGGCGTCTCGGCAGTGATGTCGTTGGTGATCTCGTCGAGTGTGTAGCCGACCGCCACCTTGGCAGCGATCTTCGCGATGGGGAACCCCGTGGCCTTCGACGCGAGCGCCGACGACCGCGACACGCGCGGGTTCATCTCGATGACGATCATGCGGCCGTCGTCAGGGTTGATCGCGAACTGGATGTTGCAGCCGCCGGTGTCGACGCCGACCGCCCGGATGATGCCGATGCCGACGTCGCGCATCCACTGGTACTCACGGTCGGTGAGTGTCATGGCCGGCGCCACGGTGATGGAGTCGCCGGTGTGGACGCCCATCGGATCGAGGTTCTCGATGGAGCAGACGATGACCACGTTGTCTGCTCGGTCGCGCATCAGCTCGAGCTCGTACTCTTTCCAGCCGAGGATCGACTCCTCGATGAGCACCTCGGTGACCGGCGACGCGTCGAGCCCGACACCCGCGATCCGGCTGAGCTCCGCCTGGGAGTGCGCGAAGCCGGAGCCGAGCCCGCCCATCGTGTACGACGGGCGGACGACCACCGGGTAGCCCAGCTCGTCGGCAGCGGCGAACACCTCGGCCATCGTGTGGCAGATCACCGAGCGTGCGGTCTCGGCCTTGCCGCCGGGGATGTCGAGTGAGGCGACGACCTTCTTGAACGACTCGCGGTTCTCACCGCGCTGGATGGCGTCGATGTTCGCGCCGATCAGCTCGACGCCGTACTTCGCGAGCACACCGTTCTCGTGCAGGGCGACTGCCGCGTTGAGCGCCGTCTGACCGCCCATCGTCGCGAGCAGCGCGTCGGGGCGCTCCAGGGCGATGACCTTCTCCAGGTACTCGGGGGTGATCGGCTCCACGTACGTCGCATCGGCGAACTCGGGGTCGGTCATGATCGTCGCCGGGTTCGAGTTCACGAGGATGACCCGGAAACCCTCCTCGCGCAGAACGCGGCAGGCCTGGGTGCCGGAGTAGTCGAACTCGCAGGCCTGGCCGATGACGATCGGCCCGGAGCCGATGACGAGGATCGAATGGATGTCGGTGCGGCGTGGCATCAGGACACTCCTCCGGACCGGACACCGGACATGACGTCGGCGAACCGCTGGAACAGATAGGCGGCATCGTGCGGCCCTGCCGCCGCCTCCGGGTGGTACTGCACCGAGAAGCCCTTCACCACGCCGTCGTCGCCGGTGAGCTCGAGACCCTCGACCACCGAGTCGTTGAGGCAGACGTGGGACACCGTCGCGATGCCGTACGGAGTCACGGTGGGTGCGTCGATCGGCGCGTCGACCGCGAAGCCATGGTTGTGCGCCGTGATCTCGACCTTGCCGGTCGTCCGGTCCTGGACCGGCTGGTTGATGCCGCGGTGACCGTACTTGAGCTTGTACGTGCCGAACCCGAGGGCCCGGCCGAAGATCTGGTTGCCGAAGCAGATGCCGAAGAAAGGCATGCCGCGCGAGAGCGCCTCACGGACCAGCTCTGCCTGTACCTCGGCGGTCGCCGGGTCGCCGGGCCCGTTCGACAGGAACAGGCCGTCGGGCTTCAGCGCCATGATCTCGTCGATCGTCGAGTCGGCCGGCACCACGTGCACCGTCATGTGGTGCGCCGCCATCAGCTGCGGAGTCATCGACTTGATCCCGAGATCGAGCGCCACGACCGTGTACTCGCTCTCTCCCTCAGCCGGAACGGTGTACGGCTCGGCGACCGTCACGTCGCCGACGAGGTTGGCGCCCTCCATCTGCGGCGACTCGAGCACCTTGGCCAGCAGTGCCTCCGCGTCGAGCGTCTCGGTGGAGATGCCGACCCGCATGGCGCCGCGCTCACGGAGGTGACGGGTGAGGGCGCGGGTGTCGATGTCGCTGATCCCCACGACCGACTGGGCGCGGAGCTCGTCGTCGAGGGACCTCGCCGAGCGCCAGTTCGAGGGGATCCGGGACGGGTCGCGGACGACATATCCGGCGACCCAGATCCGACTCGACTCGTCGTCCTCGTCGTTCCATCCCGTGTTCCCGATGTGGGGTGCGGTAGCGACGACGACCTGACGGTGATAGCTGGGATCCGTGAGGGTTTCCTGGTAGCCCGACATGCCGGTCGTGAAGACCGCCTCGCCGAACGTCTCCCCCATCGCGCCGAAGGATCTGCCAATGAAGGCGCGTCCGTCCTCGAGAACGAGGATCGCGGGGACTGGGCGAAGGTCCGAGGCGTTCATCGCGGGCGACTTTAGCAGGGTCGACACCTTCGCCCTGCGTACGGCCACGAGCCGGTCAGGCTCGGCGCGCCCAGAAGCGCCTTTCAGACCGTGTAGTACCCCGACACGTCGGCGATCACCTGTGCCGTCGAGGACGACATACTCGCAAATGCCAGCGTCTTCGCAGCGCTGGCGCGGATCTGACCGAAGTTCGCATCGGTGCCGTTCGCCACGAAGTTGATCTGCGACGCGAGGGGCCTGTCGCGATCGGCCGGCCAGATGACGAGGTAGCCGATAGCCCGCCCCTCCGTCACCGTGGCATTGAGCGCGACTGCCGCCGCGTTGGGGAGGTTCGGGTTAAGGATGCACGTGGCTCCTGGTGGAGCTGCAGTGGGGTACCCCAGGCCTATCCGGGTGTCGAGCATCCGCACCGGTGCTGTCATCGGGACGAACCCGCCGTGCATCGTGACGGTGCCCCCAACGAAGAATCCGGATAGGTCGACGACGAACTGGGTGGTGCCCGGGCTCCCGTTGTGGATGCGGATCTTTCCGTCTGCACCGACCCTGACGATGGTCATATTGGCCACCGTCTTGCCCTTCACGAAGTTCAGGGTCGAGGCGGTCGGCAGAGCGCTGTCGGAGGGATAGACCGTGGCGTACCCGAAGGTCTGCGCCGAAGTCGCCGTGACGTTGAGGACCGCGCTCGCCGGGGCTGTGACCGACCCGAGGCTGGCGGCGAGCTGCGTCGAGACGTCGACGACGAGGTCGGCGTACGGAGCGATGACCCCGGTGTTGCGTGAGTCAGCGACCCGTACCGGGGGCTGCGGGACGTACACACCAGGTACCTTCGACGTCGCAGTCCGGTAGTAGCCGGTGACATCGACTATCAGGTGGGTCGTACCCACCGAGGCGTTCAGAAGAGTGATGGAGCCATCTGTACCGATCCTCACGATGGCTGCGTTCGGCACCGTCTGGCCGGTCAGGAAGTTCAGCGTCGACGAGTTCTGCACCGAACCCGTGGGATACGCCGCAATGTACCCGGGTGCCTTCGGGGCCGTCACCGTGATGTTCACCGACACTGCGGACGCGTCGCTCGGGATGCCGTTCCGGCCCGCGATCAGCAGGTTGAGAGTGCCGTTCGCGGCGACCGGCAACGTGAAGCGAGTGTCGACGTAGCGCGTGGGCGACAGCGCGACGAATCCGCCCGGATCCGCCACGGTGGGATTCGGATCATGAGTGAGATCGAAGGAGTAGAGGTTGTACTGCACCATGAGCGCGATCACGCGCGTCGGGTAGTTGGGATCGGTCGCGTAACCGGCCTTGGCGACCTCGCGGATGAACTGGTCGGGATTCTGCTCGTAGGCGAACGCCGCTGCGTACCGGCTGCTGTGCGACAGGAAGTACCCGTGGTCGAGGAAGGAGTCACCGACCGCGGCGTACTTGCGGAAGTTCGCCACCACTTGGTACGTGGTGCCGTCGGGCAGGTACTCAGTCGTCGTGATCGGATAGCACCCGATGGGGTACGGGCTGGTGAAGGTGTTGCACTTGATGCCGAAGAACGCGTTCGCCTGCGTAGCGAGAGTTGACCTGCCCCATCCGGACTCGAGGATCGACTGTGCCAGAGCGACTGATGTCGGGACGCCGTACAAGGCCGTCTCTCGCTGCGCCAACGGGCCGTTGACCGACAGGTACGCAGCGGTGTCAACGGCGTGCGCAGCCGGCAGCGGGCCAACCAGCCCGAATCCCATCACGACGGCCACGACGGCTACGACGGCGCGCGCAAGGCGGCCCCCCGGTCCACTCATGTCTCCATTAGGCCAAAGCAGACGCGCTAGTGCCAGGATCCGTGGTCAACCCCTCATTCAGGTTGAGGGTTTGCCAACCCGCGCAGCACGGCGTTCAGGAAGGCAGGCGACTCGTCGGTCGAGAGCTCCGACGCGAGCGTCACCGCCTCGCTCACGACCACGTTCGGCTCGGTCTCGGTGAACAGCAGCTCGTAGGTGGCGATGCGGGCGATGATGCGGTCGACGCGCGGCATCCGGTCGAGCGTCCATCCGTCGGCGAGGTGGGCAGACACAGCAGAGTCGATGCGCCGTACGTTCTCAGCGACGCCCCTCACGATCTCCGACGTGAGCTCTCGGACGGTCACCTCCGTGGCCGCGCGCTCCTCGAGCGTCGCGATCGGGTCCGTACCGCGCAGGTCGGCCTCGAACAGCAGATCCAGCGCGTGCTTACGCGCCTTGTGCCGGGCGGAGGTACGGGGCCGTGTGCTCTCGTGCGGCCCACTCACTCAGACGCGGCCGAGGTAGCTGCCATCGCGCGTGTCGACCTTCACCTTCTCGCCGGTGACGATGAACAGCGGGACCTGGATCTGCAGGCCTGTCTCGACGGTTGCCGGCTTGGTGCCGCCGGTGGACCGGTCGCCCTGCAGGCCGGGCTCGGTGTAGGTCACCTCGAGCTCCACGGAGGTGGGCATGTCGACGAACAGCGGGAGGCCCTCGTTGAGGGCCACCGTGACGGTGCCGTTCTCGAGGAGGTAGTTCTTCGAGTCACCCATCGTGTCTTCGCTGATGACGATCTGCGAGAAGTCGGCGGTGTCCATGAACACGAAGCCGTCGCCGTCGTGGTAGAGGTACTGCATCTCGCGGCGGTCCACCGTGGCCGTGTCGACCTTGGTGTCGGAGTTGAACGTACGGTCGACGACCTTTCCGCTCAGCACGTGCTTGAGCTTCGTCCGTACGACCGTGTTGCCCTTGCCCGGCTTGTGGTGCTGGAACCAGATGACGGTCCACAGCTGACCGTCCAGGTCGAGCACCATGCCGTTCTTGAGATCGTTCGTCGAAGCCACGAGAGTCCCTTCGCTGTGCGCACGGCCGCCTCCGGAAACGGACGAGGGCCGGGTGAACGCCGTCACGGCGACGGCGGCCAGATTCTACCCGAGACGGCGCACGGGCTCCCAATCCGCCGGCTACTCGTCGAAAGTGGAGAACGTCGTACGTCCCTGAAGCGTCGCTGCGAGGTGGCCGTCGATGCTGTCGGCGACCGAGGCCACCTCGTGGATCACCTGCCGGAAGTGCGCGGGTACGAACGGTTGCGCGAGCGCCGACATCGAGACGAAGACCTTGTCACGTAGCAGCCAGAACCGTACCCAGCGGCTCTCGGAGTTCAGGTCGTTGAGCACCTCCGTGGCCCGCGACCGGCCGCTGACATCGTGCACGACGGCCGAGAACGCGATGACCTCCTTCGCGTCGGACGGGATCCGTACGAAAACCATCGTCGAGCCCACGCGGATCGCGTAGTCGCCCTCCGAGTCGTGGAACGGCGTGGAGCCGTAGAGGCGGGCGAGCTCGACCCCGACGAGCCGGTCGAGCTCTGCGGCGTCGGTCGGCGTGACGGCGTGCGTGTTGGCCTCGTCGGCCAGCTGCGCCGAGGATCGGTACGGGGGCTCGCTCGGGCCGGGCGGCTGAAGGATCTCGGCGAGCTGGTCAGCGGTGAGGAAGACCGGGTGAAGGACTCCGTACACGTCACGCATCGTGGCGACCGACAGGACGGCGAGGTCGTCGGTCTGCTCCTGGGACCACTGAGAGGTGAAGTTCTCGCTGGAGTCGGCGCTCGGAGACACCCAGCCCAGCTCCTCCATCTGCGCGAGCTGCGGCGCAGCGAGCTGGTAGTCGTCGGCCAGGACGGCGTTCGAGGATGCGTGAGCGACGAGGCGACCGAGGGCCGGGCACTCGTAGGCGATGAAGGGAGACCCGTCGTCGTCGGGGGCCAGCGTGCCCAGCGTGAGCTCTGCGCCGCCGTCCATCATGGACAGCACCTCCGACAGCCGCTCGCCGAAGGCGTCCCACGCCTCGTCGGTGCTGCGGTCGATGTCGAAGTCGTCGATGTCCACGTGTCCTCCCTTCCTCGCAACCTACCCGCAGGGCTGTGCCTACAACAGGGCAGCGAGGGCCAGGATGACGGCTGCCGACACGACGGTCGCGCGGAAGATCGTGTCCCGGGCGAAGAGCTCCCGCACGCCGTAGCGCATCCCGAACACGTAGATGTTCTGCGCTGGCGGCAGGGCGGCGATCACCGTCACAGCCCGGATGCTGTGCTCGTCCAGGTTGAGCGCGAAGCGCGCCAGAAGATATGCGGTGAGCGGCTGGATGCCGACCTTGATGACGGTCACCACGGTCGACTCGACCGTGTCGGGACCCCGGCGCGGGCGAGGGTCGAGGCGCAGGGAGATGCCGAAGGCGAGCAGCATCGACGGCACCGCGACGCCCCCCAACATCGTCAGCGGGGTCTCGAGAACGCCGGGCAGCCTCACATGCGCCAGGTTGAGCAGCAGTCCCGCCACGGCGCCGACGGTCAGCGGGTTGCGGAACGGCAGCGTGAGTAGGCGTGTCACCGGTACCCGGTCGCCGGTCTCTCGTGCCCGCTCGTAGTCGAGGTGTGCCAGGGCGAGCGGCTGCATGAGGGCCGTCTGCACGAGTAGGACCGGAGCGATCCAGGTGGCGTCGCCGAGGGCGTACGCCGCGACCGGAAGCCCCAGGTTGCCGGCGTTCGTGTAGCTCGAGAGCAGGGTACCCATCGTCCGCTCCGCCGGGCTTGGCCGGAAGAACACCAGCGCGAGGACGGTGTACACGGCGGCCGCGACGATGATCGCACCGGCGTTGGCGACGAAGCTCCGCGCGAAGACCTTCGACAGGTCCGCCTTCTCCATCATCGTGAGCAGCAGGGCCGGTGACGCCACGAGCAACGCCAGCTTCGACATCATCCTCTGGTGCTGAGTGGTGAGGACCCCGAAGTGGCCGCAGCCGACGCCGATGAGAATGAGGACGCCGATCGTCGCATACCCACTCAGCGCCTGCACCAACTCAGGCTACGGGAGTGGTCCGTGGGACGGCGTCTCAAGCCAGTGGTTGCCAGAGTCGGCCCGGTCGCGCCCGAACCGCCCGCAGCGTAGCCTTAGCGCGCTGACGGCCGGACTGACAAGGAGCTGACGTGGATCCCACGACCTGGGGTGCGCCCTACCCGCTCGTGGTCGCTGCGCTGTTCGTGATCGTCATGGCGCGTGCCAACGGGACGTACTGGCTGGGTCGCGCGGCGACCGCAGGCACGGAGCGGACCCGGATGCGGCGGCTGCTGCACGCGCCCGGGTACCTGCGCGCCGTCCGCTGGATCGACCGCTGGGGGGCGCCCGCCGTCTCCGTGAGCTTCCTCACGGTGGGTTTCCAGACGCTCATCAACCTCGCCGCGGGCGTGACCCGGATGTCGCTGCGCCACTATCTGCCGGCCGTCGTCGTCGGCAGCGTGATGTGGGCGTTCGTCTACGCGACCATCGGTTTCGTGGGCGTCAGCGCAGTCGCGAGCCTGTACGCCAGGTCGCCGATCCTCGCCATCACGCTAGCCGCCTTCGCCGCTGGGTTGCTCGCCTGGTGGATCGTTGCCCAGGTCCGCGCCGCGCACGCAGCGGCCCCGCAGGACCTCACGATCGTCTGAGCTCCGCCGCGGCTACGACAGCGTGGCGAATGCCTTCGCCAGTACAGGCTCGAACCTCGCACGCTTGAACGGCGGCGAGGCGTACTCCGCCAGTCTCGACACGGGCGCGTGGAAGTTCTTCAACAGGCGTCGGGCAAGCTCCTGGCCATCGGCAGCGGCGCCGCAGGCCACGGACGCGTCGACCACCAGCGGCCAGAGCACCGGATCCGCCACGACATCGCGGATCGTCACGCGCGAACGGGAGGCGGCAGCCACCGTACCCGTGTAGCAGTGCTCCCCCGCGCTGACCTCCACGGGAGCATCCGCGCCCGGCACCCAGACCTCGGCGGTCGTGCCGACCGGTACGGTCACGGACAGGTCGATGGTGTCCCCCTGACGCCGCCAGGAGACGGCGTGAAGACCGTACGCGGACTCGTACGAGACCTCGGCATGTTCCAAGTCGTGACCGACGAGCGGCCTGACGACAACCCGGCGGTAGCCGGGTTCGGCGGCCGCAAGGCCACCGACCGTGCGGTGGAGCCAGTCCGCGACCGCGCCGAGTGCGTAGTGGTTGAACGACGTCATCTGGCCCGGGTTGATCGTCCCGTCGGGCAGCATCGAGTCCCAGCGCTCCCACACCGTTGTCGCACCCATCGTCACCGCGTACAGCCACGAGGGACACGCGGTCTGCAGCAGCAGCCGGTACGCGGTGTCCACCTGCCCGGTCAGGCTCAGCGCGTCGGTGACGAGCGGCGTCCCGACGAAGCCGGTGGAGATCCGGAAGTCCTCGCCGCGCACCAGATCGGCGAGCCTCTCCCCCGCCTGCGGCTTCAGCTCGTCGTCGATGAGGTCCCAGCAGATCGCCATCGCATACGCGGTCTGGCAGTCGCTGTGGATCCTGCCTGACGCGGTCACGTACTCCTTCCGGAACGCCGCGACCACCTCGTCGGCCAGCACGCCGTAGCGCGTCGCCTCCTCGACGTCCCCGGTCGCGACCAGCGCCTCGGAGAGGACCCGTGCGCACCGCGCGAAACAGGCTGTCGCGACAAGGTCAGGATCGGCCTTGGCCGCGAACGCGTCCTCCGGCGGCGCATCGGGATCGAGCCAGTCTCCGAACTGGAAGCCACCACGCCAGAGGCGCGACTCCCCCGCGGCCCGCGCGACGTGGTCGACCCAGCCCTTCATCGAGTCGAGCTGACGCACCACGAGGTCGAGGTCGGCGGACGCTTGGTGGACGACCCACGGCACAATCACTCCCGCGTCGCCCCAGGCTGCGGTGGCAGGGGTGCCGGGGGCAAGGATGTCCGGCACGATCCAGCCGACGACCCCGTCCTCGGTCTGCTCGACCGCCAGGTCCGCGAGCCAGCTCGTGAGGAAACCCGCGGCGTCGAACAAGAACGACGCGGTGGGGCTGAAGACCTGGATGTCGCCGGTCCAGCCGAGCCTCTCGTCACGCTGCGGGCAGTCGGTCGGTACGTCGACGAAGTTGCCGCGCATGCCCCACACCACGTTGCGGTGGAACTGGTCGAGCAGGTCGTTAGAGCTCGAGAACCAGCCCGTACGACGCAGGTCGGAGCCCACCACGACGGCCTCCGCAGAGACCACCTCGGCACCTGACACCTCCGCGTAGCGGAATCCGTGGAATGTCAGGCACGGTTCGCAGATCTCCACACCGGCGCCAGCCAGAACGTACGTGTCGGTCGCCTTCGCGGTACGCAGCGGTCGCGTCCCCAGCTCACCATGCTCGAGCACCTCCGCATGACGCACGGTCACGACCGCGCCGGCCTCGCCGCGGAGACGCAACCGCAACCACCCCACGAGGTTCTGGCCCGCGTCGATGCGCGTGACGTCGCGGGGCCGAGCCTCGGTCGTCACCTCGAGAACCTCTGTGATGCGCACCGGCGGCCCGTCGGGGGCGACGAGCGTGGTCCGGCCGGGATCCACGACCTCGACACCGACCGCGTCACCACCGGTGTGACGCAGGTCCATGGCCTGGCCATCGAGCAGGTTGTTCGCGGTGATCCCCGACGGCGTAGCGGTCCACGAGGTGTCGGTGGCCAGACGGACGACCTCGCCCGACGTCAGCGTGACCTCGAGCTGCGCCAACCCCGCCACGACGGGTCCGTACACCTCGGTCCGTCCCTCGAAACCGATGCGACCGTGCCACCAGCCTCGGCCCAGCAGCAGCTCGAGCCTGTTCTCGCCGGAGACGATCAGGTCGGTCACGTCGTACGTCTGGTAGCGGAGCCGCTCCTGGTACGCGGTCCAACCCGGCGCCAGCTCGAGATCGCCGACCCGCACCCCGTTGAGGCTGGGCACGTACAGCCCCCTGGCCGTCGCGTAGAGCCGGGCCGAGACGATGTCGCCCGAGACGACCACGCCGCCACGCAGGATCGGCGCTGGCTCGCCGCCGCTCATCGCGCCCTGCGGCGTGATGAAGCGCGCGATCCAGTCCTCCTGCCTCAGCAGTCCCGCCTCGACCACCAGTGGCTCTGACCAGTCTCCGCCAGGAACCCGTACGCGCACTTCAGCCCGCTCGCGACTCAGCAGTGCTGGCGCGGGCCACGTCACCAGGACCTGATCGGGGCCCACCAGCGCGTACGTCTCGACACCGGCCGGACGCCCGACCTCGATCTCCACCGCCTCCTGGACGAACCCGTCCGGAGCCGATGCGTACTGCCACGAAAGGCGCGGCAGACCCGTTCCGATCCCCAGCGGCTCCTCGAGATGCTCCGCGCGAAGACGGACAGGAACAGGTGATGACATATGCGTTCTCCTCGATGAGTTCCAACTGACCAAGATGGTCAGGCGAGCATCGCACGGGCAGTGTCGACATCGGTCACGAGTACGTTGACCCATCCCCCGAGCACTGCGGCTCGGATCGCGGAGTACTTCCGCGGCCCGCCCGCGACACCCACCCTCCGTGGCACGGCGAGCAAAGTCGCGGGGTCGATGCCGATGACGCGACCATCGAGACCGGAGTCGACGTGATGACCAGTCGCGTCAAAGAACCGCAGACAGGTGTCCCCCACGGCCCCCAGCGTGCGGAGCGCTTCCTGATCCGCCTCGGGGATCGCATTGCCCGATCTGCGGAGCAGCGGCGACGGATCCAAGCTGCCGATTCCCGCCAAGAGCACGGTGAGATGGCTCCACGCCTCCACGACCTGCGCCACATACGGTTCTTCGAGCATCGCGTCACGCAGCGCCTTCCCGGAGACAACTCCCGGCGTCGGCAGGAAGAGCGGCTGGCCACCAGTGAGGGCCGCGAGCTGCTCGGTGAGCCGAGTGGCCTGAACCTGAGCCTCCGGGATCCCGACGCCGCCGATCACCTGTGCGACGGTGTCCGCCACGGGCTGCGGCCGGCGGGTGAGAACAGTGACCATCGCGAGCAGCGTCTCGCTCCAGGACGAGATCCCGATGCGCTCATGGCCGAGCAGGACGTCCTCGAGGTACAAGGCTGCGGCTGCGCCCACCGCGCTCGTGATCGCATCCTCGTCACCGGACGGCGCGTCGGCCACCACCGCGTCCAGCAGCCCGTAGCGGGAGACCAGCGCCTCCTCGAGCTCCGAGTGGCCACCGGGCGGGGGCACGATGACCACCCGAACGATGCCCAGCTCCTCGGCCCGCTTCAGAAGCCTCGACACCTTCGCCTGCGAGACGTGCAGCAGGTCCGCGATCTGGGGCTGCTTGAGACCCTGTTCGTGGTACATGCGGGCGACCCGAGTGACCAGGCGGAGTCGGCTGGCCGGTTGGACGTATGCCACGTGCTGCCCCCTACTGGTCGGTGCGGACGTTCAGTCAGTCAGGTCACCGAACAGGGCGTCCGATGCGAGTCGGGTGGCCGTGACGGCGTCCTGAGCGTCCTGGGCTGCCTGCATCGCATCGAAGTCGAGCCGTTCGAGGCCCTTCTCCACCCTGCGCAGGAAGCGGATGGCCTGCTTGGCCGCAGCCACAGTGTCCTCGCGGAACGGGAACTGGTCGAGCTGCCACACCCCGTCCCAGTTGTTCTTGCGCAGTACGTAGAAGAACTCGAACAGCTCCATGGGATGTACGGAACCGGCAATCATGTCGTCGTCCCAGCTGCGCATGTTGTCGTTGACGTCCATGCCGAACAGGCGGCCGTAGTCGATGGCGAGCTGTGCGGAATCGGCGGGCGACTCCCCTCCGTACAACGCATGGCCGAAGTCGAGCAGGATCCCGATGTTCGGCAGCCCGATCTTCTCGAGCGCCAGCAGCGTCCGGGAGACGGAGTCGTAGCTCATGTGGACGCGGGGCTCACGCGGCTTGTACTCGATGACGAACTTGAGGTCGGGGTTCTCGCTGGCGAGGTTGGCGACGCCGTCCATCGACATCTGCCACAGCTTGCGGTGGTCGACCTGGAACGGATAGTCCCAGCCGTCCTGTCCGGGCCAGAGCTTGACGTACGACGCACCGAGGTCACGCACGACGCCCGCCGCCTCGGTGATGAGGTTATGGGCCGCCTGGCGTACGCCTGGGTCGGGGTTCGTGAACGCGCCGCGCGAAAACTTCCGCGTGTACATCTCGGGCGTGATCCCGATGACCGACAGGTTGTTCTCCGCCAGGCGCGCCTTGACCTCGCTCAGCGGACCGTCGAACCCCGGGAAGGGGTAGTTGAGATCGACGACGCTCAGGTCGCCCACCTCACCGGCACGGTCGATCATCTCGAGCATCCCGATGGGCTCGGCGTAGCCGTCCGTGGCGTAACGGTCGACGTAGCTGGCGAAGTGCCAGATGCCGGCTCCGAACTTCACTGTCATGAGCGATCCTTTCGTCTCAGGCGGGCGCGGGCGACCGCAAGGGTCCACCCGTCGCGTGCGGATACTGCGTCGGCCGCAGAGACGGCCGGGACGAACTCGTGGCGAGGCCGGTCCAGGGCTTCGAGTTCGGCGACGGACCACCCGCCCAACGCCACACCGGCGAGATCGGCGGAGCCGAGAGCCGAGAGCTCTGGCTCGTCGGAGACGACGACGATCGCCTGGGCGATGTCGGCCTGCCATTGCATGAGCAGGTCGCTGGCTGTGGCGCCCCCGTCCGCGAGAACGGTCGTGGCCGGCGTCCCCGCGGCACTGACCGCGGCCAGAACATCCGAGACCTGGAAGGCGACCGACTCCAGGGCCGCGCGCGCCAGATCGGCCCGTCCGCTGCCCATGTCGAGACCGTCCAGCACGCCGACGGCGTGGGCATCCCAGTACGGGGCTCCCAGACCGCCGAACGCCGGGACGAGGTGCACCTCCGGCGAACCGTTGAGGGCCAGCGTCGACAGCTCGGGCGCCGACACACCCAGCAGGTCGCACAGCCAGGTCAGGGTGGCGCCGCTGGACCGGATGTTGCCCTCCACAGCATGGGTCAGGCCGGCGGGTCCGTCCCAGGCGATCGTGCGGCAGAGCCCGGCGGCTGTCCTCGCCCCGGAGACGGCCATGATCGAGGAACCGGTCCCGTAGGACGCCTTCACCGAGCCGGGCCGCCACCCGGCGTTCGCGAAGAGCGCTGCGTGCGAGTCGCCGAGCACTCCCGCAACGGGCGTGCCGGCCGCGGCAGGTCCCAGGGCGACGGTCGTCGGGACCATCGGCATCGACGAGACGACCTCGGGCAGGCACTCGACCGGTACGCCGAAGCCGTCGCACAGCTCCGGGTCCCAGGTGACGGTCGCGATGTCCAGCAGCGATGTACGGCTGGCGCTACCGGCCTCGGTGAGGTGCCGTCCGGTGAGGCGCCACAGCAGCCACGAGTCGATCGTCCCCACCTTGACCCGACCTGCACGGGCACCGCTCCGGTCGGGATCGTACGCATCGAGCAGCCAGGAGATCTTCGCCGCAGAGAACATCGGGTCCAGCAGCAGCCCAGTCCGGGTCTGGACGGCGTGGGCGAGGTGCGCGAGGCGCTCACAGATGGCGACTGCCCGCTGGTCCTGCCATGACAGCGCCGGCCCGAGCGGGAGGCCGGTCGCCGCATCCCAGGCGACCACGGTCTCCCTCTGTGTGGACAGGGAGATCCCGTCGACCTGTCCGCTGATGCCCTGAGCGGCCACGAGGACGGAGGCCCAGATCGCCTCGGCGTCCTGCTCGACCCAGCCCGCCTGCGGGAACGTACGGTCCAGTGCCGCGGCGGAACGAGCGGTGACGCGATGGTCCCGCTCCACGATCAATGCCTTCGTGGACTGGGTTCCTTGATCGATCGCCAATACAGAAGTCACCGCCCGGCACCTCCTCGCCCGTCGTGATCGACACCCTAGTCGACCCTGACTGTATATGCAGCGGCTCGGGGCAATTCCACTACAGGTGCTCTCGCCCAGCAGCTCGGGTCAGCGCTGGACGCGCGCGTTGCCCTTCCAGATCGACCAGACCTGGTCCTCGTCGGCGGGTGCGCCGTAGTCGGTGGTGGCTGCTGCGGCAAGAGCACCGGTGGCCCAGCCGAACTGCATGCACTGTTCGGCCGACCAGCCCTTGAGGACGCCGTACAGCATGCCGCCGACGGAACCGTCGCCGCCGCCGATGCGGTCGAGCACGCCGATGGAGCGCGGTGGTGCGACGTGGAAGTCGCCGTCGCCGTACACCACCATGCCCCACATGTGCTCGTTGACGCTCACGACCTCCCGCAGCGTGGTGGCGATGAACTGGGCCTTGGGGAAACGGGTACGGATCCGGCCGATCATCTCCTTGAACGAGGCGACCTGGTCGGTGAGGTCCGTGCCCCCCGCCTCGGGGCCCTCGATGCCGAGGCAGAGCTGGAAGTCCTCCTCGTTGCCGATGAGGATGTCGCACTCCTCCGCGATCTCGGTGAACGCCTCGCGCAGCTCGGCCTCGCGGCCCTTCCAGAAGGTGGCGCGGTAGTTCATGTCCATGGAGATCGCCGTGCCGTGTGCCTTCGCAGCGCGCGCGAGACCCAGGCAGAAGTCCTTGGTCTTCGGCGACAGCGCGGCGACCAGGCCAGACATGTGGAGGATCTTCACGCCCTCGGTGCCGAACAGCTGCTCGAGGTCGAACTGGTCGACGTCGAGGTCGAGGCCGACCTCCCCCGCACGGTCGTTCCACACGCGCGGGCCGCGGCTCCCGAAGCCGGTGTCGGCGATGTTGAACTGATGCCGGTAGCCCCACGGACCGCCTTGTGGCAGGTCGGGACCGCGGTACGACAGGTTGCGGGCCCGGAGCTCGGACTTGATGAACGCGGAGATAGGGCTGCCGGCGACGAAGTTCGTCAGCGCCAGGGCGGGCATCCCGAGGTAGCTGGCGACGCTCGCGACGTTCGTCTCCGCCGACGTCGCCTGCATCACGAAACGACTCGAGACGTGTACGGGTTGGCTGTTCTCCGGGGTGATCCGGACGCCTATGGACGTCGGAACGACGACTGACCAGGTGGCGTCCTCGCGTAGCTGCATCGGCTCTTCCTCTCCTGGGCGTGCTTCGAGCGCACGCATCGTGATATGTCGAATCCTGCCGTGACATCCATGGCAGATGGGGGTGTTTCCGGTACTTGTCCCGCCGCGCCTCCGCCCGCGCGAACGCGGGGATGCCCGAGTTGTTAGCGTGGCACCACAACCGACGAGGAGACAGACATGACCGTCCGACACGATCTCCGGAGTCGCGTGGAGGCGCTGCGGCCGGCCGTGGAGGCCGTCGCGCGCTCCATCCACGCGGACCCTGAGACGGCCGACGAGGAGCATCGTGCGGTAGCCCGGCTCGTCGAGCTGTTCGCCGGGTCCGGCTTCGCCGTCGACCCGGCTCCCGGCGATCCCACGGCGTTCGTTGCTCGTGCGGGATCAGGCAGTACGACGGTTGCGGTCTGCCTCGAGTACGACGCGCTGCCCGAGATCGGGCACGCCTGTGGTCACAACCTCATCTCCGGCGCCGGCGCGCTGGCCGCGCTCGCTCTCGCCGACCACGCCGACGATCTCGGGCTCACCGTGCTGGCGGTCGGGTGCCCTGCCGAGGAGCGCGGCGGTGGGAAGATCCCGCTGATCGCCGACGGCGTGTTCACGGACGTGGACCTCGCGATCATGATCCACACGGTCCCGGACGGGATCCGCCTCGATCCGCGAGGCACGTCGAGCCAAGCCATCGGCCAGTTCCTCGCCACATATACGGGCCGGGCTGCGCACGCCGCCGCAGCGCCTCATCTCGGCCGCAACACCACCGACGCGGTGGTCATCGCCGAGGTGGCCCTGGCGCTCCTGCGGCAGCAGGTCCCCAGCGATCATCGGCTCAGTGCCAACGTTGTTCGATCCGGCGCCGTGCCGAACGTCATCCCCGACCATGCCACGATCGAGTTCGAGTGCCGTGCGTGGACCATCACGGAGTACGAGGCCCTCCGCGCCCGCGTCGTACGCTGCCTCGAGGCCGGCGCACTCGCCACGGAGTGCGAGCTGACGATCCGCCCGGTCGGCCGTCCGTACCAGCCGCTGGTGCAGGATGACCTCCTCGGGGGCCTGTGGTGCGACGCGCTCGAAGAGCTCGGACTCGACCCGGCCGCGGGCGTACCACTGGCCGGTGGGTCCACCGACATGGGCAATGTCTCGCAGGTCGTGCCGACGATCCATCCGTGGGTGCGGCTCCCGGGCGTCACGGCGTCGCTGCACTCGGCCGACTACGCCACGGCGGCGGGCACCGACGAGGCGTACGACGTCATGACGCAGGCAGCGATCGGCATGGTGTGGACGGTCGCGGCGGTTGCCGCCGACCCGGAGCTCCTCGCGAGGCTTCGTACCCGCGGGCGTGAGCTTCGAGGGTGAGACCCCGCCTCAGGCGAGGTCCTCGGGGAGATACGGGTCGTCGTCGAGGATCTCGTCGGGGACCTGCCCTGCTTCGTCGATGCTGCCGGCCATCAGCGTCGCGACGAGCGTCGCGACGCTGATCGCGACCACGGCCAGCCACGCGACGAACCGAGACGTCGGCAGCGTGGTCAGGGCGGCCACGACGCCGCCGACCCCCGCGGTCGCCAGCACGTACGCGCCGATGCGCGTGCCGAAGAAGCGCAGGGCCGCGAGACGGACGACGGCATGCGGCGGCCCGGTGGCGAGCCCTGCCAGAAGGTGAACCAGCCCGACGAGTGCCGCGACGGGTACGGTCGCCCAGATCGAGCCGTGCCATGCGAGCAGCCACCAGAGCGCGCAGATGGCGAGGAACGCGATCGAGGCGATCGACTCCGGCCAGATCACGAGGAAGGCCAGGAGGATCGCGGTGACGCCCGGCGTCGCACCGGAGAGGACCGCACCCGTGGCCGTGGCGCAGACGACGATGAGCGCGGTGCCGGCGAGGGAGACGACGAGCTTGGTGAGCCACTGATGGAGGCTGACGGTACGGAGGCGGTCGATCAGCCCGGCGACGATCTCGTCCATCAGCGCCTCCTCAACATCCGAGGCGCCCGCCGCGACCGTTCCATCGTGGCCAGGACGCCCGCGAGAGAGCTGGTGCCGCGCCACGCGACGACAGGGACACCTGCCTGCCGCAGCCGGGCGAACGTCTCCTCCCGCTCGAGGCGACGGACGACCCAGGCCTCGTCCAGCCAGCTCCGGTCCCGGCGCCGACGGCGGTGCAACCAGCGCGGCGTCCCGAGGTCCGCGGGCAGCGTGTCCACCACGACCACCTCGCAGCCGAGCTGGCGAAGCCGTCCGACCTCTGTCGTCGACGACTCGTCGACGAGCGGGGAGCAGAAGAAGACGAGCGTCCCAGGGGTGATGCCACGGATCGGCCGGCCCCGGTACGCGGGGTGCGTGCCGCGCTCGATCCGAGACAGGGCATCGATGGTGACGATCAGCTGACGAGGGCCGGTGCCCGCCCGTACATGACGCATGAGACGTCCGATGTCGTGCACCGCGACCCGGTCGCCGTACCCGAGGTAGTGGCGCGAGAGCGCGGCGACCGCTCGTACAGCCAGGTCGAGCGACGTCGCATCTGTCGCGGTGAAGCCCGGGATGTCATGCAGCGTGTCCATGACGAGCAGGACATCGGTGTCCCGCTCGGTCAGCATGGTCGCGACGTGGAGCCGGCCGGTCCGCGATGTCACACGCCAGTTGATCCGCTTGAGGCGGTCGCCGAGCCGGAACTCGCGTAGCTCGGCGAGCTGGCTTCCCTCCCCGGGAGCCGCGGACGGGTGGCTGCCGGCCATCCCGATCGGACGGGTGATCCCACTGGACCCGACGAGGGTGGCCGCCGCGGGTCTGACGACCACGTACGCGGACGTGGCAGCGCCCGCTGCGCGCCATGCCCCTGACGCGTCCATCACCGAGACCTCCGGCGGCCCGACGAGGTACCGGCCCCAGGTGTGCGGCTCGACGACGACTTTTGCGTCACCGGTGTCGATGACAGCGCCCGAGCGCGGGGCCAGCCGCAGCCCGAACCGCAGCGGCCAGGACACGGCGATCCACCATCCCGGGCGATCGGTCACCATCCGTACGGGCACGGAGTCGTCCTCATGGACGGCCACCAGCCGTGGACTGGTCCGGACGCGCACGACATCGGTGCGCGCGCGTGTCAGCAGGGCCCAGGCGACGTGCACGATGAAAGGCGCGGCCATCACGGCTGCCCCGCGCTGACCCAGCAGGATGCCACCCAGCGCGAGCAGAAGCCCCAACAGCAGGGACCGTACGAGCGCGGGCGTCGGCCGGATGGGGAGCTCGGTCACCGTGGCTGCACGTCGCTGGCGTCGGGGACGGGTGTCTCGTCGAGGGCGGTATCGACGACGGCAGCCGCGGTCGCATCGCTGAGCCAGAGCTCCGGACGCAACGTGATGCGGTGGTCCAGGGAGGCGTGCGCGACGGCCTTGATGTCCTCGGGAGCCACGAAGCTGCGGCCGTCGAGGAGCGCGACGGCACGGGAGCAGGCCACCAGCGCGAGTGACCCGCGCGGGGACGCCCCGACGAGTACCGACTTGTCCAGACGCGTTGCGGTGACCACCGCGACCACATAGCGCAGGACAGACGGCGCGACATAGATGTCCTCGACAGCGCTCTGTACGGCGAGCAGCCTCTCGGGGTCGAGGACGGCGTCGATGGTGGCCTCCTCCGTGCGCCGCGCGATGCGCCGCGACAGGACGTCGACCTCGTCGGTCGCCGAGGGGTAGCCGAACGAGAGCCGCAGCAGGAACCGGTCGAGCTGAGCCTCAGGCAGCGGGTAGGTGCCTTCGTGCTCGATCGGGTTCGCCGTGGCCAGCACGTGGAACGGACGCGGCAGGTCGAAGGTGTGGCCCTCGACGGACACCCGGTGCTCCTGCATCGCCTCGAGCAGCGCCGACTGCGTCTTGGGCGGGGTGCGGTTGATCTCGTCCGCAAGAAGAAGACCGGTGAAGACGGGCCCCGGCCGGAAGACGAACTCGCCGGCCCGCTGGTCGTAGATGTAGCCGCCCGTGAGGTCGCTCGGCAACAGGTCGGGCGTGAACTGAGCCCGCGTGTACGTGAGGCCCAGGGCCGTCGCGAGGCTGTGCGCGGCGACGGTCTTCCCCAGACCGGGCAGGTCCTCGATCAGCACATGTCCTCCCGCGAGAACGCCAGCCAGGACGAGACGCAGGGCATCGCGCTTGCCGATCACGGCCCGCTCGACCTGGTCGAGCACGTCGCTGGCGAGGGCGGACGCCTCGGCGAGCGTGAGGGAAGGTGGGGTCATAGTCGGCTGATCTCCTCAAGGTAGGAATGCAGGACCCGACGGTTGAGCGGCGGGACCGAGTCGGCGGGACGTGTCAGGTACGACCTCAGCCCGCGGCTGAGGAGCGGGGACGCATAGGGGTCTTCGGCGTCGGCGCCATGCAGCTGGACGAGGCGCGACGCGGTGATCCCGCCGAGCAGATCCCTCAGGGACCGCTGGCTCATCCGGTGCACGTCATCGGACGAGGCGATGAGCGAGGCCAGGCGTCGGGTCCGGTTGTCCGAGCCCACGTGAAGGCTCGACGTCGGGAATCGGACGTCTTCCCAGTGCAGCGGTGGCGCCCAGTCCTCGATCACGACGACCAGCCAGATCACCACCGCTGCGCCGAGCGTCACGAGGATCAGGACGACCGCGTCGAAGTTGACCCCGAGCACACCGCCGAGAACGACGGCGAGCACCGTGAGCACGGTCCCGGTGATGCCGTACGAGACGAGCAGGCGGCCAGCCGCGGACGTGACCAGGCGCCCGGAGACCGTCAGTCGCCGATCACGCGCCACTGCTGGCCCCCTCGGTCAGGACAGCAGAGAGATGCTCGAGACAGTCGATCGCTGTCGCGCGCGCGGACGGGTCGGACGAGAGACCCGAGAACATGGCCGCTCTGTACAGGCTGGCCAGAACCGCGAGATCTGTGGCCGCCTGGGGCACGCCGTCCAGGAGTCGCTCGACGTACTCGGTCGAGGTGTCGCTGTCGCGGCGCGGCGCTCCCGCGTGCTCGCCCAGGGCCTCCAGTCGGCGCCAGCACTCGAGGACCACGTCGTCGGTGTCCAGGCCGCTTCGCAGGTCGTCCAGCGACTCTTCGACCGTCTCGGCGAACGACGTCATGGGGATCTCGTCGACCTCCGTACCTTCCGTGCTCGCTGCGGCCGCCGCGATGCGGCGGCCACGCTGCAGCTGCTGCGCCACGCGCCAGACGAACCAACCGAGCAGTACGAGCAGGACCCCGGCAGCCAGGACGGTGATGGCGCTGTACACCCAGTGCGGGACGACGAGTCCGGCATCCGGTTGAGCAGCTGACGTGGGAAGGGCCGACATGACAGGCAGCAGTGTGGGTTTGGAGCTCGGAACCTGAAGCAAGGGGCCGTGCGGGTCGATAGTGCCCAGGCTCCCGATGCCGGTGCCGGTGCCCATACCCAGCGTGATCACGACAACGGCGGCGCCACCAACGACACCGTACGCGCGGGCAGACATGCGGCCCACCCTAGCGACGCCGGCCCAGGAGAGGAGCAAGCGCCAGCCGCTCGGATCGTCAGGCGGCGGTCTCGTCGCCGGCAGAGTCGTTCGACGGGGCGGCAGCCTTCGTGCGCATGCTGCCCCGACGGCGGACCAGCCAGAGGACTGGGACGGTGACGAGAGCGAGAACCGCGAGGAACGGCAGCAGAGCGCCGACAACGGTCAGCACCGCTGTTCCGAAGACCTTCAAAGCGTGCCAGCCGCTCTTCAGCCCGGCGATGAAGCCCGTCTCCGGAACCGGAGTCGGCTCGACCACCGCCACGCGGGTCAGGGTCACCGTGATGGGGCTCTGGGCGACGCGCTGCGCGAGAGCCTTCTGCTGAGCGAGGAGCGATTCGAGGTCTGACTCGCGGGTCGTGAGCTCGGACTCGACCTGGGCGATCTCGGCCACCGAGCCGGCCCTCGTGAGGAGGTCCTGCATCCGGGCGACCGACGCACGCATGGTCTTGATGCGGGAGTCGACATCGGCGACCTTGGCGGTGACATCGGTGCTCTCGATGGTGCGCAGCACCACCTCACCGATCGCCGCGATCTCCGTCAGAGCAACGTCCAGCTGGTCGGCCGGGACGCTGATGACGATGGTCGACTGGGCGTAGTACGCCTTCTCACCGCCACTCACGACGTTCTCGGTGGTGACCACACCGCCGTGGGCCGAGGCGATCGCCCGAAGCCTGGTCGCGGCCTGGTTCTCGTTGGGCACCACCACCGTCATCGTCGCTGAGCGGATGATCTGCTGGGAGTCGATGACCGGGGCCTGCGGCAGAACGCCGCCGGTCTTCGTCTCTGTGGTCTGGGCCGGCATGGCACCAGCATCGGACACCCTTCCGCCGCTGCCTGAGGCCGAATCCGCCTGGCCGGACGAGAGGGCCGTGCCCGAACAACCTCCGAGGAGAGCGAGGGCTGCGGCCAGGGGAAGCACTGTCCGGCTGAGCGTGGTGAGCATGATCGTCCTTTCAGCGTGTGAACACTGTGAGGACGTGCTGCTCGCTCAGTTCGTTGACAGGTTCGCGCTCGGGAGCTCCAGCCAGCCGTACCGAGCCTCGATGTGGCCGCCGTCGGCCAGGTGGTCGAGCAAACCCCGCTGCAGACGGGTGTCCCGGGGGAGCTCCTCGCGGGGGGTCGTCGGGGCACGAAAGACGAAGTCCAGGGCGGACTGGTCGGACTCGTGCGCCGGACGGAAGAGCCGGTAGCGCGCTCCGAAGCCGGCGATGTTCGAACCGGGGATGATCACGGACAGCTGGGGATCGAGGAGCCAGGAGTCGCATGTCGCGTGCCGGATCGTGCCCAGCTCGGGGAAGTGCGCGGCAAAGAAGCCTTGGACACGTGCCAGGGATGCGTCGACGGCTTCCGGACCGAGAGGGCCCGTCTCAGGGATGTGCGTCTCCACGACGACTGTCCCGGGCGACGCGTCGATCCCGGCCTCGTCGAGCTCCGCCGGGTCGAACTCCAGCCGGGCGAGGTTGAACTGCAGCCGCCCGAGGTCGTACAGAATCCCCCTCACATGAGCCTGCAGCCAGTTCTGCTCGATGCAGGCCCTCACCCCGTACAGTCGCCGAGCGATCCGTACATGCCTGCCGACATCGGCCAGCGTTGCGCGGGACGTGGCTTCGGGGACGCCGCGCCTGACGTGGGCGGCCAGGGTCGTCGGCAGGAAGTCCGCGAACGCCACCACGTACAGCCACCGCAACGCGGCCGGTGCGTCCGGATCTGTGACCGGGTTGAACAGTGCCGGCAGGTCCAGGAGCTTCCACGGCCTCAGCTCTTCGAAATGGTCTCCGAGCTGCCGTACGACGTCCGCGACCCGCGCCGAGAGCTCCGCGTCACCCTCGATCTGAGCGGAAGCCACGGCCACCTCGGCGGCGTCATCGCTGTCGAGGTCGAACCAGCCGCATGCGTCGTCGAGAGTCATGGTCGAAGGCTACTCAGGCTGTTCCACCGATGGCCGGTCTTGACTCCTCACGCAGCATCGGCGGCGTGAAGAGGTCAGGCCGGATGCCGCGCTTGTCGGCGTAGAAGTCGCGGACACGGTCCATGTCCGCCTTGACATCACCCGTCAACGAGATCGTCGGGCCCAGTCCTGCGGTGTGGGTCGCCGAGTCCACGTACCCGAGGACCACGGGCAGCCCTGCGTCGGTGGCGATGCGGTAGAAGCCCGACTTCCACAGCTTCCGACGCGCCCGAGTGCCTTCAGGGGTCACCACCAGGAAGTGCTTCCCCCCACGCATGTGGGAGACGACGTCCTCGACCAGCCTGCCAGGATGTGCGCGGTTCACGGGGATTCCGCCGAGAGCACGCATGATCGGCCCGAAGGGTGCCTTGAACAGAGTGTGCTTGCCGAGCCATAGCGGCGCGAACCCGTGCCGCCAGCAGATGGCCAACATGAAGACGAAGTCCCAGTTGGAGGTGTGCGGAGCACCGATCAGCACCGCGGACCCCTCGATTGGCAGTGGCTCTGACCGCAGCCGGTACCCCGAGGACGCCCAGAAGGCGCGGGCGAGGAGGGATCTCATCATCACCTCTCGAACGTAGTCGTCTCGCCCGGACGCTCGGCGACCGGGGCAGGTGTAGGCGTCCGCGAGAGCACCTGTACTGCTCGACGAGACACTCTGTACCGCTCGGCGCTCCCCATCGTTGATCCCGCCGCCCGTCGGATATTCTGAGTGCCGAAGTCACTGCCGAAGATTGTCGGCGCACGATCCGGGCCAGGAACGCGCAGAGCGTGTCTTCAACCAACGTCTCCCGTTCTCCGCCGGCAGGGTGCCGGCAGAAGGCCTCTCATGTCTCTCCTGGTCCTCGTCGGCTGGTTGGCGACTGCCGTAGGCACGTTCCTCGGTCTGCCCCAGCTAGTACGTACCGTTCGCACCCGCAACATCCAGGGCCTGTCGCCTATCGGGTGGCAGGCGATCCTCGCCATCAACGTCGGCTGGGCCGCGCATGGCATCAGGATCGGCCAACCGCCCCAGATCCTGGCAAGCTCTCTGGGCCTGATCGTGACGGTCCCGATCCTACGCATCCTTTCGCGCGAACTCGGCCGTCACAGCCTGTCGATGTTCCTGCCGGGGCTCGGTCTGGGAACCGCGATGATCGGCGTCGACCAGTTCTTCGGCTCCGCGGCGTACGGGCTCTTCGCAATCCTTCCAGCGGTCATCGCCATGGGTGGTCAGAGCGTGGAGCTGGTCAGAGCGCCGCATGTGAACGGTCTCTCCACGGCATCGCTCCTTCTCGGTGCCATGAACCAGGCGCTGTGGACCACGTGGGCGGTCCTGCTCCGGGACTCCGGCTCGATGATCGCCAACCTCAGCACTGGCGCGATCGTGGTGTTCAACGTCGTCTGGTACGTGCTGCGGCGGCTCGGCCTGCGTGCCTTCCTCACACCGACGCAGCCAGTGGTGCCCGAGATGGCTGATGCGTGTGGCGAAGGATCCGCAGCCGAAGCGTTCTAGCCAACGGCCGGTGACGGAACGGGGCCCCTCCTCGAGAGGAAGGGCCCCGCAGCAATCCGTTGAGCGGTCAGCTGCAGCCGGACGTTGAGCCGCAGCCCTCGCAGACGTAGCAGCTACCGGAGGGTCGCATCTTCGTGCCGCAGGTGAGGCAGAGCGGGGCGTCGACAGCGTGCCCGAACGTCAGCTCCATCATCTCGGCGCTGGTGTGCGGTGCCGCCTCCACGAGAGCCGGCTGCCTCGGGCCGTCACCATCCACCCGTACGTTGTCGCCATCGTCGTTGCGGAGCGTCTCGGACTCGAGCAGCTGCGCCTCGTCCTCCTCGGACAGGTACGACCCGGTCTCCACGTACCGCGCACGCTCGCTGGCGGTGTAGATGCCGAGCTCCGTGCGCTCCTCGTACGGCAGGTAGTCGAGCGCCAACCGCCGGAAGATGTAGTCCATGACGGACTGCGCGATTCGCACGTCCGAGTCGTCGGTCATGCCGGCCGGCTCGAACTTGAGGTTGGTCAGCTTCTGCACGAACGTCTCCAGCGGCACCCCGTACTGCAGCGCGATCGAGATCGCGATGGAGAACGCGTCCATCACGCCGGCCAGTGTGGAACCCTGCTTGCCGAGCTTGAGGAACACCTCGCCGAGGCGGCCGTCGTCGTAGACCGACGCCGTCATGTAGCCCTCGGCGCCTCCGACGGAGAACGACGTGGTCTGGCTGCGGCGCGACTTCGGGAGGCGCTTGCGGCGCGGCTTGTACTCGATCCGCACCTCGGGCGCCGCAACGACAGCCTCGGGCTCGGCCTTCTTCTTGCCGTCGGACAGCGGCTGGCCCACCTTGCAGTTGTCGCGGTACACGGCCAGCGCCTTGAGCCCGAGCTTCCAGCCCTGCAGGTAGACGTCCTCGATCTCGGCGACCGTCGCCGACTCCGGCAGGTTGACCGTCTTGGAGATCGCGCCGGACAGGAACGGCTGCACGGCAGCCATCATCCGTACGTGGCCCATCGGCCTGATGGCCCGCTCACCCATCGCGCAGTCGAAGACCGGGTAGTCAGCCTCCTTCAGCCCGGGCGCGTCCACGACGTGGCCGTGCTCGGCGATGTACTCGACGACCGCCTCCGACGTCTCCTCGGTGTAGCCCAGGTTCTTGAGGGCCCGGCGCACCGTGTTGTTGACGATCTGCATCGAGCCGCCGCCGACGAGCTTCTTGAACTTGACCAGCGAGAAGTCCGGCTCGATGCCGGTGGTGTCGCAGTCCATCATGAAGCCGATGGTGCCGGTCGGGGCGAGCAGCGACGCCTGAGCGTTGCGGAAGCCGTTCTTGCCCCCGAGCGCGACAACCCTCTTCCACTCCTGGGTGGCGACCTTGTGGACGGCCGCATCGATGCCCGTGCTGGTGGTGCGCAGCTCGTCGTTGGCCGCCTGGTGCTTGCGCATCACGCGCTGGTGGGCGTCGGCGTTGCGGGCGTAGCCGTTGTACGTGCCGACAACGTCGGCCAGCTCGGCCGAGCGACGGTACGCGGCACCGGTCATGAGCGACGTGATCGACGCGGCCAGCGCGCGGCCGGCCTCGGAGTCGTACCCCAGTCCGATCGCCATCAGCAGGGCGCCGAGGTTGGCGTAGCCGATGCCGAGCTGACGGAAGTCCTTCGTCGTCTCCGTGATCTTCTCGGTCGGGAAGTCGGCGAACGTGATCGAGATGTCCATCGCGGTGATGACCAGCTCGACGACCTTGACGAACTTCTCGGTGTCGAACGTGTCGTCATCGCGGAGGAACTTCATGAGGTTCAGCGACGCCAGGTTGCACGAGCTGTTGTCGAGGCTCATGTACTCGGAGCAGGGGTTCGACGCCGTGATCCGGCCGGACTCGGGGTTGGTGTGCCAGTCGTTGATCGTGTCGTCGTACTGGATGCCCGGGTCTGCGCACAGCCACGCCGCCTCGGCGACCTGGTGGAAGAGGTCACGCGCGTCGACGGTCTTCATGACGCGACCATCCATGCGCGCACGCAACCCGAACTCGTTCCCTTCCTCTACGGCTCGCATGAACTCGTCGGACACCCGCACCGAGTTGTTGGCGTTCTGGTACTGGACGCTCGCGATGTCTGCGCCGCCGAGATCCATGTCGAAGCCTGCGTCACGCAGGGCGCGGATCTTGTCCTCCTCACGCGCCTTCGTCTGGACGAACTCCTCGATGTCGGGGTGGTCGATGTCGAGCACGACCATCTTCGCCGCACGACGGGTGGCGCCACCGGACTTGATCGTTCCCGCCGACGCATCCGCGCCCCGCATGAACGACACCGGCCCGGACGCGGTGCCGCCGCTCGACAGCAGCTCCTTGCTGGACCGGATCCGCGACAGGTTGAGCCCCGCACCGGAGCCGCCCTTGAAGATGAACCCCTCCTCGCGGTACCAGTTGAGGATCGAGTCGACCGAGTCGTCGACGGAGAGGATGAAGCAGGCGCTCACCTGCTGAGGGCTCGCGGTGCCGACGTTGAACCACACGGGCGAGTTGAACGAGAACACCTGGTGGAGAAGCATGTACGTGAGCTCATGCTCGAACGTCTCGGCGTCGGCGGGAGACGCGAAGTAGGCGTTGTCCTCGCCCGCCGTGCGGTACTTCTTCACCACGCGGTCGATGAGCTGGCGAAGGCCCGTCTCGCGCTGCTCGGTGCCGAGCGCTCCGCGGAAGTACTTCGTGGTGACGATCGTCGACGCGTTCACGCTCCACGTGGACGGGAACTCCACGCCCCGCTGCTCGAAGACGGTCTCTCCCGTCCTCCAGTTGGTCTGCACCACGTCGCGGCGCTCCCAGGTGACCTCTTCGTACGGGTGCACCCCGGGCGTCGTGTAGACGCGCTCGATCGTGAGCCCGTTGCCCTTGTTGCGAGCCCTCGACTTGGTGGTCGTCTCGGTCATGATCGCCTCTCTGACTGGCCGTTTCGGCCCGAAATATCTGTTCGTAGGGTGAGTCTTGCTTGTGTGTCTGGCAGTTCCCGTCAGACGGTCGCCATGCCTGCGCGGAGTTCCGCGATGGCGTGCTCGAAGTCGTCGACGGTGTCGTAGTGGCGGTAGACGGAGGCGAACCTGAGGTACGCCACCGCGTCGAGTCGCCTCAGCGGCGCCAAGATCGCCAGACCGATGTCCTCGGCGTTGATCTCTGCCTGGCCGCATGCCCTCAGAGCGTCCTCGACCTGCTGCCCGAGCCGCGCGAGGTCGTCCTCACTGACGGGACGGCCCTTGCAGGCCTTCCGGACCCCGGCGATGACCTTGTCTCGAGCGAAGGGCTCCACGACGCCTGAGCGCTTCACGACGACAAGCTGTGTCTGCTCGACGGTCGTGAACCGCCGTTCGCAGGCCGGGCACTGCCTCCGACGCCGGATGCTGGCCCCGTCCTCCGAGACGCGGGAGTCCAGCACGCGTGAGTCCGTGTGCTTGCAGTACGGGCAGAACATGGCCTGTCTCCTCCCCGGCGTGTGGATGCGGTTGTGGATGAAGTGCGTACATCCTGTGGATGACTACCTCAACCCCTGGGATAACTACATGTGTGTAACCACTAGATGTAGTGATCTTGCCTCGGAAGGTCCCACAAGTCAATGGCCACGCCGATGCCGCGGCGTGTCGACGAAGTCAGCTGAGCGGGAACAGGTTCCTGAACAGGACGTACGCCACGGAGACGGCCACGAACGCCGCAAACCAGTGCCTGTGCCAGGCGGACGGCAGCCACTGCCTCGAGGGAGCCCGCGGGTTGCGTACGACCTCGATCAACCAGCCCACGGCCCGGATCCCGATCAGTACGGCGACGACGAGGGCCAGGGGGTTGGCCGCCCATGCGGCGAGGACGTCACCACGGATCAGCGCGCCGGCCATATGAGTGCCGCCGCAAAAGGGACAGAGCCAGCCGGTCACGGCACGGAACGGGCACGGAAGTCCTAACCCCGTCACGAGATGTGCGGCCCCGACCCCGAAGCCGACCAGGCCAACAGAACCGGCCCGGAAGAGTGCTTCCCGGGCCGAGATTGGCTTCTCAATGCTCCAGTCTCCTGCCATGGCAATGCACTACAGTATTCGCCAATGGCACCGTGGCGGCGCTCATGCGGGCAACCATGAAACTGCGGTGTCATATCCGTCCTCGAGAGGATCATCGTGAGCAACGAGAACTGGAACGACCCGGCCAATCCCCCGAGCCAGCCCCAGCCGCCCTACGGGCAGCCCTCGGCGCCTGATCCGCAGGCACCTCCGGCCACGCCCGCCCCGGAAGGCACCGGCACCGGCGCGTACCCGAGCCCCAACTACAACACGCCGTCCTACACGCCTCCCACCTACGGCGCCCCGGACGCGGGACAGGCAGCGTCGCCTACCTCGAGCACCCCCGGCTACCCGGCTCCCGATCCCACCCCGTCATACGGTGCACCGGCAGGCGGTGGCTACACGGCTCCGGACGCGACGCCCGCGTACGGCGCAGCCCCGTCCTACGGCACCCCCGACCCGAGCACCCCGTCGTACGGGACGCCGGCAAGCGGTGGGTATGCGGCGCCCGACTCGACGCCACCCTCGTACGGCGCAGCCCCTTCGTACGGCACCCCCGACCCGAGCACCCCGTCGTACGGGGCGCCCGCTGCCGGCGGCTACACCGCTCCGGGCTCGACGCCGGCCTACGGAGCAGCTCCCACCTACGGGTCCACGCCGTCCGCGGGCAGCTACGGCAGCGCGCCGGAGCCCGCGAGCGGCAGCGGCTACACCGATCCGACCCAGGGTGGTGCGTACGGCGCCGCAGGCGGCTACGGCCAGTCCCAGCCCGGCCAGTACGGTGCACCCGGCTACGGCCAGACCGCCGAGGGTTACCAGGACCCGAACGCTGCGTACGGTGCGCCGCCCGCTCCGACCTATGGGGCCGGCTTCCCGAACGCCGGCGTCTCCGCCTACGGGTACGACGCCGGGTACGCGACCCCGACGCCTGAGCTCGCCTCCTTCGGCAACCGCGCCCTCGGCTGGGCTATCGACTATCTGGCCCCAGTCATCGTCTACTCCATCCTCGCGTCGATCATCGGCAACCTCGGTAACGGCGCAATCTCGAGCCTCCTCACATTCGTCCTGTGGGTAGCTGGGATCGCGTTCGTCCTCTGGAACTCCGGCTACCAGGCCGGTACGACCGGTTACTCGCTCGGCCGCAAGATCGCCAAGACCAAGCTCGTCTCGGAAGCGACGGGTCAGCCCCTCGGTGTCGGGGTCGGTATCGGTCGCGTCTTCGCTCACCTCATCGACAGCGTGATCTGCTACATCGGCTGGCTCTTCCCTCTGTGGGACAGCAAGCGCCAGACCATCGCCGACAAGATCGTCAAGTCGGTCGTCATCACCGACCCGAACGCGGGTCAGACACCGATGCAGTGAGACTGCTCCACTTCACGCGCGAAGGCGCCGCCCGTACGGGCGGCGCCTTCGTGGTTGTCTGGAGAGCTGAAGACCTCAGAGCGGGGAGTTGCTGACCGACAGGAAGGCAACCAGGCAGGTCACGACGGCGCTGCCCATGACCGTGGCGAGCAACGCCATGACGAGGACGAGTCCCCGACGGGTGAGCTGCCACATCGGCTCGTCTACGAACACTTGGCACGCCGCGGGACGGACAGCCACCATGTGGCGTACGGACACCACCGGACGCGCGGCGCTCGGGCCGCTGGGCTGCCGGGCTGCAGCCGGACGTGTCGTCAACGGCCGGGGAGCCACGGTCACAGTCTTCATCTTCACAGTGCTCATCGGTGGTCCTCTCGGTCGAACAGGTGTTCGAAACAGTTCTATGCCATGCGCGACACGAAATCAAACATCTGTTCTTATCCGCGTGTCGCGTCTTCTGTGGATCACTACACACGGGACCTCCGACAGTTTTGTACAAGCGGTCTCTCGGTTTGTCTGGGCGGCAACCTGATGGCACGGTGGTAGAGGTGGCGCGGCCCTTCTAGCGCGTGAATACCTCGAACCAGGAGTGTGTGTACCGAATGCCGACCTCGTCTCGTGAGTCGATCACCGACCAGCCCGACGCCACTCCACCCAAGCATCCCGACTCCCCGCTCCACCCGGTCAGCCTCCTCGCGGGCGCCGGGGCTGCTGCTGTTGCCGCTGTCATCGGTGGTCGACTCGGTCTGAGCGGTACGGTCGCCGGCGCGGCCGTAGGGAGCATGGTCGCGGCCGTGACGGCGACCACGATCCGCGGCTCGGTACACCGCAGTCGCACGGCCGCGATTCGACTGGCCACGCGCAAGCGAGCTGGCATGGCTCCGACACCTGCCGAGATCGTCACCCTCGAGCATGCCGGTTCTGCTCCCGCGAGGACGACATGGAGCCGATGGGCTCGGCGGAGCATCAGCGTCGGGGCAGGGTTCGCCCTGGGTATCGCGGTCCTCCTCGGCGTGCAGGCTGTCCTTGGCAAGAGCCTGTCTCCTGGCACCCAACAGCTACAGGTCGCCGCGGCCAGGGTGGTGGCGCCCCGTCCCGCCACCGGCTCGCCGATGACCGAGGAGCACCCGACCGCCACGGCCACCACCACCGTGACGGAGACGATCCCTCCGACCGCCACCCCTTCGCCCTCCTCGACCGCGAGTCAGAGCAGCGGCCCTGTGCCGACCCCCACCGGGAGCCCTGTGCCGACCCCCACCGGGAGCCCTGTGTCGACCCCCGCGCCGACGCCGGCCGCGACCCAGACCCCCAGCGCCGCCCCCGCGACACCCTGATCCCTGCGACCTGGCGACACGCTCGAACAGGTGTTTGATTCCGATATTCGAACGCCGTATCTTTCTAGGCATGGCTGACGAGACCGAACCCACCACGAACCGCCGGCAAGCTCCCACGGCGAAGCGCGGTCGCCCGTCGAACGCCGACATCGCCGATGTCGTGCGTCGATCGAAGATGGTGACCATGCCCACAGAGGGTGCGCCCGATGCCGACGGCCTGACCATGAGGCAGCGCCTGCTGCTGGAGGTCATCAAGCGTTCGGTCGAAGAGAAGGGCTATCCGCCGAGCATGCGCGAGGTCGCGAAGATGGCCGGCCTCTCCAGCCCGTCCAGCGTGGCCCACCAGCTCCACCAGCTGGAGGCCAAGGGGTACATCCGCCGAGACCCCAACCGCCCTCGGGCCCTGGACGTCCGGCTCCCCGAGGGACCGAGCTCTCGCCCACGCTCGGCTGATCCATACGCCGACCCCACCGACGTCAACGACTCACTCCCCCGCCCCGTCCACGTCCCCGTACTGGGCCGGATCGCCGCCGGCGGCCCGATACTGGCTGAGCAGCAGGTGGAGGACGTGTTCGCTCTCCCCCGTCAGCTGGTCGGCGAGGGAGAGCTCTTCCTGCTCGAGGTGCGCGGCGACTCGATGATCGAGGCCGCGATCTGCGACGGGGACTACGTCGTCGTGCGCCGCCAGCCCGTCGCGGAGAACGGCGACATCGTGGCCGCGCTCCTCGGCGACGAGGCCACTGTCAAGACGTTCAAGCGCACCCCCGGTCAGGTCTGGCTCCTGCCGCACAACCCGGCGTACGAGCCCATCGACGGCAACGAGGCGACGATCCTCGGCAAGGTCGTCACGGTCCTGCGCCGCCTCTGACGCCACAGTCGGCCGACGCCGAACTAGTCCCCGGCGTCCGGCGACGTGAGGTTGTCGCTCAGGCGTCGCAACGCGCTGATGGCCAGGTCGTGGTCGGTGGTCATCCAGAACGGCGGTATCGAGGCGCGCAGGAACGACCCGTACCTCGCGGTCATCAGCCTCGGGTCGAGGATCGCCACGAGGCCGCGGTCACTGAGGCGTCGTACGAGCCTTCCGCTCCCTTGTGCCAGCAACAGCCCGGCATGGGTGGCTGCCACCTGCATGAACCCGTTGCCGCCCGACGACGTCACCGCGTCCTGCCTGGCCACCATGAGTGGCTCGTCGGGCCGTGGGAACGGGATCTTGTCGATGAGCACCAGCTGGCATGTCTGCCCCGGCACATCGACGCCCTGCCAGAGCGACAAGGTGCCGAACAACGAGGTCTCCGGCTCCTCGATGAAGCGGCGCGTGAGCTCTGGAAGCTGCGCGTCGCCCTGACAGAGGATGGTGAGCTCCGGCAGGGCGGTACGGACGTGGGAGGCGGCTGCCGTCGCGTTCCGGTGCGAGGCGAACAAGCCCAGCGTGCGACCGCCTGCTGCCTGTACGAGCTCGACGATCTCCGCCAACGCCGCCTCGCCCAGGCCGTCACGACTGGGTGGCGGGAGCCTCGTGGCCACGTACAGGATCCCCTGGCGCGCGTAGTCGAACGGTGATCCGACGTCGACCCCGTGCCATCTGGGGGCAGGACGTCCCTCGGTTTTCGCCGCGCCGACCAGCCCGAGCTGCCGCGCGAGGGAGTCGAAGCCGCCGCCGATCGTCAGCGTCGCCGAGGTGAACACCGCGGTCACGTCGGGAAGGATGCTCTCCCGGACAAGCCCCGCCACGTTAAGGGGCGCGACGACCGCCCAGCGACCCGCACGCTCCCGCTCCGCGACCCAGACGACGTCGTACTCGTTGAGCCCCGCCATGCGCTCGGCGACGTCGTACACCTCCTGCACCACGGCCTGCGCCTGGACCCGTCCAGCGTCCAGTCCCTTCGTCGCGGATGCCTTGAAGTCCGACAGGGCCGCTCTAGCCACCTGCCGCACCCGAGCCATCGCCAGGCCCACGGTCGAGGCAGGATCCGTCACTCGTCCGAGGTCACTGAGGTCGAGGGCCGCGCGGAACGTATCGGCTGCGTCCAGGAAGTCGATCCCGACCTCGTCCGTGAGCCACGGCAGGGCGCGTCGTGCGACCCGCTCGATCTGCTGCGCGCTGAGCTCGCTGGACGCCGCACCGGTGACTCGGGAGACCAGCTCGTGTGCCTCGTCGACGACGAGCAGGTCGTGCTCAGGCAGGGCCGTGCCGCCGTGCAAGGCGTCGATCGCGAGCAGCGCGTGGTTCGTGATGATGAGATCGGACTCTCGCGCCCTGTCTCGGGACAGCTCGACGAAGCATTCCGCTCCGTACGGACAGCTGTTCGCGCCGAGGCACTCTCGCACCGGCACCGAGACCTGGGCCCAGCCTGCGGGCGTGTGCGTGGGAGCGTTGTCACGGTCTGCGAGCCCACCGCTCTCAGCCTCCTCCTCGGCCCACTCACGGAGCGCGAGCACCTCGGCGCCGAGAACCGAGTCGGGCGCCGCGTCGACCGCTCGCAACGCGGTGACGAGCTCGCCGGCGGCGATCAGCCCCGGCTGCGGGTCGTCCCCGACCCCTTCACGGACACGATGCAGGCAGGCGTAGTTGGAGCGTCCCTTGAGAAGGGCCGCCTTGGGCCGCCGTCCCGTGATCGCTTCGACGGCGTCGATGACCACCGGTACGTCCTTGGTCGCCAGCTGCGTCTGCAGCGCCAACGTGGCCGTGGCCACGATCACGCGCGACTCCGGTGAGTTGAGGACGTGGGCGAAGGCCGGAGCGAGGTAGCCGAGTGACTTGCCCGTCCCTGTACCTGCCTGGATGAGTACGTGCTCGCCCGAGTCGAACGCCTCGGTGACCTCTCGGCACATCGCCAGCTGCCCCTCGCGCGCGCTTCCGCCGATGGACGCCACGGCAGCATCGAGGATGCTGAGGGGGTCGATGAGGGAGGGCGACTCGGGAACCACCCTGTCACGCTACCTGACACGTGCGACGCTGTAGGGAAGCCATCCCCAGGCTCACGCGAGGAAGCCGGCGAGCTCTCCTGCGAGGTCGTCGTGGACCCGCGCGACCACCAGCGTGCCGTCGCCCGTGTGCTCGATCGTGATCAGCTCGCCCTCGCGATGGATGCGGTCGATGAGGTCGCCCCTCGCGTAGGGGACGAGGGCCGTCACCTCCATGCCGGGGGTCGGTAGCCGCTGCTCGACGATGGCACGGACCTCGTCCAGGCCCTCCCCCGTACGCGCCGACGCGAAGACGGCGCCAGCGAAGCGAGTGCGCAGCGACTGGAGCATCCCTGGGTCGGCCTTGTCGATCTTGTTGATGACGAGCTGCTCGGCAACATCGCCGGCGCCGATGTCCGCCAGCACCTCGCGGACAGCGGCGACCTGCCCGAACGGGTCAGGGTCCGACCCGTCCACGATGTGCACCAGGAGGTCCGCCTCCACCGACTCCTCGAGCGTCGAGCGGAACGCCTCGACGAGGTCATGAGGCAGGTGCCGAACGAACCCGACCGTGTCGGTGAGCGTGTACGTCCGGCCGTCGGCTGTCTGCGACCGCCTTGTCGTGGGGTCCAGGGTGGCGAACAGGGCGTCCTCGACGAGCGCTCCTGCCCCCGTCAGGCGGTTCAGCATGGACGACTTCCCCGCGTTGGTGTAGCCGACGATCGCGACGCTCGGCACCTGATGGCGTCGACGCTCCTGCCGCTGGACCTGACGGGTGCTGTCCAGGTCGCGCAACTGCTCGCGCAGGCGGGAGATGCGCGTACGGATCCGGCGCCGATCGGTCTCGATCTTCGTCTCGCCGGGGCCTCGGCCTCCGATCCCGACACCGCCCGCCGCACGACCGCCGGTCTGACGAGACAGGTTCCCGCCCCAACCACGCAGACGCTGCCGCAGGTACTGCAGCTGAGCGAGCTCGACCTGTGCCTTGCCCTCGGCGCTCTTCGCGTGCGAGGCGAAGATGTCGAGGATCAGCGCCGTCCGGTCGACGACCTTGACCTTGATCCGGTCCTCGAGGTTGCGCAGCTGCGCGGGGCTCAACTCGCCGTCGCAGATCACGGTGTCTGCCCCGGTCGCGATGACGAGTTCACGCACCTCGTCCACCTTGCCGCGGCCGATGTACGTGGCTGGGTCGGGCCGCTCGCGCCGCTGGAACAAGGCATCGAGCACCTCGGAGCCGGCCGTCTCCGCGAGCTGTCGCAGCTCGCTCATCGAGTTGACCGCGTCTTCCTCGCTGCCCGTCGTCCACACGCCAACCAGCACGACGCGCTCCAGTCGGAGCTGTCGGTACTCGACCTCGGTGACATCGGCCAGCTCAGTGCGTAGCCCGTCGACCCGCCGCAGCGAAAGCCGCGCGGCGAGGTCGGTCTGATCGCCGTCGTACGCCTCCGGATCGGGTAGGCGAGGGTCTGTCTCTTCGGTCGGGTGCACAGTCATCAGTACCCACCATCCCACTCGGGAGGCGGTACGGGCCAGCGGATAAGCCTCAGCGGAGGTCCTCGGGCACGACGACCTCGCCCCGCGCCAGGATGACAGCAGGCCCTGTGAGCGTGGCGGTGCCGTCCGCGGCAAAGCTCACCTCGACGGTGCCGCCGGGAAGGTCGACCCGCACCGTGCCGGGACCCTCGCCGTTGACCACACGAGCGACGGCCACCGCTCCCGTACCGCAGGCCTCGGTCTCGCCGACACCGCGCTCCAGAACGCGCATCACCGCGTGCTGCTCCCCCACCACGTGGACGAGCTCGAAGTTGACACCGTCGGGGAAGACCGTGGGGTCCGCGACGAACGGATCGCGCAGCTCTGCGTCGGCCACGTCCTCGGCGTTCGCGACGCAGGTCACCAGATGCGGGTTCCCGACGTCGACGGCCATGCCCTCATAGGTCCTCGATCCGAGGCGCCCCTCGGTCGTCGCACCAGTCGTCACGCGACCCATGCCCACCGTGACGCGGCCGTCGTCGCAGAGCCGAGCCCATCTGAGCCCGGCGCGGGTCGCGATCGTGATCTCGGGGTCGCTGGTCAGCCCTTCCTCCGCGAGGTACCTCGCGAAGACGCGCAGCCCGTTGCCGCACATCTCCGCGATGGACCCGTCCGCGTTGCGGTAGTCCATGAACCACAGGTCCGGATCGAACCCTGAGTCCTCGATGGCGCGGGCCTTCACCACACGGAGCACTCCGTCAGCCCCGATGCCCGAGCGGCGATCGCAGAGGTACGCGACTTTCGCCGGTGTCAGGTCGAGGACCCCGTCCAGGTCGGGGAGGACGATGAAGTCGTTGCGGGTGCCGTGCCCCTTGGCGAACGACCAGGTCTCCATGCACACCAGTACAGAGCACATCGCGTCAACTCACAAACGAGCTTCGCTCACGGCGATCAGGTCGGCCGGCGTCGGCAGATCCAGCGCGTCGACCCAGTGGATCCGAGGGTCACGTCGCCACCAGCCGAGCTGCTTGCGCGCGAACCTGCGCGTGCCGGCCGCTGTGTCGGCACGAGCCTGTTCCTCCGTGCAGCGCCCGTCGAGGAACGCGAGGACCTGCTGGTACCCGAGCGCCCGCGAGGCCGTGAGCCCCTCGCGGAGCCCGCGCTCCGCCAGGGCCGTCACTTCCTCGACGAGGCCCTTCTTCCACATGTCGTCGACGCGCGCAGCGATGCGGACATCCATCTCTGTCCGGTCGATGGCCAGCCCGATCTGTACGACGCCGGGCAAGGCGTAGCGGTGCTCGGGAAGGGTTGCGCGGTACGAGCCCGTCAGGGAGATGACCTCAAGGGCCCGCACCACCCGACGCCCGTTCATCGGCTGCATCTCCGCGGCCGCGTCGGGCGCCAGCCGCGACAACCGCTCGTACATCGCCAACGGACCGAGCTGTACGAGCTCGGCCTCGAGCTCAGCACGTACCGCCGGGTCCGTCCCTGGGAAGGCGAACTCGTCGAGGATGGCCCGCAGATACAGCGCGGATCCACCCACGACGATCGGCACAACCCCTCGGTCGTGGCAGCACGAGATGGCGTCGCGGGCGAGCCGCTGGAAGTCGGCGACTGTCGCCGTCTCACGGATGTCGAGGATGTCGATGAGATGGTGTGGGATGCCGCACCGCTCCTCATGAGTCGGCTTCGCCGTACCGATGTCCATGCCCCGGTAGACGAGCATCGAGTCGGCGTTGACGATCTCAGCGGGGCGACCGTGCGCGGTCAGTCGTAACGCCAGTCGCACAGCCAGGGCGGACTTCCCGCTGGCCGTGGGACCCAGCAGAGCAAGGGTCATCCGGGGCACTACTTCAGTCTGTCATCTGCGAACTCACAACAGAATCACAGCGCATAACCCCTTGGCGATCGGCGCTCGACGCGGTAAGAATGTCGGCGTTGACGTCTCAGAGGCGTCCCGCGTGGATCAGGGTCCCGGAAGCGCCCCCCGCGGAGGTTGGGCGAAAGGAGGTGTCTAAGACATGGGCTTGATGGATAGTCTCACCGCCGCTGTCGAAGGGCACGAGGACCAGGTCAAGGACGGCATCGACAAGATCGGTGATCTCGTCGATGAGAAGACCGGCGGGCAGTATGCCGGCCAGGTCGACCAGGCCCAGGACTTCTTGAAGTCCCAGGTTGACAGCTCCAGCGCCACTTCCGCGGCCTAGACAGCGGCGACACAAGCCCGAAGCCGGGGCCGTACATCCATTCGATGTACGGCCCCGGTGGGCTGTTCGGGATGTTCTGCCGCAGGTCAGGCCCGCAGAGCCGGCATCCCCAGGGCGATCCCCCGCGGGGCGCTCTGCTGCCGGGCTTCCCAGGCGTCGCCGCCACGGGTGCGCTCGAGTCCGTGGACCCCGGCATCAGCCACGAGATGGTGCGGAGCGGCGTACGTGATCGTGGCACGAGCGATGTCACCGGGCCTCGGCAGCTCGGTGCCGCTCATCGCGACGTGGACCAGCCGGTTGTCCCGAGCGCGTCCGGACAGCCGCCTGGTGGCCGCGTCCTTGCGGCCCTCCCCCTCGGCGAACATCACCTCGACCTCGCTCCCGGCGAGCTTGCGGTTCTCCTCGAGCGCGATCTCGCCGACCAGCTCGACCAGACGGTCGTACCGTTCCGTCACCACCTGCTGTGGTACCTGGTCGGGCATCGTGGCGGCAGGGGTGCCGGGTCGGATCGAGTATTGGAACGTGAACGCCGCGGCATAACGGGCCTGGCGCACGACGTCGAGGGTGTCTTCGAAGTCCTTGTCCGTCTCACCCGGGAAGCCGACGATGATGTCGGTCGTGATGGCCGCGCGCGGGATGGACTCTCGGACGCGGTCGAGGATGGCCAGGTAGCGCTCCGACCTGTACGAGCGGCGCATCCGGCGCAGCACGTCGTCCGAGCCGGACTGGAGCGGCATATGCAGGCTGGGCATCACGTTCGGCGTGGTTGCCATCGCCTCGATCACCGAGTCGGTGAAGTCCTTGGGGTGGGGGCTCGTGAACCGAACACGTCGGAGGCCGTCGACGTCGCCGCAGGCTCGGAGCAACTGGGCGAACGCGTCACGCTCTCCGATGTCGAGCCCGTACGCGTTGACGTTCTGCCCGAGCAGCGTGATCTCCTGCACGCCGTCGGCGACGAGCTGCTGCACCTCGGCGAGGATGTCGCCCGGTCGCCGGTCGGCCTGCTTGCCCCGCAGGCTGGGGACGATGCAGAACGTGCACGTGTTGCTGCAGCCCACGCTGATGGCGACCCACCCGGCGTAGGGACTCTCGCGGCGCGACGGCAGCGTCGAGGGGAACCTCTCCAGCGTCTCGAGGATCTCGACCTGCGCGGCCTGTTCGATGCGGGCGCGCTCCAGCAGCACGGGGAGCGCCCCCACGTTGTTGGTGCCGAAGACGACGTCGACCCATGGCGCCCGAGCGACGATGACGTCGCGGTCCTTCTGCGCCATGCATCCGCCGACCGCGATCTGCATGCCCGGACGCGCGGCCTTGGCGGGTGCCAGGTGCCCGAGGTTCCCGTACAGGCGGTTGTCCGCGTTCTCCCGGACGGCGCACGTGTTGAAGACGACGACGTCCGCTTCGTCACCGGGTGAGGCGACGTACCCGGCGTCCTCGAGCAGTCCCGAGATGCGCTCGGAGTCGTGGACGTTCATCTGGCAGCCGTACGTGATGACGCGGTAGGTACGTGGCGTGATGGTCTCAATCATGGCGCGCCCACTGTAGACGACAGCCTTCCGCGCACCATCCGCCGTGCCCGTTCCAGCCCGGTCACAGTGCGATGACGGTCACGTCAGCGTCTGGTAACCGTCGAACAAATCCCCCCGATGCAGGTCCGGCGACCCCGAGACCGCCGTAGGGTGACCGGCATGACGTCGCAATCCCCTGTCACTGACGGCGCAAGCAGCACTGCGCGACCACTCGTGGAGCTTGTGGGTGTCAACAAGCACTTCGGAGAGCTGCACGTCCTGCGGGACATCACCTTGAGCATCGCTGCTGGTGAGGTCGTCGTGGTGATCGGCCCTTCCGGCTCCGGCAAGTCCACTCTCTGCCGGGCGATCAACCGCTTGGAGGGGATCGACTCCGGCTCGATCTCGGTCGACGGGGTGCCGCTGCCCTCAGAGGGCAAGGACCTGGCCAGGCTCCGCGCCGACGTCGGCATGGTCTTCCAGTCGTTCAACCTGTTCGCCCACAAGACCATTCTCGAGAACGTGACACTGGGACCGATCAAGGTACGGAAGATGCCCTCGGCGGAGGCGAAGACCGAGGCCCTCGCGCTGCTCGAGAGGGTCGGGGTCAAGGACCAGGCGGACAAGTACCCGGCGCAGCTTTCCGGAGGCCAGCAGCAGCGCGTCGCGATCGCACGGGCACTCGCGATGAATCCCAAGGTCATGCTGTTCGACGAGCCGACGAGCGCGCTCGACCCCGAGATGGTCAACGAGGTGCTCGACGTGATGGTCGCGCTGGCGAAGGCCGGCATGACGATGGTCGTCGTCACCCACGAGATGGGCTTCGCCCGGAAGGCCGGCGACCGCGTCGTGTTCATGGCCGACGGCCAGATCATCGAGGAGTCGGCCCCTGACAGCTTCTTCACCAACCCGCAGTCGCCGCGGGCAAAGGACTTCCTCGGAAAGATACTCACCCACTGATGGGCGGGGCCCGATCGGGCGCCGTCCGAGCACGACAAGGAGAAGACATGACCATCCGCAAGCCATGGGCCATCCTCACTAGTGCGTTGCTGGTCCTCGCAACCGCAGCATGTACGGCCCCGGGCACCTCGCCCGCTGTGCCGGCCGAATCCGGGTCGAGTGGCGGCGCCGCCGGCTCGATCACCATCGGCATCAAGTTCGATCAGCCCGGTCTGGGCCTGAAGGACGGCAGTACCTACACCGGCTTCGATGTCGAGGTGGCCAAGTACGTGGCGTCCCAGCTCGGCTACTCCGAGAGCCAGATCGTCTGGAAGGAGTCGCCGTCCGCGCAGCGCGAGACGCTCATCGAGGGTGGGCAGGTCCAGCTCATCTTCGCGACGTACTCCATCACCGACGCTCGCAAGCAGCGGGTCTCCTTCGCAGGTCCGTACTTCCTCGCCGGCCAGGATCTCCTCGTCCGGGTCGACGACACGTCGATCACCGGGCCCGACGCGCTGAACGGCAAGAAGCTCTGTTCGGTCACCGGCTCGACCTCGGCCAAGAAGATCAAGGACACCATGGCCAAGGACGTCGACCTCCAGGAGATGGATACCTACTCCAAGTGCGTGACCGCTCTCGCGGCAGGCACCCTCGACGCGGTCACCACCGACAACGTCATCCTGGCCGGGTACGCCGCACAGGACCAGTACAAGGGGAAGCTCAAGGTCGTCGGCAAGACGTTCTCCACCGAGCGGTACGGCGTTGGCCTCAAGAAGGGCGACACCGCGCTGTGCACCAAGGTCAATGACGCCATCACCAAGATGGTCAGCTCCGGTGACTGGCAGAAGGCCCTAGACAAGACCGTCGGTCCTTCCGGGTTCAAGCCGGCCAGCAACAACCCGCCCACCCCGGATCCCTGCTCCTAACCGGCTGACGCGCGGGAGCCGTTTCCCCTCTGGGGCCGGCTCCCGCGCAGTGCCGCCCTCGGAAGGAGTCATCCCTTGCTGGACCTCATACGCGAGTACGACGTCATCGGTGCCTTCTGGATCACCATTCAACTCACGCTGTACGCCGCGGTCGGCTCGCTGCTCATCGGCACGGTCGTGGCGATCCTGCGTGTGTCGCCAGTGAAGATCTTCTCCTGGGCCGGCGCGACGTACGTGAACATCGTGCGGAACACCCCGCTCACGCTGATCATCTTCTTCATGTTCTTCTGCCTGTACCAGCTGCTGAGCTGGCACTTCTCGCCGTTGTCGGCTCGTTCCTCAACCCACGCCTTCCAATGGGGCGTCGTCGGCCTGAGCGTCTACCACGCGTCGTTCGTCTCCGAGGCCCTGCGGAGCGGCATCAACACGGTGCCGGTCGGCCAGGCCGAGGCCGCTCGCGCGATCGGCCTCGGCTTCGGCCAGTCCATGCGAGAGGTCATCCTCCCGCAGGCGCTCCGCGGCGCTATCGCTCCCCTGGGCAACACGATGATCGCGCTCACCAAGAACACCACGGTGGTCTCGACGATCGGCGTCGCCGAGGCGTCGTACGCCATGAAGAACGCGATCGAGTTCTCGCCGAACGTCCTGTACCTGATCTTCGCCGTGATGGCGCTAGGATTCGTGATCCTGACGTTGCCGATGGGGATCGTCTTCACCCACTTCTCGCGCAAGCTGGCGGTGCAGCGATGAGCGCTCCGTCCGTACTGTTCGACATCCCCGGCCCGAAGGCGCAGCGGAGGAACACCGTCATCGGCATCGTCGGTGCCGTCGTCATCCTCGGCCTGATCGGCCTCGTGGGATACGGCCTGCGGGAGCAGCTGACGCCGCAGATGTGGGCCCCGTTCCTCTCCGTGGACACCTGGCGGTACTACGTGTACCCCGGCGTCTTCATGACGCTGCAGGCGGCGATCATCAGCGTCATCCTGGCGTCGCTGCTCGGGCTCATCCTCGGGATGGGGCGACTCAGCCACAACAAGATCATCGGCTGGGCATCGGCCATCTTCGTGGAGTTCTTCCGCTCCGTGCCGGTGCTGATGATGATGCTGTTCGCGTTCTTCGTCTTCCTGTTCACCTTCAGGCTTCCTGGCAACCTGCTGCCGCTCGCGGGCGTCGTCGTCGGCCTGACGCTGTACAACTCGTGCGTCATGGCCGAGCTGATCCGTTCGGGAGTGCACAGCCTGCCCAAGGGACAGCGCGAAGCCGGACTGGCCATCGGCCTGAGCCGTGGTCAGACGCTGCGCAACATCCTGCTGCCGCAGGCGATCACAGCGATGCTGCCATCGCTGGTCTCCCAGCTCGTCGTCATCCTCAAGGACACGGCGCTGGGCTACCTCATCACGTACCCGGATCTCATCCGGGCGATGGGGAACCTGAGCGCCGTGAAGGGAAACCTCGTCACGTCGTTCCTCGTGGCCGCGATGATCTTCATCGTCATCAACTACTCGTTGACCCGGTTCGCGCACTGGCTGGAGCGCAAGACGGCAGGTCGCCGGGCCGGTCCCGAGGCTGTCGCGCTGCCGGAGCTGGCGGTCGACCCGGACCCTGACGAGGAGATGTACGCCGACAACGACATGTACGCCGACCCTGCCTCCTACACGAGGGGAAAGAGGCCGCTTCACTGACCTTGGCCGACCCAGAGTCGATCACACAGGGCGTCGTCAGGAGGCGATCTCGGTCGCTCGGCTCTCGCGAACCACGGTGACACGAATCTGGCCGGGGAACGTGAGCTCCTCCGAGATCTCCTTCGCGATCTGGCGGGCCAGCGCGGCCGACTGCGCGTCATCGAGGAGGGTCGGGGAGACCATGACTCTGACGTCGCGCCCAGCCTGGACGGCGAAGGCCCGTTCGACACCCTCGTGCGAGGTGGCGATCTTCTCGAGTCGCTCGAGGCGATGGACGTAGGCTTCGAGGCTCTCCCGCCGAGCGCCGGGTCGGGAGCCGCTGATCGCGTCGACGACCTGGACGAGCACGGCCTCGACGGTGCGGGGCTCGACCTCGTTGTGGTGAGCCTCGATGGCGTGGACGATGTCCGGGTGCTCGCCATGGCGGCGCGCCAGGTCCGCGCCGACGAGCGCGTGCGACCCCTCGTGCTCGTGCGTGACCGCCTTGCCGAGGTCATGGAGGAACGCGGCCCGCCGGCAGAAGGCCACATCGAGCCCGAGCTCGGCCGCGACGAGGCCCGCGAGATGACCACACTCCACGAGGTGTCCGAGAACGTTCTGTCCGTTCGATGTCCGGTAGCGCAGTGCTCCCACCACGGGGACCAGCTCGTGGTGGAGATCGCTGATCCCGACACTGTCCAGGGCCTCGCGCGCCGCCGCCTCGATGCGCTCGTCCACTGCTACGCGGCTGCGCTCGAACGCCTCCTCGATCCGCTGCGGATGGATGCGGCCATCAGCCACGAGCTCCTCCAGAGCGACCCGGGCCGTCTCGCGTCGAACCGGGTCGAAAGACGAGAGCAGCACGCTGCCGGGGGTGTCATCGATGAGCACGTTCACGCCGGTGACCTGCTCGAAAGCACGGATGTTGCGGCCCTCTCGGCCGATGATGCGGCCCTTCATGTCCTCGCTGGGGAGGTCGACCGCGGTGACGACAGACGCGGCTGTCTGATCGGTCGCGAGCCGCTGCATCGCCGTGACGACGATCTGTGACGCCTGCTGCTCGGCTGTGGCGCGAGCCTCCTGCTCGATGTCGCGGGCGATTGCGGAGGCACGGAGGCGGGCATCGTGCTCAGCGATCTCCATGACCTCTGCAAGTGCCTTCTCGTGCGTCAGACCGCCGATGCGCTCCAGCTCTCGCATCGCCTCCGCGTGGGCGTGCTCCAGCTCGGCCGCCCGGGCCCGAACGTCCGCCTCAAGTGCATCCACCCGCGCAGCCCGGTCGTCCACCGCTCCTTGGGACTCGGCCACACGCGCCTCGCGCTCGGTGACCAGACTCTCTCGCCGGATGACGGCTTCGCGCTCCGCACGGATGTCGTCGCGCTCATCGCTGTTGCGGCGGTCGAGCTCCGCCATCCGCCTCTCGGCGGCGGCCAGGACCTCCTGGGCAACGCTGGTGCGCTCGTCCTCGGCGAGTTCGTGGGCCCGGGACTTCTGCGCCAGCCTGTCCCAGCGCACGGCGAACACGACGGAGACGACAACGGATGCCAGCAGCAGAACGACGAGGAGGAGATCCGTCCCTCTCAGACCGTGCAGGTCGGGCATCCATCGCTCCTCAGCCAGTCATCTGTTGTCGATGAGTGAGAACAACTTACGCCACCGTCCGAGGGCTCCATCGCCACCGCGCGCTGGCTGGTCTCAGAGGTCGTCGTCGTCCTACAACTGCGCGTCCAGTACCTCACCGATGACACGCCTGATCACCGCGCTGGAGAAGCCCCGTCGGGCGAGGAACGCATTCAGACGTCGCCGTCTCACGACCGTGTCCAAGCCCGTCATCGACGCGGCCTTGCGGGCCGCGAGCTCTCTGGCGTTCCTGAGGTCAGCCTCGTCGTCGCGACCACCGATCGCCTCGGCGATGTGTTCCTCCCCGACGCCCTTCAGACGGAGCTCCTGCTGGAGTCGGCCCGCTCCGGAGCGTCGCCCCCGGGCCTCGACCCACTCCTCGGCGAACGCCGCGTCGTCGATCAGCCCCAACTCCGTGAACCGGTCGAGCACCTGGGCTGCCGCGTCGGCCGGGACATCTCGGCTCTTGAGGTCCTGCTCGAGCTCCTTGCGGGACCGTGCCCGCACCGACAGACGACGAAGAGCGATCTCGCGGGCTGCCGCCACCGGATCGACCTCAGAGTCCTGCGGCTCATCCGGAACAGCCGACGGCTCAACCGCGGTGCCGTCGGAGATGGCCTGCACCTGGCTCCACGCTTCACGAAGCGCTGCGAGTGCCTCCGCGTCGGGCGACAACGGCCCCGATGGCCGCTCGAACTCGGTCAGAAGTCCACCTCACCCGTGACCGGATCGATGCGCTCCTCAGCCGCCGCCTTGGCGGCCGCCCCGTCGACACCGATGCCCACCTTGGCGAGGATCAGGTGCTCGATCTTGTTCGCCATGTCAGGGTTCGCCTTGAGGAAGGTGCGGGCATTCTCCTTGCCCTGGCCGAGCTGGTCAGCCTCGTACGTGAACCAGGCACCGGCCTTACGGATGATGCCGTGCTCCACACCCAAGTCGATGAGGCTGCCCTCACGGGAGATGCCCTCCCCGTACAAGATGTCGAACTCTGCCTGCTTGAAAGGAGGAGCGACCTTGTTCTTGGCCACCTTGACGCGGGTGCGGTTGCCGACCATGTCCGTGCCGTCCTTGAGCGTCTCGATGCGGCGCACATCGAGCCGGATGGACGAGTAGAACTTCAGCGCGCGGCCACCGGTTGTGGTCTCCGGCGAGCCGAACATCACGCCGATCTTCTCGCGCAGCTGGTTGATGAAGATCGCCGTCGTGTTCGAATTGCTCAGCGCACCGGTCATCTTCCGCAGCGCCTGGCTCATGAGCCGTGCTTGGAGACCGACGTGGCTGTCACCCATCTCGCCCTCGATCTCGGCGCGAGGCGTCAGCGCGGCCACCGAGTCGATGACGACGAGCGCCAGAGCACCGGAGCGGACCAGCATGTCCGCGATCTCGAGCGCCTGCTCGCCGTTGTCGGGCTGGCTCACCAGCAGGGCGTCGGTGTCGACGCCGAGCTTCTTCGCATAGTCGGGGTCAAGCGCGTGCTCGGCGTCGATGAAGGCGCAGATGCCTCCGGCCCTCTGAGCGTTGGCGACCACGTGCAGCGCCACGGTCGTCTTGCCGCTCGATTCCGGACCGTAGATCTCGACGACCCTGCCGCGCGGCAACCCGCCGATGCCCAGCGCGATGTCCAGCGCGATCGATCCCGTGGGGATGATGTCCATCGGGATTCCGACACGATCGCCGAGTCGCATCACCGAACCCTTACCGTGCTGCTTCTCGATCTGAGCAAGTGCTGCTTCAAGCGCCTTAGCGCGGTCCGCCACCGCCATCGGGGTGTCCTTCCATCGTCTCTGTCGGCCCTCGTCGAGCCCTCACCTGGACAGTAGGCAGGCCCACTGACATTTCGTCAGCCCCGTCGACATCTGTGGAGAACTTCTGTCAGCGGGAACCGGCAGTGGACAACTTACCGAACATGTGTTCGAACAGAAGATACCTGTTTCGGCGTGTCGCGGTGACTCACCGATCGCGGGCGGGGAGCTCCAGCTTGCCCCACACAGCCCGCCAGATCTCCTTGCGGTCGACCCCGGCGGCGAGCGCTTCTATGACGGTCCTGCCCCCGATCTCGGACAGCACGACCTGACCAGCCCACGCCTGGGCATAGATCTTTCCCAGAGTGGTTTCGAGGCGACGCCAGAGCTCGGCTTCGCGCACGTCAGGCTGCGGCGACCGGTACGACCCGAAGCAGGGCTACCGACTCGTACGAGGCGAGCCGCTGCGACACGTCGTCCAGCACCATGGACAGGGGCACGTCGAGCGCGCCACAGATCGCGGCCAGCAGCTCCGACGACGCCTCCTTCTGTCCCCGCTCGATCTCCGAGAGGTAACCGAGGCTGACGCGCGCGTCCTGCGACACCTCACGCAGGGTACGTCCCTGCTCGGTGCGCTGCTCACGCAGCGACTCCCCCAGCACCTCGCGCATGAGGGGTGCGGCGTCTCGGATATTGCGCATGGGAAGACTGTACTCGTCACCTGCAACCACCCGCTGGATGTTCCGCCGCGAGCGATCAGCGCGTCCACTGCTGTGTGAGCAGGTCGAACGTCCGCTCCACGGTCTGGCTCCGTACAGCGCCCCGGTCGCCCGAGAACAGCTCGCGCACGCTCACCGTGCCGTCCGGACCCGCGACGCCGATGCACACCGTCCCGGGAGACAGGCCGTCCACCGGGTCGGGTCCCGCCACGCCTGTGAGGCCGATCCCCCACGTCGCGCCGCACACCGCCCGGGCCCCTTCGGCCATGGCCTCCGCCACCGGGCGCGACACGACGCCGTGCGTAGCGATGAGGTCTGCCGGTACACCGGCGAGCGAGGTCTTGAGGTCCGTCGCGTAGGTGACGAGCCCGCCCCGTACGACCGCGGACGACCCCGGCACCGTGGTCAGCCCGGCAAGGACGAGGCCACCGGTCAGCGACTCACACGTGGCCACGGTCTCGCGGCGGCTCGCGAGCCCGGCGATCACGTCCGCAGCCGTCACCCGGCCAGCGCCTTCTTCCGCAGCCCGTAGGCCTCCCGGCAGTAGTCGAGGCCCGTCAGCACGGTCAGGATGAGCGCGACCCACATCACCACGACGCCCACGATGTGCAGCCACGTCGGCAGAGGCAGCAGGTACATGACGATGGCGATCGACTGCGTGACGGTCTTGAGCTTCCCGCCGCGGTTGGCGGCCATGACGCCGTACTTGAGGATCAGGAACCTCAGCAGCGTGATCCCCCACTCGCGAACGAGGATCACGATCGTGATCCACCACGGCAGCTCAGCGATGATGCTGAGCCCGACGAGGGCCATGCCGGTCAGTGCCTTGTCGGCGATCGGGTCCCAGAGCTTCCCAAAACGCGTCACGAGCCCGTACTTGCGGGCGACCTTCCCGTCGACGATGTCGGTGATGCTGGCGAAGACGAAGATCGCTGCAGCGCCCCAGCGCCAGGAGTCGACATGGGGATGGGACAGCAACAGCCACGCGAACACCGGAACGAGCACCATGCGCAGCCCGGTGAGGCCGTTCGGCACGTTGAACCAGTGCGCCTCTACCTCGGTGGGGGGTTTGGTGGTTCCATCGTCGGTCACGATTCTCCTGCTGCGATGAGGTCGATTCCCTCGCAGTCTGTCACTGTCGCGACCACGATGTCACCGACTCGGTGATCGCCGGTCACGGACGTCGTCCCGTCGACATCGGGTCCCTGGTGCCTCGCACGCCCCCGCGCCGTACCGTCTTCGTGGTCCTCGACGAGGACCTCGACCTTTTCTCCGACCCTTCGGGCAGCACGGTCCTCCATCAGGACGAGCGCGAGGTCCGCCAGATCGGCGCGACGCTCCTCGATCACCTCGTCCGGTACATGGTCGGCCAGGGTCGCCCCTTCGGTTCCCTCCTCGTCGGAGTACGCGAAGACGCCGAGCACGTCGAGATCGGCGGCCGCCACGAAGTCACGCAACACACCGAAGTCGGCGTCCGTCTCGCCGGGGAAGCCGACGATGACATTGCTGCGGACACCAGCCTGCGGTGACACCGTCCTGATCCGGCCCAGGAGGTCGAGGAACGCGTCGCTGTCGCCGAAGCGCCGCATGCGGCGCAGGACGTCTCCGGACGCGTGCTGGAAGGGGATGTCGAAGTAGTCGACGACCGTGGGCGTTCGCAGGATCGCGTCGAGCAGGCTGGGCTTCACCTCGGCCGGCTGCAGATAGCTGAGCCGGACCCAGTCGAGCCCGTCCACGCGCGCGAGCGCGTCGAGCAGCGTCTCCAGCGCCCGAGGATCACCCAGGTCCTTCCCGTACGACGAGGTGTTCTCGCTGACGAGGAAGACTTCGCGGACACCGTTCTCGACGAGCCAGCGCGCTTCGGTGACGATGTCGGGGACCTCTCGCGACACGTACGAGCCACGGAAGGACGGGATCGCGCAGAACGCGCAGCGGCGGTCGCAGCCCGACGCGATCTTGAGCGGTGCAGACGGACCGTGTTCCAGCCTTGACCGCACGAGGCGCGGTCCGCTGGCGGGCCCCTTGAGAGCCTGGTCGCCGAATCCAGGTACGGCTACGCCGGTCACTGCCAGCCGCCGCGCCACCGGGGTCACCGGGAGGAGCAGTCGCCGGTCGGTGGGCTGGTGCGACGCGGGCCGGGCGCCGTTGACGATCTGCGTGAGCCGCTCGGCGATGTCGGCATAGCTGTCGAAGCCCAGCACCGCATCGGCCTCGGGCAATGACTCGGCCAGCTCGGTCCCGTACCGCTCTGCCATGCAGCCCACCGCGACGACGGCCTTCGTGCGACCGTTGCCCTTGAGATCGGCTGCGGCAAGGAGGGTGTCGACGGAGTCCTTCTTGGCGGCGTCGATGAAGCCGCACGTGTTCACCAGGACGGCGTCGGCATCCTCCGGCTCGCTGACGAGCTCGAAACCACCCGCGAGCAGGCGTCCGGCCAGCTCCTCGGAGTCGACCTCGTTACGGGCACAGCCCAGAGTGACGACGGCGACACGGGTGGCTGACACCGGGTCAACCTACCTCACGTAGCGCCGATCACTGGCCCTGGAGGTTGGCGAGGACGTCGTCGAGCTCGTCAGGCTTCACGAGGACCTCACGGGGCTTGGAGCCCTCGGAGGGACCCACCACGCCGCGGGTCTCGAGGATGTCCATGAGCCGTCCGGCCTTCGCGAACCCGACCCGCAGCTTGCGCTGCAGCATCGATGTGGAGCCGAGCTGAAGGTTCACGATGAGCTGGGCCGCCTCGAGCACGAGGTCGAGGTCGTCCCCGATGTCCTCGGCCACCTTCGCCACGCCTTCGGGCACCGTGGTGACATCGGTGCGGTACTGCGGCGCCAGCTGCCCCGATACGTGCGCGACGACTGCACGGATCTCCTGCTCGGTGACCCACGCGCCCTGGACGCGCACGGGCTTGCTCGATCCCATGGGCAGGAACAACCCGTCGCCCTGACCGACGAGCTTCTCAGCCCCCGGCTGGTCGAGGATGACCCGTGAGTCCGTCATCGAGCTGGTCGAGAACGCCAGACGGGACGGCACGTTCGCCTTGATGAGGCCGGTGACCACGTCGGTGGACGGACGCTGCGTCGCGAGCACGAGGTGGATTCCAGCGGCTCGCGCGAGCTGTGTGATCCGCACGATCGAGTCCTCGACGTCGCGCGGCGCCACCATCATCAGGTCGGCGAGCTCGTCGACGATGATCAACAGGTACGGGTACGGCTCGACGACGCGCTCCGAGGAGGGCAGCGGCTTGACCTGTCCGGCGCGGACGGCCTTGTTGAAGTCGTCGATGTGCCGGAAGCCGAACGCGGCGAGGTCGTCGTAGCGCTGGTCCATCTCGCGGACGACCCACTGCAGGGCGTCCGCGGCCTTCTTGGGACTCGTGATGATCGGCGTGACCAGGTGCGGGATGCCCTCGTAGTGGTTCAGCTCGACCCGCTTGGGGTCGACGAGCATGAGACGAACCTCGTCAGGCGTGGACCGCATGAGGATCGACGTGATCAGCGAGTTGATGAAGCTCGACTTGCCCGACCCTGTGGCGCCCGCCACGAGGAGGTGGGGCATCTTCGCCATGTTGGCGACGACGAAGCCGCCCTCGACGTCCTTCCCGAGACCGACGGTCATCGGATGGTGGTCGCTGCGGGCGTTCTGAGACCGGAGGACATCTCCGAGTGAGACGACTTCCTTGTCCTTGTTGGGTATTTCGATCCCGATGGCGGACTTGCCGGGAATCGGGGACAGAATCCGTACGTCCGGGGAGGCGACCGCGTACGCGATGTTGCGGCTCAGGGCCGTGACCTTCTCCACCTTCACGGCTTGGCCCAGCTCGACCTCGTACCGGGTGACCGTGGGGCCACGCGTGTACCCGGTGACGTTCGCGTCGATCTCGAACTGCCGCAGCACCTCGGTGAGACTGCCGACGACGGCGTCGGACGCCAGGGTCCGGGCCTTCGGAACGGAGCCAGCCCTCAGCGTGCCGGGATCGGGAAGCAGGTACGCGATGTCGCCCGACAGCATCTGCTGCTCGCTACGGAGCGGGAGGCTGCTGTGTACGGGAGCGGCGAGCTCCGGCTGCTCGGGTTCACGCCCGGGAGGCAGGCCGGCCTTCACGGGTTTCGTCGGCGCGATGACCGCGGTCAGTGCCTCGTCGGGGTTCTCGTCGGCGACCAGCGGGGTGTCGTACGCCTCGTCCACGCCGAACGCCAGCTCCGCGGGCGTCTGCTTGTGCATGAACAGCTTCGTGGCGAGGCCCTTCGCACCGCCGATGAGGTCGTTGAGCGGGCGCCCGATCACTACGAGCACGCCGAAGACGGTGAGGAGGAACAGCAACGGGGCCGCGACCCACTCCGTCAGCAGGTCAGCCAAGAACGAGCTGGACAGGAAGCCCACGATGCCGCCCGCACGACGTACGGCCTCCATGTCCGCCGGGCGAGGCAGCCCGTTCGCGATGTGGACCATCCCGAGCGCGCCCAGCACGACCGCGGTCCACCCGACGAACTGGCGTCCCCACGGTCCGTTGCGGTCCGGGTGCCGGAGCGTCCGCCAGGCCATGACGGCGAGCAGGAGCGGAGTTGCGTACGCGGCGATGCCGACAGCGGACTCGATGCCCTGACGGAGCGCGTCGCCTACGGGTCCCGGGATCTGGAACCAGAAGGTGGCGACGACGACGATGGCGAGCCCGATGAGGAGGAGACCCACACCGTCACGGCGCAGGCCGGGTTCGAGGTCGCGGGCGCCTCTCCCGATGCCGCGAGCGAGGCTGCCGACACCGCGGGCGAGGCCGCGCCAGATCCCGGCGAGGCCACGCCCGATCATCGGCAGCACACCGGGACGGCGTCGCTTTCGAGCGCGCGAACGCGACGTCGCAGTGGTGGTCTTTCTCCCGCTGGGCCTCGTTCCCGAACCGGCTCGTGAGGACGCCGTTGAGCGGGACCGTGGCGGGGAAGGTGCCCGGGTCGCCATGGAACAAGAATCTACGCGACCCAGGAACCTTTCCTGTGGACATTCGCGGGCCTTTCGGCGCGTCGGGCGCGTGGCTGTGGGGCGGACCCGAGGGCCTCAGCGACGGAAGTGGTCCCAGCCCGGCGTTGCGTCGTACGCCTGCCCGTCGACGAGCACACCCGGCTCGGCATCCGTCACGACCCCGATCACGCGCCACTCGAGCGGCACGTTCCCGAGCGGGAAGGTCGCTGCCAGTGCGTGGTCCTCGCCACCGGTGAGGACGAACTGGAGCGGGTCGACCCCTGTCGCGGCGGCGACAGCATGCAGCGGATCGGGAATGTCGAAGCGCGCGGTGTCGAGGTCGATGCAGACCTGGGAGGCGTCGGCGATGTGTCCGAGATCGGCGATGAGCCCGTCGCTCACATCGATCATCGCGCTCGCGCCGGCCAGACGGGCCTCAGCCCCCGCGCCGTACGGGACCTGTGGCAGCTGGTACGCCTCGACGAGGACCCTCGGCGAACGGAAGCCACGGCTCAGGACCGCGAGCCCGGCCCCGGACCAGCCCAGGCGACCGCGGTACGCGACGACGTCACCGGGCTGGGCGCCGGAGCGCAGGACGGGAACCTCTCCGCGCGTCTCCCCCATGACCGTCACGGAGATCACGACGTCTCGGCCGCGTGTCAGGTCGCCCCCGACGAGCGCGACGCCTGCAGCTTCGCACTCGAGTCGGATTCCCTTGGCCAGGTCGTCGATCCACGCCACGGGGATGTCCGCCGGCACGGTCAGGCCGACCAGTGCGGCCGTCTGGTAGGCACCCATGGCCTCGATGTCCGCTGCGGCGCCCGCGATCGCGCGTCGGCCCAGCATGTCCGCCGGCACCCAGTCCCGGCGGAAGTGCACACCCTCAACCATGACGTCCACGCTCGTCACCGACGACCCGTTGACAAGGAAGACCGCCGCGTCGTCTCCAGGACCGACGCTCACGGCCGGTGCCACCGGCAGCCCTGAGGTGATCCGGGAGATGATGCCGAACTCTCCGAGCGAGCCGACAGTGCTAGCGTCCATATGTTCACCGTACCGGTTGGCCCTGCGGAATTTTGCCCGCGTGTTCCACCCCCCGTGCACGCCGACCGGTGCCCTGTGGAACGATGGCGTCCTGACCCGGATGGCGCGTCGACGGGGACGCAGCTGAAGTAAGAGGTCTCGTCCTAAGGAGGGGCAGCCCATGGCTGTGGCAGTCAAGTACGGATGGCTCACCGACGAGCCAGTCATCACACCTGACGGTTCGCTTGTGACGACGGACGGTGGCGTGACGGTCGCACGGCGCGTCCTGAACATGTACCCGGGTGCTGTCCTTCTCGGCAATTCCTCAGGCAAGGCGGACGGCTTCGACGTCGTGACCATCGAGGATCTCGACCCCTCGTCGCTGGTCATCAACCTCGACGTCATCGACTCCGTGGGCGTGTTCCAGCGCCTTCACCGCAGCGGCGCGGAGCCCAGGATCATGAACTTCCAGTGGATCAACCCCTCCACGTTCCATCACCCCGTGAACTTCGCCGCAATGGGCCTCAGCTACGCCATGTTCCCCACGTTCTGCGCCGGCGAGCGCACGGCCGTCGAGGTCCGTGAGGTCGCGCGCAAGTGGACGGTTCCAACCCTCGCGGAGCGCGTACGCGTCGCGTGGGCCGACCTGGGCGTACGGGCCGAGATGGTCCGCCCGCGTCAGGCGACCGACATCCCCGTCGTCCTCTACCCTGCGATCTCGACCATCGCCCGCAAGCAGCCTCAGGCTTTCGTGGAGATCGTGGAAGGGGTCGCCAAGCAGACGCCGATCCGGGTCCAGGCCCGCCTCAACACCACCGCGCTCGCGAGCGAGACGGCGATGTACCTGTCGCGTCAGAAGTGGGCCAAGGTGCAGCCGCTGGCCAAGGGCCGCGAGGAGTACTGGGACGAGCTCTCGCGCACCACGGCCTACGTCGGGACGGCGACCGAGGAGGCGTACGGACTCGAGTACGTCGAGGCTCTCATGGCTGGCGCCGTGGGCATCCTTCCGGACAAGCCGTGGGCTCGCCGACTGGTCCCGGACGGCTACCCGTTCCTGTACGAGACCACGGCCCAGGCCCAGCAGATGCTGCTCCGCGCGGTCACCTCTCCTGACCAGTGCCGCGCCGAGGTCGACGCCGTGGCGGCTCGCGCCGTGGGGGCAACGACCAACACCGGCGCGCTGCAGACCTGGATCGAGGCCAATCACAACGTGGCGGACTTCGACGAGCAGTTCAAGGCCCAGGTCACGGCGTGGTTCGGCTAGACACACCCTGAACCGACAAGGGCCGACGGTCACCGTCGGCCCTTGTCGCGTCTTCTCGTGTGTCAGCGCAGACCCAGGGGACGCGCGAGGGCGAGGTCGAGCAGGCGCGTCACCAGGACCTTGTACGGAACGCCGGCTGCTTCCCACAGCTTCGGGTACATCGACGTCTCCGTGAAGCCCGGCATCGTGTTGAGCTCGTTGAGGATGACGGTGCCGTCCGGGAACACGAACGTGTCAACCCGGGCGAGACCTTCGACGCCGAGCGCCACGAAAGCCCGAACCGCCAGCGCTCGTACACACTCGGTGACCTCACGGCGCAGGTCGGCCGGGATGACCAGCGAGACGGGCTGGTCCGGAAGGTACTTCGTCGCGTAGTCGTAGAACCGGCTCTCCGTGTGCACGTCGATCTCGCCCGGGAAAGAGGCCACCGGCGGACCGTCCAGCGAACCGAGTACCGCGCACTCCACCTCGCGAGCGCCGATGATCCCCTGTTCCACGATCACCTGGGGATCGAAGCTGCGGGCCGCCACGATGGCTGCCGGCAGATCCGCGATGGCGGTGACGCGGGTGATACCCATCGACGAGCCGCCACGCGCCGGCTTGACGAACCACGGCGCCGACAGGGTCCCGATCCGGGACACGCAGGCTTCCGGGTCCGCCCTCCACTCGCCATCCGTCACGATCACGTACGGACCGGTCGGCAGGTCGTGGACAGCGAACTGCTGCTTCATCGCGCCCTTGTCCTGGCAGACCGCGCTCGACAGGACGCCCGCACCCACGTATCGGACGCCCATCATCTCGAACAGTCCCTGGATGGTCCCGTCCTCACCGAACGGGCCGTGCAGCAGGGCGAACGCCACGTCCACGCTCGTCCGATCGACGATGGAACCACCGTCGACCCTGGCGACATCGACACCCGTCGTCGTACGGGTCAGGACCGCATCGGGCAGGGAGGCGTCCACTGTCGGCAGAGTGTCGTCCACGATCCTGTACGACCTCACGACGGCCTCGTCGACGACCACCCAACGGCCACCCTTGGCGATGCCCACGCACGTCACATCGAAACGATCACGATCGAGCGCTCTGAGGACGCCACCGGCGGTCAGGCACGAGACCTCATGCTCTGACGAGTCGCCACCGAAGACGAGCAGTACACGACTCCGCACGGTTGGGCTCCCCTTCGTCTCGTCCCAGTCGAACACCCTAACGGTCCGGTATCGGGACGTGGCGTTTGAGGTCAGGATCCCAGCGCTGTGTGGGCACAGGCTCGCCGCGAAGGATCGCGACCTGCTCGGTGATCGCCGCGATGATGCGTCGGGTCGCCTCCTCGAGCACGTCCTTCGTCAACGGCTGCGACCGCAGGTCCTCGAACTCGATCGGGTCACCCGCAATGGCCCGGAACACATGGCTGCGGCTGAACACGAGCGGGAAGCCGCGCTTGTGGTGCGGCATGAACTGGTGGCTGCCCCACTGCCCGATGGGAACGACCGGGACATCCGACTCCAGCGCCAGCCTGGCCGCACCCGTCTTACCCTCCATCGGCCAATGATCGGGGTCACCGCCCTTCGTCCCCTCCGGGTAGATGCCGACGAGCTTGCCGGCGCTCAGCGCGGCCTTGGCGGCGCCCAGGGAGTCCTTGGCCCTCTCGGAGTTCCGATCGACGGGGATCTGGCCGCAGGCACGCGCGAACCACCCCAGCACCGGAGCATTGAAGATCTGTACCTTGCCGAGGTAACGCACCCAGCGTCCGGCCCCGTAGATGAGGTACAGGCCGACGGCTACGGGGTCGAAGTCGGAGGTGTGGTTGATCACCACGAGCACGCCCCCCTGCTTCGGGACCTTCTCGGTCGCCCGCCAGTCGCGATCGCCCATCCATCGGGTCACGAGGCCAAGGAACTTCGCGAGCCTGCGGTAGGCCGCCTCTGTGGGCTCGTGGTTCACATCACGCAAACGCGGCCATGGGTCCCGTCGGCTCACCTCAGTCAACGCCACATCTCTCCCTGGCCGCCCGTGCGGTCCGTGGCGACACACTAGCGCCAGCCGAAGAGCCCTCGGGAGAGGTGTTGGCGCACCACGTCCCGGCGGCAGCACACTGGTCGCATGCCGTCCAAGACCGTGACCGTGACGATCAGCGAAGATGTGCCCTCTGCGGACGGCACCTGGCCAGCCGTGGACACGTGGGGTCGTCGTGTGAAGGTCACCCTGCGTACGGGCCCGGCGGGACCGCGTACGGTGCGCCGCGGCCAAGCCGTCCGTGGGGTCCGGATCGACGATCGCGTGATCGACGCCGGGTTCTGAGTCACCCCTCCGGAGGTCTCAGCCTCGACTCGAAGCGGGTTCCGATCCGGAACCGTACGTAGTCCTTCTCGGCCGCGTCCTTGCGAGCACCCGTCTTCGGGTTGCGAACGGTTCGAGCTTCACGGTGCAGCTTCTCGAAGATGCCGAACCCGGATATGGCCACGCGCCCGATTCGGGCCGTTTCCGCCGCAATCGTGTCGGTGACAGCCTTCAGAGCACGTTCGGCCTCAGCCTTGTTGCCGAAGTAGTAGCGCTCGGCAATGACGGCTATCAACTCGCCCTTGTTCATCTCAAGCCCCTCCCCCGCAGGCGCTCTTCCTGTGCGGGACCTCTTGCTTCGATCCTAAACCTGACTAGGCATTCTAGGAGAAGACAGCCGAAAAGGCGACGCCCAACGCGGGGAGGATCTGACGGTCGCGACAGATGTTCAGCCAGCGGTGCGTACCGGCAGCGTCCGAGGCTTGAAGGATGCTCGTCGAGCCTCGTACGCGGCGATCTCGGCGTCATGGGTCAGCGTGAGCCCGATGTCGTCGAGGCCGTTGAGCAGGCGGTACCTGGTGTAGTCGTCGATCTCGAAGGGGTACGAGTCCTCGCCGGCCGTGATGTGCTTGTCAGCCAGATCCACGGTGATCTCAGCGCCCGGATCGGACTCCGCGTAGCCCCAGAGCTTCTCCACGACCTCTGGCGGGACGGTCGCGATGACCAGACCGGCCTTGCCTGAGTTCGAGCGGAAGATGTCCCCGAACCGCGTGCCGATGACGACCCTGAACCCATAGTTCTGCAGCGCCCACACGGCGTGCTCGCGGGAGGACCCGGTGCCGAAGTCGGGACCCGCGACAAGGATCGTGCCGCGAGAGTAGGGCTCCTTGTTGAGGATGAACTCGGGATCGTTGCGCCACGCGGAGAACAGGCCGTCCTCGAAGCCCGAGCGGGTGACCCGCTTGAGGTAGACGGCAGGGATGATCTGGTCGGTGTCCACGTTGCTGCGGCGCAGCGGCGTGACGATGCCGGTGTGGGTCGAGAAGGCGTCCATGGCGATGTCCCCTTTACAGGTCGGAGGGAGAGCTCAGCGTGCCGCGGACGGCTGTGGCCGCCGCGACCGCGGGTGAGACGAGATGGGTACGACCGCCCTTGCCCTGGCGGCCTTCGAAGTTGCGGTTCGACGTGGACGCGCTGCGCTCGCCCGGGGACAACGTGTCGGGGTTCATGCCGAGGCACATCGAGCAGCCGGCTTCACGCCACTCGGCGCCCGCGTCGGTGAAGACCTGGTCGAGACCCTCCGCCATCGCCTGCAGGCGGACACGCGCCGAACCGGGCACGACCAGCATGCGTACCCCGTTGGCGATCTTGCGGCCCTTGATGACCGACGCGGCGAGCCTCAGGTCCTCGATGCGGCCGTTCGTGCAGGAGCCGAGGAAGACGGTGTCCACCTTGATCTCGCGCATCGGCGTGCCGGCCTTGAGGTCCATGTACTCGAGGGCCCGTTCGGCGGCCGCCTTGTCGGAGGGGTCGGAGTAGTCGTCCGGAGACGGTACGGACGAGCCAAGCCCGACACCCTGGCCGGGGTTCGTCCCCCAGGTCACGAACGGCGTCAGCTGCGTGGCGTCCATGACGACCTCACGGTCGAACGAGGCGCCAGGATCCGAGTAGAGGGTCCGCCAGTATGCGAGGGCGGCGTCCCAGTCCTCGCCCTCGGGCGCGTGCGGGCGACCTTGGAGATAGTCGAACGTCGTCAGGTCGGGTGCCACCAGGCCTGCGCGGGCACCCCACTCGATCGACATGTTGCAGATCGTCATGCGGCCCTCCATCGACATGTTCTCGATGGTGTCTCCGCGGTACTCGACGACGTAGCCGGCTCCACCGCCCGTGCCGACCTTGGCGATGAGCGCCAGGACGACATCCTTGGCCGTGACGCCCTCTGGCAGGGCACCGGTGATCGTCACCGCCATGGTCTTCGGCTTGGCCTGCGGCAGCGTCTGGGTTGCCAGTACGTGCTCGACCTCGGAGGTGCCGATACCGAACGCCAGCGCGCCGAACGCGCCGTGCGTGGCGGTGTGGGAGTCGCCGCAGACGATCGTCATGCCCGGCTGGGTGACGCCCAGCTGGGGGCCGATGATGTGGACGACGCCCTGGTCCTTGTCGCCGAGGGAGTGGATCCGCAGCCCGAACTCCGCGACGTTCTGGCGCAAGGTGTCGACCTGGAGCTTCGACACCGGGTCGGCGATCGGAGCGGTGATGTTGAGGGTCGGCGTGTTGTGGTCCTCGGTACACAGCGTGAGATCGGGCCGCCGCACTGTACGACCGGCGAGCCGGAGCCCGTCGAACGCCTGGGGGCTCGTGACCTCGTGCACCAGATGCAGGTCGATGAACAACAGGTCGGGCTCGCCTGGCGTGGCCGTGACCACGTGGTCGTCCCAGACCTTCTCCGAAAGGGTCCTGCCCATGAGCTTCCTCGCCCTCGTCGCCTCGCTGGCCGGCCCCGCGGCCGACTGTTCCAGTATGGGGTTTACTGCCCGCCAAATGAGACGCTAGTATCAGAGTATGGACAACTCGAGTGGTGTTGGCGTTCTTGACAAGGCGGCGCTGGTGCTCAGCGCCCTGGAATCCGGGCCGACCACCCTGGCCGGACTGGTCAGCGCCACTGGCCTCGCTCGCCCCACCGCTCACCGTCTGGCAGTCGCTCTCGAGCACCATCGACTCGTGAGCCGCGACCTCCACGGCAGGTTCGTCCTCGGTCCACGTCTCACGGAGCTCGCGTCCGCCGCCGGCGAAGACCGGTTGCTGGCGACCGCAGGCCCAATTCTTGCGCGTCTTCGCGACATCACGGGAGAGTCGGCGCAGCTCTTCCGCCGTCAGGGCGACATCCGGGTGTGCGCCGCAGCGGCCGAGCGGCCCTCGGGCCTGCGCGACACCGTGCCGGTCGGCTCGCAGCTCACGATGAATGCCGGCTCGGCCGCGCAGGTCCTGCTCGCGTGGGAGGAGCCCGAGAGGATCCAGCGAGGTCTCCAGGGGGCTAACTTCTCCGCCGTGGCCCTAGCCGCCGTACGGCGTCGTGGCTGGTGCCAGTCCGTCGCCGAGCGCGAGGCCGGCGTCGCGTCGGTGTCCGCCCCGGTGCGTTCCCCCTCGGGAAAGGTCATCGCCGCCGTCAGCGTCTCCGGTCCGATCGAGCGCCTCACACGCCAGCCGGGCCGCCTCCACGCCGCCGCGGTGATGGCCGCCGCCGAGAGGCTGTCCGAGGTCCTGCGCCGTACGGGTGCCGCCGAGTAGCCCTACAGGTCGCCGCCGGAGTCCCGTTGGTCACCGGTCAGCACCCGTCCGGTGACCAGCCGCCACACCAGCGAGGTCGGAACATCGCGGCCCGTGACCAGGTATTGCAGGGTGGAGTCGTCGTACATCGCCTCGCCAAGATCTGTCAGTGCCTGGGGACGACCGACATAGACGAGCTTGTCTCCGATCCTGAGTTCCAGGTCGTCGGGGGGAAGGATCGTGCGGGCGCCGTGGCGGAGCATCTCGACCACGATGACGGGCAGAGGCTTCTCACGATCCGCCGGATCACGGAGCAGGTCTCCGATCGTCAACGTGCGGTTGCGCAGCCAGCGGCGTACGGCCGGGGTGTCCCGATTCGCGATGGTCACTCGGCCATGGTCGGGTGACTCCGTTCCGATGCGGGCGACCAGACGGTCCAGGATCTTCTTGGCCTCGCTGTCCGTGGTGCCCATCGCGTGCTCGATAAAGCCCCAATAGCCTGGGCTCACCATCCGCGCCAGCGTCTCGCTGACGACCAGCTCGTTGGGCGCGAACACGGAATCCGGTTCGAAGGCCGCGGTGAGAGTCCGGTTGTTGTGCTCGTAGTGGCGCACGGACAGGAACATCGACGGGTGGCTGAGGCGCACCCGGGCGGCGGCCGCGAGGTTGACCGAGTCGGACGAGGTCCCCGCGACGAAACCGACCACCCCGGTGAGATCGGGATACTCGTCATGTGGCGAGAAGAGCCTCACGTCCAGGCCGTCGTGCTGCAGGTCCTTGGCCACCTCGCGGCCGAACTCGTCGTTCGAGAGGACGACCCACGGGCCGTCCGACAGACCGTCATGGCGAACCGGCAGCTCCTCACCAGTCTCGTCGAGGAGCCATGACACCAACTGGTAGACGGTGGGTCGATGGAGCGCGAGAACCAGGTACGCCCCATACCGGTCGAAGGGGTTGATCACGGCCTCGGGGCCGAACAGCGCCATCTGCTCGGCCGCACCGCGGCTGCTGGTGCGAGCGATCACCCGGATCCCGGGCTGGAGCAGGCGTGCCGCCATCACGATCGCGAGGTTCTGGGAGTCGTCGTCCGTCATCGCCAGCACGGCGCGGCACCGGATGTTCCCGAGCCCGGCCATGCCGAGAGTCGTGACGATGCTGGGATCTGCGGCCAGTCCTGGGACATCCCCGATGAGCTGGTCGCTCTCCAACGTGTCGATGCGCTCCTGCCGCTTGTCGAGCACCACGAGCCGTTCCCCGCGGTCGTCGAGCGCCTGGGCGATCATGCGTCCCGTGTGCCCGTAACCGGCGATGATCACGAACTTCTCGCGGAACGCTCGGATCCGACGCGTGAAGCGCTGGCGAGCCAGCGCCGTCTGGAATGCCGAGTCCTGGAGGAGCTGGAACATCGTGCCGAAGGTGTACGTCCACGCCAGAACGGACATGTAGATGGTGGCCGAGGTCCACAGACGCTGCACGGGGGTGAACGGGTAGTTGATCTCGCCGAACCCGATCGTGGTGGCCGTGTAGGTCACGAAGTAGAAGGCGTCGAACATCGACATGTTCACCACGTTGCCGGCCTGGTCACGACCGGGCGTCAGAGTCAGCCCGATGGTGGCGACGACATAGACGCCCGCCAGGATGAGGAGCGGAGCCCGCATGCGCCGCAGTGCGAGGAACAATGCATCGGTCCGAGGTATCACAGGCAACCTGACGCGCCTGCGCCTCAACTGGTGGGACGCGCTCGCCCGACGCGACTCGGGCTGGCGGATCGGGTCAGGCATCAGCGTCGCCGGAACGACGCCGTCTCGACAATGAGAAGGATCACCGACACGACGTTAGCGAACACCGCGCCGCCCGACAGTGACACCACGACGCTCATGTTGGCGGGTGACAGCGGGCCGGACTGCGTTGCCCAGATGTAGAACGCGGCGGCACCCAGGAGTTGGATGTCGGCGCACAGGCTTGTCGCGAGGTGCACGGCGCCTATCTGCGTTCGGTCTCCGAACTTGAGGACTGTCGCCACGATGTTCACCACCACGGCGGCGTACAGCTCCACCACGTTGTGGTGGTGCACGACGTCGATGCCGCCGGTCCAGAAACCGAAGTTGAGTGTGGCCGCCAGCACCACGAAGAACCCGAACACGACCTTCTCGAAGTTCATACCGGTCGAGCCTAGGCTGACTCACCCGCACGCGGCGGGAAATTGGCACTTGTCGCACGGCATCCCAGCGTGTTGCATGGAGATGTGATCAACCTCGAATTGGCCCGTGAGCTCGCAAAGGCAGGCATGCCCTGGATGCCCGCCGCCGGTGACCGGTTCGTCATCCCCGGCAAGGAGATGGACGAAGAGGTCTTCCATGTTGCCGAGATGACCATCGAGGTGGCCTCGCATCACGGCGAGGGAGTGGTGAAGTTCAACGGCACGACCGAGTGGGCGCTGGACTCGATCCCCTCCGAGAACGTCCTCTGGCTGCCCCGCGAGGACCAGCTCCGAGACGCCCTCGGCCAGAGCCTCGTCGCACTCGAGCACGAGGGCAACGAGTGGATCGTCACGTACGGCTCTCGCGAGCACTTGGAACGCATCCGGGACAGCGATGTCGAGTGCGGGTATGCACGGGCCTTGGTCGCCGTTCTCGCGGAAGACGCCCGCTAGCCTGAAATGGTGTTCGACCTCTTCGGTGACCTCGCCCCCAGCACGCTGACCCGCGACGACGGGACGAGCCTGGCGCTGCTGACGGCCGAGGCGGACTCCCCCCGGGGCGTCGTCTTGGCCGTACACGGCTTCACCGGCGGCAAGGAGGACTTCCTGTTCCTTCTCCACGAGCTCGCGGCGAAGGGCTGGACCGCTTCCGCCGTCGACCTGCGCGGGGTGCACCAGTCGACCTCGTCGGGGCCGTACGACATCGACACCCTCGCATGCGACCTGGTCGCCGTCGCCCGGCGTCTCGGCGCGCCCGTGCACCTGGTGGCCCACTCGTTGGGCGGCCTGTCGGCGCAGCGCGCGGTGATCGCCGATCCCGAGGCGTTCGCCTCCCTCACCCTCATGTGCTCTGGACCCGCGGGCTTCCTGGCGTCAGCCGACCTCATTCCCATCACGATCGACCGCGTGACGATGTTCGCGCGGGAGCTCGCGGGGCACACTCTCCCAGAGGCCTGGGACGCGAAGACCGCCTACGAGAACGTCGAGCTGCACCCGGCCATGGCATCGTTCCTGCGCGAGAGGTTCGTCGTCGGCAGCCACGAGGCTGCGGTACGGAACGTCGAGGACCTGCTTCATGCTGCGGACGTGGTCGAGGCCGTCGCCGCCACAGGCGTCCCGTGCGCCGTGATGTACGGCGAGCGCGATGGCACCTGGAACCAGGAGACACAGAACGACATGGCGGTACGACTCGGCACGAGCCCGATCCGGATCCCCGAGGCCACTCACCTGCCGATGCTCGAGAACGTCGACGCCACCGCAGAGGCCCTCGACCAGGTATTCGCCGCGGCGTTGCGGTCAGTCGCTGGCGACAGGCCCTGAACCCGAGGCCTGCCAAGGATTTCGTCGACGCCGCCCGACAGCTGCCATTTGTGCCACCTGTCAGAATGCCCGGTAGCGGATCGACGAAGGGGTGGGAATGAACGAGAAGCGCCGTCGGTGGCTCGGTCTCGGTGTCGTGAGTCTGGGCGTTGCGCTCATCATCGTTGACTCCACGATCGTGAACGTGGCGATCCCCTCGATCATCGATGACCTCTCGATCACCTCGTCCCAGGCTCAGTGGGTGCAGGAGATCTACACGCTGGTCTTCGCGGCGCTGCTGCTGGTGTTCGGCCGGCTCGCCGACCGGTTCGGACGCCGCCGGCTGTTCGCGCTGGGCGTGGTGGTGTTCGCGTTGTCGAGCGTTCTCGCGGCGTTGGCGCCCTCCGGGGACCTGCTGATCGGGGCTCGGGCGGTGCAGGGCACCGGCGGGGCGATGATGCTCCCCACATCGCTCTCGCTGCTCAACGCCGAGTTCCGCGGCCGAGACCGCGCGCTGGCCTTCGGCATCTGGGGCGCAACCATCGGCGGCATGGCAGCGCTCGGTCCGCTGCTGGGCGGCTGGCTGACGACCGACTACTCGTGGCGCTGGGCCTTCGGCATCAACGTGCCCCTCGGGGTGATCGTGCTCGTCGGACTGCTGACCCTCGTCAACGAGTCGGGCGAGTCCGGGATCAAGCCGGGGACCGACGTCCCGGGCGCTGTCCTTTCGGTAGCGGGCTTCGGTGCTCTCGTGTTCGGCCTCATCGAGGGGCGGACGTACGGCTGGTGGTCGATCGCCAAGTCGTTCACGGTGCTCGGCTGGACGTGGCCCTGGAGCCTGTCGCCGATTCCGGTCGCGTTCGCCGTCGGAGTGGCCTGTCTGGCCGGGTTCGTGGCGGTCGAGCTGTCCCGGAACCGACGGGACAGGGTGTCGATGCTGGACCTGTCCCTGTTCAGCATCCCCAGTTTTCGCAACGGCAACATCGTCGCGGCGATCGTCAGCCTGGGCGAGTTCGGACTGATCTTCGCGCTGCCCCTGTGGCTGCAGAACGTGGTCGGGTACTCGGCCTTCCAGACCGGTCTGGTACTGCTTGGCCTCGCAGGTGGCAGCTTCTTCGCGAGTGGCCTGGTGCCGATGGTCAGCCATCGCTTCGGACCCGTCAACGCCGTAAGGGTGGGGCTGCTGCTCGAGATGTTGGGGCTGGCGGGGTTGGGTCTGTTCCTGCGGCCGACCTCGACATGGGTCGTGATCACGCCGCTGCTGGCCGTGTACGGCATCGGGGTCGGTTTCGCGACGTCGCAGCTGACCGGCGTGGTGCTGGCCGACGTACCGGTGCAGAAGAGCGGGCAGGGGTCGGGCACCCAGAGCACCTCTCGGCAGGTGGGGTCGGCGTTCGGCATCGCGATCCTCGGCACGATCCTGTTCAGCATCCTCGGGTCACAGCTGGACTCGGGTCTGTCCAACCAGGGTGTGCCCGAAGCGCAACGGGCGCCGCTGGTGTCCGCCGTGAAGCTGTCCGCGGGCGCCGTGATCCCGGGATGGAGCGTCCAGCCGGCGACCGCCGAGGTGGCCCGGTTGGCCAAGGATGCCTTCACCACCGCCACGCGCGACGCCGCCTTCACCGCCGCCGGGTTCCTCCTCGCAGGGCTCGTCGCCACCGCTTCGTTGGGCCGTGGCCGCCGAGAGGACTCCCCCGCCGACACCCACGAACCTCAGCAGGAGGTCGCGGCCGACTGAGCCGGTCTGGAGACTGGTCGTTCGCGTCACGCCGCGGTCAGCCCACGCCTACGAACAGAGCGTGAACCCATACGGCAGGTGTCGTTCAGGGCAGGTGGAATTCTCGCTCTTGACGAACAAGAATCTGTGCGACGCCTGGGTGCGGTCAGTAGACCATCTTCATCGCCGTACGGACCTCGGCCAGCGTGGCGTCGGCGACGGCGTTGGCACGGTCGTTGCCGTCGTGGAGGATCTGCTGGAGGTGCTCCGGATGGGCGACGAGGTCTGCGCGCCGTGCCCGATGACCTGCCAGTCCCTCGTTGACCGCCTCTGTGACGAGCTTCTTGAGCCCGCCGCCACCGGCATCCCCGAGCTCATCCGCGACCGAGACAGCCTCGCGGTTGAGGAACAGCGCGGCGAGGTTCACGAGGTTGGACACCTCGGGACGGTTGACGGGGTCGTACGTGATGTGGCGGTCCGAGTCCGTGACGGCCTTCTTGATGACCTTCGCGGTCTCGTCCGCGGTCATGCCCAGCTCGATGACGTTGCCGCGGGACTTGCTCATCTTGGCGCCGTCCATCCCCAGGATGATCGCCCCTCCTTCGGAGAGCAGCGCGTCGGGGGCCGGGAACACCGGCCTGGACGGGTCCACCCTCCCGTACCGCTCGTCGAACCTCCGCGCGACGACCCGCGCCTGCTCGAGGTGGGGCAGCTGGTCCTTGCCGACCGGTACGAGGTTGGCCTTGCAGAACAGGATGTCCGCCGCCTGGTGCACCGGGTAGGTGAGCAGCAGCCCCGACATCGGCCGGTCGCCGGTGTCGTCGAGCTCCGCCTTCACCGTGGGGTTGCGCCGCAGCTCGGCCTCCGTGACGACCGAGAGGAACGGCAGCATCAGCTGGTTCAGCGCCGGCACCGCCGAGTGGGTGAAGATCGTGGTCCTGACCGGGTCGAGGCCGAGGGCCAGGTAGTCGGCCATCATCGAGTACACACGCTCGCGGATCGGCCCGACCCCGTCGCGGTCTGTGATCACCTGGTAGTCCGCGATGAGGATGAACGTCTCGACGCCGAGCTGCTGCACCTCCAGGCGGTTCTGCAGCGAGCCGAGCAGGTGTCCGATGTGGAGGTTGCCGGTCGGACGATCTCCGGTCAGAACGCGGAAGCCAGAAGGGTCCTTCTCGATCTGGGCGCGGATCTCAAGGCTGCGTTGTACAGAGCGCGCCAACGACGCGTCCGACGTGCTCTGTGCCAGCTCCTCGCCGGCATCCGGGGTGGGCTGAGTCATCCTGGTGGTTCCTCTCCCCCGCTGACGGCGTAGAAAAGCGACCGCCACGAGACGGTCGCTGGTTGTCGGGGCAGGTCGGTCAGCGCCGTCGTGAAGACGGCCACCACCAGATCTGCTGCATGCCTCGGATGCTAACAGATGCGCACCTCAGGACGGACCGACGCCACCCCTCGCGGCGATCCGTTTGACGATCTCCTGGTACGCGGTGGGCCGCGTCACGTTGATGCCCAGCGGGTTGTGGAGCTTCCCGGTGCCGTGGTAGTCGCTCGAGCCCGTACGGATGAGGCCCGTGCGCGCCCCGAGCTGGGTCAACATCTCACGGGCGCGCGGGTCGTGGTCGGTGTGGTCGACCTCGATCCCCTCCAGCCCGGCCTTGGCGAGCTCGGCGAGCGCGTCTCCGGTGAGTACGTCCTTGGACCCCGGTCCCCACGGATGCGCGATCACGGCGAGACCCTTCGCCCCACGGATGAGACGGATCGCCTCTTCGATCGGTGTCGCGTATCGCTCGACGTAGGCGGGCTTGCCGTCGCCGAGGTACGTGGCGAACGCCTCGTCGCGGTTCGCGACGTACCCCTTGGCGACCATCGCATCAGCGATGTGCGGCCGACCCAGCGATGGGGAAAGACCTCGGGACGCCGCGACATCCTCCTCGGTCAGCGGCAATCCGAGCTCCCCGAGCTTGTCCAGGAAGCCTTGCAGTCGGGCGACCCGGCTCGCGCGGAGCTTCGCCAGCTCCGCGAGCAACGGCCGATCCCACGGGTCACAGCCATAGCCGAGCAGATGGACGGGACGCTCCTTGTACTTCGTGGACATCTCCACACCCGGCAGTACGGCAAGCCCGATCCGGCGGCCGGCTTCGCGCGCCTCGGTGATGCCGTCGAACGTGTCGTGGTCGCAGAGACCGATGACATCCAGGCCCGCATCCTGAGCCGCGAACACCAGCCGAGTGGGGCTGTCAGTGCCGTCGGAGACGTTCGAGTGGACGTGCATGTCGATGCGCATGACCATATTCAACCAAGAGACCGCGCGCCGGCGAACGTCACCCCTTCACGAGAGACCGCAGCAGCCTCACCGCCACCGAGAGCCGCCCCAGATCGGCCCCATCGAGGGCTAGGTCGGACAGGAGCGGAGCGATCCGCTCGAGGTCGGGACGCGGATCGTCGAAAGCACCCGCTACGGCCTCGGCCCCGAGCGCCGCCTGGACGGCGAGCAGCTCGTCCCCGATCGCCGCCTGGGCCATCAACGACCAACGATCCGTACGAGGGAGTGCCTCTGCCGCCTCGAAGAACCGTCCCAGCTCGAGTCGATCACGGATCTCGAAGAAGCGCTTCGCCGTGTCGAGGAGGTCGTGCGAGGCACGTGACGCGATCAACACGATCCCCGGCGCGAGGTGAGCGATCGGCTCCGCGGCGAGGAGTCGTGCGAGATCCGGCGACAGACCCTGCTCCACCAGCCCGTCGCGGCGCCAGGTCCAGGACTCGACGACCGAGGGAGTGGCCACGTGCTCGAGGTTGTCGAGTATCTCCCGACTCGGCCCGGCGAACGTCTCGATGGTCTGTGCGACGTCGATCGGCGTACCGAACGTCTGCAGCACCCATCGGGTGCCCCGCTCGACGAGGTGCCGCATCGCGATCATCAGCTCCACGTACGTCAGCGCGTCGAGCGACTCGCGCCGCAGGCCCACCTCCAGCGCGCCCACGCGGAAGATCGACCGCGACGCGAGCTGGGCCCGGATGGTGTCCGCCGCGCTCGCTCCGGTTTCCGAGGAGAGCCGGTGGTAGGAGGAGATGCCCTGGCTGTTGACGAACCTATTCACCGCGACGGTCGTGATGATCTCCCGACGCAGCGGATGGTCTCCCATGAGGTCGCCGAAGCGTTCACGCAGCGGCTTGGGGAAGTACTGGATCAGCCGGTCCGCGAGGTAGGGGTCGTCAGGCAGGTCGCTCGCGACGATGATGTCGGCGAGCCGGATCTTCGTCCATGCGAGCAACGTCGCGAGCTCAGGGCTGCACAGGCCCTCGCCCGCCGCGATCCGTCGCGTCATCTCCGACGTCGACGGCATCGTCTCGAGGTGACGGTCGAGGTAGCCGTCGTCGGACAGCACGCGCATCCAGTCCTCATGGATCGCGGTGAACCGGGCGGCCTGGTAGCGAGCCATCGCGAGCGCCAGGTTCTGGTCGACGTTGTGAGCGAGCACGAGCGCTGCGACGTCGTCGGTCATCTCCGGCAGCAGCACGTTGCGCTCAGCGTCCGCGAGCCGCCCGTGAGTCTCGGCATGGGCGAGCAGGATCTTGATGTTGACCTCGTGGTCGCTCGTGTCGACCCCTGCCGAGTTGTCGATGAAGTCGGTGTTGATCCGCCCTCCGGTCCGTGAGTACTCGATCCGCGCCGCCTGGGTCCATCCCAGGTTCCCGCCTTCACCCGCGCACCGGGCCCGTACCTGCGTGGCATCGATCCGCAGCGCATCGTTCGTACGGTCACCTGCGTCGGACTGGGACTCGGTGGTCGCCTTCACATACGTGCCGATGCCGCCGTTCCACAGCAGGTCGACCGGCGCTTGCAGGATCGCGTGGATGTAGTCGGCGGGCGCCATCGACCTCACTCCGTGGGGCAGCCCCAAGACGGCGCGCGCCTGTGCCGTGACAGGGATCGACTTGACCGTGCGGGCGTAGACACCGCCCCCGGCTGAGATCCGGCTCCTGTCGTAGTCTGCCCACGACGACCGCGGAAGCCCGAACATCCGCTCCCGTTCGGCGAAGCTCGTCGCGGGATCCGGATCTGGGTCGATGAAGACGTGGCGGTGGTCGAACGCGGCCACCAGCTTGAGGTGTCGGCTCAACAGCATGCCGTTGCCGAAGACATCGCCGGACATGTCGCCGATGCCGACGCACGTGACGTCGTCGTTCGCGGGATCGATGTCGATCTCCAGGAAGTGCCGCTTGACCGATTCCCACGCGCCGCGGGCAGTGATCCCCATCTCTTTGTGGTCGTACCCGTTCGTCCCACCCGAGGCGAACGCGTCGCCGAGCCAGTAGCCGCGTGCCAGAGAGATCTCGTTGGCGAGGTCGGAGAATGTCGCCGTCCCCTTGTCGGCGGCGACCACCAGATATGGATCGTCGTCGTCGTGCCGCACGACGCGATCAGGTCCGACCACGTCGCCCTGCACGATCGTGTCCGTCAGCGACAGAAGCGCCGTGACGAACATCCGGTACGCGTGCTGGCCCTCCTCCAGCCACCCCGTACGGTCGACCGAGGGATCGGGCAGCCGGCGCGCCACGAAGCCACCCTTCGCGCCGACGGGCACGATCACCGTGTTCTTGACCATCTGCGCCTTGACGAGGCCCAGCACCTCGGTGCGGAAGTCCTCGGCTCGATCCGACCAACGCAGGCCGCCACGTGCTACGCGGCCGAACCGGAGGTGTACACCTTCGACGCGCGGCGAGTACACCCAGATCTCGTAGGCCGGCCGTGGCTCGGGCAGCAGTTCCAGCTGGCGCGGCAGCAACTTGAACGCCAGCGCACCCTCGCCGAGATCGGTGAACGCGTTGGTCCGTACGATCGCGCGCTGGAGCGCGACGAAAGCGCGGATGATCCGGTCCTGGTCGAGGTTCGACACCTGATCGAGCTCCGACTCGATCGCCGTGAGCAGCGCCTCCGAAGCCGCGCGATGCTCCTCGGCCGTGCCTGGGTGGTCCGGGTCGTGCGCGACCTTGAACGCGGTGACGAGCTGCGCGGCGAGCGCGGGGTGCGCGAGCAGAGCGGTGGCGATGTAGGTGAACGAGTACGTCATGGCGCCCTGCTTGAGGTAGCGCTCCATGGCGCGCAGTCGCCCGACTTCGTCCCACGTGAGCCCGGCCGCCGTGACGAGGGCATTCATCGGGCCGATCTCCAGCCTGCCGGTGATGGATGCCTGGAACGCGTCGATGAAACGCCCTCGGTCAGCCGGGTTCCAGGTGCGCGCGTCGCTGCGCAGCCCGAACTCGTACACCCATGCGGGTTCTCCGCGCAGGCTCAGCTCGAAGGGCCACTCGTCGATGACGGACACGCCGAGCTGGTCCAGGTGCGGCAGCACGTCGGGGAGCGCGATGCGTGACCGCCGGTACAGCCGGAGCCGCAGGTCCGCGGCATCTTCGGCGTCGGTGTCGAGGAACGCCGCCCGCATCTCGTCGGGATCTGTGAGGCAGTTGAGCATCTCGAGGTCCTCGACGCCCTGCTGCGGGGTGAAGACCTCCTTGTACGAGTCGGGGAAGTCCACGCCGCGCCGTTCGCTCGGCCACTCGTACACGTGGTCGACGAAACGTTCGTCCCAGGTGCGGGTGGCCTCGGTGAGCTCGTTCTCCAGCGCTTCGAGGTCGACATCCGTGGGAGCGCCATCGGCGAGCCGCACCACGACATCGAGCCTCGTCATCACAGACTCCGTGACCAGGGCCGAGTGCTCCACCGCGACGCCACCGAACCGCGCGCTGAGGATCTGCTGGACGCGGTCGGCCATGGCGGTGGTGTAGCGGTCGCGGGGGAGGTAGACGAGGCAACTCACGAACCGGTTCCACGGGTCGCGGTGGCCGAACACCCGTATCTGGCGGCGCTCGCCGAGGGTCGCGATCCGCTCGACGATCGGGTACAGCTCGTCCGCGCTCGCCTGGAGGAGCGCATCCCGCGGGTAGGTGTTCAGCGTGGCCAGCAGAGCCTTGTATCCGTGGCTCTGCGAGCTGTATCCGGAGCGGCGAAGAATCTCGACCGCCTTGGGAACGAGGATCGGGATCCTGGTGACCGGCTCCGTGTACGCGGGCGACGACAGCACTCCCACGAAACGCCGTTCGCCGATGACCGTTCCGGTGTCGTCGAGGATCCGCACGCCGACGTAGTCGCGGTACACGGGCCGATGCACTCTCGCCCGTACAGAGTCCTTCGTGAAGACGAACACTCCCCCGTCATCTGCTGTCGGGAGGGCGTCGAACGGGTCGGTCTCGGTGCTGAGCACGCCGAGACCGGTGTCGGGTACGGGTGCGAAGCTGCTGCCGTCGTAGGTGTACTCGTGGTAACCGAGCAGCGTGAAGTTGTCGTCTCGCAACCAGCGCAGCAGGGCGCGTGCTGCGTCTCGGTCGTCGGCACGGGCCTCGTACGAGTTCGAACCGAGCAGGTCGATCACATCGGACAGTTCTTGCCGCATGGCGGTCCAGTCGTCTGTGACCAGCCGAACCTGCGTCAGTACCTCCTGCACGCCCGAGACGAGCTGATCCGCCAGCTCCTCCGCCGCGATGCCGACCGGTGGGTAGACCACGAACGTCATCCAGGACTCGGAACGAGCCTGTCCACTGTCGTCCGGCAGGAGGTCGCCGTCGGCGGTGCGAGACACATTGAACTGCGGGTGGAACACGTGCCTGATGGTCCAGCCCTGGCCCGTGATCTCCATCGTCACCGAGTCGACGAGGAAAGGGCGGTCATCCGTGACGACCTGCAGCAGTGTCGAGCCCGACAGCTTCCAATGGTCAGCCGGGTCGGCGGTGTCGGCCAGGACGCTGTCCGAGTGGTCCGCGCGATGCGCTCCGAGGCTCACATGGGCACCGATGATGCCGGCCAGGGTCGGTGCGCCGATCTCGTCGAGGTCCTCCCCGTGCTGATGCTCGAGGTACCGGGCGACCAGCCCCTTCGCCCCTTCCACGCGGCTCACCATCGCGGCATCGAGTAGATCGACGACCTGGGCGATCATTCCCTCGTCGGTCGTCAACGCATGAGACATCAGTAAACCTCCGCTGGACGGCGCCACCGCCGTCCGACTGCCACGATAACCGCATCCGGTCCGCCACAATGGACGGCATGCAGCTCATCGCCCAACAGGATTTTGCCGCCCAGCCGTCGCAGGTCGCGACGATGCTCACCGATCGTGCGTTCCTCGAGAAGGTGTGCCTCGCGTCCGAGGCCGAGAAGCACTCCGTGATGGTCGACGGTACCCACACCACGGTCTCCCGAACGCTCCCGGCTCCTTCGGCCGTCGCGAAGTTCACCGGCAGCACGATCACGATCCTCGAGGACCTGGTGTGGTCCGAGCCGGCCCCCGACGGCTCGCGTACGGCCACGTTCACGCTGACTGTTCCGGGTCTGCCCGTGGAGATGCTCGGAACGGCACGGCTCGCCCCGGGCGGCAAGGGCACCCGGGTCGACTACTCCGGTGACCTCAACGTCAACATCCCGTTCGTCGGCAAGAAGCTCGAGCAGTCGGCGGCGCCCGCCGTCCTCGACGGCATCGGACTTCAGCAGCGCGTCGGCAACGACTGGCTCGCCGAGAAGTCCTGACTGGAGGAGAAGACTCTCGCCACGCTCTAACAACAGCTCCGCTCGCGCGCATTCATAGTGTTGGGCACGCCAAGCGGAGGGCGACAGGGTGATCACACAGCTCAGGACCGGACCCCAGCCGGTCGGCTCATCGAACTTCGAGGTCTGCTACGAGACACACTGGTGGCCGATGATCCGCATCGGCCATCTACTGGTCTGCGTGGTCAATGCCACGCGTACGATCCAGCGACGACAGACCACTGCGCGCAAGCATCTGAGCCTCGAGGAGGACCGCCCCGCGGCCGCGGCCGACGAAGGCCTCATCCAGCAGCCACCCGCGAACGGCTCGCGCCCGGCACATCACGTGCCGGGCGCGAGCCGTTCGTACGGTGTGGATCAGGCGTAGCGGTAGTCGGGGTCGAGACGGTTGGCGAGACGCAGTGTCTGCTGCGCGACTGCGCGGATCAGGCGAGCGCCCCACTCGCGGGTCGTCTGCGGGGCCGGCGTCGTCCGGCCGTCAAGGTATTCCATCGCCGGGCGCACGTTGCGCTCCGCCATGACGATCTGGTCGGTCAGTTGGATTGTCATCTCTTCCTTCGTTCTTTCGTCAGTTTCGGGGAGCCGGTCCGGTGCTCGACCGGACGATCAGCTCGATCGGCAGGCTGACCTGCCTCGTGTGGTAGTCGGGATCCATCGCGAGCTGCCCGATGAGGCGACCCTTCTCGGCGATGGGTTGGTGCACGGTTGTGATGCCGAGGAAACCGGCGTCCGGGATGTCGTCGAACCCGGTGATGGAGAGGTCACGGCCCGGCGTGAGCCCTCGCTCTTGTGCCGCGTCCCAGACTCCGAGCGCCAGGACGTCGCTCAACGCGACGATGGCTGTCGGCCGATCCTGAACGTCGAGCGCGAGGCCGGCAGCGCGCCGACCCGACTCCCGGATGCAGTAACCGGCAAGGACGACCGTGATCCGCGCCTCTGGCATCTTCTCCCAGAGACCCCTGATCCGCTCGCTCTCGAACCCCCCGGGGCGTAGTCGGTCATCCGAACGATCGGGCGAGTAGTCGAAGACCTCGACATCGCTGTTGGACGGTCCGGACGCGATGACGACGACGTTGCGGTGCCCCAGCCGCGCCAGGTGCTTGCCGATGAGACGGCCCGCCTTGGCGTCGTTGATGGTCACCCAGTCGCCGTCGGGTGACGACTCCGTGCTGACGATGCGGACACCGCGCTGCCTCAGCTGTTCGATCCCGGCGTCCTGCCCGCGAGTTGAGCCGACCACCAGGGCGTCGATCGCCGCCCGCTGCAACATCTGGTTGGTCTCCTCTTCGGCCTCCGGTGCACGAAGCAGCAGGACCGAGGCCCCGTACTCCTCCACGGCTTCGCTCAGGCCGGCCAGCAACATGATCGAGTACGGGTCCGAGAACGCGTGCGAGATGCCGCCATGGAAGAGGAACCCGCAGACGTCGGTCTTTCCGGACCGCAGGGCCCTACCTGCCGCACTCGGACCGCAGTAGCCCAGGTCCTTCGCCGTGGCGAAGATCTGGTCACGCAGTTCTGAGGAGAGCCGGTCGGGCTTGCTGTACGCGTTGGAGACTGTCGTGACAGAGACGCCCAGCTTGTTCGCCAGGGTCTTCATCGTCACGACGGTGAGCTTCTCACCCATGACAGCCTCCAGTTGATCGATGAAGTTAACGATACACTTTATCGATCAACCTGACAACCTCGACTACGACGCCTTCGTCTTCTTCTCCTCCTCGGCGCGGCGAGCCTTGGCGGCTTCAACGGATGCACGGAGCGCGGCGACGAGGTCGACGACGTTGGTCTCTCCGGAGGTGGACTGCTCCGACTCGGGGATCTCCACGCCGTCCAGCTTCGATGCGACGACGGTCTCCAGCGCCTCGCGGTAAGCGTCAGTGAAGTCGTCGGGCGCGAACGTCCCAGACATCTGCTCGATGAACATTCCTGCCATACCGATCTCCGCCTTCGACACGGAGACATCGGCCGGCGGTGCGGCGAACGACGCGTCGCGCACCTCATCCGGCCACAGCATCGTCTGCATGACCATGACGTCACCGGTCACCCTCACCACGGCCAGCGCTTCGCGGGAACGCAGCGCGACCTTGACCACAGCCACCTTGCCCGACTCCTTGAGAGCGTTGCGCAGGAGCACGTAGGGCTTCTGGCCGGTCGCCTCAGCCTCGAGGTAGTAGGGCTTGTCGAAGGCGATGGGGTCGATCTCCCCCTCGTCCACGAACTGCACGACCTGGACCGCCTTGGTCGTGGTGAGCGGCAGGTTCTCGAAATCCGTCTTGTCGAGGATCGCCATCCGCCCGTCGGCGGCCTCGTACCCCTTGGCGAGGTCGGCGAACTCGACCTCCTCGCCGCACTTCTCGCAGACCCGCTTCTGCCGGATCCGGCCGCCGTCCTTCGCGTGGACCTGCCGGAAGCTGAGGTCCTTCTCCTCGACGGCGCCGTACACCCTGATGGGAATCGTCACCAGGCCGAAGGAGATCGCGCCCTTCCAGATCGATCGTGGCATGACGCACAGTGTTGCTCACGCGGTGGCAGATGACCAGATCTCAGGCCCCGACCAACGCGTCGACCTCCTCCGGCCCGAACCAGAGAAGGTCGTGCTCGGTCATGAGCGCGTGAGCCTGGTCGGTGTCCCAGGCGGCGTCCAGGTCGAGTCCTACGACGGCCTCGCCCGTTTCCGACACGGCCGTTGCTGCCTCGGGGGCGTCGGCGAAGATCGCGCTCACGTCCTGCCACGAGACCCCTCTCACCGTCACCTCACCGAGCGGGTCGCCGTCGTCCGTGGCCGAGGTCTCGAGGACTACGGCGAGCCTCTTGCCGTACGACATCAGGGATCTCAGCCCCGCCAGCAGCAGCGCTGTACGGTCGGCCTCCTCGTCATCTCCGACATCGAGTCCGAACGTGTCGCGCAACGCTGCCGTCACGGCGAAGCCGGTGACCGGACCAGCCAATGGTGCCTGGCGCAGACCGCCCAGCTGCTCCACGGAGAGTGGGACGAGGACCACGGTCATCGCCGACCTCCGTCGAGACGGTGGATCTCGCTCGTGACGCCATCCACGAAGGCTCGGACGGGAGCGGCCGCCGCGATGCCGATGCCGACGCGCCCGTTGTACGAGGTGATGCAGACGGTGATGTCCTCCGAGTCAGCCAGACCCAGAACCGGGTAGCTCGAGTGGAGCTGCCACTCGCCGAAGAACCTCGGAGCCCGCGGACCGGGTGCGTTCCCCACGTACAGGTCGTGGTCCCGTCCCGAGAGGACCGTACGACCGGCAACGGCGTGCAGGCTCGCCGGTGCGAACCCGGCGAGATGCGTGAGCCTGTCGGCCCCGACCGTCGCACCCGAGTCGATCCGGGTCCTGGTCAGGGAGGCGATCTGGTCGATACGCCCTTGTGGGGACGCGTTCCGCGCCGGGAGCATCACGTACTGCGGTGCCACGGCACAGCCGATCGACGATGGCACCTTGCCCCGTTCTCGTACGGCCAGAGGCACGAGCGCCACGACGTCGCTCGGCTCGGCCCCGAGCTGCGTCTGCCACTGCCTCAACCCGGCGGTGACGAGCGCCATCAGTACGTCATGGGTCGTACAGCCCGAGGCATCCCGGACGCGGTTGACGGCCGCGAGCTGTACCAGGACGCCGCCCGCATACCGCGTCAGCGGAGCCACCGGCTCTCTGCGCAACAGGCTCGGCAGGCCCTGTGCCTGCGCCCACCCGACGCTCTGGCCGACGCCGCGTACGACCCGTGAGCCGAGCCGCCCGAGCATCCCGACCGGGTCGGCCATGCCGCCCATCACCCCTGACACGAGGTCGTCGCCGGTGTTGGGCTCCGGCTTGGGCTCCCATTCGAGCGGTCGCGGCCGCTCGTGCACGGGCTCGTCGTCGTACAGCTCATGCAGCAGGTGGACGTGGTCGCCGCCATCCACGTACGAGGGGTGGCTTCGGCAGACGAGCGCGACCTGAGCGCCGCGCAGCCCGTCGACGAGCACGAGGTCCCACTGCGGGTGGGCCGGGTCGAACGGCGTGATCATCCCTTCGGCGACAAGGTCTGTGACCTGCGTCAGGGAGCCGGGCGCCTCGAGCGTCACCTGCCGGACGTGCCGGAGGATGTCGAAGTCGGTGTCGTCGACCCAGTCGAGCCCGGTGACGGTCTCGCGGATCCGTTGCCGGAACCTCGGGGCGAAGGGCAGCCGGTCGGACACGCGGTCGACGACCTCGCTGAGCTTCAGCACGGCGTCGGCGGACGGCGGAGAGAACACGTCAACGAACGTCAGGTGCCACGGCGTGCCCCCGACCCCGCGTGACAGTGACGCGATCTCGGTCTGGGACAGGGGTTCAGCCATCGTTCTCCTCACGGACTCAACGACGACGATACCCACCGGGCCCGTCCGAGGTGCACGCCAGCCCAGCGATGCGGCAAGATGACCGGGCATCAATTCCTGGGGAGGACCTATGCGACGTGCCCTCTTCTGCCTCGTGGCAGCACTGCTCCTGCTCACCGGGGCATGCTCCTCGACGACAGTGAGTGGGCCGGTGACGATCGACGTGACGATCGCCAAGGGCAAGGTCAGCCCCTCGGCCGCCACGTACGACGTGGGCAAGGGTTCCTCCGTGACCATCAACGTGACCTCCGACTCGGCGGACGTCATCCACGTCCACGGCTACGAGATCGAGAAGAACATCGTCGCGAGCACGCCGACCGTCATCACGTTCACCGCGGACCAGACGGGCAGCTTCGAGATCGAGACGCACGTGATCGTGGCCACCATCGCGACGCTGAATGTCCGCTGACGCGCTGACGATCACCCTTCTGCACCTGCCGGCCCACGGGATCGGCAGCCGGAAGGACCTGCCCCTGCCGTTCCCGTACGTCGTCGTGGGCGCGGCACTCATCGTCGCCGCGACGTTCTGGTTCCTCACCCGCTCCTGGCGCCGGGTCCGCCTGAGCGGTCTGGGCGGCCGTCCCCTCCCACGCCTCTCCCGCGTGCTCACTGCGCTCCCCGTGACTGTGATCGCACGGGTCCTGATCCTGGCATTCTGGGCCTGGTTCATCATGGCGCTCATCGCCGGCAAGGACCTCGTCAGCAACCCCGTGTTCGGGGTCGTCTTCGTCCTCGTCTGGGTCGGCCTCGTACCGATCTCCCTCCTCGGCGGCGCGCTCTGGCGCGGCGTCCACCCCGTTCGGACGATCGCCCGCTGGTTCAGCCGTTCCGCTCAGCCCACGCTGGTCGAGGGGCTCGGCGTATACCCCGCTGCCTTGGCCATCCTCGTCTGGGGCTGGTTCGAGCTCATCCAGCCTGACCGCGCCACTCTGCCGGTGACGCGCGGCTTCGTCATCGCGTGGGTCGTCATCGTCGTCGTCGGCTCCCTGTGGCGCGGGATCGGCTGGGTCGGCAGCGTGGACCCGTTCGAGGCGTACGCGTCCACGCTGTCACGGCTCTCCCCGTGGCAGTGGCAGGACGGCACGCTACGTGTGGTCTCCCCCCTGCGCAACCTCGGTTCGTGGCAGCCGCCGGCCGGAACGTCCGCACTGGCCTGCGCGCTTCTCGGAACGACGGCGTACGACAGCTTCAGCTCCTCGGCCTGGTGGGTACGGCTCGAGCAGGCGTCAGACCTGCCTCGATGGCTGTGGGGACTCACGGGGATGGGCGTCATCGTCACGATCGTCGTCGGCCTGTACCTGGCGGGTGTCGCTGCTCTGAGGTGGGGGCTTGCCGTCCGCAGGTCGCTGCTCGAGACCGCCGACTCGCTGGCGGTAGGGCTCGTACCGATCGTCGTCGGGTACTCGCTCGGCCACTACCTCACGCTGCTCGTCATCGAAGGGCAGCGCACGGTCATCGAGCTCGCGGATCCGCTGGGCCAGGGCTGGAACGTGCTCGGACTCGCGGAGAACGGAATCGTCGCGACTCCGCTCACCTACCCGACGGTGACAGCTCTCGCGCAGCTGCTGTTCATCGTTGGCGGCCACGTGCTCGGCGTCATCGTGGCCCACGACAGGGCAGTGGCGCTTCTCAGACCCGACGCGATGCGCCGCGCCCAGCTGCCGCTGCTGGCGGTGATGGTCGTCTACACCGTGGGCGGGCTCCTGCTGCTGTTCTCGCAGTAGACGGCGAGTTGTCCACAGGTCGAGCAAGAAGTGCTGGCGCTGAGGGAGCTGGGCAGCGCAGCCTTGACGCATGGTCGACGCCGCACCCCCGCTCACCCCTGCCCTCGCACGCTGCCACGTCCTCCGTGGGGGAGTCCGTGCCCCGTCCTGGCGCTGGGACGATCTCGCCGGCGACAGCGCCCAGAGCTGCCTCGGCCAGCCCACCTTGCCGTTCGAGACCGACGACGCCGGAATGCCACAGCCGGTCGGCGACGACGTGCCTGAGGAGATCCGCCGGATGTCCGCCGCGCTGGCACGCGTCATCGCCGAGGTGCTTGCGGGACTGCGACCTGCCATGCAGCTCAACCGATGGCTCGACGCGCCACCCCTCACGGTGCTGGCCGAGGCCAGCCGGGCCTACCGCCGCACACCACCCACGGTCGCCTCGATCCGGCTCCAGCTCACAGTACGAGGCTCGTACGAGGTGACGTTGCGACTCCAGCGCGGACGTGGCTACGCCGCGGCGGCGTACAGGCTCGACAAACGCCGTGACCGCTGGCGCTGTACGGCGTTGGTCGTCGGGCCCTGACCGGTCAGCGCTTCTTGTTCCGTCGCCCTTGAGAACCCGGCCGGGTCGTACGGGGCGCTGACGTGCGTGTGGCCGCCGCGGTGACCATCGGCTCGTCCTCGTCGGACTCCGCAGGCTCAGCGGTAGCCGTGGGCGCAACCTTGCTCTTCGCCGGCTTCTTCGCGTTCTTCGGCCTCGCGTCGGTGAGCCCCTGGGCGCCGATGTGCAGCTGCTTGCGGGCTTCCGCAGCCTCGGCCTCGAGCTCGGCGTCGTGGTAGCGCTTGACCGCGGCCAGAAGGTCCACCGGTTCGCCGTCGGCACCCAGGACGGGAGCAGGCTGCTGTACGGCCTCGACCTGGAGGTTGAACAGGTAGCCGACGACCTCCTCCATGAAGGAGTCCATCATCGCCTGGAACATCACGCCGCCCTCGCGCTGGTACTCGACGAGCGGGTCGCGCTGTGCCATCGCGCGCAGGCCGATGCCCTCGCGGAGGTAGTCCATCTCGTACAGGTGCTCGCGCCACTTGCGATCGAGCACCGTGAGCAGCACCCGCCGCTCGAGCTCGCGCATGACGTCGGGCGTGAGGGCCTCTTCGCGCGTGTCGTAGGCCTCCTGCGCATCGGCCGTGAAATCGGCCACGAGCTGCTCTGTGGTGACGTCGCGGTTCTCGTACGCGGAGCGGTCGAGCGAGACCGGGTAGAGCTGCTTGAGGTCGAGCCACAGCTGCTCCAGGTCCCAGTCCTCCTCGAAGCCCTGGGTCGCGTTCTCGACGAACTGGGTGACCACACGGGTCACGGTCGCGCGCAGCTTCTCCTCGACGTCGGCACCCTCGAGCACCGAACGGCGGTCGGAGTAGATGGCGTGGCGCTGGCGGTTCATGACGTCGTCGTACTTGAGGACGTTCTTGCGCATCTCGAAGTTCTGCGCCTCGACCTGCTCCTGGGCGCCCTGGATCATCTTCGTGATCCTCTTGTCTTCGATCGGCACGTCGTCAGGCACCTTGAGGGCCCGCATGAACCAGTCGACCATGTCGCTCTTGAACAGCCGCATCAGGTCGTCGCCCAGCGACAGGAAGAACCGGCTCTCGCCCGGATCGCCCTGACGACCGGACCGGCCGCGGAGCTGGTTGTCGATGCGGCGCGACTCGTGCCGCTCGGAGCCGATCACGTACAAGCCGCCGGCGTCGACGACCTCCTCGTGCTCATCGGCGACCTGGGAGTTGATCCGTGCGAACGTCTCGGCCCATTCGGCCTCGTACTCTTCGGAGTTCTCGACGGGGTCCAGGCCCCGCTCACGCAGGACCGCATCGGCCAGGAACTCGGGGTTGCCGCCGAGAATGATGTCCGTGCCACGGCCGGCCATGTTGGTGGCGACGGTGACGGCGCCCTTGCGGCCGGCGAGCGCCACGACCGCCGCCTCACGCGCGTGCTGCTTCGCGTTGAGGACCTCGTGAGGGATGCCCGCCCGTACCAGCAGCTTGGACAGCCTCTCCGACTTCGCCACGGACGCGGTGCCGATCAGTACCGGCTGGCCGTTCTCGTGGCGTTCCGTGATGTCCTCGACGATCGCGTTGAACTTCGCGTCTTCGGTGCGGTAGATCAGGTCCTTCTGGTCGGCCCGGATCATCGGCTGGTTCGTCGGGATGGGGATGACGCCGAGTCCGTAGATCTTCTGGAACTCCGACTCCTCCGTCTTGGCGGTGCCGGTCATGCCCGAGAGCTTGGAGTACATGCGGAAGAAGTTCTGGAGCGTGATCGTCGCGAGGGTCTGGTACTCCTCCTTGATCTGCACGCCCTCCTTGGCCTCGAGAGCCTGGTGCAGACCCTCGTTGTAGCGGCGGCCGTCGAGCGTACGGCCGGTGTGCTCGTCGACGATCAGCACGTTGCCGTCCATGACGACGTAGTCCTTGTCGCGCTTGAACAGCTCCTTGGCCTTGATCGCGTTGTTGAGATACGAGATCAGCGGCGTGTTTTCCGACTCGTACAGGTTGTCGATGCCGAGGCGGTCCTCGACGACCGAGATGCCCTGCTCGATGATCGCGACGGTGCGCTTCTTCTCGTCGACCTCGTAGTGCCTGTCGCGCTCCAGCCGCTTCACGAGCCGGGCGAACTCCGGGTACCACTTGATGGTGTCCTCGGCCGGTCCGGAGATGATCAGCGGTGTCCGGGCCTCGTCGACGAGGATCGAGTCCACCTCGTCCACGATCGCGAAGTAGTGGCCCCGCTGTACACAGTCGTCCAGCGAGAGAGCCATGTTGTCGCGCAGGTAGTCGAAGCCGAACTCGTTGTTCGTGCCGTAGGTGACGTCCGCCGCATAGGCCACGCGCCGCGCGGGCGGGTCCATGTGGGCGAGGATCGCGCCGACGTCAAGGCCCAGGAAGTGGTGGATGCGGCCCATCTGCTCCGACTGGAACTGCGCGAGGTAGTCGTTGACCGTGACGATATGGACGCCCTTGCCGGTGAGCGCGTTCAGGTACGACGGGAGGACGGCGACGAGCGTCTTGCCCTCACCTGTCTTCATCTCCGCGATGTTGCACCAGTGGAGCGCCGCGCCACCCATGATCTGTACGTCGAAGTGACGTTTGTCCAGGACGCGCGTCGACGCCTCACGCACCGTGGCGAACGCCTCGGGCATCAAGGAGTCGAGCGACTCGCCGTTGTCATAGCGCTGCCGGAGGTCGCCCGTCTGACCGCGCAGGTCCTCGTCGGACATCGACGTGTAGTCGCCCTCGATGGAGTTCACCTGGCGAGCGACCGCCTGAAGCTTCTTGAGCTGACGGCCCTCGCCGATGTGCAGCATCCTGTCGAGCAAAGCCACCCGAAGTCCCACTTCCTCCCCGAGGTTCCGGGGTCCTCGTACATGGTAGTGCCGCGGTGTCCGAGGTCGTTTACGGCTGGCCCGGGGCGCGTCCGGGCGAACCCGGACGCGCTCTCCTGGATCAGGCGGTTGCCTCGACCTCCAGATGGATCACGCCGTAGTCGTACGCCCTGCGGCGGTAGACGACGCTCGGCTGGCTCGACTCCGCATCGAGGTAGAGGAAGAAGTCGTGGCCGACCAGCTCCATCTCGTCGAGTGCCTGGGCGAGGGTGAGCGGGGAGGACGCGAAGTTCTTCTCGCGTACTACCAGTGGCCCGTCCCCTTGTACTTCGAGCCCCGCGACCGTACGGATCTCCGTCTGCTCCTCCTCCGGCTCCAGAGGCGGAACCTCCACCGGCTTGGCCAGCGCTCCGCCGCGCAGCCCACGGTGCACCTTGCGCCGGTCGGAGGCTCGAAGAAGCTGCGTTTTCAGCCGCTCGAGCGCGTGCTCGAAGGCCACCATCTTGTCGTCAGCGGCTGCCTCCGCTCGAACCACAGGTCCCTTTCCGTTCAGCGTGATCTCCACGCGGATCGCTTGGTCCGGTTGCCGCTTGGCATCCGAACAGGTGACCATGACCTCGGCTCTGATGATGCGCTCTTTGAGCTTCTCCAGGCTGTTCAGCTTCTCGCTGACATGATCCCGGAACGCATCGGTGAGTTGGCAACGACGCGATGTAACGACGACATCCATGGACCCTCCTCTATCTGGCGCCCGCTCTGCGGGCCCCGACGACGAGACACGAATGGCACCTCCTGAGCCGCGTCGGGAAGATCCCGGAACGTACTGGCGGTGCCATGAATCGAGGCTAGTACGGAACTGGCGCCCGAACCAGGATCGTGGAGCGATTCGAAGGAAGTCCTCACACCCCCCACAGCGGAAGGTGCCAAGGTCGATGCGACAAGTCGTTACACGAAGGGCCCATCGTGTGACACGGCCGTAACAGACAGCGCGTCACCCCGTAACCAGTTGCGCCAAAGATTCGGGACATGACACTTCTCGAGATCTCCGGTGGCGACACTGCCTGGGTCCTCGCCAGCGCTGCTCTAGTGCTGCTGATGACGCCCGGTCTCGCCATGTTCTACGGCGGCATGGTCCGCGCCAACAGCACGCTCAACATGATCATGATGAGCTTCGTCACGATGGGCACGGTCGGGGTCCTGTGGGCCTTGTACGGCTACGGGCTCGCTTTCGGCGACTCAGTCGGCGGCGCCGGCATCATCGGGAACCCGATCCCGCTGCTCGGCCTCGAAGGAGCCATGGGCGACGCAACAGCCGGGACCATCCCGGCGATGGCTTTCGTCGCATTCCAGGCGGGCTTCGCCATCATCGCCGTCGCACTGGTCTCCGGTGCGGTGGCCGATCGCATGACGTTCCCTTCGTGGATCGTCTTCACCATCCTGTGGGCGACGCTGGTCTACTTCCCGGCCGCACACTGGGTCTTCGCGTTCGACACCAAGGACGCCGCGGGCAACATCACCTCCTACGGCGGCTGGATCGCCAACAAGATCGGCGTGATCGACTTCGCGGGCGGCACCGCAATCCACATCAACGCCGGCATCGCCGCGCTCATGATGGCGATCGTCCTCAAGCCGCGCATCGGCTTCGGCTCGAAGCCCATGCGGCCGCACAACATGACCCTCGTCATGCTCGGCGCCGGCATCCTGTGGTTCGGCTGGTTCGGCTTCAACGCCGGCTCCGCGCTCGGCGCCAACGGCACCGCATCCCACGCGTGGGTCACGACCCTGGTGGCCACCTCCGCAGCAATGCTCGCGTGGCTCGCCACGGAGCGCATCCGCGACGGCCACTTCACCTCCCTGGGTGCAGCTTCGGGCGTCGTGGCGGGACTGGTCGCCATCACGCCGGCCTGTGCAGCGGTCACCCCGATCGGCTCGATCATCGTCGGTGCCGTCGCAGGCGTCCTGTGCGCCCTGGCAGTCGGACTGAAGTTCAAGTTCGGCTACGACGACTCGCTCGACGTCGTCGGCGTCCACATGGTCGGAGGCCTCACGGGCACGCTGCTCATCGGCTTCCTGGCCAGCGACAAGGCTCCCAACGCTGTCAACGGCCTCTTCTACGGCGGCGGCTTCGACCAGCTCGGCAAGCAGGCGATCGGCGCCTTCTCCGTCCTGCTCTACTCCGCGGTCGTCACGCTCCTCATCGGCCTGCTCATCAAGGCGATGATGAAGATCCGCGTCGCCCCGCAGGCCGAGCTGGACGGCATCGACCTCGAAGAGCACGCTGAGGTCGCCTACGACCTGTCGAGCGTTCGTTACACCGCCTACCGTGTCAACCAGCGTCTCGTGATCCCGGCTTCCACGCCGGAGGAGGTCAAGGCATGAAACTTGTCACCGCAATCGTCCAGCCGCACAAGCTCGCCGATGTCCAGCTCGCCCTAGCCATGCACGGTGTCAGTGGCATGACCGTCAGCGAGTCCTCCGGGTACGCTCGCCAGCACGGCCACAGCGAGATCTACCGCGGCGAAGAGTTCACGATCGACTTCGTGCTCAAGGTCAAGGTCGAGATCCTCGTCACCGACAAGGAAGCTGACGAAGTCGTATCAGTGATCGCCGATGCAGCCAGGACAGGCGAGATCGGTGACGGCAAGATCTGGGTCACGCTCGTCGACGAAGTGGTCCGCATCCGTACCGGCGAGCGCGGTGAGGTCGCGGTCTAGAACCCTCTGATGGAATCGGCCGGTCCGGCAGCTGCCGGGCCGGCTGATCTGTGTGTCTGCCGGTCGCGTCGCAGCACGGTCGCACTGATCGTCGCGGCCTCACACTCATGGGCACCAGCGACTCTGAGGGCTCGGCACGCCTCTGCGAGGGTCGCTCCCGTGGTGCAGACGTCGTCCACCACCACGACCGTTCCCTCGAGAGGCCGCGCCACCATGGCGCCGTGGAGGTTCGCCCACCGGGCGGCCGTGTCGAGCGAGGCCTGGTCTGCAAGGCGCCGCACGTGCCGCAGAGCCGGGACGACGATCACCCGACGCCCGTCTCGCGACAGCCCGCGCGCGGCGGCGCCGGCCAGCACGTGTACGGAGTCGTACCCCCGCTGACGCACCGCGGACCGACCCGAGGGGACCGGTACGAGCGTCACCGGTCCAACAGGTCGTCGATGCGCCACCGCCTCGGCGAGCAGCGCACCGAGCACCGACGTCGCCTCGCGAGCGTGTCGCTCCTTGTGGGCGGCGATGAGCCGCCGGACCCGTCCTTCGTACACCCGTGCAGCACTGGCCGAGGGAAATCCCTCCACGCGCCGGCCGACCTCGAACGCCGTGGCTGTGTCCAGAGACGTGCGGCAGCTCGTACAGATCCCCCACCCGGGCGCCCTGCATCCCGGGCACGTCGCCCCCAGTAGGAGGTCAGCGGCTGCGTCGATCCAGTTGGTCACATCGGGACCATGTGTACGGTTCGCGCTCAGAAATGGGCCATGCGTAGCCATCGGCGTAGCCAAGGCACGTCAGCCCCGGTCAAAACCCGCGCAAACGCAACAAAGCGCCCCGCCCATCCGAAGATGAGCGGGGCGTCTGGGCCTCGACGTCGATGCGGCGAGGTGGGGTCAGTAGTACCTGTAAGGAGTGGCGATCAGGCTCGTGTACTCGCTGGTGTCGGGGGCCTCGAGCGGGGTCTCCGACTGTCGCAGTTCCCCCCAGTGGGCCACCAGCGACTCATACCAGCGTTCCCACACGTTCAGCCGGCCCTTGACCTGGTCGCGGAAGTGCTCGAAGTCCTTCCGAGCCGCCTCCATCTGGCGTTGGGTCTCGAGCCCGTCCTCACGCAGCCGAGCGATGTCAGCCTGTAGGCCCTTGGCCCACTCGAGCGTCATGGTCTGAGCCTGCGCGGCCATCGAAGCCTCCGCCTGCGCCTGGTCGATGGGGTCCTTGTGCCGAGCTGCGATGAACTTGAGGATCGCGGCTATCGTTCCGCCGGACATGACGCCGCCGACGAGGGCGATGATCACCGCTTCGCTCATGAGCCCTTGCCCCCCTCAGGATCGAGCGGCATGAAGATGTCATCGCCCGCGACGCGCTCTCGAGCCTCTTGGTCCTCCCGGATGATCCTTCGCGTGAAGTTCTCCCGCTGGGACAGGGTGACCAGCCGGGCAGTCATGGATGCAGCCGATGTGATCCCGAACAGCCACGGGATGACGACGAACGGCCGTTCCCACATCGTAGCGAGCGCGAATGCGAGCCACGCGAAACCAGCCAGGTAACAGCCCATGCTCTCCCATGCCCAGGAGCGATCGAGCCTGATCCCAGGGCTCACTCCGACTAGCAGCGCAACGCCGCCGAGAGTCATCCCGGCACCCATCCACAGCGACACCCAGTCCGGGAAGTCGTTCAGGGAAATAGTGGGCTCCCAGGCAGGGTTGAGTCCGCCAATGAAGATCGACAGCCCCATAGCCAGCCATCCCGCGTACCAGATCTTGGTGAACGGGGTCGCCCGTTGCCGACCGGACTCGGCGAACTCGACGTGATCGCCGGGCGTCATGACTACTCGCCGATGACTGGGGGTGTCGCGTCGGCCGGCACGGGCTGCGTCGGGTTGGACGCGGCCATGGCACCGATGGCAGCACCGAGGTACGCGGTCACGGCGAGCGCCACGAGCAGCCACACGGGCATCTCATGGGCGATGGTCGCGTAGCCAACCTGGAGCGCGCCCTCGAGCACGACGATGAGCGCATAGGCAACGTAGACGCGCTGGCGCCAGGCGGTGGGGATGATGTCTTTGAGCATGGTTCTGTCCTTTCAGGACTGGATGCGCTTTGCGAGCTCGTCGGCGACCAGGCGGGGAAGGTCCGCGCCGAGTGTGGCGATGGCTCCGGCGATGGTGGCCGGGTCGATGGTGGCGATGATGGCCTTGGTTGCGGGATTCGAGGCCACAACGGCCATCTCGCACAGCTGCGTGTACCGGGTGTGGTCGTCGGGCAGGACGTCGCCGCGGTCTACGGCGGTCTTCCGGATGAGCGCATCACAGAACGAGTCCGGGATGCCGTAGTGAACCCCCGTGGACAAGTCGCAGAAATATGCGCTGCCCCTGAACGTGTAGCGGATTCCCATGTCGTCCTCCTGTGGTGCGGTGAGTGCGGCGATTTGGGCGTGTGCCCAGTCGATGCCTTGCTGCCAGGTGCGGACTGTGGCGGGTAGCGGCAGCGGGTCGCCGGCGCCGACCCCGTTCAGGCCGAGCCCGTTGTGACCCGAGAGCCAGGCGGTGTACTGGTAGCCGTTGCAGCTGTTGTCGCCACACCGGATCAGCGAATGGACAT